>DHUL01000016.1 GCA_002409145.1 Bacteroidales bacterium UBA5235
TTATCAGACCCAGGGATGGGGGCTTACAACAATGGGCGACAGCCTGGTGATGAGTGACGGAACAAACGTGATCTGGTTCCTTGACGCTGATTTCAATGTTCTCTCCTCGGTTGATGTGTGGGACAACAAGGGTGTTGTTGACAACCTGAATGAACTTGAGATTATTGACGGCGAGCTATGGGCAAACATATGGCAGACTGACAGGATTGCACGGATTGATCCCCGTACCGGGAAGGTACTGGGATATGTTGAGCTGAATAACCTTCTTCCGCGCGAGGAGCGCGAGCCGATGACGGATGTGCTTAACGGTATTGCCTGGGATGCTGAGGGCAGACGACTCTTTGTCACGGGCAAATACTGGCCGCGCCTTTATGAGATAACTGTCTTGCCCGCATCGCGCAACTGAAGCGGCCGGGAAAGCCACACCGGCTGTTCAAAACGTGTTAATAACCCCGAAAAAATTGTTTACAATAACATACAGGGCCGGCTTTCGGGCATAGGCATTAATTGTAAATTTGAAGCTCATTTAATTAAGGAAGAAAGGGAGTATATGTCAAGGATAATAGCACTGGCCAATCAGAAGGGAGGAGTAGGAAAGACGACCACTGCAATCAATCTGGCCGCGAGTCTGGCTGCGCTTGAAAAGAAGGTACTTATTGTGGATGCTGATCCGCAGGCTAATGCCACCTCCGGGGTGGGCATTGACCTGAAGCAGGTGAAGACAACAATATATGACTGCCTGATTGACGGGGTCAATCCAAGGCAGGCTGTCCTGCAGTGTGGTATTGACAACCTGTCGGTCATACCTTCCAATATTGACCTCGTGGGAGCGGAGATAGAGATGCTTGAGAGGCCTGAGAGGGAAAAGACCCTGAAGAAGCTCATTACACCTGTGGCTTCTGATTATGATTATGTTCTGATCGACTGTTCTCCGTCTCTCGGTCTGCTGACGGTAAATGCCCTCACTGCTGCCGACTCGGTGATCATACCCGTGCAGTGTGAGTATTTTGCACTGGAAGGATTGGGCAAGCTGCTCAATACAATCAAGATCATACAGACCAACCTGAACCCGTCGCTGGAGATAGAGGGGTTCCTGCTGACAATGTATGATTCGCGCCTCCGCCTGGCCAACCAGGTAGTGGAGGAGGTCACACGGCATTTCCAGCAGATGGTATTCAATACAATCATCCAGCGTAATGTAAAGCTCTCAGAGGCTCCCAGCTACGGGCAGCCCGCCATACTCTATGATGCTGAATCACGGGGTACGGTCAATTATCTCAACCTGGCCCGTGAACTGCTCGAGAGGGTGGAATCAAGGCAGAAGAACTAAAATCTGTTTAACCTCGACATGAACACAAACAAAAAGAGCCCGCTGGGCAGAGGTCTCGGAGCCCTTATTGAAGGTGTTGAAAAAGAGGCCCTCGAAAAGAAAGTGGAGGCAAACCTCCAGATAGACATCACCGCCATTGATGCCAATCCTTTTCAGCCCCGCACGCGTTTTGACAGCCAGTCGCTTGATGAGCTTGCCGCCTCCATCCGCCAGTTGGGCATAGTTGTACCGCTCACTGTTCGTGAGACGGGCGACGGCCGATACCAGCTCATTGCCGGAGAACGCCGGCTTCGGGCAGCACGCATGGCCGGACTCACACATGTACCTGCCTATGTCCGCACAGCTGATGACACAGCCATGCTCGAGATGGCACTCGTTGAGAACATACAGAGGGAAGACCTCGATGCCATCGAGGTGGCAATAACATACCAGCGCCTCATTGAGGAGTGCAGCCTGACACAGGAACAACTTAGTGACAGGGTGGGGAAGCAGCGTTCAACAGTGGCCAACTACCTGCGCCTGCTGAGACTTCCTGCAGAGATTCAACTCGGCATACGTAACCGCAACCTTACGATGGGGCATGCCCGGACCCTGGTGAATATCGAAGATCCGGCCAAACAGATCAATGTTTTCTATCATATCATTGAGGAGGATCTCTCCGTGAGGGCAACAGAAGACCTTGTCAGGCATCTCCAGAGCGCCGCGGCAAAAGACCCTGCAAAGATCGAGAAAAAGAAGAAGCTCAACACTGAGTATGAGGAGCTGTCAAAGCAACTCAGCAACCTCTTCCGGTCAGAAGTGCAGTTCCGGATAAATGAAAAGGGGCGTGGTAAAATCGTAATTCCATTCTCAGACAGTGAGGAGATGGAACGCATAATAGGATTGCTCGACAAACTAAACAGGTAATTTTATTTATATTTGCCGGCAAACGAAAATGTTTGCCCTTGAAGTTCAGCAGCACAATAGCAGCCTTCCTTCTTTTTTCCATTGCATTAACCTGCACGGCCCAGTCAGCTGACACTCTTCCTGTCCGGAAAGAGAGAGCGAAGAGATATAATATTGAACCGATCAGGTCGACAATGTTCGCTGCTGCACTGCCGGGCCTCGGCCAGATATACAACCGCAAATACTGGAAGGTGCCGTTCGTCTATGCCGGTTTTGGCGCACTTGGCTATGCCGTCACCTACAATACCAAAAACTACAACACGTTTATAAGCGCATACCAGGATTTCACCGATATCATTCCCGAGACTGACAGTTACATCGAACTGCTTGTTAACCAGGACCCAAAGGACTATGACCCTGTGCTTTCCCCAAAAACGTACAGACCTTCCACCGAAGCATGGGTCAAAACCACCCTCCTGAACGGTGTAGACTATTACCGGAAGTACCGTGATCTTTCATATATTGGCATTGCGGCATGGTACCTGCTTACAATCATTGATGCGCATGTCGATGCCAGCCTCTTTGACTATGATATAACCGATGACCTCAGGGCTTCAGTTGTACCGCTGAATTTTAATTATACCGGAGTGTCACCGGGTATAACATTTGCCCTGGTAAAGACGTTTTAATTTTATGAAGAAGAATCTGAGAAAACTTGTCCTTCCGCTGCTGTTGTCGATAGTAGCGCTTCCCGCCATTGCGGTAAATGATACAATAATTATACGAAGTGATGAATCAACGGAGCTGATAGAACGTGATCTCGACAGCCTGCTGAACAACTGGTTCATCAGGATGTCAGTAACCGGTACTGACCTTTCCGCTGGTGATTCGGTTATATACGAATTCAGCGATTCAATCTACAAGGACCGCCTCAGCCGCATCAACTCCATTATAATTCCGCCCTATAATAATATTGTCCGAAATCACATTCATGTTTACACAGAACGCAAGGTGGCCAAGTTCCGCGTTATGCTGGGCATGCAGGATTTTTATTTTCCGATGATAGAGGATATTTTCGACTCATACGGGCTGCCGGTGGAGCTTAAGTACATGGCAGTTATTGAATCGGCTCTTAACCCCAACGCTGTAAGCCGGGTAGGGGCAACAGGATTATGGCAGTTCATGTACAGTACCGGGAGAATGTACGGTCTGACGATCAATTCGGTGGTGGATGAGAGGCGTGACCCTGTCAAGGCAACACATGCTGCTGCAAAATACCTGAAGGATCTGTATGGCATCTACAATGACTGGATCCTTGTTATTGCGGCGTACAACTGCGGTCCGGGCAATGTCAACAAGGCGATCCGCCGGTCGGGCAACCGGAAGGATTACTGGGAGATATACTACCGTCTGCCCCGTGAGACCCGCGGTTACATCCCGGCATATGTGGCAGCCACCTATGCGATGAACTACTACCGTGAGCATAAAATCACACCGGTGCAGATCAATCTGCCGCTTGCTGTTGACACCGTGATGGTATCAACTGACATGCATCTTGAGCAGATAGCGGCAGTTCTTGACCTGCCACTGGAGGAGCTCAGGGCGATGAATCCTCAATATCGCACAGGCCTGGTTCCCGGACGAAGCAGGCCCAGCCCCGTCACAATGCCTCTTGACAGGCTGGGTGATTTCATTGCAATGACTGACACCATAACAGGCTACAGGAAGGATCAGTACCTGACCACGGTCAACCAGACCACCATGCCCCAGCACTCAACCTCAACATATACACCTCCTGATGTCAGCGGCAAGACCAAACTGATATACACAGTCAAGGATGGAGACAATCTTGGATTCATCTCGGAGTGGTATGACGTTCCTCTTTCGGAGCTGAGATACTGGAACAACATCTACCGCAACACCATCAGGGTGGGGCAGAAACTTACAGTATATGTTAATCCGGCAAAGGCCGAGCGTTACAGCAAGGTCAACAGCATGACCTTTGCCGAGAAGCAGCAATTGGAGGGCAAACCTGTGGGAACCACCGCACTGGCACTGGCATCATCGCAGTCGTCAGCCGCAGCATCTGTTGAAGGCGACTATGAGTTCTATACAGTCAGGTATGGCGATACGGTATGGGATATAGCCAAAAAGTTCAGTGGGGTTTCAGCCAGTGACATTCTTAGCCTGAATAATATTACCGATGCTTCAAGGATAATGGTGGGACAGAAGCTGCGGATCAGAAAGAAAAGCTGAATAATA
>DHUL01000039.1:0-22316 GCA_002409145.1 Bacteroidales bacterium UBA5235
GACACGCCGTCAATCCACATCATCGTGGTGGTTGTGTCACCCACGACGCTTCCACTCCCGCCAGCATTGCTTGCTGCGACAAGGGCGGCAATATACCCGATGTGTACCTTTTTTTTGAATACAACCAGGGCTATTGTCCCTCCTATGAGAGCAGCCGCAATGTTATCAAGGAATGAGGAGAGAATAAAGACAAAGATTAACAGCAGGAAGGGACCCTTCCAGTCGTTTGGAAGGTACCTGGGGAGTATATCAGGCACCCTTGATTCTTCAAATATCTTTGACAGTACTGCAAAGCCAAGGAGCAATCCCAGAAGATTCAGTATTATCCCCCACTCGCCCTGTCTCAGATCCTTATCCATGATCTGCTCCAGAAACGGGGTGGTGCCGAACATATGTTCTCCCAGCTTAAAGGCCGGATCAAATGCAAATTTGAAGATCAGCAGAACGGTAAGACCTGTAACTGCAACCCAGAATGTCTGCTTGTGAAAGAGCGCCACACCCAGGAGTATCAGGCCAAAAATGATAAATTCAACGCGCACCGGTCCGATTTTGGGTACTGAACCGTCTGACGCGAAAATGGATACCGGAAGTATCAGCATAAGCAAAAAGAGGAACAACCTCTTACCGTTGCTTCCGGTCAGAGTCAGAATAAGGTTTTTCATATGAAAAAAGATAGTTTGATTTAGCAGATGCAAAATTATAGATATTTTTCAGGATCAAAGAATTGCTTCTGCCTTTTTTTGGCTGCCGGTAAAGCATAAAAAAAAGGCTGCCTCCATGGACAGCCTCTTCTGTTTTAATTCCTAGTATTTCGGTTCACGATCCCTGTCGCGGAAATCCCGACGGGGCCTGAAAGGCTTCTTCTCTGCCTTTGGTTCAGACCTCTTTACGATGATCTGACTGCCATCGAGCTCTGAGTTGTTAAGCTTCTCGATAGCCTCATAACCGGCCCGGTCATCAGCCATCTCAACGAAACCGTAACGCTTTGAAAAGCCGGTTTCACGGTCCATAATAACTTTGGCGGAGATTACTTCCCCAAATTTGCTGAAAAGTTCCTGAAGGTCTTCTGCTTTGGTTACAGAACTCAGCTTGGCTACAAAAATGTTCATCTGAAATAAATTAAACTGTTAATTAAGATTTAAAATAACTGACTGAAAATGAGGGAAACACTAAACTATCTCCACACAATATAAAGTCGGCTGACACAAAGGTATTTAAATAATTTTAACAATTCCAAATTTATTTAAAAATTTGGAGTTAACAGGCTGTAGGAAAATCTGCTAAAACAATCGGTCACTGTTCTGCAGGAATGTCCATCCATGCCTGAAGTTTAGCCATGACCACTTCCCTTTGTTCTACCGGAAGGTTACCGATGCGGGTGCCGTGTGCACCTCCTTTATTTATAATCTTCAGGCATTTTCTATTATTGCCCGGATCAGCAGCGGAGGCTGACCAGGGATCATATTCACCGTAAAGGAATATGAAGTTTTCTGCCTCATTTTTTATGAATTCACTGACTTTCTTGCCGAATTCATAATCATACACATAATCAGGCCCCAGGGGAGCGGAGAATAAAAACTCAGGCTTTTCACCATTGCGTGCATGCCTGATAAGATCACCAAACCTGTCAAAATCATAGCCGTAATACCCTATCTCAGTCATAGCCTGATAAAAGAAGGGTTCGAAATATGCCAGCCCCTGATCAGCAAAATACCGGGGATCACCCACTGCTGTCAGGTGTCTGAAAACTTGTTCATTAGTGCCTTCCAGCGGTATGGAGTCACACGGAATTTTTCCCCATTGCCAGAATGCAAACTCATATTCAAGCACGGTCATCTCATATGCACTTTCAGGCCCTCCCACCCTCGTGAAAGTCCATCCGCGCCTGTCAGCCATATCGATAAACATGGGAAAGAGGGTGTCATACTTTTCAAGCACCAGTTTCTGGAACCGGAAAATCCTGTCACGGCATTCAGCTGTCCCCACGTTCTCAAGGAAGGGCTCCATTCTGGGATCTTCGGGTCCTAAATTGAGCGGCGCCACATAGGGGACACTGACATCAACATCATCAGGGTAATAGTACCGGTGGAACATCACAGTCTGGCCTCCCTTGCTGATGCCGGTTGTAGCCCATTTGCCACTGAACACAGGTTTGAACAGCTCAATTATGCGGTGATGATCAGTGGCTGCCTGCCAGGTGGTCAGGTATTTCCAGTCGACGGAATCGGGAGTCGACTCCTCGAAATACCTGTGCTCAATCCTGAGAAGGTTGGCGCCCAGGATTGAAGAGAGTTCATTCCGGCCTCCCCTGGCTCCGTATCCTTCGGTCTCAACCACCACGGGCCTGTCAGCACCGGCATAATATAAAAATATCTGCTGGGTGAACTGAGGACCGTCAGGATTACTGTGGTCAACCGGCTGCCTCAGGCGTATCTCCCAGGCCTCAATGAATGAAGTGTCGGCATCTATCCTGAAAAGAGTATCTGCAGGAAGGCTTGCCAGGCGCTCTTCCAGGGTCATTGTCCTGTCTGAGCATCCGGTAGCAAGGATGGCTGCACCCATTAATAAAAAAAGGGATGTTCTAAACATCTGGTTAATAATTTTAGTTTTTCTAATACCCGCGACTCAGCGGCATTGTCTTGATTCTCAGCCAGCTCTGCATCTCCGGCTCAAGGTGCCTGTGAAGCAACTCGTATACCCTTTCATGATACCCGTTCAGCCACTTAAGCTCGCTGTCATCAAGGAGTGAAGTGTCAATAAGTTCATTGTCAATGTAACAAAGTGTCACTGTTTCAAACGAAAGGAAAATGCCAAACTCGCTTTCCTTTTCTGCCCGGCATACGAGAAGGTTCTCGGTCCGGAAACCATATTTCCCCGTACGGTAAAAAGCCGGCTCATCCGAAATCACGATGCCGGGTTCGATGCTGGTTTTCATATCGCCGGTGGCGCCGGACCCAATTGTCTGGGGTCCCTCATGAACGTTCAGGAAACTGCCGACACCGTGACCGGTGCCATGCCCGTAGTTCATGTAATTATCCCATAAAGGCTTGCGGGCAAGAATATCAAGCTGGTATCCCTTTGTGCCTCGCGGGAACCGGGCCATGGCAAGGTCAATCGTCCCCTTCAGGGCAAGTGTGAATTCCCTCCTCATCTGCGTATCAGGCTTTCCTAGCGCCACCGTCCTTGTAATGTCAGTGGTTCCCCCGAAATACTGTCCGCCTGAGTCAAGGAGAAATATGCCCTTCTTCTGCAGCCTGGCGTCGGTTTTCCTGTCAGGTACATAGTGCGGAAGAGCGGCATGTTCATTATATGCCGCAATTGTGCTGAATGACGGGCCGGTACAGCCGGCCTGGGCCGAACGCATCTCATCAATCTTAGCAGCAGCGCTAAGCTCTGTTATCTCTTCTCTGCCAACTGCCTTTTCAAGCCAGTGGAAAAAGCGGGTCAGTACAACCCCGTCATCAACCATCACCTTCTCCAGGTTCTTCAGCTCCGTGTCGTTCTTAACCGCTTTCATCCTGGTGGGGATACTCAGATCCTCGATAATATTCACGCCGCGTGAAACCGATCTGAACAGTGCAGCCGGGGTTGCAGGAGGCGATAGGAGAATAACGGATCCCTCTTCCAGATGTGAGAGGACTGAGCTCACTGCGTCATAGGGCAGTAAAACAACACCGTCTCTGTCAAGTGAGGCTTTCACTGCATGGGGAATTTTCTCCTCATCAGCAAAGAAGATGACCTGGTTGTGACTAACCACTGCATACGAAAGCAGCAGCGGACAGTATTTTACATCGTTACCCCTCAGGTTCAACAGCCACATTATATCATCTGTCGATGCAAGCAATTGATAATCAACCTTCATCCCCCTCATCACCTCCCTGACCCTTTCCAGTTTCTCCAGCCTTGTCAAACCGGTAAAACTTTTATCAAGTTCAAAGGCATTATCAACGGGCAGTTCAGGGCGCTCTTTCCATAAAGGAGTGATCAGGTCGGCTCTCAGATCGAGCCTGGCACCGGAAGCTTTCAGTGATGACACCAGAAGCTTCAGGATGACCACTGAGATCAGGCGACTGTCTACCCCCACCTTCCAACCCCTGCGGGCCCGCTCCTTCAGCCAGTCGATATGCTCCGGCGTATGCGGCACCTTCAGCCGTACAAGCTCAAACCCCGAACCGGCCAGTTGCTCTTCAGCCTGGATGAAGTACCGGCTGTCAGTCCATAGACCAGCAAAATTCCTGGTAATGACAACGTTCCCGGCGGAGCCGGTAAAACCGGTGAGCCACCTGATCACCCTCCAGTGATCAGGAACATATTCTCCAAGGTGTGGATCGGAGGAAGGTATTATTAGAGCATCCAGTTTCTTTTTCCTCATCAGAGCCCGCACCGCGGCGAGCCTCTTTACGTATGCATTGGCAGCCATATCCCTGATTGTCAGTGCTTTTATTCTTCAAAGAAGGATTTCATCCAGAAGCTGTTAGTTTCATTGGTCTGGAAGGTTCTCTTGGGGCCTCCCCAGCCGTGACGTTCACCAGGATAGATCATCATCTCAAAAGGCTTGTTGAGATCCTGAAGTGTGGTGATCAGCCAGATCGAGTTCTGCAGATGGACGTTATCATCCATATCGCCATGACGAATGAGAAGTTTTCCTTTCAGAGAATCCGCATGTGTAATTGCTGAGCCCTGCTTATACCCTTCCGGATTATCCTCCGGCGTATCCATGAAACGCTCGGTATAGACATTGTCATAGAGGCGCCAGTCAGTTACCGAATAATCTGCAATGCCATGTGTCCAGTAGTCGGCGCCTGCAGTAAGGGCCATGCAAGTGACATACCCGCCGTATGATCCGCCGGTAATGCCCATCCTGGTGGCGTCAGCCCATGGTTGTTGCCTGAGCCATTTTACTGCATCGGAGTAATCTGAAATCTCCCATTTGCCAAGTGAGCGATGCATGTAGTCGAGGCCTTTCTTGCCGAAAACTCCGGAGCCGCGGTGATCGACATTGATGGTCACAATTCCGTTCTCGGCATACCAACGGGGCTGTACTCCCTGCCACCTGTTCCGGATGCTTCCGGCATCCGGTCCGCCGTATATGGTAAACACAACCGGATATTTTTTTGCCGGATCAAAATTAAGCGGATAAGTGATCAGGGCCGGCATGTCAAACAGACCGTCAGATGTTTTTATCTTCACAAGCTCTACCTTATGTTGCTTCGACGAATCATAAACAGGTACCTTTTCACGATGGATGCTGCGAACCACCTTCCCCTTCCTGTCTGTTATGTTTACACCTCCCGGATCACTGATGCTGCTCCAGGTTTCAAAGAAGTATGATCCGCCCGGCGAGACCGATGCGGTGTGATAACCTTCCCCGGAAGTGACCTGCAACAGCCGCGATCCGTCAAGCCTTGCACGGAACAGGTGACCGCCGAGCAGATCAGGACCGGTCCCGTTGAAGTAGATCTCCTTCCTGGCTTCATCAACCCTGACTATATCAGTCACCTTCCATTCAAAGTTTGTTATCTGCGATTTAAGCTTGCCGTCCCATCCGTAATAATACAAATTGTACCAGTCATTGCGGCAACTCCGTACAATGAAACCGCTTCCGTCCTTCATGACATAAATATCTTCAAAGAAATCAATCCAGGTAGGTCTGGTTTCATTGTATACCTCTGTGAAGTCCCCGCTGCTCACGTCGGCAAGGATGAACTTCATGTCGTTCTGATCGCGGTTGAGGACCTGGACCATAAGCTTTTTGCTGTCAGGGGTCCATGATGGCCATGCAATATACTGATCAATGGTCTCATCAGTCTTAATCCATGTCGTTATGCCGGTTGAGAGATCAGCAACGCCCATTTTGACCTTAGGATTAGGATCTCCTGGCTTGGGATAAGGAGTTATCTCGAGCCTGCCGTGATTGCCGTCAGTATTCTCAAGGGCATTCAGATAATAGAGAGGAACCGGATTATCGTCGGTATGGAGGTAAGCTATTTTTCCTGCATCAGGAGACCACCAGAATGCGGCATACCTCGTGCCCCTGCCGAGGATCTCCTCCATATAAACCCATGATGCCCATCCGTTGTAGATTTTGTCTGTTGCATCAAAGGTGAGTCTTGTCTCTTTTTCCAGATCAAGATCATATACATAAAGTTCCCTGTTCTTCGTGTAGGCCAGTTTTTTGTCACCGGGGGCAAACCTGGCGTTCATCTCCCTGTCAGGGTCAGATGTCAGCTTTTTTCCCTCACGTTTTTCGGAAGAATAGTACCACAGATCATTGTCGCGGACAATAACCACAGCCTGCATATCTGAGGAAGTGACCATGTCAGGTCCGGGCTGAATCCCTTCAGGAAGAAAGCCCCTGACCTTTTCCGTCTCGCTTGCGTAGTCAGTGACAGGAACTGACTTCCCGGTCTTGCAGTCATACTGCGAAAAAACCGGTTTTCTGTCTTCACCCATAGTCCTTAGCAGGAAGTGGGTGTCATCAATCCACCTGACAAGCGCCGGCTGCGAATCACCTGTGCCTGGCCTCTGGCCGGTGGCTGTAACAGAAACAGCCAGAAACAATGTGATTTGTAAAATGACGCAAAATTGTTTCATGGTATCGGAATTTGTGTTTATGTCTATCACTTGAGTCAACAAATATAATAAACATAATACCCGCCGGGGTGCAAGATGCCGGAGAACACAATTTACAAACCTTGGCATATATGCTTATCTTTACAGCGGAATAGAGGAAAATGGGGCCAAAAGGAGAAATTTCCGGTCGGGTGGAGTGGATGAAGCTTGACAATGCAGCCAAGATATATCCGGCCATCACGGGCTCGGAACTGACCGGTGTGTTCCGGATAAGCGTGCATCTGACGGCACCTGTTGTATTGCCTGCGCTTTTAAAGGCATCTGAAGAAGCTTCAAAGCTCTTTCCGCTGTACAGTGTTGAACTCTGCAGGGGGTTCTTCTGGTATTTCCTTGAGTACAACGGAAAAACACCGAGGGTGCTGTCTGACAGCGGTCCGCGCTGTCAGCCTTTTCCACGAACTATGAACGGTGAGCTTCTCTATCGTGTCATTGTCCGGGGCAACACCATTTCTGTGGAGTTCTTTCATATCCTGACCGATGGTGGTGGCGCCATTTTCTTTCTCAAGACGCTCCTCAACAAATACTTCCTTCATACAGAATCCATTATGGAGGTACCTTTCCCTGAGGCGAAGGACGGTCCTCGCCCGGGATGCAGCGAGGACCTCTTCTCGAGGCACTATGGGAAAGGAATGCCACGGCCTGCCGTTCTTCCCCGCGCATGGCACCTGCCGTTCAGATTGCGGGAGGCTCCGAGGTTCAGAGTGACAGAATTAGGGGTGCCGGCCGAGAAACTGGCATTGCTGGCAAGAGAGTCAGGATGCACTGTAACAGAGTACCTTGCTGCGACAATGCTCTTCATTCTTCAGGAAATCAGGATCAGCGAAGGGGGAGGTTCACCACATATCAGGGTGCAGATCCCCTTCGATCTGCGGAGAAGATACGAGGCAGAAACCCTTCGAAATTTCTCACTCTTTGCCATGCCGGCAATCGATGTCCGGATGGGGCTTTACTCATTCGACGAGATCCTGCGCGAAGTAAAAATCACCATGCAGATGATGACTGACGAAAAGAGAATCAAACAGGTCATCAGCAGAAACGTGTCTAAGGAAAAGAATCCTCTTATCCGCATAATTCCCCTGTTCATCAAGAGCCCGGTGCTGCGGATTGCCTACAACCGGTTCGGACCAAGCCAGTTCACATCTATAGTCACAAACATGGGAAGGGTAACCCCGAAAGGCCCTGCCGCGCAGTTGATGCAGGCCATGTCAGTCACCCCTCCTCCCCCTCATAAGGATATCAAGGTCACTGCCGGTCTTATCTCACTAGGCGCTGAGACAATTATTACATTCGGATCACTCACCGGCAACACTGACCTTGAAAAAGGCTTTGTGAAGCGACTCACCTCGGCGGGGCTGCCGGTAAGAATCCTGACCAAATAATAGCAATAAAACCATGGCAATATGTAAAAACTGCGGTGTGGACCTGGGTGAAGGCAATGAAAAGTGCCCGCTCTGCGAACCTTCTGAAAGCCGCTCCGGGAAGATCGTCACAGCTGCTGATCTTTTCAGGCTCTCAAGGATAGAGAACACACGTCACCTATATGAGATAACAATGCTGCTCCTTGTCGCAGGAGTGATAATAACACTGGCCATCGATGCAGTCTTCACCAGGGGTATGAGTTGGTCACTGATGACAACCACCTGCATAGGCTACCTCCTGGTATTCATATCTGCTATTTACCTGCTCAGGCGCAGACCCTACCTGGTCATCACGCTGGCCACAGTGGCAACCCTCGTATTCCTGTGGCTCCTTGATCTGCTCACCGGCCATACGGGATGGTTCCGTTCCATAGCCAGCCCGCTGACAGTGGCAGCTGCCCTGCTTACAGCAGCAGTCCTTTTTCTGAATTCACTCAGCAGGTACAGGGGACTAAACCTCCTGGCATCAATCCTTATCGCCCTGGCGCTCTTCGCCCTGATAACGGAGTGCCTCACAGACCGCCTTGTCTCCCGCGACTACAGGCCGCAGTGGTCTGTGATAACGGCAGCATCCCTGGTGATTATCGCCATGTTCTTTATCTTCATTCATTACAGGATGAAAAGAGGCAGAAGTCTTGGCCGACTGTTCCATATATGAAATATCATTAAGGTTTTGGTTATCTGATGAAACTATCCCTGATCACCGCAATGATAGCTGTGAAGAGATGCTGTTCCTATAATTTTAATAACTAAATTTAGCAGCTTAACCAAAGATCCGCGAATGCAAAGTCTTCTTGAAAGATTTCTCGGGTATGTCCGGTTTGAGACAAAACCCGATGATTCAAATCCCTCCTCACCTTCTTCGGTGAGCCAGATGATTTTTGCCGGGCGACTGGCTGAGGAGCTGGAAAAGATCGGCCTGTCAGATGTGATACTCGACAGCAACGGGTATCTTATGGCTACACTCCCTGCAAACAACGGCTCCCGGGGTACCGTCATCGGGTTTATTGCCCATATGGATACCAGTCCTGAAGCCCCTTCATCAAATATTAATCCTCTGGTGCACCCGGGATATGACGGAAAGGACCTTATGCTGAACCCGGAACGAAAAGTCATCCTTTCCCCTGCTGAGTTCCCTGAATTGAAAAAATATGCAGGACAAACTCTGATAACCACTGACGGCACCACACTGCTCGGGGCTGATGACAAGGCCGGCATCGCTGAGATAATTACAGCCTGCGAGTATCTGATTTCAAATCCTTCACTCAGGCACGGAAAGATCAGGATTGCCTTTACTCCCGATGAGGAGATCGGGAGAGGGGCTGACAATTTCAACGTGAAAAGTTTCGGCGCCGATTATGCCTATACCCTCGACGGAGGCGGCATAGGAGAGCTTGAATATGAAAACTTCAATGCTGCAGCGGCAACAGTTACTGTAAAGGGACGCAGTGTGCATCCCGGGACGGCAAAAGATACCATGATCAACTCAATTATGGTGGCAGGTGTCCTCGACAGCCTCCTGCCACCGGAAGAGCGACCGGAGCATACAAGCGGCTACGAGGGATTCTTCCACCTCTATGACATCCGTGGATCTGTTGAGGAAACAGTTATGAAGTACATTATCAGGGATCACGACCCTGTTAGGTTTGCTGCGAGAAAGGAGATGCTTGATGAAGTTGCGGAAACCACCCGCCAGGAGCATCCTGGCTCAGAGGTGAACATTGCCATGCGCGACCAGTATTTCAATATGAAAGAGATAATTGAGGCCAACTATCATATCATGGAGGCCGCCATTGAAGCCTACAGAAAGGCCGGGGTGGAACCGGTCATCAAGCCTGTCAGGGGTGGTACTGACGGAGCCAGACTGTCATTTATGGGCCTGCCCTGCCCCAACCTCTTCACCGGCGGACATAATTACCACGGACGATTTGAGTATATACCGCTTCAGTCAATGGAAAAAGCCGTGGAGGTTATAATAAATCTCATAACTTCAGGAAACAACTCACCGGAATGAAAAGAATCATCTTTCCTGTGGCACTGGTAACCATGGTTGCAACATCATGCACAGGAGATAAAGCCCTGGAAAAAGCCTCTGAAACCATCACTCCCGGTGAGCTGCGGGAATATACCCGTATTCTTGGAGCTGACAGCATGATGGGACGTAAACCCTTCTCCCCCGGTGAGACAATTGTGGTAAACTACCTTGCCGGAGAGCTCGAAAAGACAGGATTCGCTCCTGCCTTCGGTGAAAGCTGGTTCCAGGAGGTTCCGATGGTGCAGATCACCACAATGGCGGAGAGTCCGGTCATAATCACTGCCAATGGCAGGAAGCTCGAACTGGCTGCACCTGACGAAATCGCCGTGGAGTCGCCTTCAATGAAGGAGTATATTGAACTCGTCGACATGCCGATGGTCTTCTGCGGCTTCGGTATTGTGGCACCGGAATATGGCTGGAATGATTTCTCGGAAGTGGATGTGAGAGGCAAGTGCGCCGTGGTGCTGGTGAATGATCCGGGACTCTATACCGGTGACTCTGCCCTGTTCAAGGGAAGAACAATGACATACTACGGAAGGTGGACATACAAATACGAAGAGGCTGCAAGGCAGGGGGCGACTGCAGTTCTGATCATCCACGAGACTGTGGGCGCCGGCTATGACTTCTCTATACCCCGCACAAGCTCAATCTCACCCGGACTTTACCAGGAGCCTGAGGCCGGTGAGCCTGAACCATGCCCTGTAACAGGCTGGCTAAGCGCCGAAGCTGCATCAGAAGTGTTCAGGGCACTGGGCATGGATGTTGAAAAACTGCGAAGAGATGCCTGTCTCAGCGGCTTCCGTGGCTTTGAGATGGGTTCATCCATCTCATTCCGTCTCACAAACTCCCACGTCAGGAACAGCTCAATGAACGTGGCAGGAATACTCAGGGGTACGACCCGACCCGAAGAAGCGATAGTAATCTCAGCCCATTGGGACCATTTCGGTGTCGGAGAGAATGAGAACGGCGATTCAATATACAACGGCGCAGTGGACAACGGCACATCAATGGCCTGGGCCCTGGAGATTGGCGAAGCTTTCTCTTCAATGAAAAAGAGACCTGAAAGGTCTGTAATACTTTTCTTTCCTACGGCAGAGGAACAGGGATTGCTCGGTTCTTCCTGGTTTGTGGCCAATCCTCCTGTCAGTCGTGAGGGCCTTGTGGCCTGTTTCAATAATGACCTTCTCCTTCCTCTCGGGAGGATGAAGGATATAATGGTGACAGGTTATGGCCAGTCGGAACTTGATGATTTGCTTGAAGATGCAGCCCGCAGACAGGACAGGTACATAATGCCTGATCCCAATCCTGAGAGCGGAATGTACTTCCGTTCTGACCATTTTCCATTCGCCCGTGCCGGGGTGCCGGCCCTCTTCGCCCGTGGCAATTTTGACAGCAGGGAGTATGGCAGAGAATGGACCAGGGAACAGGAAAGGGATTACATCAGGAACAGGTATCACAAGCCTGCCGATAACTATTACCCTGAGATGGATTTTGATGGCATTGCTGAAGACTCCAGGGCTGTCCTTGATGTTGCCTACAGGATTGTGACAAGTGATATCAGACCTGGGTGGAAACCCGGTTCTGAATTTGCAAATATCAGATAAATTATTAATTAGCAACAACATATCACACATCTCAATAAGATATTAAACAATTTATTGTTATTTTTGTAACACTGTGAATATTTTCACAAATAATTTATACCTTTGCGCTGCCGTATTATTATATAGTATTTCTGGGAAACAGCGTAAAAATGAAATTGGAAGAAATTTGTTCAGCATTGAACGGAACGGTGGTTTGTGGTGGTGACAAGGCACACCGTGAGGTAACTCACGCTTTTGCTTCAGACCTGATGAGTGACGTTCTCACCGTTACCTGCAATAACCTGCTTCTGATTACCGGCCTGGCCAACATGCAGACCATTCGCACGGCAGAGATGTCAGATATCGAATGTATCCTGTTCGTTCGCAACAAGTCAGTCACCCCGGAGATGAAAACCCTGGCCGAAGAGCTCGGAATGACTCTCATAACCTGCCCCCTGACTATGTTCAGGGCTTCAGGAGAGCTTTACAGGGCCGGAATTAAACCTCTATTCTGAGCAGCAGTGGCAATGACCTTTGAATATAAGGTACAGGGAGGCGACTTCACCCATGCCGGTTATGCCTCAAGCCAGGTAAAGAAAATGCTTAAGCAGCTCGGTGTTGACAGTGTAGTCATCAAGAGGGTGGTGGTTTGTCTCTACGAAGCTGAAGTAAACATAGTGGCTCATGCCAGGGACGGGATTATAAGCATCGTGCTTGATACCGACACAATCCTTATGAAGCTCACTGATAACGGGCCAGGCATTGCTAATATCGAACAGGCGATGCAGAAAGGTTATTCAACCGCCTCCCCCGAAGTAAGGGAGATGGGATTCGGGGCAGGGATGGGGCTGCCCAATATAAGTGCAAATGCTGACAGGTTTCTCATCACCAGCGAACCTGGCACAGGCACTGCTCTTGAAATAACAATAAACCTGAACAGCGCTGCTGTCTGAAACAATGGAAAAAGGCTTTTTTCACCACGCACTCACCATCCGTGAAGATATATGCACGGGTTGTTCACTCTGCATGAGGGTTTGCCCCACCGAGGCTCTACGCATACGTGACGGCAAGGCCAAACTTATTGAAGATCGCTGCGTCGACTGCGGAGAGTGCTTCAGGAGTTGCCCGGTGCATGCAATTATCATTGAGCAGGACGACTTCAGCCGTATCTTTGACTACAAGCACCGTGTAGCCCTTGTGCCGGCAGTGCTCCACGGGCAGTTCAGGCATGAGGTCTCCATGTCGGAGATCAGTGCTGTACTCAGGAGCCTGGGATTTACATGGGTTTATGAGGTTGAACACGGAGCGGAAATACTTAAGCCTGCCATAGATGACCTGATGAATGTCAGGACCCTCCCCCGCCCTCTCATCTCAAGCTATTGCCCAGCTATTGTACGCCTCATACAGGTGCGGTTCCCTGCCCTCATAAGGAACCTTGCCACAGTGAAAGCACCCCTGGAGATGGCCGCTTTCTACTGCCGCCGTGTACTGCGCGACAGAGGCGCCCATAACGCCGAGATCGGGGTGTTCTATGTCACACCCTGTGCCGCCAAGATCGCAGCCGTGAAATCACCTGTGGGAGAAGAATCTACCCCAATCAGCGGTGTAATCAACATGGACTTCATCTACAACAAGATAAACCGCACACTGAGAAACAAGGGTGAACTGAAGTATGGCGATGATCATGCCTATTCCGTTGACCCTGACACTCTTGTCTGGAGCCTTACCAACGGCGAGGCCTCCTGTGTAAATGGAAGCACCCTGGCTATCGACGGAATGAACAACGTCACCGAATTCCTTGAACAGCTCGAGAACGACGAGATCACCGGCGTCGATTATCTCGAACTGAGAGCCTGTGACGAGGGGTGCGCCGGCGGTGTGCTCCTCTCTTCTAACCGTTTCCTGGTTGCCGAACGGCTCCGTAACAAAGCCCGTACCCTCAAACCCGGAGACTCTTCGCCTGAAACGGAAGAATTCCCTGACATCGAATCATACAGCGGATACCTGATGAACAAGGTTAGAATTACAGAGGAGATTAAGCCCCGGTCAATGTACCGCCTCTCCGGAGACCGTGATGAGGCAATGAAGATGATGAAACGGTCGCGACGAATCATGTGCTGGCTCCCGGGGACCGATTGCGGCCTCTGCGGGGCTCCATCATGCCAGGCACTGTCTGAAGATATTGTCCGTCACCGCGGTGATATATCACAATGCGCTTTCATCCGCGAGTCAAACATGGAAAGGCAGCTGATGGACAGGGAAAGATCTTCAGAAATAATGAGGCGGATATGGGGTGATAATAATTTCACAAAAAACTGCAATAAAAAAGGTGCTGAAAATGAAAGTAACTGACATTGTTGAAAAGCTTGGACTTAATGTATTCTCAGGGCATGAAGGCCTTGGCAGGGAGGTCACCGGCGGCTATGCTTCCGACCTTCTCAGTGATGTGATGGGGCATGCAGAAGCCGGAACCGTGTGGATCACCATCCAGACACACCGTAATGTCACTGCAATTGCCTCACTGAGAGATATTTCAGCTGTGATAATCACCTCAGGGGAAAAACCGGGTGATGACACCATTGCACAGAGCAATGAGGAGGGTATTCCGGTACTCGGAACAGAACTCCGTACATTCGAACTGGCAGGCAGACTCTATTCGCTATTAGGCTGACCATGAAGCCGTTCAGGGCAGATCTGCATATTCATACCCTGCTTTCGCCATGCGGCTCTCTTGAGATGAGTCCGCGTGAGATCATTGCGCGTGCAAAGAGCAGGGGACTTGATATGATAGCAGTCGCTGACCACAACAGTACATACCACTGTGAACTGACAGTGACACTCGGCCGCGAGACCGGTCTTACGGTCCTGAGAGCTGCTGAGGTCACCAGTGCTGAAGAGGTCCACTCGCTGGTGATCCTCCCTGATGAAGCATCAACCCTCTCCTTTCAGGCCTGGATTGACAGTCATTGCACCAATATGCCACACAATCCCGACATCTTCGGTGACCAGGTGGTGATTGACAGGGATGAGAATATTATTCGTGAGATAGACCATTTTCTGCCGGCTGCCCTGAATGCCTCCATCGATGAGGTTGAATCAGCAGCCCACAGCCATGGCGGCCTTTTCATCCCGGCTCATATTGACAGGCCCGCAATGGGCATTCTGGGCCAGCTTGGGTTTATTCCTGGTGACCTTTTCATTGATGCAGTGGAGGTGGTGGGCAGAATAGCTGATCTTCTGTTCCCGGTTATCCGCAATTCCGATGCCCACGTTCCGGAACATATCGGAAGGCGATATACCGAATACATGCTAGAAAGCGCCTCCTTCGCCGAACTGGCCAAGGCACTCCGGGGTGAAGCCGGAAGATTTATAATACCGCAGCCGTGATGAAGGAGATAGCGCTTCACATACTTGACATTACCCAGAACTCTATCAGGGCAGGCGCTGATGAGATCAGGATCACCCTGAACGAGTCTGTCACGGATGATCTCCTTTCACTCACAATCGCTGATAACGGCAAAGGGATGGACCAGGAGAGTTGCCGGAGAGCTGCCGATCCATGGTTCACCTCACGCACAACCAGGAAAGTGGGAATGGGCCTGCCGCTACTCAAGATGAATGCCGGTCTCGCCGGAGGCGGGATGACAATCGATTCGACACAGGGAAAGGGAACAACGGTAGATGCCACCTTCCGTTACAGCCATGTAGACAGGCCGCCACTGGGTGATGTGAGCGGAACAATTGCACTGATGATTCTGTCAAACCCCTCCATAAACATCGTCTATTCTCACATCTGTGAAGGAACAGAATGGAGCATCTCCACCCGTGAGATAAAAGATGCACTGGGAGAGGAGGCTGTAACAGACCTGACCATTGTCAGGTCGATCAGGGAAATCATAAATGAGAATGTGGCTGAGATGAGAAATTTTCGGAAGGGATATGACAAATATTAGGTATTTAGTTACTTATTGAGGTTAGTTTTGCCTCTTCAATCAGGAGACACAAATAACTCAGAATAAAAACATTTGAAATGGAAAAACTCAAATCACTTGCAGACTTAAAGAGGATCCGTGAGGAAGCAAAGGTAAAGCTCGAACTGAGGGTTAAGGGAGACAATCCCGAGGGACTTGTTCAGGTCAAGGTTGCTATGGCTACATGCGGGATTGCATCAGGTGCAAAGCCAATAATGGATTTCTTCGTTGAGGAACTTGACAAGAGAGGTATCGGTGCTGTTGTCACTCAGACAGGATGCATGGGCTACTGCTATGCCGAACCTACGGTTGAGGTTCAGCTCCCCGGCCAGGAACCTGTCGTCTTTGGTTTCGTTGACAGGAAAAAAGCTGATGAGATCATTGAGAAATACATCAAGACCGGTGAACTGGTTGAAGGGATCATACCGGTTAACTATGAAAAAATAGACTAATAACAGGGAGGAAATATATAATGTCAAAATTCAGAATGCACCTTCTTGTCTGTGGCGGAACTGGTTGTCGCGCCTCAGAAAGCAGTCTCATCCTTGAGAGTCTGAAGAGGGAACTTGAAGAAAAAGGCCTCGGTAATGAGGTACAGGTTATAATGACCGGCTGTTTCGGCTTCTGCGAGAAGGGACCAGTTGTCAAGGTTATGCCTGACAACACCTTTTATGTACAGGTAAAGCCTGAGGATGCAGCGGTTATCGTTGCCGAGCATGTGATCAAAGGAAGACCCGTACAGCGTCTGCTTTACGTTGACCCGAAGAGCAAGGAGCATGTGCCCGATTCAAAGCACATGGGTTTCTACCGGAAGCAGATCCGCATCGCACTTCGCAACTGCGGTTTCATCAACCCGGAAAACATAGATGAATACATCGCCCGTGAAGGGTATTCTGCCCTTGGCAAGTGCATCAGCGAGTTCACTGCTGCCGATGTCATTGATATAATCAAGAAATCAGGCCTCCGCGGACGTGGTGGCGCCGGCTTCCCCACCGGTCTTAAGTGGGAGATTGCTTCAAAGAACAAGGCTGACCAGAAGTACGTGGTCTGCAACGCTGATGAGGGTGATCCGGGTGCATTCATGGACCGTTCGGTTCTTGAAGGTGACCCGCACTCCATCCTTGAGGCCATGGCCATCTGTGGTTATGCCATCAGCGCATCGAAAGGCCTTATTTACATCAGAGCCGAGTATCCGCTCGCTATTCAGCGTCTGAAGATCGCTATCGCACAGGCACGTGAATATGGGCTTCTTGGAAAAAACATCTTCGGAAGCGACTTCAGCTTTGACATCGACCTGCGCTATGGCGCCGGTGCTTTCGTCTGCGGCGAGGAGACAGCACTGATCCATTCAATGGAAGGGATGCGCGGTGAACCAACCAATAAGCCCCCTTTCCCGGCAGAAAGCGGATTCCTTGGCAAACCCTCAAACGTAAACAATGTCGAGACCTTCGCCAGCGTACCCGTGATCATCACCAAGGGATGGGAATGGTTCTCGGCAATCGGAACTGAAAAATCCAAGGGAACGAAGGTTTTTGCACTTGCCGGCAAGATAAACAACGTGGGACTCATTGAAGTACCCATGGGCACAACCCTCCGCGAGATCATTTTCGAAATAGGCGGCGGAATCAAGAACGGCAAAAAATTCAAGGCTGTTCAGACCGGCGGACCTTCCGGCGGCTGTCTTACCGAAAAGCACCTTGACACTCCGATTGACTTTGATAACCTCGTTGCTGCAGGATCTATGATGGGATCAGGCGGGATGATCGTCATGGACGAGGACGACTGTATGGTCTCAATCGCCAAATTCTTCCTTGAGTTTACTGTGGAAGAGTCATGTGGCAAGTGCGCCCCCTGCCGTATAGGCAACAAAAGGCTCCATGAGCTTCTCACAAGCATCACAAAGGGCAACGGAACCATGGCTGACCTTGACCGCCTGAAGAATATGTCCAATGTCATCAAGGACACTGCACTGTGCGGACTTGGCCAGACATCTCCGAACCCTGTGCTCTCGACACTGAACAACTTCATGGATGAGTATGTGGCTCACGTCACCGAAAAGAGATGTCCTGCCGGATCATGCCGTGAACTTATGAAGTACTCTATCATAGTTGACAAATGCGTCGGCTGTACAGCCTGCGCCAGGGGATGCCCTGTCAACGCCATCAGCGGAGAACGCAAGGGACCGCACTTCATTGACCAGGAGAAATGCATCAAATGCGGAGCCTGCTTCGAGAAATGCAAATTTGGTGCTGTGCTAATCAATTAATACGAGGAAGAGTTACGATGGAAACAATAAAAATTACAATAGACAACAAACAGGTTGAAGTCGAGAAGGGAACAACCATCCTCGATGCTGCAAGGAAGATGGGGATTGATATCCCCACCCTGTGTCACATGAGACTCGATGACCTGAACATTGAGAATAAACCCGGCGGATGCAGGATCTGCGTTGTGGAAGTCCAGGGACGCAAAAACCTCTCTCCCGCCTGTATAACAAAATGTGATAACGGCGCTGTCATACGTACTCATACCCCGAGGGTGATGAACGCCCGCAGGACGGTGATGGAATTCATTCTCTCAGATCACCCGAAAGATTGCCTTATCTGTCCGAAATCAGGCACCTGCGACCTGCAGGATATGGCTCACAGGCTTGGCATCAGGGAGATCCCCGGCCAGGAGATTGCAGCCATGTCTACCTACAGGAAAGACACCTCTCCGTCAATCATCCGTGAGCTCGACAAGTGCATCATGTGCCGCCGTTGCGAGATGATGTGCAATGACATCCAGACTGTCGGCGCAATAGGAGCATTCAACAGGGGCTTCATGGCAGCCGTGGGTCCCGCTTACGAACAGAACCTCGAGTATTCACCCTGTACCTATTGCGGCCAGTGTGTTGCAGTGTGCCCCACCGGCGCATTGACAGAAGTGGACCATACCCGCGACGTGCTCCGGGCCATTGTCGACCCCGCCAAAACGGTGGTGGTACAGACAGCTCCTGCAGTGCGTGCTGCCCTCGGCGAAGAGTTCGGCATGAAGCCAGGAACTCTCGTCACAGGCAAACTCGTGACTGCACTAAAGGAACTCGGATTCGACTATGTGTTTGATACAGACTTTGCTGCTGACCTCACCATCATGGAAGAGGGAACGGAATTCCTCAACAGGCTGAAGAAATTCCTCAACGGAGACAAAAATGCCAATATTCCTATACTCACTTCATGCTGCCCGGGATGGGTCAACTTCTTCGAACACAACTATCCCGACCTGAAGGATGTGCCTTCAACAGCCAAGTCGCCCCAGCAGATGTTCGGCGCCATAGCCAAGTCATACTTTGCAGAGAAGATCAATATCAACCGCAAGGATATGGTGGTGGTCTCCATAATGCCATGTCTTGCAAAAAAATACGAGAGCCAGAGACCAGAATTTGCAGTTGACGGCAACCCGGATGTTGACTACTCAATCTCCACACGTGAACTTGCCAACTTCATCCGCCAGGCAAACATCGACTTCGTGAACCTCCCAGAATCAGACTTTGACAGGCCACTCGGCGAGTCAACCGGCGCAGCCGTCATCTTCGGAAACACCGGCGGTGTCATTGAAGCTGCCGTCCGTACAGCCTATGTACTCTATACAGGAAAGAAACTCAATCGTCTCGATTTTACTGAATTAAGAGGAATGGAAGGTGTGCGCCAGGCTACAATTGATTTTGACGGCTTCCCGCTCAATATCGGTATCGCCCACGGCCTGGGCAACGCCCGTAAACTGCTCGACGAGGTGAAGGCAGGTCGCTCAAAATTCCACGCAATAGAGGTAATGGCATGCCCGGGTGGTTGTATCGGCGGCGGAGGTCAGCCACTGCATCACGGCGACTCTTCGATACTCAAGGCAAGAGCTGCAGCTATCTACGAGGAAGACAGGAACAAGCCTATCAGGCTTTCACATGAAAACCCGTACATAATCCAGCTCTACAATGAGTTCCTTGGCGAACCTAACAGCGAAAAGGCTCACCACCTGCTGCATACACACTATTTTGACAAGAAAGCGAAGATCATCGTCAAACAGTGATACCGCGGTAATTAACATTAAAAATCTAAGAGATGTCAAGTATAAAGATAGAACTGAGACAGGAAGATCTTAACAAGATCCATGAGATCTGCGATTCTTTCAATAATGAACCGCTGGAGCTGATAAACATCCTTCACAGGACACAGGAACATTTCGGCTACCTGCCTGCCGAGGTGCAGGAAGCTATTGCCGATAAGCTGAATATCTCCACGGCACAGGTATATGGTGTGGTGACCTTCTATTCATTCTTCACCATGACCCCGAAGGGCAAACACCCGATAAGCATATGCATGGGTACTGCATGCTATGTAAGAGGTGCGGAAAAGGTTCTCGATGAGTTCAAAAAGGAACTCGCCATCCAGGTTGGACAGACAACCCCTGACGGCAAGTTCTCACTCTCAAGCCTGCGCTGCGTGGGAGCATGCGGACTGGCACCGGTGGTGCTCGTCGGTAATAAGACCTACGGAAGGGTCGCTCCCGATGATGTGAAAGTGATACTGAAAGAGTATGAGTAAAAAAAAGAGGCCGGCAGCACCGGCCTCTTTTTTTCAGTATGCAGTCAGCGGTCAGCAATCAGCAGTCAAAGTCCACTGCCGACTGCTGACTGGTACTGCCTACTTCCTGAAAAAGTACCCCTTCTGCCTCCTCTTCTCCGCAATATCCCGGGCCACATAGACCTTCTTCCCCGTATATGGATCAAAGCCAAGGTAGAACATGGCAGTGGCCAGGGTCATGGGAGTTGGCGTGAAATCCTGTACCTGTTCCGGATGCATTCCCAGGTCAGAGAGCTCTCGGGCCAGCGCCTCCATTTTCTTCAGGCTGGTACCCGGGTGGGCTGAGATAAAGTATGGTATGAGCTCGTACCTGAGCCCGTTGGACTTAACAATTGCCATGAACTTTTCCCGCAGCTTCCGGAAGTGCCTGAAAGAGCTTTTCCTCATCAGGTACAGCACTTCGTCATCTGTATGTTCAGGCGCCACCTTCAGTCGGCCGCTGGTATGGTGCACTATCAGCTCACGAAGGTATTGCTCCTCGGCGTTACCGGCAGCTTTGTTGTATTCCTTCATCAGCAGATCATACCTCACCCCGCTCCCGATGAATGCTTTCCTGATACCCGGCAGGCTGGTCACTTTACGGTACAGTTCTGTCAGATCCCTGTGTGAAGTCTCGAGGTTATCACACACAGAAGGCCAGATACATGACGGGCGCCCGCACTTCATGCATCGCTCCCTGTCTCTGCCTGCCATTCTGTACATGTTGGCCGACGGTCCGCCCAGGTCTGACAGATAACCTTTAAACCCATCCATCCTGCTTATCTTCTCAACCTCCCGCATTACCGAGGCTTCCGAACGGCTGCTGATAAACTTGCCCTGATGGGCGGCGATGGCGCAGAAACTGCATCCGCCGAAACAACCCCGGTGTATGTTAACTGAAAACTTAATCATCTCCCATGCCGGGATGGCACCTTTCTTTTCATACCTGGGGTGAGGAGCGTAGTTGAAGGGAAGGTCATAAACCGAATCCGCTTCAGCTTCCGTTGCCGGAGGAAGAGGCGGGTTGACCACCACCGTAACATCGCCGCACTGCTCTGTAAGCCTGACAGGCTTCATGCTGTTGCTGGTCTTCTCGAACACAACAAAGTTTTCGGCATAGGCTTTCCTGGATGCAAGAGCCTCATGACAAGATCTCAGTGCTTTGTCTTTGGTTCCCGGAAGAGGCGGAAGGGCGGTACCCGATAATATCGTAAAAGCCGACTGGGGAAGATCATGTATCTCTTCCAGCCTCTCTCCTGCCAGAAGCCTTCCGGCAAGTTGCACCACTGCTCTCTCGGCCATGCCATAGATGAGCAGGTCAGCACCACTGGAGACAAGTATTGACGGCTCAAGCCTGTCCTTCCAGTAGTCATAATGCATCAGGCGGCGCATAGATGCCTCAATACCACCTATCAGAACAGGGGCTGACGGAAACAGCTTTTTAAGTATCCGGGTGTAGACAACCGTCGCATAATCAGGCCTGAATCCTGCAACGCCTCCCGGAGTGTAGGCATCGTCTGATCTCAGTCTGCGGGCAGCTGTGTAATGATTGACCATCGAGTCCATGTTGCCCGCCGTGACAGCAAAGAAATAACGAGGCTCACCCAGCTTGGTAAAGTCACGCAGATCATCCCTCCAGTTGGGCTGGGGTACCACGGCTACCCTCATGCCGGTTGATTCAATAACACGTGCAATGACAGCTGCCCCGAATGAGGGATGATCAATAAAGGCATCGCCTGTAAACAATATGACATCAGGCCTCTCCCACCCTGCAGCCTCCATCTCTTTTTTCGAAGTGGGGAACCATTTCATAGTACTCTTTTCCCTGTTTTTCACCCGCCCAAGTTACATATAATGGATAAATTGCTCCCAGATGTAACAGAAAAGTGTTACCTTCATTTTTCAGGGTCAATTAACCGGTCAATGCGCAGACAAGTCACTTACAGGGTCGGTACAGCAATCTGCTATTTGCTGGTGATAGTTACGTTATGCGGAAATCCGGCGCCACTTTCTGCCCAGGAGAATACCGGCAGGCCAAGAGTGGGTCTTGCTCTTAGTGGCGGAGGTGCGAAAGGCCTTGC
>DHUL01000039.1:22507-30920 GCA_002409145.1 Bacteroidales bacterium UBA5235
GCCCACCTGGGAGTGATAAAAGTAATGGAAGAGGCAGGTCTGAAACCTGACTATATCACCGGAGTGAGCATGGGAAGCATTGTCGGGGGGATGTATGCAATGGGTTACTCCCCTGACAGCATAGCCCGGATGTTCAGGATGTTCGACTGGGAACATGCCATGTCAGACATGATAGCGGAAAACAAGATCATCTTTCTGGAAAAGAGACACTTCAAGAATAGCCTTATTGCATTGCCGATCACCCGTGATGCAATCAATATACCGTCGGGTCTGATCAACGGCCAGCAGATAGAGAGTGGTCTGAACCATTATTTCTGGCCGGCAGCCACAATTACCGATTTTTCCAAACTACCCATACCCTTTCTTTGTCTGGCAACTGATGTGGTAACCAGCAAAAAGGTGGTTTTCCGCAGTGGTTACCTCCCCGATGCCATACGGGCAAGCATCGCTATCCCTTCGGTATTCACCCCCGTTAAAACAGACACAGCAGTCCTTGTTGACGGAGGTGTGGTTCGCAATTATGCTGCCACCGAACTGAGGGAGATGGGAGCTGATATTGTAATTGGCTCATATGTAAGCTTCAGGGGATACAAGGAGAAGGACCTTGGTACAGCATACGGAATCCTGAAACAGATCGGATTCCTCAGCAGCCTTGCTGACTATGAGGAGCAGAAACGTCAGACCGATATAATGGTTGAACCGGAACTGGGCACAATTAATACTCTTTCATTCAATAATATAGACACCATTATTGCCAGAGGCTACCGCGAAGCCCTTAAATACAGGGATGTCTTTGAAAAGCTGGCCGATTCCCTTGACGCTATCGGTCCCCGGGAACCGGTAAAAGCGCTTCCCGACGTCAGGTATTATAGATTTGACAATATCAGGGTCACAGGTAACGAAATAATCAGTGATGCTCAGATAATTGGCGTCCTCGATGTCATGCCGGGTGAAAACGTTGACAGGGATCTTCTGGAGGAGAGGATTGAACTGCTCTACGGTAAAAACTGGTTTGAGAAGGTCAGATACAGGATAATCCCGGAGGAGAATGAGCTGACACTCGAGATCGACTGCATTGAACGACCAAGGGCAATGCTTTACGGATCTCTGCACTATGATCCGGCTCTCAGCGCAGGTGCAATTGTAAACTTCTCAATCAGGGACCTGATCACACCCAGATCTGTTATAAACCTTGATTCTTACATAGGTCAATTCTACCGGATCAGGCTGAGTTCCATACAATTCGTAGACAAAAGCCAGAAATTCGGATTAGAAGCCTCATTCTTCGCTGACAATACCCGGCTGCCTCTCATTAAACTGAGAAATGAGACAGGACCGATGCTCAGCCAGAACTTCAATACAGCATTCAGCCTGAGCAAACGCCTGAGTCTGAATCACCTGATGACCCTGACAGCTTCATTCGAGAACCAGCACCTGGTACCTGACTTCCTCACTTCAACCGGGATCACCAGATTGACATATGATTATCTCAGACTAAACTACTGCTACCAGACAAATACCCTTGACAGGAAACACTTTCCTAACCAGGGTGTCTCATCCGGGATCTCCCTGTCAGCGCTCAGGATGATAAGAGGTGTGGTCAGGACCGGATCAGGAAGATCAGTGTATGATCCCGGAGATGAAGATTCTCCTTTCAGCTTTGACCGCAATTATGTGACAAGGGCATGGATTAACTCCTATTCACCAATTTCAAAAAAAGTGACATTTCTGGTCGGTGGCGATATACTGTTTACTACTGGCACAGATTCTATAACCTCGGGGAACGACTTCTGGCTCCTTGGCGGAATTGACCCCCTGACTGACCGGTCCATCTCTGCTGCCGGGTTCTACCCCAACCAGATAACCGTCAGAAATGCAGGAGGTTTGCGCCTTGGCACTGACATTGAAATAATCACTGACCTTCATCTTACGGTTGACCTCAACCTTTTCGCACTGAAGGAGCCTTATCGCGAGGCCGGCTTCACAATAATGGGAGGTTACGCAATTGGCGCAGGTTATATGACAGTTGCCGGTCCTGTGAGGATCGGGATCATGCACGGTCTGTACGACCGGCAGGTACTGTACAGGAATGTCAAGGGATATGTTAGTGTGGGGTTCAACTTCTGAACCCTGCGAATGGTCTGATTGTTGTCTTATTACTGAGGGAGGTCACCACAACACAGATTATGAACATCAATACAATCATACTGAAGCACAGGAGCGTCTGCAACCTCATCGTACAGAGAAAGGTACGGCAGAGCCTTGAAATCATATCAGATTTGCTTGATAATGTGTCTGATGGCGAGCTCAGGGATCAGTTCGCCGAGTTACAGATGACCTATAGAAATATCCTCAGGTACACTGTCGAGGGGATAGACGACCCTGAAAGGCAGAAGGTCTACAGCAGGCTCCTGCAGAATATCCTCAGGCTGAACGACAGGATCAAACAGGACATTTTGGCACGTTATTCCGGGTGGTACACTTATTCTGTCAGGGCAAGGGAGCAGAAGGAAGAAAGACTCAGGGGAGGGAACCTTATCCAGAGTGTGGATGACCTTGTGTTCAAATCACGTCTTGATGATCTTCTTGCCTCTGCAGAGATAGGCCGGTCCGGCCCCCGGAGCGAGGCAGCAAAAGAGGCTGAACGCCTCTCGGGGATAATATTCAACCATCTCTGGCTGACCGATTATTACGGTGAAGCCGAGGAAAGTCTTATGGACCTTCTTTTGGGATCAGCCCGCTTCGAGTGGCATGAGACAGCCACATTTGTAAGTGCAGTAACATTGAGCAGTCTGCGGACCTGGGACCCGGCAAAGATCCGGCTGCTGGCCAGGCTGACTGCTGACCTGACACCACAGGTGGCTGAAAGAGCGGTAACAGGACTGGTCTTCAGTCTCCATTATTACAATGACCGCCTGAACCTGTATCCTGAAATTATTCAAACAGTCAGCGACCTGGCACAAGTGAAAAACTTCAGGGAGAGGTGCCGAATAGTGGTGCTTCAGGCTATCAGATCTCGATATACGGAGCAGCTCAGCAGGAGAATGAACGAAGAGATACTCCCGAAAGTCGTCAGACTTAAACCTCGCATTGAAGAAAAACTTGACCTTGATAAAATCCTCGGCGAAAATCCCGAAGAAGGTCAAAATCCTGACTGGTCAGAAATGTTCCGCGGATCAGAGGAGATGTTTAAAACCATGGAGGAACTGACCAACCTCCAGATGGAAGGTTCTGATGTTTATATGTCAGCCTTTGCAGGACTGAAGAAGTTCGACTTCTTCAGGGAATTGCGCAACTGGTTCATCCCATTCTACCCTGATCATGAGGCAGTAGACTCCATCTTCAGGGATGAAATCCTTGGCCCTGGAATAAACGAACTGGCCGAAGCACTATATAAAACACCATTCATCTGCAACTCTGACAAATTCTCTCTCATCCTTAATATGAAATACCTGCCTTCCGAACAAAAGAGCATGATGCTCAAGGTGTTCCGGATGGAACTGGAGGGCCTGGAACAGATGAAAAATGAAAATGAACTCACTGATCCTGTCGCAATCTTCAGGACAACAGTGACCCAGTACGTGCAGGATCTATACCGGTTCTTCAAGCTCTCTGATTTCAGAAATGAGTTTGACGATTTCTTCACCGGAAGGCTTGATCTGTACAACTCCCGTTTTTACAGGGAAACCTGTGGTTCAGTCTCTGATGACAGGTCACTTGCTGACTATTTCTTCAGCAAGGAATATTATGAAGATGCGCTGGCTCTCTATCTCACCATCCTTAAAAGCCGGACCGATGACGCGGAACTGTACGAAAAGGCGGGTTATTGCTATCAGAAGGCGGGAGAATATGAAAAAGCCCTTGAGAAGTACTCAATGGCAACAATCATCGAACCCCATACATGGACACTTCGAAAGACCGGCTGGTGTCTTCGCAGGCTTGGCAGACCGGCTGAAGCTCTGGAGGTTTACCGCAGAGCCCTGCAGAATGAACCTGACGATCTGAACACAGTTCTTTTGGCAGCTCACTGCTGTCTTGACACAGCAAATTACGATGAGGCGCTGAAACATTACTTCAGGGTGGAGTATGAAAGTCCGGGCAATTCAAAGGTTCTGAGACCCATAGCATGGTGTTACCTGGTCACAGGCAGGTTTGCCGAGGCTGAGAAGTACTTTGAGAGACTGGCCGAAACCGGCCTTACTCCCTATGATAAAATAAACATGGGGCACCTTGCCCTCTGCCAGGGCAACACAAGAGAGGCTGCCGAACATTACCTGAGTGCAGTGACCGGAGGAGAAATGTCGGCTGAGAACTTTCTGTCAGCGTTTAATGATGATATACCTGTTCTGGCAGCAAATGGCGTCAATCCTGACGACCTGCCCATACTGCTCGATTATGTTCTCATGAACCAGAAAAAGGAGAGCTGATTCCGCCTCCCTGGTCCTCCCCGCATTTCTGGGGCTGGTGCCCGGGTCTCACGATTTCTATGGTCATATCCTTGCGGTAGTGAAGAATGAACAATCCCCTGTTCTCATAGCCGTTGTTACGGTTGCTTCGCCTGAAGTCAGGCTCCAGGCAGAGAAGCTCAGGATTGAACGTGCCGGGATCCTTCAGGAAACTCTTCCCTCCTGTGGCAACACCACCTATAAAGTACCACGCAAGGTCAAAACCGCGCCAGGCGAAGCTTTCAGCCATGGGCTCAGTCCTGAACTTCTTCAGGTACATAGCTGAGAATGATTTTACACCTGGTGCCTCAAAGTCGATATAGCTTTCAGACGGTATATGCAGTTCAAGATCATAATAGTACTTCAGGTCAACTGTTTCAAGCCCGCGGATTTCAGGATACCCGATCACCATTATATCATACCGTTTTGTCAGGCTGTGAAGAGCGGAGAATGCTGAACTGACCACGGGTGTACTGGTAGTGGCAAGCACTATGATGTTTTTCCGTTCGTGATCCAGCTGGCTCTCAAATGAGGCAACGGTGCTGTAAACATTTCGTCTTTCCGTCACCCCCGTATAGAAGTATGGCACCACGCTCCCACCGCCTGAGACTGCAGAATCACCCGTTGCTTTTTTCACTTTCTGCCACAGGCTGGCTGTAGCCGGGTCATACATGGCCGTGTCTGAATACAGGAAGATGACCCTGCTTCCCTGTCGGCCTGCTACTTCATCGGCAATTATATCCTGCACCACTTCCTGGCTTGGAAAAACCCTGTAAAAGGAAGGTTTGTTCTCATGTATGTGACTGTCACGAAGCGGTACCGGTGAAACAAAGGGTATATCCCGTTCAGCAGCCCAGCCGGCAATCTGTTCCAGGTTGAAGGAAAACACAGGTCCGATTATCAGATCAACGTCATCCAGCTCTCCGGTCCGTAATAGTCTTTTGGTTTCCGCAGAATCAGCTCCGGTATCATAAACCTCCATCTCCACGGTCAGGCCAAGTGACCGGAGGCTGTCGGCTGCAATCAGTATGCCTTCATAAGCTTCCAGGAAAGGAAGGCTGCCGTCATATATCTGAGAGGTTGTCTTCACACTCTCTGTAGTATCTGCAAAGACCCTGGTGTTGTTCTCCCTTATGAAGAAGGGAAGGAGTACGGCCACCTTTACAGTACCGTTCAGTCTCTCAAGCCTGGTTTTCTCCCCCGGTATGGTAAAGATCTCGGTGTCATAAGCAAAAGCCAGGGTGTCGGCAATGGCTGTGTCAGCAGGTATGCCTGCAGGCTCCTGTTCCCATTCAGCTCTTTGCTCCTGACCCCTGTTGGAAGCCTTATTCCGGGGTATGAGGAGGTAATCACCTTCGTGCGGGAAAAGCAGACCCCTGTTTGCCTTTTTCAGGTCTCTCACTGAAATGTCGTAATCATTGGCAATTGTTCCAAGTGTCTCTCCTCTTTTGACCAGGTGATGGATATAACGATCATCCTGAGCAACCTGTTTCTGTGGTACCTGTGTGCCTGTACCGGTGACCGGGGATTTCCCCTGGCCGCTCTGTCGGGTCTGTCCGGCTTGTCCGGACTGGACTGTCGTTGTGGTCTGCCCGGTTTGTCCGGCCACACCGGTCCGGGTGCCGTCATTGTTGTTTTTCATAGCAGCCCGGCCTTGTTCAACTGCGGCAGCAGGTATCCTGAGCACCTGGCCATCCTTTATAGTATTGTCAATCAATCCGTTTTCACGAGCCACCATGTCAACGCTTACACTATAAGCCCTGGCTATTGAATACAGCGTCTGCCCCTTCAATACCTGGTGCATATAGTAAACCCTGCCCTCCACTACAATCTTCTCTCCGGAAATACTAACGGGAACCGGGACCGGGGCCTGCGTCTGGGCTTTAAGCAACACTGGCATAAGCAGTGCTGCAAGAACCAGCAGAGCAGCCGTGCGCCACCAGGAGAAATACTTCATTTTTTCTTCCATCAATTGATTAATTCGTACTACTGTCACCCCCAGTCTAATCTCGCTTACAGCTGTTTAAGATAGCTGGTAACATTCCTCTCAATCCTTCTGAGGGGGTCTTCTGTATCTGCCTTTACAAATTCCCTGCCGGTAATGCGTTCGAATAGCTCAATGTACCGGTCTGATATCTCCCTGACTATTTCAGGTGTCATTTGCGGCACCTTTTCACCGCTTCTTCCCTGGAAGCCGTTAGCCATAAGCCACTCACGCACAAACTCCTTTGAGAGCTGTCTCTGTTGTTCGCCGCGGGCAAACCTCTCTTCATATCCATCAGAATAGAAATAGCGTGAACTGTCAGGCGTATGTATCTCATCAATAAGACAGATCGTGCCGTCATGTTTCCCGAATTCGTACTTGGTATCAACGAGTATCAGTCCCTGCTTCGCGGCAATTTCCGAGCCTCTCATGAACAGCTTCATGGAATAATCCTCAAGCTTCCGGTATTCTTCCTCTGATACCAGGCCACTGCTGATGATCTCCTCTGCAGAGATATCCTGGTCATGCATTCCCTGTTCAGCTTTGGTTGTCGGAGTAATGAGAGGCTTCCCGAACTTCTGGTGCTCCCTCATGCCTTCCGGAAGAGGTATCCCGCATATCTCCCGTCCGCCTGACCTGTAGAGTCTCCATGAGCTTCCTGTCAGGTAACCCCTGACTATCATCTCCACGGGATATGTCTGACACCTGATCCCGACAGTTACATTGGGGTCCGGTGCTGCGATGTTCCATACCGGTACGATATCACTTACCATCTCCAGGAACATGGTTGCTATCTGATTGAGAACCTGACCCTTGTATGGGATTCCCTCGGGCAGCACCACGTCAAATGCCGAGATACGGTCAGTGGCTACCATCAGGAGGTATTTATCATCTATATTATAGACATCACGAACCTTTCCCCGGTATACTCCCTTCTGCCGTGGAAAATTAAAATCTGTTCCTGTTATAGCTTTTGCCATGGATCTGTGACTTATTGCTGTGACTCTTCTGTTCTGTTTTTCTCATCGCTGTCATAAGCCCTTACAATTTGCTTGACAAGCCGATGTCTTACTATATCCCTCTCATCAAAACGGATAATGGAAATTCCTTCAATACCATCCAGTAGCTTCATTGCCCTGAGCAATCCTGATTCGCTTCTTTTGGGCAGGTCTATCTGAGTGGTATCGCCTGTCAGGATGAACTTGGAGCTCACACCCATTCTTGTGAGGAACATCTTGAGCTGGTTCATGGTTGCATTCTGGGCTTCGTCAAGTATGACAAAGCAGCTCTCGAGTGTTCTTCCTCTCATGAACGCCAGCGGGGCAATCTGCACTGTGCCATCTTCTATCCACTGTTCAAGCTTTCGGAATGGGATCATGTCATGCAGGGCATCATAGAGAGGCTGGAGATACGGATCAAGCTTGTCCTTCATGTCTCCGGGCAGAAAGCCCAGCCGTTCTCCCGCTTCGACGGCAGGACGTGTGAGCACGATCTTCTTAACCTCATGGTTTTTCAAAGCCCTGACGGCAAGCGCAATGGCAGTGTATGTTTTACCGGTTCCGGCAGGACCTTCGGCAATGATAAGGTCATTACCGGCATACTCCTTCACCAGTAAAAGCTGGTTGACAGTGCGTGCCCTTATGGGCCGGCCACTGGTGCCGAAGACAAGAGCATCCTCAAAATCTCCGCTGGCGGCCGACCGCATATGATCATCATCAAGGATCAGCCTCTCCAGGTCACCCTCCTCGAGGCGGTTGTAACGCCTATAATAATCAACGAGTTCATTCATACGGGAGATAAAAACAGAAACCTCTTCGGCCTCTCCTACACATTTGATCTCATTTCCCCTGGCTATCAGCCTGACCTTAGGGAAATAACCCTGAATCAGATCAAGCAACCTGTTGTTAGGCCCCAGCATGACCACCGGATCAATACCATCAAGTAAAATTACCTGTTCCGTCATCTGCCTCTCTTCTCCAGCTCT
>DHUL01000039.1:31159-38574 GCA_002409145.1 Bacteroidales bacterium UBA5235
GCAAAGTAAGGTTATTTTTTGCAGAAGACTATCTTTGCTGTAACAATTTTAGGATGCCGCTTATCACGCTAACCACCGAGTGGAGGGAGGATGATTTCTTCAATGGGATACTCAGGGGGAAACTTGCCTCCGCCTGTCCCGGTGTTGTAGTTGTGAACAACGCAGGCGGAATCCCTCCCCTGAATATTATGCACGGCGCTTTCGTCATAAGAAACACCTTCAGCCATTATCCCGAAGGTACCGTTCACCTCGTATTCGTCAGCAGCGAGGGTCCTGCAGACCATCCTCACCTTCTCGTCAAGGCCCACAATCACTGGTTTGTGGGTGCAAACAACGGCATGTTCAACCTCATCCTCAATTCTGAACCTGACCTGATCATCAGCCTGAGGAATGATGCCGGAGCAGACGAGATCACCCTTTTTGCATGTACTGCTGCGGCAATAGCTAACGGGCAACCACCGGAAAGCCTGGGGGAACGAATTGAATCCATTTCTGAGAAAGTTCCGCTGAGAGCTACAATAGACCGTAATGTTATAATAGGCAGTGTAATCTTCATTGACTCATACGGCAACGCAATAACCAACATCACCCGCGAGATATTCTCAAGAGTATTCGAGGGAAGGGATTACAGGATTCTGATCAAGAGCAACAACTACTTTACTGAAAAAATATGCCGGTACTACCGGGAAGAACCTGTCGGGGAGATCGTGACCCGCTTCAACTCACTTGACCTGCTTGAACTTTCGATCAACGGGGCAAACCTGTGCCAGCTCTTTTCTGTCGACACCGGTGATGCCGTAAGAGTTGAAGCAAGGAACCAGGGCCGTGAAACAAACGGTCTCTTTTAAAACCTTAAATAAATGAGAGAAAAAACTATCAGGGAATTCACCAGGCTGCTCGATATCATGGATGAGCTCCGGAAGAAGTGCCCGTGGGACATGAAACAGACCAACCAGACACTCAGGAAACTGACGATAGAGGAGACCTACGAACTGGCAGATGCTATTCTGCAGGAAGACAATGATGCAATCAAAAAAGAGCTGGGTGACCTGATGCTCCATGTAACATTCTATTCGAAGATAGGATCAGAGAAAGGGCTCTTTGACATGGGCGATGTGCTTGAAAGTATCAACAACAAGCTGGTATACCGACATCCGCACGTCTTCGGGGATGTGAACGTCACCCGCGGAGCACGCGAAGTCGAGGAAAACTGGGAAAAACTGAAGATGACGGAACACTCAGCATACAAACCGGTGCTTTCCGGTGTACCAACCTCACTGCCTGCAACCGTCAAAGCCAACAGGATCCAGGAAAAGGTAAGAGGTGTCGGATTCGACTGGGACTCGCGCGAGCAGATATGGGATAAGGTGACAGAAGAACTTAATGAGCTCAAACAGGAGATCGCCTCAGGAAGAAAAGTAGATATCGAGTCAGAACTTGGTGACCTGTTCTTCTCCCTCATTAATGCTGCCAGACTTTATGAGATAGACCCTGAATCAGCGCTTGAGAAAACCAACAGGAGGTTTATGAAAAGATTCAACTACCTGGAACAGAAAACACTGGCAAATGGCCTCTCTCTGCGTGATCTGACCCTGGATGAGATGAATGAGATCTGGGAGGAGGCCAAGAAATTCGATAAACCTCTTTAGCTGTTGACAGATTGCCTGCTGAACCTGTAGCTCAGCATCTGGTAGACCACCTTCGCAGCCATGAAATCAGGGGCTTTGTTTGATTCCGAGGGACAGAGTTCCACAACATCGAAGCCGACGACATTACGCTTGCTGAAGACCTCGCGGAGGAAGGACATCAGTTCGCGGTAGTCAGGGCCACCCGGCTCAGGAGTACCTGTTGAGGGCATCACTGAAGGATCGAAGACATCGAGATCCACAGTGATATATACATTACCGGGCAGCAGTTCCAGGGCTTTATCATAAAGACTCTTGTCAATGTACAGTTCATGGGCGAAGAAAATACTCTTCCTGTCTGCAAAGGGAAGTTCCTCTGCTGACATGCTGCGGATTCCCACCTGCACAAGCGGCGCACACTCCTTTGCCCTCGCCGCAGCACAGGCATGATTCAGGTGTGATCCTTCATATGATGGCCTGAGGTCAGCATGAGCATCAAGCTGCAGAATTGCCAGGTCTGTAAAAGCTTCAGATGCGGCACGGAAAGCTCCGATACTGACAGTATGATTGCCACCAATAACCACCGGGAAACGGTTCTCGCTGAAGAGGTGCGAGACGGTGCGGTAAACCTCTCTGGTAACCTCTGCAGGATCATCCCCTGTTACCAGCGGGGCCAGGGTATGTATTCCGTGCCTGTGCACCTCGGTCCCGGTCTCAATGTCATAGAACTCCAGTGCCGGCGAAGCCTCAAGGATAGCAGCAGGTCCCCTGTCTGCACCCCTGATATAAGTGCTCGTAGCGTCATACGGCACCGGTACTATTATGATCCTTGACTCATTATAATCATATACTACCTCTTCGCCACCGAAGTTTGTCACTGCCATTGTGCTACTTCCCTGATGCCTTTGGTTTTCCTCCCTTTGCTACCGGTGTCTTGTGACTTGCGGGAGCGGATTTCTCTCCCGGTCCGGCTTTTACTGCCTTGCCACCTTCGGCGCCTTTATCCTTTATGGCTTTCTCCATGCTGCCATTCTCTTCAGGCTCTTCACTTGCAGCCTGACCTTCACCTTCTTCATTCCCGGCAGGTTTCTCCTCCTCTTTCACCAGCAGATTCAGCCCCTGGAGAATATTGTACCAGTGAAGTACCTTCCTGATGTCCGAGGTATAGACCCTTTTACGGTCATACTCCGGAAGCGCCTCCGCAAAGTACTTCTTAAGTTCAGCATCAGGTTGCCTGTGTGACAGGGCCGGCCCGCCGTTTTCCTTTTCCCAGATTATGTCCATAACCTTTGCCAGTGGTAAATCCTCGCCGGTTGTGTAAATGGAAATCTCATCCAGCGCGCTTACCCTGGCTGTTGTACCGGCGCTTGACCGTTTCCCGGTCTCAAGGTTTTCAATAATGACTGCATTCTTACCCTGTGCAATGAATTTGAAGAGGGTGCCTTCACCGGAAATAGCCAGAATATCTTTCAGGTTCATATTCGGAATAATTAACGTTAATGATTGTAATACAATTTTTTATCAGACTATATTTCTTTCTTTCTTGATTTTTTCCCATGCTTCGTTTACAGCCTTGAATTTCTCCTCGGCTGTCTTTCTGAAATCCTCACCGAGATGGCTTACCTTGTCAGGATGATATTTCAGAGCCATTTTTCTGTAAGCTTTCTTGAGTTCCTCGTCAGTGGCTGTCCGCTCAACCTCCAGAATCCGGTAGGCTGCGTCGGTAGCCGGAATGAACATGTTGCGTATAGAGTCGTAATCGGTAGTGGTGATCCCCAGCATGTCAGCAATCGACTTAATGACTCTGGTCTCGGCAGATTCAAAGCGGCTGTCTGCGGCTGAGATGTTATAAAGGATATGTATCAGCTGAAGCCGCGATGGATAGTCCATATTGTGTCTTATCTGCGAGCATATGTCCCTGAGGGGAATTTCCTGCTTCAGCAGGTCACGCAGGATCTGCAGTGCTTCCTGGGCAGATTCGGGACCGAACTGTGAGATGAAGAACCGTTTGACATAATCAAGCTCTGACTTCAGCACTTTCCCATCAGCCTTCATCACGGCAGCGATGAGTACCAGAAGGCTCATCCCGAAATCGCCAGGGGTGGTGCGGTTTACTCTGCGTCCGCTTCCGGTCTGTTCATACGATATGGTTGTTCCGTCAAAAACAGAGCCAATAAAGAATCCCAGTAACCCTCCCAACGGACCGCCTATGGCAAATCCCAGGCCTCCTCCTATCCACTTGGCAAACTTACCCATCACCTGTCCTTTTCTGAAAGACGGAGCATATCATCATGGATCTTGAGAATCTCCGGTATGATCATTTCGTTGTCAGAGTTGTTGATGACATAATATGACTGCTCCTCTCTCTCCTCGTCTTCGAGCTGGTTATTGATCCTGTGAATAACCTCTTCACGTGTTAGTTCATTTCTCCCCATCACCCGCGAAATACGCTCTTCGACAGGTGCAGAGATGGTAACCACCCTGTCAACGAGAGAGTCAGCCCCGGCTTCAAAGAGAATGGCAGCCTCCATGATAACATAAGGAGCCTCTGAAGCCGCAGCCCACCGGTCGAATTTTTCCAGCACAACAGGATGTACTGCAGCATTCACTTTACGGAGAAGATCAGGTCTGTTGAAGATTATCCGGGCAAGCTCCTTGCGATCAAGAATTCCCAGGGTATAAAGGTCCCTGCCGGTAATAAGATTTATTGCAGCACGGATATCAGACTCATTTTCCATCACATCTCTTGCAACAATGTCAGCAACAAATACAGGTATCCCAAGAACCCTGAAAATCCTGCATACGGTTGTCTTGCCGCTGCCTATTCCGCCTGTGACTCCCAGTCGTTTTGCCATCAGTCATCCTCCTTTTCAGCTTCCCGGCTTTTGTTCCCCGATAAGCGTCCGGAGCCTGTAAACTGTGTTTTTCCCATCATGGAATGATACTGCCCGGCCTGCCACTGTCACCTCCACTGTCACCCTCTTCTGGGCGGTCTGCAGGTATTCAGGGCATTCTATCGGAATCCTTGACCTAAAGTTTTCATTCGTCCGCCTGAATATCCGGAACCTGGTCGGTATACCATCCAGGGTATCCAGTACATGTTGGGGCCCCGTAACAGTAATGCTGTCAGGGTCAGCCACAATGATCACCTTCTTCCCTTCGGCGAGTTCCACCTTCAGATTTGGGATTACAGGCATCTTTCTCGTTACCAGCTTGTCATAACCAAAGAAGAGAGTGTCAGGATGGATAGCCAGAATGTCGAAATCCGCATGCAACTGCCTTGAGAAATTGCTCATGAGTCCTGAGGTAACAAGGTAGTAGCGGGGCAGCTGGCCGGGAATTCTTCTTGGTGTTATCTTTGAAAAGTCAATCACCACCGGTGCCCTGCTGCCCGACAGTTTTACCTTCAGGATGGAGTAGCCCGGCCCGCGAAGATCCATTTCCAGCTTGTCAGGAAGATCTCCTGTAACAATACGGTCCCTTGGCGGATTGATATACCTTACCGGGTAATTGATTGAGCCCTGCAACTCCTTGCTTAGCTCGTTCAGGTACCAGAAGACAAAGGAGAGAAGCAGGAAAAATGCAAAAACAAGGAGGTCCCTGTTCAGAAATCTTTCCGTTCTTTCCTTTTTGTCGTTCATGGTTGAAATATTAAAATTAGGGCTTTATTGCCTGGCAGCTACGTCCGACGGATCCCTGAGGATGGCATTCTTGTCAACCCTGATCTTTACATCATTGGCAATCTCAACCGTCACAACATTGTCAGTTACGTCCACAACCCTGCCGTAAATGCCACCGGTAGTAATTACTTTGTCACCCTTGGTGATTGCATTGCGGTAGTTTGTGAGTTCCTTCTGCTTCTTCATCTGCGGCCTTATCATAAAGAAATAGAAAACCACAAATACAAGGATAAGTGGTAGAAGACCCGTTAAGAGGTTTGGACTTCCCTGAGCCGGAGCTGCCTGCAAATAAATTGATGCTAATGTTGTCATGTGTGTTGTCTTTGTTTGATTTTATTTGAATTAATTATGATTTACCCGTCAGCTGCCTTTTTTCGTCACATCGGCAATAATACGCAAAATAACTAAATTATTTTCTGCATTTGACTGAACTACAACAGTTTTTGTCTGAATACCTTCTCTCCCTGAAGTATCGAAGATCACCTCTATGGTACCTGATTTGCCCGGAGGCACAGGTTTTTTGTCATATTTGGGCACCGTACAGCCGCAACTTGCAGAGGCCGAGCTGATAACAAGATCAGCATCGCCGGTGTTGGTGTATGAGAAGATGCATCCTACCTTCTCTCCTTCCTCAACCTTTCCGAAGTTATGTTCCGGGTCACTGAAAGTCAATACTGCCGTGCCGGTGGTGTCTGAGGCTGCATTGTTGCCTGCTCCTGAACTGTTTCTTCCGCATGCGCCGGTCAGAAGTGCTGTTGTCACAAGACCTGCCATAAGATATGTCAAAGCATTTTTCATTCCTTATCCTTCTATTCGCCGATGAGCCCTCTGCCGGACTTGTTTATGGTCCCGCCTGCCCTCATCTCCTTAACTATCTTGTCAAGGATCCCGTTCACAAAAGTACTGCTTTTGGCAGTGCTGTACTCTTTGGCAATTTCAATATATTCATTGAGAGTAACCTTCACAGGTACCTCCGGAAACTCAACCAGCTCAGTTATAGCTAATTGCATCACAAGCTTATCCATCAGGGCAATCCGTTCCACTTCCCAGTTGGTGGTATGTGCATCAATCAGCTCACTGTTTTTCTCACTGTTAAGAATTGTCTTTCTGAGCAATACCTTTACATATTTCTCATCATCATCATTGGTAAACAGCGGTGGAAAAGGTATCGTCCTGCCTTCGTCATTTTCCCTGAACCTGCCCATGGAGTTGCGTATCATGGAAGCCACAAAGGGCAGGTCGTCATTCCAGTAGACAGACTGTTCCTCGAGGCTGGCTGCAAGGTCTTCCGAAGCGGGGAAGAACTTTGTAACCACATCCTTTACGAAGCGAAGGTCAGCTTTGTAGCTATTTTCCGGAGAGTTCATGTAAGCCTTGTAAGCCTCCCATTGGATCAGCTCATTGAAGATGATCTTAACGACTTCCGGGTGATCATTCCATGAAAGGCCCCTTGTTCCAAGCCAGCGGCTGAGAGCCTTCATGCTGTTAAGCTTGTCCTTGCGGGTCCAGAGCGCAGGAGTAGCTTCGGTATAGCTGCGAAGCTGCTCATTTTTTCTTAGCTGGGCAATTACCCTGTTGTCTGCAAACCTCCTGTTGGGATTAATGTCTTCAGGTCCGGGAATTTTCTTCATGACTGAGAGCGCCACTCTTTCCCGGGCCAGGTCAGACAGGGAGATGAGCAGAAGAAGCAGATAATGATACAGATCATAGCTCTGCCTGATGCTTAACATGAGCTCCTGCTCGGCAGTTTCGAGATCGGCTGTCTCTTTCCTGTTGCAGGAATAGAGCACAGCCAGCGCCTTGATCCTGAGTTGTCTTCTGCTTATCACTTAAAGAACATTTTTTCAGGCAGCAAAGTTAAAAAAATCAGTACAGCATGCCACTTACGAGCCAAAAAAGAATCACAATTTATCAGGCTGACTTTGAGTTGAAGAAATTATTGTTACATTTGAGCATGCTAACCGATTGAAACCCTAAAACATTCGCTATCGATGGAAGATGATAAAGGAAGAATTGAAGGTCAGAATGAGAGAAGTGAGAAAGAGGAAGTATTTACAAAAGTTGTCAGAGCAGGCAAGAGAACATACTTTTTTGACGTGAAGTCGACGCG
>DHUL01000039.1:38800-55031 GCA_002409145.1 Bacteroidales bacterium UBA5235
GGCAAGATGTTTTATGAAAAACACAAAATCTTTCTCTATAAGGAGGATTTTGAGAAGTTCACCGAGGGGCTTCGTGAGGCTGTTACTTTTGCAGGCAATGGTACAGCAGTTCACTCCTCTGCTTCAGTTGAGACTGAAGAACCCGAGGAGACAGTTGCTGCCGTGGAGGCAACTGAATTTTCGGATGTCGATTTTGACGAACTGGGGACAAGGTAACTATACCCGGTTTAATTTACTGAAACCCACTTTCATATGGATTACCTACTGCTGGCACTGGCCATCATACTTATGATACTAGGCATTGCAGGCTGCCTTCTTCCCGTCCTGCCCGGTCCGCCACTGACATATCTCGGCCTGGTGGTACTTCATTTCACCAGCTTCGCTGACATCAGCAGGAACCTGTTCATAATTCTCGGCGTGGTGGCAGTGGTGGTAACTGTGATAGACTATATAGTGCCAATCTGGGGTACCCGGCAGTTTGGTGGTTCCAAATACGGAATGCGTGGTGCCACCGTTGGACTGATAATAGGACTCTTTCTGGGGCCCGTAGGTATAATCATCGGTCCTTTTATAGGTGCCGTGGTTGGAGAGCTGATATTCAAGGATGACATCAAATATGCCCTCAAGGCCGGATTCGGCAGCCTTCTGGGGTTCCTCACCGGTGTTGGCCTCAAACTGGCAGCAGCGCTCCTGATGACATTCTACTTTATCAGGGCCCTGATAGTTTAGGCAATAGGCATTAGGCATTAGGCAATAGTGTGACAATGCATCCAATAACTATATGACTGGCAGTTATTTCACTACTGCCTATTGCCTCTTGCCTAATGCCTAGAACCCCAGCGTAGCAACCATCACCGCTTTGATGGTGTGCATACGATTCTCTGCTTCGTCAAATACGATTGAAAAGCTTGATTCGAATACTTCTTCTGTTACCTCCATTCCGTCAAGTCCGTACTTTTTGTAGATATCCTCACCCATCTTCGTCTCCCTGTTATGGAAGGCCGGGAGGCAGTGAAGGAACTTTACATTCGGGTTACCTGTCAGCCTGATTACCTCACTGTTGACCTGGTATGGTTTCAGCAGCCGTATTCTCTCCTCCCAGACTGAATCAGCTTCACCCATGGAGACCCATACATCCGTGTAAAGGAAGTCGACCCCACTGACAGCCTCAGCCACATCCTCCGTAAGCGTGATCTTCGCTCCTGTCTCAGCGGCTATTTCCCGGCATTTTTTAACGAGGTCATCAGCCGGCTGGCATGCCTTCGGAGCTGCTGCGCGGAAATCCATTCCCATCTTTGCAGCCCCAACCATCAGCGAGTTTCCCATGTTGTTACGGGCATCACCAAGATAACAGAAGCTGATCTTGTTGAGGGGCTTGTCACAATGCTCCATCATGGTCATGAAATCGGCAAGTATCTGTGTTGGATGGAACTCGGTGGTAAGACCATTCCACACCGGGACACCGGCATATGCTGCCAGCTCCTCGACTATGTCCTGCCCGTAACCGCGGTACTCAATGCCGTCGTACATGCGGCCCAGAACCCTTGCCGTATCCTTCATCGACTCCTTATGACCAATCTGTGATCCTGAAGGACCCAGGTAGGTCACATGCGCTCCCTGATCATGTGCAGCCACTTCAAATGCGCACCGTGTGCGGGTTGATGTTTTTTCAAAGATGAGGGCTATGTTCTTTCCTTTAAGCCTCATCTGTTCGGTTCCGGCATATTTCGCCTTCTTGAGTTCGAATGAAAGATTGAGGAGAAATTTTATCTCTTCCGGTGTGAAATCAAGCAGCTTCAGAAAACTGCGGTTACGTAAATTGTATGCCATTGCATGTCTGTTTTTGGTTTTATAATTCCTGATGCCCTACGGGCAAAATATTATTTGTTATCTTCTGTTCTACAATGCTTGATGGTCTTCAGCCAACATCGCAATTCGCAAATCGCAAATCGCAAATCAATCATACTCCATAGTGATCTTCGTCCCATAGCGCCTGTCTTCCAGTTTGAAAGCCTCGGTGATAACGCTCTTGGTGCCGCCCGACTTCACAAAATTCAGGCAGGCTTCTATCTTCGGGGCCATGCTGCCCTTGGCAAACTGCCCCTCATTAAGGTACTTCATGGTGTCCTTGTAATCAAGGAACTCCTTGATCTCCTGGTCAGACTGCTTGTAATTGATGTAAACATACGGAACATCTGTCAGAATGTAGAACTCGTCCGCACCAATCGTTGATGCAAGCAGTGATGATGCAAGGTCCTTGTCGATAACTGCCTCGGCCGGCCTGACATCATTCCTGTCATCGATATATACAGGCACCCCGCCTCCGCCTGCTGCAATGACGATGTTGCCCCTCAAAGCAAGCTCACGGATGAGATCATGATTCATTATGCTCTTTGGTCTTGGTGAGGGCACTACCCGGCGGAACCCCCCATGAGCCTTGACCTCCTCTTTAAAGAACCAACCTTTCGCATTAGCAAGCTCATCAGCCTGCTCCCTGGTGTAAATCTTTCCTACCCTCTTCTGCGGATCACTGAATGCAGGGTCATCCTTATCCACCACCACCGTGGTGATAAGGCAAACCACATTCTTTTCTATCCCATGCCTGTTTAGCACGTTCTTGAACATCCGCTCTATCATGTACCCTATCCCGCCCTGGGAATCAGCAACGCAGATGTCGATGGGCATCTGGGCGATACCATACATCTGTTCACCGGCATCGTTCCGCATGAGAATGTTTCCTACCTGCGGACCATTCCCGTGCGTTATCACAAGATCATATCCCTCCCTGAGGAGAAAGACCAGGTTCTCAAGAGTATCAGTGGTATTCTTTTCCTGTTCTTCAATGGTACCTACCTGATCACCTCTGAGCAGTGCGTTGCCTCCCAGGGCAATTACTGCCAGCTTCTTGCTCATATCTGTCTTTTGATTTTAAGTTAACAAAGCTAAAATATTATTAGAAATTAAAACATGGCAAATATTTTTCCAGCCGGATCTGAGTTATTATAATACACCGCGACCAGCCGCGGAGGTTGAGTTTTGCATTTTTACTACATTTACAGCCAAATACCGTAGCGTGAAGTACAGCTCCCTCTCCCTGATCCCACTTTTTGTCTCTGTTTTATTGCTTCCCTCATGCAATGGCCACAATAAGTACAGGAACATGAAAGAGGGAGAGATCTACTATAATATTAAATATGTCAGTAACCCCTCATCTTTCTCTTCAGACCTCCTCCCGAAGGAACTTGTAATTGCCTTCAGGAATGACCTTATCTCCACCAGGTTTAAAACACCCATTGGAAACTCCGGAGTGACCACGGTGGTCAATCCGAAGGAAGATATATACGACACATATATTAACATCCTGTCATTCAAGTACTACTTTGCCGGAAACTACAGGGATATTCAGCCCGGTTTCAAATCCATGGAGGGAATTACTATTCACGATACCGGGAGGAAATCAGTCATATGCGGATTTAATTGCCGCCAGGCAAGGGTGGATCTGCCTGACAAGACAACTTCAAGATATATCTGGTATACCACCGAGATAAAAGCAGAAAATCCAAACAGGATGACTCCCTACCGGGAAGTGGACGGTGTATTGATGGACTTTTTCTATGTTATCGGCGACGCCGAACTCCAGTTTACGGCTGATGAGGTACTTGCGAAGCAGATCCCCGACAAGGAATTCCAGAGGAAAAGCAACTACCGGAGGGTCACTGCAAAGTACCTCGACACCCTTATCATGAAAATGATTTCGTTCTGATGATACCCTTTCGCATCAGCCAATTTTCTTACCTTTGCTAATCGTTCTACAGACCGCTGTAACAAGGGCACAATAATATCATCTTACGATGAGCAAGAAGAAGAAAGTAAATGGTTCATCATCACAGAAGAAGGTTTCAGCCGGCAATCAGTCAGGGGAGAATCTGAGATTCATTGTGGGATTGGTATTGCTGGTCTTTGCACTCTACCTTCTGGTGGTATTCATATCATATGTACTTACTGGCAATGCCGACCAGGATTCACTCAGCATGCAGCCTGACGATAAGCCTTTTGCCTATAAGAACTGGGGAGGGAAGGTCGGCTTCAGACTTGGCCATTACTTTATGTTCAACGGCTTCGGGCTTGGTTCCTTTTTCATACCGCTGGTAATCGGCGCATTCGGACTGGCTTTTCTGAAAGTCAGATACTTCAGACTCTGGAAAAATGTGCTCCGCTTCCTCCTTGCAACAGTGCTCGTCTCAGTCATCCTGGGTTATTTTGCCGGACAGTCGACCTTCCTCGGAGCCGGGCCTGGCGGAACTTTTGGCTATATGCTTGCCAGCTACCTTAATGACGGCCTGGGGAAAGTCGGTACAGGTGCTGTACTGCTGATTGTGACAATTGCCTACCTCATTTTCGCTCTCCATGTAAGCCCACAGACAATAAGGCAACCTATTGCCACTGTGACCAGGGCAGGTGTATCGGTACTCACCGGTGAGGGGCGGAGAAAAGATGTGGTTACTGATGATGTTGAAATAACTCCTGAAGAGAATTACCCGTCTGTTGAACAGGAACCCCTCAGGGCAGATGAGGAGGAGACAGAGGACATAGACGATTTCTACAAGCCTCCGGTGGTTATTGCTGATGACAAACCTCTGGTGAAGGTCATCGACAGAAATAAGAAGCCTGTCACCGGTGAACCGGTTGAGGAAGATGGTGTGAGTGACCTCCCCCCTTTTGACCCGAGGCTCTCGCTGCCGCGCTATAAGTTTCCGACCCTGGCGCTGCTTCGCGATTACCGGAGCCCGGGAGCAACTACCAATGACGAGGTAAATGTCAACAAGGAGATAATCCTCAAGACCCTGGGTGACCACAAGATTACAATCAAACAGATATCGGCAACAGTAGGGCCCACAGTTACACTCTACGAGGTGGTCCCCGACAGGGGGGTCAAGATTCACCGCATCAAGTCGCTTGACAATGACATAGCCCTGAGCCTCTCAGCTCTCGGGATCAGGATAATTGCCCCTATCCCCGGCCGCGGCACAGTGGGCATAGAGGTGCCAAACAAGAAGGCTGAGACAGTATCAATGAAAGGGCTGCTCGCATCACGTGAATTCACCGAAACAAAATTCGAGCTGCCACTGGCTCTCGGACGAACCATCACAAATGACCCGTTTATCATTGATCTCACAAAGATGCCTCACATGCTCGTGGCTGGCGCAACCGGACAGGGTAAGTCTGTGGGACTGAATGCCATCATCACCTCGCTCCTGTACAGGAAGCACCCGTCAGAACTGAAACTGGTGCTCATCGATCCCAAACGGGTTGAACTCCCCCTTTACGCGAAGATCGAGCGCCACTTTCTTGCCAAACTTCCCGATGAGGAAGATGCTATTGTCACTGATACGAAGAAGGTGATCAATACGCTCAATTCACTCTGCATCCTGATGGATCACCGTCTTGAACTCCTTAAGCTTTCGCAGACAAGAAACATAAAGGAATATAACGATAAGTTCATTGCCCGCCGTCTCAATCCCGAAAAAGGACATGACTTCATGCCCTATATCGTGCTCATAATAGACGAGTTCGCCGATCTCATAATGACATCGGGCCGCGACGTGGAGGCTCCGATCGGCAGGCTGGCACAGCTCTCCAGGGCAGTGGGGATACACCTTATAATATCAACCCAGAGGCCATCGGTAAGCATCATCACCGGCTTCATCAAGGCCAACTTCCCCTCACGTATTGCCTTCAGGGTATTCTCAGGGGTCGACTCACGCACCATCCTGGATACCACCGGCGCCGACAGACTGGTAGGCCGTGGCGATGCACTCATCTCCCAGGGAGGAGAACCAATAAGGGTACAATGTGCATTCATTGACACACCTGAGATAGAGGAGGTTACAGAGTACATCGGTTCCCAGCACGGTTATCCCGAAGCATTCCACCTTCCAGAGTATGTGGGCGATGAAGAAGCAGGCAACGGGAACAATGAAGTTGACCTTAAAAAGCGCGATCCGCTCTTTGACGAAGCTGCCAGGCTGGTGGTCCAGCATCAGCAGGGATCCACATCACTTATACAGCGAAGGATGCAACTGGGATATAACCGCGCTGGCCGGATTATTGACCAGCTGGAGGCCGCAGGCATCGTAGGGCCTTTCGAGGGAAGCAAGGCCAGGGAGGTGATTGTGCAGGATCCGCAAACATTGGAACAGATTTTGAAGAGGCTTGCTGAAGAGAATCTGTAAAATGAAACTTACAAGGTCAATATTTCTTCTCACGCTTCTTCCCCTGACTGCCGTGGCACAGAAGGACCCTGACGCAGTTGCGGTCCTTTCCGGGTTCAGCAAAAAGGCCATCTCGGCCCCTTCGGTAAAGATTGATTTCGACATCATGGCCTATGATGCAAAGGAGGATGAGGAGACCGAAATGAATGGTACCGCAGTGATCAGTGGCGACAACTACATGCTGACGCTGCCTGACAACCTCATCTTGTCTGACGGTAAGGCTGTATGGAATTATATGCCCGAAGTAAACGAAGTGACAATAACAGAACCGGATCCGGCTGATGACTCATTCATTTCTAAGCCTTCTACGCTCTTCTCCATGTATGAAAAGGGATATAAAGTCAGGCTGGTGGAACAGAATCCCGTTGAGTGGATCATCGATCTTTATCCGGAAGACATCAGACTGAACCTGGTGCGTATCAGGCTGGCTGTTGGCAGGACGCTTTATGACCTCAGGTCAGCCGAGTACAGGACCAAGGATGGTATGACCCTCACCCTGACCGTTAGAAAGTATGACCTTACCTTCCGGCCGCCGGCAGGATACTTTGCCTTCAACCCCTCCGACCATAAGGGTGTGGAAGTTATTGACATGAGATGAATCCGGGAAACATTAAAGTGCTTATCACCGTTATCCTCGTACTGCTGGTGCTGTACTTCATTCTCCGCATAAGGACAGAGAATATCAGGCGCCGCCGGGACGGGCAGAAGTCAAGGTTCAGGAAAAACAGGTGACCAATATGCAGATAATGAATTAAAAAGAGGCTGTCTCGAATGAGGCAGCCTCTTTTAGTCTCTTGAGAGTAATCAGTTATTGACTATTATTCTATATCATTCTGGACCATAAGCGGGTTAGCATCCATCTCCTGCTTGGGGATAAGGAAGATCAGGTCCAGTGAAGTCGCTTCGCGCAAATCAACACCATTCCACAGCGTTTCATTATGGCCAAGATTTCTTCTGTCAAGGGGAATACCCAGTCTCTTGATATCAAGGAAACGGAATCCTTCGCCCCACAGGTCAGCACGTCTGTGCATAAGGATGTGCTGGATCAATGCATCGCCGGTAAGTGTACTCTTGACATAAGCCGGATCCCTTGTGGAGATGAGATCAAAGAGAACATCCTGGGCATCTGTGAACATTTCCTGACGAGCCAGTGCTTCGGCTTCGATAAGGTACATCTCGCCTGCCTTCATATAGAGGTAGTCATTGGTCCACTCCTCCCATCCGGTGAATTTCAGGCCAACGCGTGGCTTGCCGGCAATGGTAAGGAACATGCCTTTACGGGTATCTGTATCTGACATGAAGTCATAGACAGCCGTGCTGAGGCACTTATGGTTACCCAGTGTTGCATAACCACCGAATAACGGGTCAATGTGTGAGAAGAATGAAGCATAACTTGTCTGCTGCTCATCGATGAGAACGGCACCCCACATCCATTCCTGATCACTGGTGCTGTTCATGCCGCTTTCATTGTCTGTTGTCGGAGCGTATCCGGTTCTTGCTGCATGAGCCATTGCTGCTGCATCTCCCCATTTGCCGGTTGTAAGAGAGAAACGTGCCTTCATCCCCTGTGCAACCCTGAGGTTGATTTCAGACTTATTGGCGCGACCAATGGTCGGGGCAGCCTCAAAGGCAGCTATAGCATCATTTATATCTTTGAATATCTGGGTATAAACCTGCTCAACAGTTGATCTTGCCAATCCTTCCTGTGATGCTACAAGAGGAATAGGAATACCAAGATGGGTGTTGGTACCGCCAATGTTATACCTGGCTGCATAGAGCTGTACAAGCTGATAGAAGCTGTAAGCTCTGTAAGTCAGGGCCTGGCCCTTGATATTGTTAACTCTTTCCGCATTCAGGGCAGCATCTGAGGCATTGTCAATATTCGCAATGATGAGGTTTGCATTGTCTACGATATCATAATAATACTCCCATACGTATTCAAGGTTTGCCGAGTTGATGTTCCTGTGATCGTTGTACTGATACCAGGATACAAACCAGCCGTAACCACGTTCGGTCTGATACATATCTTCACCAAGAAGGTCCATGGCGAGGTCAACTGCTTTCTGACCAAACTTGTCATGAGCACCGTAATACTGGTATGTTGACCTGTGTATACCCTGTATGGCAGTCTGAGCACCTACGACTGTTGAGAAGAGATCCGTGTCAGTAATACTGTCGGTCGGAACTCTTTCCAGATAGTCTTCACTACAGCCCACGAAAAGAACCAGGGCCGAGGCTATAAGTATATGGATTAATTTTTTCATTGTCAATTCTGTTTAGAAAGTTAGATTAAGCCCAACACTGATAACCCGGCTGGGTGCATATGTGAAATCAGCTGTACCTGCAAATGACTGCTGGGGATCCATGCCTTTTCTTTTTGTCAGCATTCCGAGGTTGTCACCTGTAGCAAATATTTTTGCGTCCTTAAGATCTATTCTCCTGACAATCGATGCGGGAAGGGTATAGGTAAGGGTGACGTTTCTCAGTGAGAGGAAGTCTGATCCTATAAGATAACGTGAAGAGGCTGCATTCAAACGTGCAAGGTTATTCTGTAATCTGGGAACATCTGTCACGTCACCGGGCTTCTGCCAGCGATCAAGAATATCTGTTGACCAGTTGCTGCCGAATGCACCTGTGTGCATAAGGGATGCCCAGTTTGAGTCATACATCAAACCACCAATCTGGTAGGTAAGAAGTGCTGAAAGGCTTAATCCCTTGTATGAGAATGTGTTGGTAATACCACCATACAATTTGGGGATTGAGCTTCCAACATAGTAATAACTGGCAAGGTTCTGGTTGTTGGTTGTTGTACGACCTGTGACATTGCCATCATCATCCTTTTGGTCCATGTAATAAAGCTGATCACCGTTTTCAGGATCAACTCCTGCAGATTCCCTCAACCAGAAATCATAGATCGAATGGCCTTCCGACAGTTTTTTGGTGCCTGAAATAATCTCCTGGGGTTTACCGTCAGGTCCGGTAGGCATCTTGGTGATTGTATTTTTATATGAGGTTCCATTGATGTCAATAGCCCAGAGGAAACCGCCGGCTTTTACTATGTCAACTCCCAGCTGAATTTCAACACCGGTGTTTTTCATAGTACCAATATTTGCCCATTTTGAAGAAATACCGGTTGATTCAGGGAGCGGAACACTGAACAGCAGGTTGCTTGATTCTCTCCTGAAGTACTCGAACACACCCCTGACCCTGTTGAAGAAACCGAATTCGATACCAGCATTTATGTTGGTGTTCTTCTCCCATTTCAGGTCTCTGTTCTCAAGCTGTGAGTGAACAGCGCCGTTTATGTTTCCATTGTTCCTGTCATCAAAGGAATAAAGACTCTGCCATCCGTAGTAATTACCGATGTTGTCATTTCCCTGCTCACCGAATGATGCCTTGATTTTCAGGTTGTCAATCCACATAGTAGAAGCAAGGAAATCTTCTTCATTAAGTCTCCAAGAACCACCCAGTGACCAGAAGGAACCCCAGCGTGAATCCTTGTGAAAACGTGATGAACCGTCATAACGGTATGATCCGGAGAAGTAGTACTTGTCAGCATAGTTGTATGAAGCCTGGAAAAGGTAACCCTCAAGGCTATACTGATCAGATGCTGAGCTTGACCCTTCAGCAACAGATCCTGCTACGAGTTCAGTAGTGGTGATTGTATATCCTGTCCTGGTTGCCCAGACATTACTGGAGTTATAAAGGTAGTTTTCATGACCAGCCAGTAAGGATACGTTGTGCTGACCAAACATCTTATTCCATGTAAGGATCTCGTTAAGGGTATATGAAACCACTTTTTCGTATTCTTTTGTTGACCGTCCCTTAACTGCCTCCGCATCTGCGAATTTATTGTTCTGGTAGGTTGTATAGAAATAGTTGTTCATATCCGTGTTACCTGACACGCGGAATTTGAAGTCCTTCAGGAATGTAATCTCAGTTCCGACGCGTGCTGACATTGAGTTGAGCGCTGTTGACCTTTCATCAAGAGGAAGGGTAACCATCAGGTTTGAATTAGGCGCATAGGGACGGGTATGACCTGCCCACTTATATACGCTTGATCCGCCACCCATATCATATACAGGGTTGCCTGAGGCATCAAGTTTAACGGTGCCGTCGGTATTACGCTGATAGATCGGGTAGATGGGTCCCATCATACGACCGAAGTAGAACGGGTTTGTTGTATATGTACCCTCAGCAAGAAAACCATTCTGTTTTGAGGTTGCCCCTGATACTGTGGCATCAAATGAAAGCCATTTATTCACCTTTGATGAAGCACCGACACGACCGGTAATACGGTTGTAATCTGACCATTTAACCATACCTGTTTCATCGAGGTAGGCAATAGAGGCGAAATAGCTTCCCTGGTCATTGCCACCGCTTATGGAGAGGTTATAGTCCTGCCTGAGACCTGTCTGTGCCAGTTCATCATTCCAGTCATCATAATAAAGGAGGTTTGCATTAGGATTCAGCCTGCCATCAGTGCCTATAAGCGAAGCCGCGGCCACGTCATAACTGTTGTATCCGCCAAGCTTACCAACGATTCCATTTGCTGTTCCGCCGCTGGCGATAGCCACTGCTTCTTCACGGGTATATATTCCTCCCAGGTCAAGAGCGTTGACCCAGCCTTCCCACATGAGCTCATAATACTGGGGAATTGTGACGCGGTCGTACTCAGGTAATGCACGGTTTACAAGACCTGCACTTGCCTTGAAGTTCATTGATGGTTGCCCTGAAGCACCCTTTTTGGTTGTGATGATAATCACACCGTTGGCACCGCGTGCACCATAAAGGGCAGCCGAAGTTGCATCCTTCAGAACGGTGATTGATTCAATATCGTTGGTATTGATTGAACTGAGGGAACCATCAAACGGAGCACCGTCAACAACATAAAGAGGAGCACTGGAGGCGTTAACAGAGCCGATACCACGAATTCTGATATTTGCACTTGAGCCGGGCTGACCGGTTCCGCCAGTCACCTGAATACCGGGAGCAGCACCTTCAAGGGCCTTTGCTACTGATGCCGTCTGTATCTTGGCAAGCTCATCAGACTGAATCAGTTCAGCCGAGCCGGTAAATGATGACTTTTTTGCTGTACCATAGGCTACAACCAGAATCTCATCCATAACCTGAAGGTCAGAAACCATGCTGACATTAATAACTGTCCTGTCAGCAATTTCTACCTCCTGCTTTATCATACCGACATATGAAAACACAAGGTGGGTTGCTCCAACCGGAACATTCAGGCTGTACGTGCCGTCGAGATTGGACATTGCACCGACGGTAGTCCCTTTCACAGAAATAGTTACACCAGGTATACCCAGACCATCCTCAGCGTTGGTCACGGTACCCCTGATCTGTACTGTCTGTCCAAGCGATAAAGCCGTGGTAGTCAAAGCCAGTACAAGAATCAATAGGATCTTTTTCATACTTTAGTTATTTAGGTTAATTCGGTTTGTGGTGAATTACTCTCGACCGCAAAATAGCCATTATTTCTTTAATTGCAAATTTCCGTCGAAAAAAAGAGTGGCAATGACAGGCCATCCTCCTGGCTTGTCACAGTACGCGTAACCTGTAGGGTTTGCCGAGCGCATGCGCCGCATTGGAAAATACCATTACAAAATGAATTACGATCTTTTTCATTAACGATTAAATTTAGGTCAAAATCAGGTAATTATGAATTTCTTTACATTAGAGCAAATATAAGAGTATTTTAAACGCTACAAAATTTGCGGTTTTTTCTGCTGCAAATGCAATGTCACCTAAACATTAAAGGTATACTACATTGCCATCATTGAAGAAACCCTGGCGATGATCTCCTCTTCCAACTCAGCGGCGGCATTGTCAATGACCTGAGCTTCAGAGATGAGTTCTTCGGCTTTAGCCCTGTCCTTCAGTCCCTTTACATTGATCCTGACATTCAGGAAAGCACCTCTGATACATGCCCTCACCGCGAGTACCCCCACAGCCCCGTCAGTAACTGAGTTAGGATTGCCTTTTCCGGTCATCTCCTGTAACAGTTCAAAGACCTGGAATGCCTCCTTCATAACCATCAGGGGAACAAGTGAGGCCTGTAACGTGGCACTTTCAACTGCTGCAGCCCTGGCAGCTTTCTCCTCCTCGCTCTTCTTAGGCATCTCGAAAGCTTTCAGGATGCCGTTATAGGCCTCTGTATCCTCGTCCACCAGATCAAGCAGCCTTTTCTGCATCACTACCCCTTTCTCGGCCCATGAGGCAAAATCTTCCCAACGTTCATCCCATCCTCTTTTGTGTGATGAGAGGTTGGCGACCATCGTACCCAGTGCGGCACCAAGGGCGCCCATGGCTGCTGAAACCGAACCGCCTCCCGGTGCAGGTGATTCAGAAGAGGTCTCCCATGCAAATGCTGAGAGTGACAGGTCAACCAGCTTCTTACTGCTCTTGTCCCGTAGTATATACTCTATAATCTTTTCCTCCGGATTGAACGGTTTCAGCTCAGAGAGTCCCATGGACCTGACCGCCGTGCTGATGAGCTCTTCATCTGACACTCCGGCGGATCTCTGCTGGCGATGCAGGAAATAACGCCCTGCATCAAGCATGGCCTTCAGCGGGATAAGACCCACCAGCTCTGATCCGGTTACCCTCACGCCACGGTCATCTGCTTTCCGGCAGACCTCATCAAAGGCTACATGTACCGGGGTAATGCCGATGTTGGTAAGGTTCATCGATATCTGCGCAAAGCCATACTCGGGGATATACCATCCGATGGCCTTCACAGCCTTAAGTGTGCCGGGTATCAATACCGGATTGCCATCAGCATCCTTTATAACCTTACCTGTGATGGGATTGCCGTCACGTTTTTCGCGACCGCGTTCCCTGACATCAAAGGCTATTGCATTCGCCCTGCGGACTGAGGTAGTGTTCAGATTTACGTTAAACGCAACCAGAAAATCACGTGCCCCCACAATCACTGACCCGGCGCCGGCGTCAAACCGTGCCGGTCCGAAGTCGGGCTTCCATGCGGGATCTTCGAGCTTCTTCCTCAGACCCTCGTACTCACCGGCCCTGACGTTTGCAAGATTTCTCCTCTTCTCCTCGAATGCTGCAGACTCATAACAGTAAACAGGCAATGACAACTCCTCACCGATCCTGCGCGCAAGATTCCGGGTATATTCTGCCGTCTCCTCCATGGTCACTCCTGCCACCGGGACAAGCGGACATACATCGGTGGCTCCCATCCGGGGATGGGCACCGCTGTGTTTTGACATATCTATTACCTGTGCTGCCTTCCTGACAGCCCTGAATGCAGCCTCACATACTGCTTCAGGCTCACCAACAAAGGTCACAACCGTACGGTTGGTATCCCGGCCAGGATCAACATCAAGCAGCATGACGCCTTCAACTGATTCAATCTCATCGGTGATCTGTCTGATCTTTTCCATGTCGCGTCCCTCGCTGAAGTTGGGTACGCATTCAATTAGACGGCTATTTATCATAGTATTTTAGTATGTGCGATTTGCGATTTGAGATGTGTGATTTGAAGCTACTTCGGACTGCCGACAGCTGACTGCTGACTGAAGACAATCTCCCCATTCAGAATGACATGTTTCACAAGATTACTGCCATACGCATAGGGTAAATACTCATATGAAGGTATCTTCTTCGTAATGAACAGATTCGCCTTTTTGCCAACGGTGATCGACCCATGTGTCTCAGAAAGACCCATGGCATAGGCCGCATTGATAGTCACCGCATTTATTGCCTCTTCAGGAAGCAGGCGCAGCCTGATGCATCCCAGCGAGACCACCAGCTTCATGTTGCCGGATGGCGATGAACCCGGATTGTAATCGCTTGCCATCGCCAGCGGCAATCCTGCTTCTATCATCTTCCTTGCCGGAGGGTCTGTCATTCCCAGGAAGAAGGCTGCGCCGGGCAGCAGAGTGGGCATGGTGCCGCTGCCCAGCAATACTTTAATCTCATCGTCACCCGTGAACTCCAGGTGGTCAACAGATAGTGCCCCGTGTTTCACCCCGGTCTGAATTCCCCCGGAGTAATCAAGTTCGTTGGCATGTATCTTGGGGCGCATACCGTGCTGCGCACCGGCCTCAAGTATACGGGCAGTCTCTTCAACAGTGAAGAAACCCCGGTCACAGAACACATCTATGTAATCAGCCAGCCGCCCGGCAGCAACGGCCGGTATCATCTCATTCACAATCAGGTCAACATATCCGTTCCTGTCATTGCGGTACTCAGCCGGCACGGCATGGGCCCCGAGAAAAGTCGACCTGACCGTCAGGGACGATTCCTCCTTTATCCTCCTGATCACCCTGAGCATTTTGAGCTCATCCTCAGTTGTGAGACCATACCCGCTCTTTATCTCGATTGCCCCGGTACCAAAAGAAATTACCTCCTGCACACGCTCCATTGCCTGCCTGAAGAGCTCATCCTCAGATGTCTCATGCAGCAACTTTGCCGAGTTGAGAATTCCTCCTCCCCTCTTTGCTATCTCTTCGTACGACAGCCCGCGTATCTTGTCGGTGTATTCTTTCTCCCTGCTTCCCGCATACACCAGGTGGGTATGAGGATCGCAAAAGGCCGGGAACACATAACCTCCCCCGGCATCGAGCTTCGCGACGGCGCAGCTGAGATCGGGCACAGTCTCAGGCGGACCATAGCCGGCAATGATACCGTCTTCCACCAGCAGCCAGCCCTTCTCAACAACCGGAAGCACCTCCATATCCTTACCAGCAGTGAAAGCCACATGCTCTTCCCTGGTCTGCACCAGCATTCCCGTATTATATATGATCAGGCTCATAGCACCGGTTTTTAAAGTCCACTAATGTAGCAATATTAAAATAATTAGGTTATGAGCATCATTTTTCTTTAACTTTACTTTCCTTACAAAAATGAAACCTATGAAAAAACTCTTTATTATGCTGTTGACCGGCCTCCTCGCCACCTCTGTGACAGCCCAGGAGACCAAAACAGGATGGAACTTCGGCGCCCTGCCTGCCGTAACTTACAGTACTGACCAGGGCTTCCAGTACGGGGCCCTTGTGAACCTGTTTGATTACGGAGACGGATCAATCTATCCGGATTATTTTCACAGGATATATGTCGAAGCATCAACATTCACCAAGGGAAGCTCGATCCTCAGGGTCATGTATGACTCGGATTACCTGATCAAGGGGATCAGATACGCGGTTGACCTCAGCTACATGCCTGACTTCGCCTATGACTTCTACGGATTCAACGGCTTCGGATCAGTTTACAACAGTGACTGGACTGACGATGAACTCAACTCACCACCCTACCGCAGCCGCCTTTTCTATGCCATGAAACGCCATCTCTTCAGGTTCAAGAACGACTTCATCGGTAACATTGGCGAAAACAACTGGCACTGGAATGCCGGACTGAGCATCCAGCAGTTCAAGCCGGGCGTGCTTGACGTTACAAAATTCAATAAGGGCAAGGATGTGGACGATCCGAAGTACCTGCAGGATGTGCCCACACTCTTCGAGTACTACACAGGTGCAGGGATCATCTCAGAGGAGGAAGCCGACGGCGGATGGATCACCGGCATCAAGGGAGGCATATCATATGATACGCGTGACCAGCGCGCTTGCCCTATGAACGGCATATGGGCCGAAACTGGCATCGAAGTGGTCCCGGAATTTCTCGGTTCCGAATCTACATTCGGTAAATTCTATCTCACCTGGAGACAGTATTTCACCCTCAAGGAAGACGATCTGAGTTTTGCCTACCGGCTCGGTTACCAGCAGACTCTTTTTGGTGATGTCCCATTCTACTACCAGGGCCAGATAATTGTTTCCGAACTCCGGGGGGCTGTCTCCGAAGGTTTGGGCGGAAGCAAGAACCTCAGGGGTATCCTTCGCAACAGGGTGGTGGGCAACGGTATCGCTTACGCCAACGCGGAACTTCGCTGGAAGATGGTACGCTTCAGGTTCATCAACCAGAAC
>DHUL01000039.1:55235-55526 GCA_002409145.1 Bacteroidales bacterium UBA5235
CGCTTCAGGTTCATCAACCAGAACTTCTACCTGGGAACAAATTACTTTGTTGATGCAGGGATTGTCACTGACCAGGTTGACGTTGACAGGGCAGCATTTTCAAGTTACCTTCAGGCACACCACCCGGGGGAACTGATCGGCAACTACCTGACCGAGGATAAGGATACACCACACGTAGCTGCAGGCCTGGGCCTTAAGATAGCCATGAACGAGAACTTCATCATCTCTGCTGACATCGGAAAGGCGCTGAAAGAACAGGACGGGAGTATGGAGTTCTATATAGGACTCAAC
>DHUL01000092.1 GCA_002409145.1 Bacteroidales bacterium UBA5235
CCTTCAGGAGGCTGAAGTCAATAATATTGTATTGGCATACCTCATAACAATTGACAGGCAGATACAGGCAGTTCTGATCCCGGATTTCTTCCTGACAACTCCCTGGCTTATTCAAAAAAATTCCCGGTTAAAAAGGCCACAACGGACAGGAGTTACCAGGTTGATGTGAAAAACAAATTCTTCCGGATTATGTCCGCTGTTGACCACCTGAACTGAATATTAAGGACCTGAAAATCACGATAAACGGCGAACAGGCCGAAATCTATTCGCTGCAGAAATATCTTGAGACGGGCAAGGATAATGCAATGCCTGCATACCTGGTACAGATACGCCGGCTGGCACCTGCATTTGGAAAGCAGACTATACTGGTAGAATATGATAAAACCGTTGAACTGAATGGAAAGAATTTTTTCCGGAACAGCATGGGCTACTTCCAGTTTTATGCCAATTACTCAGGGTTGTCTGCTTTCAACTGAATTATACCAACTCCGGAGAATGCCAATTTGCAGGAGAAACAATCAGAGTTTTCCAATCAGGTAACATGGCATGACCTAATCGACTCCCAGGGCTTTGTATGTCTCCGCCAGGGCTTCATTGCTTTCTGTGATTACAAGCAGCCTGTCATTTTCATGTAGAGGAGTCTTGCCTGTCGGCACGAAATAGATGTCATCCCGTTTGACCATTACAACCAGTGTCTTTTCCGGGAGAGGCAGATCCATAAGGTTTTTACCTTTCTCCAGCGACCGGGAAGTCACAACCAGCTCGGAAGTTATTGTCTTTATGTCACCTGAGAACTCGACGTCAAATTCCTCGAGTTGTCTTTTCTCCATCGGTTTTTCCGCCAGTCCAAGCAACATTGCCACCCTTGGGAGAGTGGTCCCCTGAACAAGCAATGAAACAAGGGTGCAGAGGAATACGATGTTGAAGATGAGCCTGGCATGCGGAACCTCTGCTGCAAGTGGCAGGATGGCAAATACTATCGGGACTGCGCCGCGCAGGCCGACCCATGAGACAAAGGTTTTATCCCTCACCGGCATCTTCCTGAAGGGAGCAAGACACAGGAAAACAGTGAGTGGTCTTGTGACAAAAATCATTATGAAACTGATTATCAGCCCGGGAATCAATACCGGGATCAGCTCCCTCGGGTTAACCAGCAGCCCCAGGGTGAGGAACAGGAAAAGCTGGCTCATCCATGCCAGGCCGTCAAAAAAATTCATGGATGACCGTTTGTGGGCCAGCTTCGCATTTCCGATGACCAGTCCGCCAATATAAACAGCGAGAAAACTGTTACCCTTGAGAAAGTACGTAAGTGAAAAAATAAGTATGCAGAAGGTAAAGACAAGGATGGGATAGAGTGATGTATTTTCGATTTTGATATGGTTTATAATATGTACGGCCAGTTTCCCGACGGCATATCCTGAGACCGCTCCTACTGCCAGCTGAAGGAGCAGCGTACCTCCCGCGAGCCAGTAATTCGGGGCAGTCCCCATGTTGATAATCTCTATCAGGGTGATAACAAGAACATAAGCCATCGGGTCGTTGCTTCCGCTCTCCAGCTCAAGCATGGGTCGGAGGTTGTTTTTGAGGTGGAGGCCCTTCGATCTCAGTATGGAAAACACCGAGGCTGAATCCGTTGATGACATGGTGGCTGCCAACAGCAGGGCAGTCAGCAGGCTTATGCCTGAGGTATCAGCAGTCAGCCCCAGGAGTCCCCATACAGCCAGGCCGGTCAGTATTGCTGTCAACATCACTCCTATTGTTGCCAGGATTGCTCCCTGCGAAATGACCGGGCGTATTTCCGAGATCCTTGTGTCCAGTCCCCCGGAGAAGAGGATGATACACAGTGCAATAGTTCCTATAGTCTGTGCAACATGAATATCCCCGAACTCTATTCCGAGGCCATCAGTGCCGCTCAGCATCCCGACGGACAGGAAAAGCAGCAGGGCGGGGACTCCGAACTTTGAGCTTGCCTTCCCCGCAAAAATGCTCATCAGGAACAGCACGGACATACCCAGGAGTATGAGTTCAAGTTGCGGTTTCATTTGCGTCAATATTCATTTTACACTTCATGGTTCAATATCTTCGGGCCGGAGAGCCCGTCGCCGGAGTGTACCCTCCGGCCCGAAGCAAAACTAAACCATTCAGCTTAAGATTCTAGCTTTTATTCTTCTGTAAATAGGATAAAATTATTTTCTGCCACTTTTCTGCAAGTGCCCGCTCGCTGCCCAGCGAAGGGAAAATCGCATTGCTGTAAAACTCCAGCCTCTTCCCGCCTAAAGCTTTGTCAGTGAATGTAATTACCAGGCTGATGCCCTCTACCACGGTCATGCTCCCGTTCGGAGTCTTCTCAGTCCTGGCTGTTACATCAACCCTGCAGTCCTTTACTCCGGCCAGCTCTGTCATCTCTTCCTGCAGCGACTCTCCGGACTTCCTGAGATAAAACAACATGCCCCTGCCCGGGTCAATACCAATGGCATAGGCCCCCTTCCATGCATCTGACCCGGTAAGTGCAAGTCCCTTTGCAGATGCGGAAGCCTTCAGCGCGGCAATCATCGACTTATCCTTCGCTACATTTTTGAAATGTCCGATAACAAATGGCGCCAGTATGAGCAGCACCAGTCCGAAAACTATAATATAAACTGTAATTCCCATTTTCGTATGTAATTAAAAATGAAACAAATAACTGTCAGGACATCATACAATGGCATGATTGCCACGCATAAGCTGTCCGGGGCAGCAATTAACTAAACGACAGATTATTGCCGGCTGAGTCAACCAGCCGGCAGCGACTTACAGGAAATAATGAAACGGGAATATCAGGTCAGTTGAAGCAATATCAATATAAACCGTTCCGGCGTATGCCAGAAAGGCCGTTTTCTTCACCTCCTCCATTGCTCCTGACCAGGCCGGCAGGTCTGACAGGCCCGGCGACAGCGGCCTGTCACAGGGAGCTGGCGGTTGTTTTCGGGTATCGGCAGGATTACCTGTCCCCTTATTCAGTATCAGCAGTACCGGATAGTTACCTTCGGCAATTACCGTCCGGGAAAACGGGGTGTCCTCCTGAAGCGGTTCATAATACCGCGGGTAATATCCTCTGATTCCATAGCAAAGAAACAGGAATGTAAGCCCGATAAGTATTCCTTTGAAGTGCCTTTGCCTGATCATAATGCAAAGTTAGCAAAATAAGGCCTGTATCAAATCCCGGTCCGGGCCGGAAGGCCTGGGCCTTGATAAAAACCAGTTCATTTACTGGAGCATGGACAATGAGCCCGAGATATGGAACGGCACCCATGATGACTTGATGCCCTCGCTGCTGTCTGCCTCCGCATTCATGAATTCATATTTCGCCGTGGCGAAGAAAGCCCGCGAGAGGTTTCCGGAAATCAAACTTACCGGGCCGGTGCCTGCCAACGAATGGCAGTGGAATAAATGGGGAAGTGAATCACTGACCATCAACGGGAAATATTACTGCTGGCTGGAATACTTCATAAAACGGGTTGCCGACGAGCAGAAGGCAACAGGAATACGCCTCCTCGATGCTCAGTACGTTTGCAGATAACGGTGTTGGGATATTTACACCCTGGTCGTGGAAGACCGGTATGTGGGAGACGTTGCACCTGTTCAGCCGTTATGCAAAAACAACAAAGGTCAGAACCACCTCATCCGGTGAGGCTGCCGTTTCAGGCAACTCGTTCGCACTCACACTGCCGTTCTTGTCGACCACAGCCGTAATACTGGCCGGAACAGGAACAGGCATTGAAGAGAACCAGCCGGAATTAACCGGGTTGAAGTCAATAAGGATTTATCACAACCCTACATCGGGAAAATTCAGAATTCACTTTGATGACCAGGTCCCTGGAAATATTACACTGAAGTTCACTGATATAGCTGGTAACGAAGTGTTGAGCATCCGGGCTGAAAACAATTCGGAAATCGATCTGTCACAGACAGCGCTTGCCGGCGGTATGTACATTGTAACTGCTGAATCCCTTGGGTATACCTGGCATACAAAGCTGGTTTACAAAAATTTAAGATAATACTTCAGGACTCTCTATCCTGAAACTGCTTATAGTGTCAGGACCTCCGAATGACGGTTTTTTCTTTGCAGTAACCATAATATCAGCACCAGGAGTCCCGAGATTATCAGGCCAATATCTTCCTTTATCCCAAGTGAAACAGGTACGATGCCACCGAATGAGTAAAACACAGGTATTATGACCAGGTAGCCGGGTACTTTCTTTACAGGCAAAAACAGTATTCCCAGCGTAAAGACTGTAAGGGGACAAGGCGCCAGGCCGAATGGCAGAATTTCCGGGTACCCCCTTCCCCATGCATATTCCAGTGCCGGATAACCGATTAAGGCATAGAGCATAATTATAAGCCCGCCTATAGTCTTCCACCCGGAGTTCAGCCGGAATGCCAAGTCATTCCTGGTCAATCCGCTGTAAAGGAATATCAAACCCTGGAGTATAAATAAAACTCCAAAGACAATCCCTAACTGTGTTAACTTGCTGAAAAAGATAAAATTAAATACAATCCCAACCCAGATCCAAAGTATGCCCAGCCAGACTGCAATTATCTTCCCGGAATGTCTGACCTGCATGAATATCATCACAATGATTGCTATTGTCACCAGGTACACGATTATCTGCAATGGCCATATGGCATTATTATAATCAGCCAGCATTGCCATGAATCCGTCAAAAGAGAATTTGAAATTCATCTTGCCACAGATTATGATAATGTAAAGATACCAAGAACTATAGAATGGCAGCCACTGAAACAGTAATCCGAAGCCCTAGGAGATAGAAATCCGGAGAGAGCCGATTGCACAGATAGTAAGCGCTCCCATGAACACTCCCTCAAACAGGAGGACACCGGAAAAGTTTTGAAAAGAAAATGTATATTTTATTTGACATTATGTAAACTATTATTATCTTTGTGTCGTCATTCTTTTACATATAGTATATATTAACAGACACAGGGAGGTATTAAAATGGGACACCATGAGAAGCAATCAATCGTATCAATCATCGGCTCGGTGCTGGTGATCGGACTTTACTCGCTCTATGTTTACAGGAACTACATCCAGGCAGATATGGGGCTTCTGAACGATTTCCGGTTCTGGGGGAAATCGTTTCTATACCTGATACCGGTGGCAATTGTTGTGCAGATTGTGATCCAGATCTTGTTTGCAATTGCAAACCGCATCATCACGCAGGAGGATATTCCTGATATAACCGATGAGCGCGACAAGCTGATAGAACTTAAATGCATCCGGATCTCGCACTGGATATTCACTTTAGGATTTATGCTGGCGATGGGCGCGCTGGCAATTGGAATGAAACCATATGTAATGTTTCTTACCCTTATCTGCACAGGTTTTGTGGCCAGCCTGGCATCGGAAGTTGCAAAAATCATTTATTACAGAATGGGAGCGTAACATGGACAACGAAAAAGTATTTATCAGCAACAACATCCGCAGGCTCCGCTTTTTTGCAAATGAGATGACCCAGCAGGAGCTGGCAGACAGAACCGGGGTTACCCGCCAGACAATTGTGGCAATCGAGAACGGGAAGTACTTCCCGTCGCTGGAGCTGGCATTCCGGATTGCACACACCTTCAAAGTTCAGTTGTCCGATGTATTTACATATTTCCCGGAGAATGACCAGGTTCATATCAAATTCATGGCCAAACAGGCCAAAAAAGAAAAAACATAAGATGAAAGCAATAGTCTATACAGAGTACGGGGAACCGGATGTTCTTCATTTGCAGGAGGTGGAAAAACCCTCTCCTGAAAGCAACGAGGTTCTTGTAAGGGTTCATGCTGTCTCGGTAAATTACGGGGATATCATTGCCCGCAATTTCAAAAACCTTCCGGCCGGTGAATTCAATATGCTGTCACTGTTCCGGGTATTTGCACGGATTGGCTTTGGCTTCAGCAGGCCCAAACGAACAATCCTGGGAAACACATTCGCCGGAGAGGTTGAAATGGTTGGCAGTGATGTTAAGCAATTCAAAGGAGGCGACCAGGTTTTTGGTTACACCGGCGAGAACATGGGCGCTTATGCAGAGTACCTCTCCTTTCCCGTGGATGGCATCATTGCTCCGAAGCCTTCACATATGACCTATGAGGAGGCTTCCGCAGTTCCTTACGGATCAACGATGGCACTCTGCCTGTTGAGAAAGGTGAATATTCAGAAAGGACAGCGTGTCATTGTCATCGGCGCCTCCGGCGCGATCGGTTCAGCAGCCGTACAGCTTGCCAGCCATTACTTCGGGGCGGAAGTCACGGGTGTATGCAGCACTCAGGGAATGGAATATGTAAAGAGCCTGGGAGCAGTCAGGGTGATAGATTATAAAAATGAAGACTTTACAAAAAACGGGGAGTCATATGACCTCATTATTGATATCCTGGGCAAGGGATCTTTTTCAAAATACAAGGCATCACTGAGACCAAACGGAATCTACATGCCGGTAAGTTTTAAATCCTCAAAACTGCTTCAGATGATCCGGACATCAGTGACCGGAGGCAAAAGGGTTATTTGTGCGCTGGCAACTCCAAAACAGGAGGATCTGCGTTTCATCAGGGAGTTCTTTGAAGACCGGAGACTAAAGCCTGTGATCGATCAGACCTTCCCCCTTGAAAAGGCAGCCGAAGCCCACAGGTATGTTGAGGCCGGGGAGAAAAAAGGGTGCGTGGTTTTAACGGTATAGAACAAATGCCGGTATTGTCAAAGAAACCTTTCCCTTCAATTAGAATATCGTAACCTGCAGATCTAGTCAGAAGAGCAGCGACAGGCATGTAAGACCGCCGTCCATCTTCCTGAACTCTGACATATCAAGTTCGATTATGTTGTAACCGAGCTCCAGTATTTTCCTCTTCGATTTCGTAAATCCTTTTGCAATCAGGATATATTCATTGACCCGCAGGCAATTGGCCGAATAATATTCTTCAGGGTCAGGTCCGGCCTCCCGGCCTCATGAATCAATCCTCCTGATCCGGGCGCCCAGATCATTCAGCCTTTTGTCAAGGTGCTGATAACCACGGTCTATCTGTTCAATATTATGAATCAGGCTCTTGCCCTCGGCTCCCATAGCGGCTATCAGCAAGGCCATGCCGGCCCTTATATCAGGACTGCTCATTGTGATACCACGAAGCTTCTGACGTCCCCCGAGGCCGATTACAACCGCGCGGTGCGGATCGCACAGTATGATCCTTGCACCCATGTCGATCAGCTTGTCGACGAAGAAAAGACGGCTCTCGAACATTTTCTGGTGTATCAGAACGCTGCCGGCAGCATTTACAGCTACCACAAGCAAAACACTTATCAGGTCAGGGGTCAGTCCCGGCCACGGGTGATCATAGATTGTCAGAATAGATCCGTCAATATTATCACGGATATCAAACGCATCCTGCCCGGGAACAATAATATCATTCCCGCTGGTCTGCAGATCAATGCCCAGCTGCCTGAACTTCTGAGGGATAATTCCCAGGTCAGATATACCGGCATCTTTAATCCGCAATTCTGATCCGGTCACTGCAGCCATCCCGATGAATGATCCAACCTCTATCATGTCAGGAAGAATACGGTGACTGCAACCATGGAGAGCGCTTACTCCCCTTATCCTCAGCAGGTTTGATCTGATTCCGCTGATCTCCGCTCCCATGCTGTTGAGCATCAGGCAGAGCTGCTGTATATATGGCTCGCAGGCAGCGTTATATATAACCGTCTCGCCCTCCGCCATCACTGCTGCAAGGATTATGTTCGCCGTTGCTGTAACGGAAGGCTCGTCGAGCAGGATCCCGGCCCCTTTCAGCCTGCAAGCAGAGAGCCTGAAATACTCATTCACCTGGTCATATTCAACCTCGCAGCCAAGCTGGTCAAAACCGGTGATGTGGGTGTCAAGCCTCCTTCGTCCGATCTTGTCGCCTCCCGGCCTCGGGATAACCGCTTTCTTGAACCTGGCAATTAAAGGTCCCGCGAGCATCACCGAACCTCTCAGCATATTCGCCTTGCGCAGCAGATCCTTTTCATACAGCCTGTCAGGATCAGCATTGGCGGCCATGAATGACCAGGTGTCATCACTGAGCTGTTCCACCTCCACCCCCAGCCCTGCCAGGAGCTCGATCAGCAGCTTCACGTCTGTTATGTCAGGGATATTTGAGATAGTGATCCTGTCAGGTGTGAGCAGCACTGCACACAGAACCTGCAGCGCCTCATTCTTCGCCCCCTGCGGGACGATCACCCCTTTAAGCCGGTTACCTCCGGTTACCTCGAAAGATTTCATTTTCCTGCCTGTGACTTTTTTGTGAATAACAAAACTATGAAGATATGTCAATTCTGAAAGCAATTTTTGATACTATTGCTGTCATGATCAGACTAAGGGAAAAAATAAGCCTGCTGCCCTTTAATACATTCAGGATCGACGCCGGTGCCCGGTATTTGTTTCACCTTACTGATCCGGGAGAGCTGCGGGAGCTGGCAGACCATCGCGAGGTTGGCCACCTGGTACCGGATAAGGAGAGGGTGCTTGTAATGGGTCAGGGCAGCAACATATTGTTTACATCTGACTTTGACGGACTTGTGATCATCAATGAGATAAAGGGAATCTCAATAATCAGTGAAGACAACTCAGGTGTGGTGGTTGAAGCCGGTGCCGGCGTCATCTGGAATGAACTGGTCGGGTATGCCGTGAGCAACGGGTTGTCCGGGATTGAGAACCTCGCATTGATTCCCGGTACCGTCGGTGCCGCTCCTGTACAGAATATTGGCGCTTACGGGGTGGAGGCGGCTGAGGCTATTGAGAAGGTGCGGTTGTATAACCGCTGCGCCGGTGAATGGCTTGAGCTGAGCAATCGCGAATGCCGGTTCGGGTACCGAGACAGCATATTCAAGAATGAACTGAAGAACAGCGTTGTGATATGTTCGGTCACATTCAGGCTGTCCAGGAGTGCGAGCCCGCGCACTGACTACGGACAAATCCGGGAGGAGCTTGACAGGCGCGGGCTTGTTGATCCGTCGCCCGCGCAGATGGCCGGTATTATTGCAGACATAAGGAGATCGAAGCTGCCTGACCCGGCTGAGCTGGGCAATGCAGGCAGTTTCTTCAAGAATCCCGTTGTCAGCCCGGACGAGTTGCAAAGGCTCCGGGAGCAGTTTCCTGAAGCGAGATATTTCAGGCAGGGCGATCAGTACAAGATTTCGGCCGGATGGCTTATCGAGCAGGCCGGCTGGAAGGGGCGCCGTGTGGGTAATGCAGGCTGTTATGAAAAGCAGGCTCTGATCCTTGTAAACTATGGTGGCACCACCGGCTCTGAGGTGTTTGACCTCGCGCGGCAGATCAGGGAGTCAGTCCGGGAAAAATTTGGCATCTCACTCGAGAGTGAGGTAAACATAGTACCTGCACGGAATTTCTGACTCATCCCACTACCGTAAGTAAGTGGTTGGCATTCCTTATTAAAATGTCCTCAACAAGGAGCTTTTCGTCTATACGGTTTGTTGCTTATCAGGCAGAAACCCGAAAAGAACTGGGTGAGATATGCAGCAGGATTACCTCCACCGGAGAGCCGCAGATCTGTCCTTTTTACCACATATAAGCTCCGTACCGGCAGCATGTTCAGAAACATGGTGAACTGCCTTAAACTGATTTGAGCTACTGATGAGGTAACATGGTTAGCCTCAGGGAATGGGATATTACAGCCTTCAGGCAAGGATCAGCTGGCAAAAGTGATAAATGGATACTGTTCTGCATAAAACCTGCCGGATACCACCACTCAATGTTTCGGATACGCTGCCCTGAGACAGGAATCAGGGCTTAACCTGCATGATTATTGATGCACAACTAAAATGCGACCAGGTCAGGCTTAACATTCCATACGAATATCATCCATTGAGCCCTGATAAAGCCTGTATCCGGTGCATACCTCCTCTTGTTATCAATAGATTACCCTGAGACTATTATTTTTTAAATTTGTACAGCCGATATGAGACAGAACAGATCCGTTAAGGGTTTGAGTGAGCCTTATTGACCGCAATAGAACCAGGTACCTCCTAGAATAAAACTCAATATCATGAAATTCTCTCTCAAAATCAGATTCCTTATCCTGATATCGGGTTGTATCCTTACCGGAAACACTTTGGCACAGGAAACAGTCATTTTTAACGATTCCGTTTTTTCACACATTCTAAACGAACAACGTAAAATAAGAATCCTTCTCCCCGAAGAGTATAAGTCCACATCTGATGATAAATTTGACGTTGTCTATCTGCTTGACGGAGAATCGCATTTCGATGATTTTTCATTCATTTATAAATTTGCCAGGAAAGAGAAACTGTTACCTCCGCTGATTCTGGTTGCCATACTAAATACTTACACTGAAAAAGGGAGTATGCGTGACCGTGATTTTTTACCAGTAAAAACATCTGGAAATGATAAAGGAGGCGGAGCTGATAATTTCATAGATTTCCTGAAAGATGAGCTCATCCCTTATATCGATAAAAAGTATCCTGCAGGTGGAGACAACAGCTTGTACGGTCATTCTTTGGGAGGTTTGTTCTCCTTTTATGTAATGCTTAAGGAACCAGCCCTGTTTTCAAATTACTATTGCTCTGATCCTGCATTTCCATGGAATGACAGGTACATTATTTCGATGGCCACAACTACTTTCAAAAACACTGATGATCTTAACAGGACTTTATGGATTAATGGCACTGAGGACACATACAGGAACGTCGGGATTCAGAAAATGGATTCGGTTTTGCAGGAATATGCGCCAGGTGAGCTTCGCCGGAAAGTTGCAATCTATCCCGACGAAACACATATGTCGGTTCGTTTTAAAGGTATATATGATGGTTTAAAGTATACCTACAATGGTTACAATTCCAAAAAACTGGTTGAGTTTCACCCTAACAACGGGTCTCTGCTTAAAGGAAAACCAGCACCGGTATTTCTGAACGGAAGCTTTCCGAACGTACATTATACAACCGATGGATCAGAACCTGATACATCTTCCGCAAGAGCTCCGCAAATGATCGAACTTGAAGGTCCTGCTGAATTAAGAGTCAGGTGGATCGGGGAAAACAAAAAGTACATTAATACAGCAAAGGGGAAATTCGTGATCAGTGAGGTTTGGCCGGCGCTGCAGCATGTAAAAAACATTAAGGCCGGGGGTCTGCGCTATTCTTTCTACGAAGGCAACTGGAATGTATTGCCTGATTTTGAAGAACTTAATGCTGTAGAAAAGGGAATTGCCGACAGTTCATTCAACCTTGAAAAACTCCCGGCCGGGAATAATTTCGGATGTGTATTTGAAGGGTATATAAAGATAGACGAAGAAGGTTATTACATGTTTGCTCTAAGCTCAAGCGACGGATCGAAATTCTTCATCAACGGACGTGAAATCATAAGTAACGATGGTCTGCATGGAAATGATTGGTATAAATCATATATGGTTCCATTACAAAAAGGATTTTATCCCGTACGTCTGGAATATTTTGTAAACCGCGGGAACCGGAGTATTAACCTGATATACCTGATGCCGGATACTCACGAGACAGTAAACCTGACATTTCAGAGGATGTATTTCAAATAGTCCTCAAATGGAAAGGTTTTCCGGAGTTAAAAGTCCGGGCAGCAGACCCGGCGCTGTCGCCGGTAATGAGCGAAGGGTGGCCAGGGAAGAAGGTTTAATGGCAAACCTGTCAACCGGTGCTGTTCTGAATGCTGAAATTGCCATCAGCAGCCTGAACTGGTGTGAGGGAAGAAGGTCAGGGTAATTGATATACTGTGGTTCAAAATCAGTCATAATACGGTGAAATGCCCGGTTGACCCCGGCTGAACCTGTTCTCTGATGAAATATATAATCATGGTTTTCCGGCAGGTTTATCTCAAGGGGAGCAATCCCTCTGACCTGATGATGCCCTTCTTCGCCCTCCCGGGTCCGGGACTGTTTTTCAATGGCTGGGCGGTTATAAGTTACAGGAAGAAGAACTAATTTTAAAAAAAACGGTATGAATTACAGACGCGCGCTTTTAATAGTTGTTCTGCTGGTGCCTGCCATCGTTTATTGCCAGTTGCCGCTGACGCGGGATTCAGTTGAGAACCTGCTTGTCAGAAGTCCGGCTTTCACGATATTCAATGATAACTATTTCATTACCGGGATACCATTAAACGAGGCGCCGACAAGATACAATTCGGATGTCAGGTTTCAGCTCAGTTTCAAGCAGCGCCTGATGGACAAGCCGGTCTGGCTGGGATTCTATGCATATCTTGGGTACACGCAAAAGTCGTTCTGGGATATATATCTGCAGTCAAGGCCTTTTGCAGAGACAAACTACAATCCGGGAATGTTCTTCATAAAGCCATTTTACAAAAACGGGTATTTGAATGGCTCAATTTGCATCAGTTTTGAGCATGAGTCCAACGGCCGTACTGAAGAAAACGGCTCTAAAAGCTGGAATTATGTTGCGGCGAACTACAGCCATGCAGTATTTCACAATTTTATGGCATCAGTAAAAGTGTGGATTCCCTTTGGACTGAGTGATAATCCGGATCTCATGGATTACATAGGCTATGGGGAGGTCTCAGGGCAGTGGTCCATGATAGAAAACAGGCTGACTGCAGGGATTGCAGTACGGAAAGGAGCTGTGTGGGATTGGAAGGGCAGTGTGCTTGCCGACATAAAGTACAAGCCCTTTAAGAGCAGGAATCAGTATTTAATGCTCCAGTGGTCGGAAGGGTATGCAGAGAGCCTTATCGATTACAGGGAGAAGCACAGCATGTTGAGAATAGGACTGGTATTACGGCCTACTGTATACCGGTTTTACTAA
>DHUL01000053.1:0-3486 GCA_002409145.1 Bacteroidales bacterium UBA5235
AGACTGCAAGACCGCAAGACTGCACGACATTTTTTCATAACTTTGCACCCTGAAAAAAACAGCAGTATGTCGAAGAAATTTCCCGAATACAAGGGCCTTGATCTCCCCAAGGTGAACAACGAGGTGCTGAAGATGTGGGATGATCATGATACCTTCCGCAAGTCGCTGCGCAGCCGCGATGGTAAGGGTGAGTTCGTGTTCTACGAGGGTCCCCCCTCTGCAAACGGACTACCCGGTATCCACCATGTGATGGCCCGTGCCATCAAGGATACCATCTGCCGCTTCCGCACAATGCAGGGTTACGAGGTCAAACGCAAGGCAGGTTGGGACACCCATGGACTGCCCGTCGAACTGGGCGTGGAAAAGGCTCTCGGGATTACCAAGGAGGACATCGGCAAGCCTGGTAAACCCACCGTGGCAGAGTATAACGAAGCCTGCCGCAAAGACGTGATGAAATTTACCGATGTATGGGAGGATCTGACACGTCACATGGGATACTGGATCGACATGGATAACCCATACATTACCTATGACAACAGGTATATAGAGACCCTCTGGTGGTTGCTCAAGCAGTTATATAACAAAGGTTTGCTTTACGAGGGCTACACCATTCAGCCCTACTCTCCCGCTGCCGGCACCGGCCTCAGCTCGCATGAGCTCAACCAGCCGGGATGCTACAGGGATGTCAAGGACACAACATGCATCGCCCTGTTTAACCTGATCCGCAATGAAAAATCGGAGTTCCTGTTCAGGGACGCCGACACCAACAGTGTGAAGATCATGGCATGGACCACCACTCCGTGGACTCTACCCTCAAACACCGCGCTGGCTGTTGGTCCGGATATCAGTTACGTAAGTGTCCGCACTGTCAACCCATACACTTCGGAACCAATCACAGTGATACTTGCAGAGGACCTGCTTCCTGTGATATTTGCTCCTGACAGAAAGCTTGAATACACCGTTACCGGGAAATACAAAGGCTCCGAACTTAAAGATATTGACTACGAGCAGCTTATTGATTGGGTGAAACCCGACGACGGCGCTTTCCGCGTCATCACCGGCGACTTCGTCACAACAGTCGATGGAACGGGAATAGTCCATATAGCACCCACCTTCGGCGCAGATGACTATCGCGCAGGGCGCGAACACGGCATACCACCGCTTATGGTGCTGATGTCCGACGGTTTCCAGGGTCCGCTCGTCGACCGTCGCGGACGGATGGTGCCGATGGATGACCTTGACCAGGCCTTCGTGGCAACACGCGTGAATACCACGACATACGGCCCCTTCGCCGGACGCTACGTTAAGAACGAATATGACGACACAATCCCGGCAGGGACGGAGACAATCGATGTTGACATAGCCGTGATGCTCAAGCAGCAGGGCAAGGTGTTCCGCATAGAGAAGATGGTTCACAACTACCCGCACTGCTGGCGTACTGACAAACCCGTGCTCTACTACCCGCTCGACTCATGGTTCATACGTACCACCGCGCTGCGTGACCGTCTGATGGAGCTCAATGATACCATCTGCTGGAAGCCCGAGAGCACCGGCACCGGCCGCTTCGGCAAGTGGCTCGAGAACCTCGTTGACTGGAACCTGTCGCGCTCACGCTACTGGGGCACGCCGCTGCCAATCTGGATGACCGACGACCGCCAGGAGGAGATGTGCATCGGTTCCCTGGCTGAGCTTAAGATGGAGATAGCCCGAAGCATCGATGCCGGCTATATGAACCGTAACCCGCTTCAGGACTTCGTGGAGGGCGACAACAGCGCTGAGAATTATTCGCTGCTTGACCTGCACAGGCCATATGTAGATGAGATTGTGCTGGTGAGCCCCACCGGTCGTCCCATGCACCGTGAGCCGGACCTGATAGACGTGTGGTTCGACTCGGGAGCGATGCCCTATGCGCAGGCTCACTACCCGTTTGAAAACAAGGAAAACTTCCGTGAGATGTTCCCGGCCGACTTCATCGCCGAGGGGGTCGATCAGACCCGCGGGTGGTTCTTCACATTGCATGCCATCGCAACGATGATCTCCGATTCAGTATCGTTTAAGAACATTATATCTAATGGCCTGGTGCTTGACAAGAACGGCAACAAGATGTCGAAGCGCCTCGGTAACGCCGTCGATCCGTTCTCAACCATTGATAAACACGGCGCAGATCCGTTACGCTGGTACATGCTCACCAATGCCCAGCCGTGGGATAACCTCCGCTTCGACATATCGGGCGTGGAGGAGGTGAAGCGCAAGTTCTTCGGGACACTTTATAACACCTATTCCTTCTTCGCGCTTTACGCGAACGTAGACGGTTTCACAGGCCGTGAGCCACAGGTACCGGTGGAACGCAGACCCGAAATAGACCGGTGGATCATCTCGCTGCTCAACACCCTGGTGAAGGAGGTGAGCGAGCGATATAACGATTATGACATCACACCCGCGGGACGTGCTGTCTCTGAGTTTGTTACCGAAAACCTCTCCAACTGGTACGTGCGCCTCAACCGGAAGCGCTACTGGGGCGGTGGCATGGACGAGGACAAGCTCTCGGCATACCAGACCCTCTACTCCTGTCTCGAGACAGTGGCACTGCTGGCCTCGCCGATAATACCGTTCTATACTGACCGTATCTTCACTGACCTCAATGCCGTGAGCGGTCGCTATAGTGAGGTTTCCGTGCACCTGGCGCCGTTCCCGTCGTATGATGAGAAGCTGATAGACAAGGACCTCGAAGAGCGGATGGAGATCGCACAGAAGATGTCTTCCATGATCCTGGCCCTGCGTCGTAAGGTGAACATCAGGGTGCGCCAGCCGCTGGCGAAGATCATGGTGCCGGTCACCGACCCGCATTTCCGCGAGAGCTTCGAGGCTGTCAGGCCACTGATTCTTGCCGAAGTCAATGTCAAGGATGTGGAGTACGTAGATGACACATCGGGCATACTCGTGCGTCGTGTCAAGCCCAACTTCAAGCTGCTCGGGCCGAAGTTCGGCAGGCAGATGAAGGAGGCAGGTGCGGCCATCATGGCTCTTACGCAGAGCGAAATAGTACAGTTCGAACGCGAGGGCTCCTGGGAGCTGAAGCTCGATGGTGCATCACAACGCATCACCACCGACGAGGTTGAGATCATCTCCGAGGACATACCCGGATGGCTTGTTGCCAACGAGGGCAGGCTGACCGTGGCGCTGGATATAACTGTCACGGAGGAGCTGCTTCATGAGGGCATAGCCCGCGAGTTTGTCAACCGTATCCAGAATATCCGTAAGGAGAGTGGATTTGAGGTGACCGACAAGATCAGGGTAATGATTGAGGATCTGCCGTTTATTTCCGCTGCTGTGCGCAAGCACTCGGACTATATTGCCTCGCAGACCCTGGCACTGGAGATCTCTCTTGCCCCGGCTTCTGCCCTGTCTTCTCCCGCTGTCCGCGAGACAGACATCGAAGAGCAGATGGTCAGGATTGTGGTGGAGAAGGTCTGAAGGTCTTGGCCG
>DHUL01000053.1:3753-6149 GCA_002409145.1 Bacteroidales bacterium UBA5235
GGCCGTAGGCCATCAAGAATTGTAAAAGCCAGCATCCCTCAAGCCCAATTCACCCGACATTTTCTATCTTTGCCCGAAACAACCATCTTACAATATGTTTTCGGGAATAGTAGAGGAAGCTGCACCGGTGGTGCGAATTGAACAGGAGAAGGATAACATTCACATAACCATGCGGTGCTCATTTGCCAATGAGCTGAAAATCGACCAGAGCGTGTCGCACAACGGTGTATGCCTCACCGTGGTGAAGAGGGAGGGAGATACCTACACCGTCACCGCCATACGCGAGACCCTTGACAAGACCAACCTCGGGCTGTTGAAGCCGGGAGATAAGGTCAACCTGGAGCGGAGCACCCGCCTCGACGGACGCCTCGATGGGCATATGGTGCAGGGCCATGTTGACCTCACCGCTACATGTACCTCGGTGCGCGAGGCTGAGGGCTCGTGGTATTATACATTTGAGTTCGAACCGAAGTCGCCCGAACATATCACAGTAGAGAAGGGCTCTGTCAGCGTGAACGGAGTAAGCCTGACCGTTGTTAATTCGAAGGATAAATCTTTTGATGTGGCAATCATCCCCTTCACCTGGCAGGTGACTAACTTCCACCAGATAAAAGCGGGCACGGTAGTCAACATCGAGTTTGACATCCTCGGCAAATACATTGCAAAGATTGTCAGGCAGCAATTAGGAAAAGTCTAAAAGTCTGAAGGTCTAAGGGTCTGAAGGTCAAACTGACCTGGATGACTTTCATCCGCCAGCTGGCGGATCCGACTCTCAGACTCTCAGACTCTCAGACCTTCAGACTAAATGATATGAACCGCAGAAAAATAGTCGTAGCAATCACCGGTGCCAGCGGGGCGATATATGCCGTGAAGCTGCTGGAGAGGCTGCGCGGGCTTCAGGCTGCCTTTACGGGGCCCCGCAACCTGGTCAGCAGGAATGCCGGACAGCAACCAGGGGAGAGCGTTCTCCTTCAGGATCAGGTGATACAGACGCACCAGGTTCAGGAGCATCTCGCCGGGGTGGCCGTTATCCTCACCGCCAACGCTGAAGAGATCATGCTCTATGAGACCGGCGCCGGTTACACACCTTCGGGCAGCGAGAAGCTATGGAGCAACAATGACTTCAACGCACCGTTTGCATCAGGATCATCTTCATATGATACCATGATCATCTGTCCGGCCTCGATGGGTATGGTGGGACGCATCGCCCACGGCGTCTCCGATGACCTCATCACCCGTGCTGCCGACGTTATGCTTAAGGAGCGACGCAGACTGATCCTCGTCCCCCGCGAAACACCGTACAGCCTCATCCATATCAACAACATGAAACTGCTCACCGAGGCCGGCGCAATCATCTGCCCGGCCATTCCCTCATTCTATAGTCGTCCGCAGTCAATTGATGACCTCGTGATGACGGTAATCGACAGGGTGCTGACGCTTGCGGGCTTTAATATTGATACTTACAGGTGGAACGAAGAGTAAGAGACCTTGGAACAAGAAGTACTGCACAAAAGAATAAAGTCGCTTTTCAGGCGTCACCACCTGTTGAGCATAGCCACCGTCAGTGAGCGCGGAGCATGGTGCGCCTCGTGCTTCTATGCATGGGACGAGGAGAATAATGCACTTGTAATTACCACAGACCCGGTAACGAGGCACGGTACAGAGTTCCGGATCAATTCGCAGGTTGCCGGTACCATTGCCCTGGAGACGAAACGCATCGGCCGGATCCGCGGCGCCCAGTTCACCGGAACTGTCAGCGAACCCTCCGGTGATGATCTTCGCCAAGCGAAAAACATATATCTCAAGCGGTTCCCTTACGCCGCCCTGACAGAGATCCACCTGTGGGTCATCAGCCTCAGTCATATCAAACTCACGGATAACAGGTTGGGATTCGGACATAAGGAGATCTGGAACAGTAAATAAATGTCTTGCTGTCATGCAGTCTTACGGTCTTGCCGTTCTTTTAACGGGATGATTTCAGGTATTTCATAAGAAGGGATGTTCCATTGATTATCTTCTGACATAAATTTCTTCTTTCATCTGCTGTATCAGCAGGTACATACTGAAGGTCTTCTGCGATATAATACATGCTCTTTACTTCACCGGATGAACCTTTTGAGATGTTCAGGAACTGCCTGAATTCAGCATCAGAATTCCTGCTAAATCCTTCAGAAATATTATTCATTACTGAAATCCCGGCACCACATATCTGGTCCCTGAATGTAAAATCTCTGCAGTTCCGAAAATCCTTGTATATCAGACTTACCAGGCGTCTTGATAAAATCCAGATCTCCAATTCCTCAAAGTCTTTGATAGTTCCCATATAAGCACATTAAAGAAATACAGCATCATAAATTTACAAAATAATCCCTGACCGCAAGACCGCAAGACTGCAA
>DHUL01000053.1:6333-16834 GCA_002409145.1 Bacteroidales bacterium UBA5235
GACTGCAAGACCGCAAGACCGCAAGACCGCAAGACAATACTTTTGCTAACTTTGGGTTCAATGATCGACCACTCCACCATAGAACGAATCTTCGACGCGGCGCAGATAACTGACGTCGTTTCCGAGTTCGTTTCGCTAAAGCGAAGAGGGGTTAATCTGCTGGGTCTCTGTCCGTTTCATAACGAGAAGACGCCTTCTTTCACCGTTTCGCCCGCCAAGGGCATATTCAAGTGCTTCGGCTGCGGCAAGGGTGGCAATGCCGTCAACTTCATCATGGAACACGAGCACCTCTCCTACCCCGAGGCGCTCCGCTGGCTCGCGAAGAAATACCACATCGAGATAGAGGAGAAGGAGGTCACCCCAGAAGAGCTCGCCAAACAGAATGAACGCGAGAGCATGCTTGTGGTCACCCAGTACGCCGCCCGCCAGTTCACTGAGAACCTCTTCCACGGCCACGAGGGTATGGCCCTCGGTCTCTCCTACTTCCGCGAACGGGGCTTCGCTGACGCCGTCCTCCACAAATTCGAGGTAGGGTACTGTAATGAACGGCGCGACGATTTCACCAAAAAAGCCATCGCCGCAGGCTACAAGAGTGAGTACCTCGTCTCCAGCGGCCTCTCCATCGATAGGGAGGGATATATGTTCGACCGCTTCGCGGGACGAATCATGTTCCCGATCCATTCCCTGTCAGGGCAGGTTTTGGGCTTCGGCGGCCGTATCATCAAGACCGACCCGAAGGCAGCCAAGTACGTCAACACTCCCGAGACCGAGATCTATCACAAGAGCCGCATCGTCTACGGCATCTTCCAGGCACGACAGGCAATCATTAAAGAAGACCGCTGCTACCTCGTTGAGGGTTATACCGACGTGCTCTCGATGCATGAGTCGGGTGTGGAGAACGTGGTAGCCTCCTCCGGCACCGCCCTGACACAGGAGCAGATACGCCTCATCAAGCGGTTCACACCCAACATCACCATGCTGTACGACGGTGACCCGGCCGGCATCAAAGCCTCGCTGCGCGGCACTGACATGGTACTCGAGGAGGGCATGAACGTACGCATAGTCATGCTGCCTGACGGCGAAGACCCGGACTCGTACTCCAAAAAGGTCTCTGACGAGGAATTCAGGCACTATCTGATGGAGAACGAGACTGACTTCATCAGGTTCAAAACCAGGCTGTTGCTTGACGAGGCGCAGAACGATCCCGTCAGGCGTGCCAACCTTGTCCGCGAGGTTGTACGCTCTATAGCCGTCATCCCAGATCAGATCACCCGTACGGTCTACGTGAAGGAGTGCAGCACACAGCTAGGCATGCCTGAGGAAGTGGTGCTCGACGAGGTGATGAAGCTGAGAAAGCAGCCAAGCTTCCAAAACCGCAATGCATGGCCCGGGCAGGAGACAGCAACCGGCAACCTGGCCGATATGCAGGCATCTGCAGGGACCACGACCGTTTCGCTGGCGCAGCGGCAGAAGAAACTGCAGGAAACCTGCTACTGGTCAGAGAGGGCTGTCATCCGCATGCTCATACGGTACGGGTCAGAAGTGCTCACCCGCCAAACAAACAAGGAGACAGGCACAGAAACCATCACCACGGTGGCTGACTATATTATATCTGAAATAAATGAAGACGGACTGACATTTGATGATCCCGTCTTCGCCGCGATGTATGATGAGATCACCTTCTCCGCCAGCCAGGGGCTCATCCCCGGCGACAGGAACTTTGTGCATCATGCCAATCCCGCTATCAGTGCCGTCACCGTCGACATGCTGACTGAAAAAGACACCCTCAGCCTGATATGGGGAAAGCACGGAGCTTATGTAGAGACCGAAGAGATGAAGATCAAGGAGATTGTTCCCGATTCGGTCCTCAAGTTCAAGGGTGACAAGATAAAGATGATGCAGAAGGAGATACGCAAAGCGATTGCGGAGGCAGGTGATGATGACGAGAAGATCTCAGCGTTGCAGCAGCAGTACAAGGCGATGACCTCGCTGCAAAAAAAGATCTCCGCCGGTCTGGGCGGGAGGCTGATAATCTGATTTGAGAATTGCAATTTGTGATTTGCGAGTGTGTTCGTCAGCCGGCGGATCAAACCACCAATGATTCCCCTTCATTCTGGCTTCCTGCGGAAATGACTCTCAGGGTTATTTCTTTCTGCCCGCACCTCTCCTGCAAATTGCTTCTTGCCTTTTACCTATTGCCTTCTGCCTCTTACCTCCTGCCTCCTGCCTTTTGCCTCTTGCCTATTGCCTAATGCCTCTCACCTTTTATATCATGTTTTTTCCTAACTTGGTGCAAATTTCTGCATACAATGAGACATTTCCTGACTGTGACTATTGCTGCGTGCGTCGTGATACTGGTCACCGCATCATGCAACAGGACAGACAAGGGCAACAAAGCGCCGGCGGCGATCTTTTCAACATACATACCGGAATCGCCGGGTGACACCACACGAATAAGAGAGATCTACTACGGTCTCATGACACCGGTGGAGGTATGCAACATCTTCGAGAGACTGGACATCCACTTCAATGACACAATTATCCTGCCTCCCGAGAACCGTGACCTCTACATGAGCAGCAACAAGGCGGCAATGAACATGGGCGTATACGGGGTTGACATGGGCTATGTCAAGCTCTTCGGTGTCAACAGGCAGACAATGAGCTATTTCAACACCCTGAAGACCCTCAGCCAACGTCTCAACATGCCCGACTCATACATCTCTGATGCTGTAAAAAGCATGGATCCGGAGATGAGCAATCCAGATTCGGTAACCCGGCTGATGAACGTTGTTTACGCCAGGATGGAAAAACACCTCCGCCAGGAAGGCAACGAAGGCACCCTCGGACTGATGCTTATGGGAGGTTGGATAGAAGCCATGTACCTCGCCACACAGCTGGCCTATGACCCTGTCAATCCTGATCCTCAGGTGGTGGGCAAAATCGCCGAACAGAAATACTCGCTGGTCTCCCTGCTGAGCTTCATGAAAAACTATTACAGTGACCCGATGGTCGTTTTTTACACCAAGAAACTAAAGTATCTCAATCGTTGGTTTGACACGTTCGATATTTATTATCGGCCCGGAGACATTACTGTTGACACCCTGCGGCAGGTAATCACCACCAGGGGTACGGAGATGACTGTCAATGTGGGGACACTGAATGAGATACGTGATTATGTAGCGAAACTCAGGGCTGAGATCACTGCTGTCTGAACGAACCCGGTCCGGGCCCTGACAGAATGAATGAACCTGTGCCGGGCCACAGCCTCAGTGATCAGCCGGAGCCAAATCAAGGATTAAAACATGAACCTGTACGGGAATATTTCTGAAAGAACCTAAAAAACTGATATCATGAACCGTCATCTTCTCCTGGTCACGGCTGTTGTCGCCGTAGTTTTAATATCCTGCGGGCAGGGAAAGAAAGAGTCCGGCGCCAGTGGCTCCGGGGCCGTCTCTCCTGCTGTCACCGTCATTGACAAGGGATTCAGCAAATTCATCTCCGCCTACACCTCGGGCATCGTCCCGGTGACAGGCACGATCCAGGTGGTCTTCACACCGGAGTTTGCAGCCACCGTTGACCGTACCCGCACACAGGGGCTCTTCTCATTCACACCTTCACTGAAAGGTTCGGCGGAGTGGGCCGATGATATCACGCTGGTATTCAAGCCATCAAAACCACTCTCACCGGGCACCGCCTACCAGGGCACACTTGACATGAGCAAGATGGCCAGAGTGGAGGAGCGCTTCCGCTTCTTCCCCCTGACATTCCGTACTGTGGAGAAGAACTTCACCGTCACCCTCAACCCGGTAACGGTTGACCTTCCTGACGGGAACACCTATACCCTTACCGGCATCCTTGTCACTTCAGACCAGGTAGAGAACGCCGAGGTGGAGAAGTACCTCACCGCCAGCGTCGGGAGGCGCGATCAGAAGATCTCCTGGGATCACACAGCCACGAATGTCCACTCATTTTCGATTGAAAAGATAAGCAGGGCGAAAGAAGAGACGGAGCTAACCGTAGCCTGGAACGGTAACGCTTATGGTATTAAGTCGAAAGGCGAAATGGGTGTATCAATTCCTGCCGAGGGTGTGTTCGCCGTCACCGACGTGAAAATCAATGCCGGCGGGAGCAAAAGCATCGAGATATTCTTTTCCGACCTTATCGACGCCTCCGGTGAGCTCGACGGGGTGGTGACCGCCAATCCTTCATTTCCCCTCACCATAAGCGCCGAAGCCAACAGGCTCCTGGTGATACCCGGTGAAAATGTTAGCGGCGTCGTTGAACTGACCGTTGACGGTTCTCTTCGCAACACCCGCGGTGAACGGCTCGGCGAGGCGGTAAAGCGCAGTATCAACTTCACTCCGGTGGAACCGGGAATAAAATCAGCCGGCAGGGGCGTCATCATGCCCTCGTCCGGAGAAATTATCTTCCCCTTCATGGCCGCCAACCTCAGCGCCGTGGACCTCACCATCATAAAGATATTTGAAAACAACCTCCCGTACTTCCTCCAGCAGAACAACATGGGTGAGGCCAACTACTACGAAAACAGCATCAGGCAGTTCGGAAGACCGGTCTACCGCGGCAGGGTCGACCTCACAGGCAGTGCAGGCTTCGATCCAAACAACTACAATCTCTTTACTATCGACCTTGCCAACTACATCGAGCCGGAACAGGGCATTCTGTACCGCATTGAGCTCGGTATGCGTCCCTCGTACTCACTCTATCCCTGTACGGGCGAACGCAAACAGTCGAAATACGAGGAGATGCTCGAAATGGCTGACAACGACCGCCGCTGGGAGGGCTCTGACGACTATTACTCCTTCTCGGAGGAAGGCCTGTTCTATGAGTACGCATATAACTGGAGGGAATATTCAAACCCTTGCAGCGATGCATTTTACAGCCCCAATAAGAAACTGGTGAGGAATATACTGGCTTCCGACCTGGGAATAATTGCCAAGAGTGGTCCTGATAACAACCTGCGTGTTTTTGTTCGTGACCTTCGTTCTGCTGAGCCCGTAGAAGCTTCATCTATCGAGGTGTATGACTTCCAGAACCAGCTGATGGGTTCAGCCACCACTGACAGGAGCGGTATGGCCGCAATACCATGCGCCAGAAAACCATTCCTGGTGATAGCACGAAAGGACAATAACCGCAACTACCTCTCGCTTCTGGATGGCAATGCGCTTTCAATGAGCTCGTTCGATGTCTCAGGTGAGTCGCCCCAGGATGGCATCAAAGCTTTCATGTTTACCGAGCGGGACGTACGCAGGCCGGGCGACTCAATCTATGTCGGCGTCATAGTACGCGATCTTGGCAAGGGACTGCCGACAGGTCACCCGGTGCACTTCGAGCTTTACAACAGTAAGGGTCAGCGCATCGATGACCAGGTCAACACCCTTAATGACAAGGGCTTCCTCGCCTTTACAACCGTAACGGCTGACGATGCCGAAACCGGTAACTACCGCGCACAGGTGAGGATAGGCGCAGCCACTTTCACAAAGATCATCAAGGTGGAGACAGTCAAGCCCAACAGGCTGAAGATCAAACTTGAATTCCCTGATGCCGTGGCCGGCGGAGACGACAACTCCATCAGCGGCAGCATGAAGGTCGCATGGCTCAATGGCTCAGCGGCCCGCGACATGAAATCGACAGTTGAGATGCTCCTGAAACCTGTCAAAACCTCCTTCGACAGATACCGCCAGTATAACTTCGATGATCCTGCTGCCCAGTTTTACTTCGAGAGCCAGACCATCTTCGACGGCAACATAAACAGCTCCGGCGAAGCCTCCGTCTCCTTCTCTCCTGATGAGCAACTGCAGGCTCCGGGTATGCTCAACGCAATATTCACCACAAAGGTCTTTGAGAAGGGCGGCGATGCCAGCATTACGCAGACCGTAGTTCCATACGCCCCGTATCCCGCCTTCGTCGGGATGAATATTCCCGCGCTGGGAGCCACAGGACGCATAATATATACTGACCGTCCCAACGAAGTCAGGGTCGTGACCCTCGACAAGAACGGCAAACCGGTCCGCAGCGAGGTGGAGATCAACGTTTACAAGCTCGACTACCGCTGGTGGTGGGAATCTGATGATGAATATTTCGGCTCTTACATATCCGGCGAAAGAAATAACAACGTTTTTTCCGAGACAATCACCACAACCGGCGGTGAGGGCAAGACCTCGTTCAGTGTCGGCAGGGAGAACTGGGGTCGTTACCTGGTAAGGGCAACTCTCCCCTCGGGGCATTCTACCGGTATTATCGTACTGGTTGACTGGCCGTGGGATTACGGCATGAAGCCCGGCGGCAACGACGGTGCCAGCCTCCTGCAACTAAACACTGATAAGGAGAAATACATTGTGGGTGACGAGATCAGCCTCACCTTCCCTGCCCCGGCCAATGGCCATGCCATCATCACAATCGAGAATGCCACCGGGCTGCTTGACGTGACTGAGGTGAAGACCCAGGCCGGCAACGCAGAGGTGAAGATCAAGGCTACCTCCGCCATGTCACCCAACGCCTATCTCTATGTCACAATGCTGCAGCCGCACTCGCAGACGGTCAATGATGCACCTGTGAGGCTCTACGGGGTCATCCCGGTGATGGTTGAAGACCCGGCCACGAAGCTTGTGCCGGTCATTACCATGCCGGACAAGATCCGCTCGCAGCAGGAGGTGGAGATCCGTGTAGAGGAAAAGAACCGACAGGAGATGACATACACTCTCGCAGTGGTTGATGAGGGTCTGCTTGACCTGACAGGGTTCCGCACGCCTGACCCGTGGAAGTGGTTCTTCGTTAAAAATGCGCTGGGGGTGAAGACATGGGACCTCTATGACATCGTCTTCGGCGCTTTCGGAGGCAAGCTGGGTCGCGGATTCGCTATAGGAGGAAGTGAGGCTGCTATAGACCAGAGCAAGAACAGGGAACGCCGGTTCGAACCTGTCGTAAGGTTCATCGGTCCTTTCACCCTCGCACCGGGGAAGACGGCGTCGCATAAGATAAGACTCCCGCAGTACACAGGATCGGTAAGAGTGATGGTCACCGCGGCCGGGAAAGCCAACAGCTTCGGCGCAGCCGAGAAAACAGTAACGGTGGCTGATCCGCTGATGATACTGGCAACAGCGCCGAGGGTGCTCTCGCCGGGCGACAGGGTGGCGCTGCCGGTGACTGTGTTTGCCCAGGAAAAGAAGATATCTGACGTGAGCGTTTCCGCCACGGCAAATGATATGATCACTTTAACTGAGTCTGCCGGTGCGGTAAGTTTCAGCGAACCGGGCGACAAGGACCTGGAGCTTATGTTCAGTACTGCGACCAGGACAGGAACGGCAAAGATAAGCGTCACAGCTGAGGGGAGCGGAGAGAAGGCATCGTACAGCCTTACGGTACCGGTGCGCTCACCCAATCCACCCGACAGGAGGGCTGAGACAAAGGCCGTACCCAAAGGACAGAAGTTTGAAAAGAGTTTTTCGCCGTTTGGCCTTGCAGGAACATCTGCAGTCTCGGTTGAGATATTTACATTACCCTCGGTGAATCTGGGTAAACGCCTGAAGTATCTCACCTCCTTCCCGCACGGCTGCTCCGAACAGATCACCTCTGCAGCATTCCCACAGGTCTACCTGCCTGATTTACTGGGCTCAGGACTCGATAACCCCACAGTTGTCCGCAATAACGTGCAGGAGGCGTTGCGTGCCCTCTCAACAAGGCAGATGGCTTCAGGGGCAGTGACACTCTGGCCCGGCGGCACCTATCCTGACGACTGGGTGACGTCATACGTGGGACACTTCGTTGTTGAGGCCCAGAAAGCCGGATATGCCATCCCGTCAGGGTTCATCCAGAAATGGACCTCGTATCAGAGGAAGCAGGCTTCGGCATGGAGATACCAGCCGCAATATCGCTATACGGCAAATGACCAGGCTTACAGGCTCTTTACCCTGGCCCTGGCCGGTTCGCCCGACAAGGGCGCGATGAACCGTATGCGCGAGATAACCGATCTGCCGGGGCTGGCCAGGTGGTTCCTTGCAGCTGCCTATGCTACGACGGGACGCACCGAGGTGGCGCAGACGCTGATTGATGTTCGGAACCTGAAGACGGAAGACGACTTTGTGCACTACTACTACGGCAGCACTCTAAGGGACCAGTCAATAATATTGTATACGCTCACGCAGATGGGCAATACTGGGGAAGCGCTGGAGCTGCTGAAGGAGGTGGCCACGGCAATGAGCCGTGACAGCTGGTACAGTACCCAGACAACGGCCTGGGGGCTCTTTGCTTACATGAACTACGCGAAGAAGATGAAGAGCGATGCCTCGAAGCCCTTAAAGGCGACGCTGGAATTTAACGGCAACCGCGAAAAGCTCAGTACTGACGGTGGGGCCATCATGAAAAACTTTACTCCTGGTGCCACCAACCGGCTGGTGGTCGAGAATGAGAGCGACAACCCGCTGTTTGTCACCGTCACCGAGGAGGGGGTGCCAACTACGGCTGATATGACCGTGAAGGAAAACAACCTGGCAATGAAGGTCAGTTATTTTAACATGGAGTCAGAGCCCGTTGATGTCAGTTCGCTGGTTCAGGGCACAAGTTTCATAATGGCTGTTGACATTACAAATACCACCTTCCGGCAGGTGTATAACCTTGCGCTGACGCAGATGGTGCCATCGGGATGGGAGATACAGAACACAAGGCTCTTTGAAGCCGGGTTGCAGTTGAAGGAGAGCTCATTTGATTACCGTGACTTCAGGGATGACCGGGTTTACACCTATTTCAGCCTGCGGTCAGGTGAGTCGAAGAAGTTCTTCATCATTCTGACAGCCTCGTACCGTGGCAGTTACAGCATGCCTGCGGTGGTCTGCGAGGCTCTCTATGATGAATCCTTCTCCGCCCGCCGGCCGGGATTCAGCGTGGAAGTGAAAAAATAGGCAAAAGCCATTATCCAGTAGACAGTAGTGGAATTGGCCGTAGGCCATCAAGCATTGTAGCACGAAACATTATTATGAATTTTTTTGGTCGTAGACCATTCAGCATTGTAACCCTCGGCCTCGCGGTTGCCCTCCTCCTTGCCATCCTCGTGGCGCCGATGCCTTCATTCCGCGCCCCCCTCTCAACAGTGGTGGAGGCGGCTGACGGCACCCTGCTCGGCGCCCGTGTCGCCGCCGACGGACAGTGGCGTTTCCCTCCGCCCGACAGCCTGCCTGAAAAATATGTCACCTGCCTCATAAACTACGAGGACCGCTGGTTTCGCTGGCACCCGGGAGTCAATCCCGTTGCAGTGGTCAGGGCGCTGACCGATAATATCCGGGCCGGTGAAACGGTCCGTGGCGGCAGCACCATCACCATGCAGGTGGCGAGGATGGCACGTGGTAACCCGGAACGAACCTATGGGGGGAAGATAATTGAGATGCTCTCGGCGGTTAAACTTGAACTCTTCCGCTCCAAACACACCATCTTAAAGCTCTATGCTGCCAATGCCCCCTTCGGCGGCAACACCGTGGGGCTTGAGGCTGCCGCATGGCGGTACACCGGTCGCGGCACGTCTGACCTTACCTGGGCTGAGGCTGCCACCCTGGCCGTGTTGCCCAACGCGCCTGCCCTCATTTATCCCGGCCGTAACACCGAACGGCTGAAACAGAAAAGAGACAGGCTGCTTCTGACGCTGGCAGAGAGAGGCTTTCTGGACAGCCTGACCTGTGAGCTTGCCATGGGCGAACCATTGCCCGGGGCCCCGATTCCAATGCCCTCAGTGGCTCCGCATCTTACAGGGAGGTTATGGTTTGCGGAGCCCGGCACACGGAAACGAACCACGGTAGATCTCTTCCTTCAACGCGAGATTTCCGAACTGGTCAACAGGCATGTTTCTGCCCTGGAGGGCAATGGTATACACAACGCCGCCGCCGTGGTGGTTGAGGTAGCCACCGGCAACGTCGTTGCCTGGGTGGGTAACAGCACCCTCCCTGACACCACCGGCAGGCACGGCCGCGATGTGGATATGGTCACTGCGCCGCGCAGCACGGGCAGCATCATGAAACCGTTTCTCTATGCGGGGCTGCTCTCTTCAGGAATGCTCCTTCCCAACGCCCTCATACCTGATATCCCCACGCGCTTCCAGGGCTTCCGGCCCGAGAACGCCGACTTCAGCTACAGCGGTGCTGTGCCTGCCGGTGACGCGCTGGCCCGCTCGCTCAACATACCCGCTGTACGCATGCTCCAGATGTATGAGGAGGAACGGTTCCTGATCCTCCTGCGCCGGATGGGCTTCACCACCTTCACCAAACCCGCCTCCCACTATGGCCTCTCCCTCATCCTCGGCGGCGGCGAGGCTACATTATGGGAGCTTGCATCTGCATATGCGTCAATGGCACGAGTACTGACGGACAGTACTCAGCCGGCAATTGGCAATTGGCAGTCAGCAGTCGGCAATCAGCAAGCTAACCTCCCAACTGAGACTATCAGTGACCGCAAGACTGCAAGACCGCAAGACCGTAAGACTGCAAGACCGCAAGACCGC
>DHUL01000053.1:17078-21169 GCA_002409145.1 Bacteroidales bacterium UBA5235
GCAAGACCGCAAGACCGCAAGACCCTTCAATCCACCCGGCAGTCAGTGACCGGGCAACCAGTATCACCCGCATCCATCTGGTTGACCTATGAAGCCCTTCGCAGGGTCAACAGGCCAGAGACGGAAACCGGGTGGCAGTACTTCGGCAGTGCGCCGGAGGTGGCGTGGAAAACCGGCACCAGCTTCGGCTTTCGCGATGCGTGGGCCATCGGCACTACACCTCAATACGTCGTTGCGGTGTGGGCGGGCAACGCAGACGGCGAGGGTCGTCCCGGTTTGTCGGGCATCACCTCAGCTGCACCCCTCCTCTTCGACATAATCAGGCTTCTTCCTGCGTCGGCATCCTGGTTCGCGAGGCCCGAGGAGGGCCTGACTCTCATCGAGGTATGTTCTGCAAGCGGATACAGGGCAGGTCCAGACTGCACAGGCAGGAGAGAAGAATGGGTGCCTGAGGCAGGGCTTCGCAGCGAAGCTTGCCCGTACCATACGGTTGTCAGCCTCGATTCCACCGAGACATGGCGGGTCAACAGCTCCTGTGCCGCACCCGGTGAGATGATTGCCCGCTCCTGGTTCGTACTTCCTCCGGCAATGGAATATTACTATCGCATGCGGAACCCGTCGTACCGGACGCTTCCTCCTTTCCGCAAAGGCTGTTCCGATGACATGAAGCTCCCATCGATGGAGTTCATATACCCTCCCCGCGATGCGCGCATCTTCATCCCCCGCAGCCTGCAGGGACAGCTCATGTCAATGCTTCCCGAAATTGCCCACCGCAGGCGCAATTCAACAGTCTACTGGCATCTTGATAATCAGTACATCGGTATGACCAGGTATATTCACCAGACGGAGGTCAGGGTAGGTGAGGGTGAACATTTGATAACAGCAGTTGACGAAGAAGGAATGACCGTTTCACGCAAGTTTTACTGCATCGGGACATTGTAGGGTCAAATCCGGAAAAAGGATTAATTTTACTACCGCATAACAACCCAACTTTAAGGAAAAGTGATTATTCTTTCGTTAGGTAGTTTCTTTAAGCGTATCCTCGCGGGGACTGCCTTCAACAGGTACAGGCTGGTTTTTGACAGAGCAGGATATGCAATAATGCTTATCGATAACGCCACAAACCATTTTATCAAGGCAAACACGGCGGCTTCTGAGCTCTTCGGATACAGTGAAGAGGAGTTTCAGAAGATGACTCCGCTGGATCTCTCGTCGGAGACGGGTGAAGAGCCGATCCTCCCCGGGAAGAAAGCCGAAGAATCCCTGATCAGACCGGCCAGGCGCAAAGATGGCAGGATCATTACAATCAAGGTGCAGACAAGTTACCTTGAAAGATTCCGGATAAGTCTTATAAGTGATGTGACTGAAGAGTACCGGATACGCAGGGCCCTCGAGCTAAATGAAGAACGTCTCAGGGAGGCCCAGCGGATAGGTCGGTTCGGATGGTGGGAATACCGTCCGGAGACGAACCGGTATATTGGATCAGAAGAAATTTCGAGGATTTATAACGATGAACCTTCAAACCTCTCGTTCACATACCAGGACAATATTTCCTATACCCATCCCGAGGACAGATCATATCTGATATCTGGAATTGAGGATGCCATCGAAAAAAAGAAGGAGTCTTTTTCGCTCACTTACAGAATCATAACCCCGAATGGGAAGGTGAAGGCCATTGCCGTCAACTCGAACGTCAAGTACGATGAGAATGGCCGGCTGCTTTACCGATACGGCACCTGCCAGGACATTACTGAGACGCAGAGGATCATGGACGATCTCATAGCCGCACGCCGCCAGGCTGAGGAGTCAGCCAGGCTAAAGACAACATTCCTTGCCAACTTCAGTCACGAGATACGCACTCCTCTCAATGCCATGCTGGGATTTCTCAACATACTTACCTCGATGGATACCACTGAAATTGAGAAGGAGGAAATGGTGAAGCTCATCGAGATCAATTCACAGAGGCTTCTGCGGCTTATCAATGACATGATTGACATGTCGCGCATCGAGAGCAACAGCATGGAGATCAAGTATACCAATGTTGAGATAAACGGGTTTGTCAAATCAATGGTCTCCTCATTCAATCATGAGCTGGAAGCTGCAGGGAAAAAGGAACTCAGGCTTATACCTGTCGTCGACAAGACGAAAGCTGCTGTTTATCAGTATATTGACGAGCTTCGTCTGAGTCAGATCTTCAGCAACCTGGTCAGCAATGCCATCAAATTCACTGACCAGGGTGAAATAAAATACGGATACAGGATCTCCCGTACCGAGAACCGTTATTCAATTATCTATTTCGTCACTGACACCGGTCAGGGGATAAGGCCTGACAGGCTTGATGATATCTTCCTGCCGTTTGTCCAATACTGGAATGAGGACACGCCAAAGGTACAGGGGGCAGGATTGGGTCTGGCCATCTGCAAGCGGCTTGCCGAATTGATGAAGGGACGAATCTGGGTGGAGTCGATGCCCGGCAAGGGATCAACCTTCCTCTTCTCGTTCAACACACCGGTGATGATCGAGTAATTGCAAAATTCAAATTTTGTTTATCTTTGTCCCCGCCCGGGACGTTAGCTCAGTTGGTTTAGAGCGCTTGCTTGACAGGCAAGAGGTCACTGGTTCGATTCCAGTACGCCCCACAATGAAGACCCAGGAGCTGGCATGATGCCGGCTCTTTTACATTGTAGTAATTCCCGCTGGGTATTTTAGCATCAGAATAAAAGTGATTTTGCCTGTAGGGCACACACCATTGCAGCAGAAGGCCTCTCATATCTCTTGCCCGTAGGGCATTCAGTATTGTAACAAACTGACCACCTCCTCTCCCGCACCATCCGCCAGAGACTGACCGGACCTTTTGAAACTTCCCTGATTTGGTGATAATTGTGGTTAAAAAAAAACTTGACTTCGCATATCTCATGGTGTAATTTTGAATTAGTTAGTAAAAGCGGAAACATTAATCATATAAATCTGGTTGTATATTCTAAAAAGCAACGATTACCATATGAAGAAACTAGCCTTGATAAGCGGCCTCGTGTTCATGGTAGTCTACTTCTGGGTGAACACTTTCTCCAAAGAGGTACCTTCATTTGACGTTGTTTATCCCTCGGTATCAGTCAACTCATTTTCCGATTCCGATAATCCTGACCCTTCTGTGACAGACAATACTGTTTCTCCACCAACTGACAACAGCCAGGTAAAATACAACTACCTTATCGTAGCAAGCTTCAGTGATCTTGATCAGGCTAACAGAATGGCCGGGGAATATGCCGGCAAACTTCAGGCAGATATGCTTGTCCTTCCCGAAACCACAAACGGATATTACAGGGTCAGCTATGGTAGATATTCCACAACCACTGAAGCACTTGCAGCGCTCGAAACCCTGAAGAACAGCAATTTCCCTGATGCCTGGCTGCTTGCCTCAAAGTAACCGGCACTCACACCAAGCCTGAGAAGAAACTTAGCTCCCCCATACGAGCACTCTGACAATTCAGTCATTTATAACCGCCAACAATTAAATTGAACCTCAATTGATATTTTAATTGTTCTTGTTTTCATAACTTTGAATTGCTGCATTTCTAAAATAATTCTCTATGAAACCTGGAACATTCACACAGATCTATGTACAGCTTGTAATAGCTGTATACATGAGGGACCACGTATTAACAGACCGGATCCGGCCAAAAGTCTGTGAGTATATCGGAGGAATAGTAGGTGGCATGAAGCATAAACCGCTGATTATAAACGGGGCCAGGGACCACCTTCACATCCTCCTTGGACTGAATCCGTCAGTGTCAATTTCGGATACAGTCTATAATATCAAGAGAAATTCCACCCTTTTTATCAATCGGAACCATATGGTCATGGGGCAGTTCAGATGGCAGGAGGGTTATGGGGCATTTACATACAGCAAGTCAGAACTGAACAATGTATACAAGTATATACATGAGCAGGGCACTCATCACGCAAGGAGGTCATTCAAGGATGAATACATGGCGCTGCTTGACAGATATGATGCTGATTATGATCCGAGGTTCCTGTTTGAGTTTTTTGACAGCACAGGAGGATCAGGCGAAAAGGGGTGAGGGGGATTG
>DHUL01000053.1:21454-30001 GCA_002409145.1 Bacteroidales bacterium UBA5235
GGATGCCATACGGGCAAAATCGCAAATCGCAAATCGCAAATCGAAACTCCAATGCCGTGTGATTGTATTATCGCCTTCCTTTTTTATTCCTGACTAAATAGATATATTTACACGCAGAACATTGATAATGAAGCTGAATAAGAGAGTACGAGGGGTTATGCGGCCGGCAGCAGCGTTGTTGCTGACACTGACTCTTGCAACAGCTGAACTCTCCCTTCATGCCCAGACTTACCCCTACAGGGAATACACCTCCGATGACGGCTTACCACAGACACAATCAACTTCTGTGGTGCAGGACAGCAGGGGATACATCTGGATACCTACCAGGAACGGCCTGGCAAGGTTCAATGGTTATTCCTTCAACTCCTACCTGCGCAAGGACGGACTACCGTCAAACCTTATATACAATGTGTTTGAAGACAGGAGCGGAACAATATGGGCCATTACAGTGAACGGGGTGGCACGTTTCAACGGGGTAAAGTTCGACAGTTATCCCATCCCTGATTCATTCAGCGTCAAACAATTCAAAAGAGTAGCAATCGGCCGTGACACCAATTCATTCTTCCTGTCAGCTTCAATCGACTTTAATAACCAGATCATCCTCCTTTTTGAAAACGGACGGTACTATGACTTTGCCTCACGTAATCCGCTGCTCCGTGGCAGGGGTTTTTCAGTCGTAGCAGCCGATCCGGTCGACTCTATTCTCTACCTGACAAACGAAAATAATGAAGCTTATGCCTATGAAAAGGACCGGCTGAAACCGCTGAATAAAAGCGATGTCGCCGGGATTGATATTATCGATGGCGAGGTACGATACCGGTACCAGTCAGAGCCCCTGTTCCCGATCATTGAACCATTTTACTGGGAAACAGGTGCCCTCGCAATGTACTATGAGGACAGGGAAGGTACAGTCTGGGCCGGCACTGAGACAAGCATCTACAGGCTTATTTCAAAGGCTTTCGTGTTATATGACAGGGAGCACGGACTGCCCGAGGAAACCTGGGCGGTGGTGGCCGATCATCACGGAAGAATCTGGACCGGTTCAGTCGAAGGTGAACTGAGATACTTTGACGGGGAAGAATTCCATGAAAAAAATGAATACCAGGCACTCTTCGGCCACCCGGTAGCTTTTTTCCGTGGGAGCACCACCCTCAGCAACGGGGAGATATGGTTTTCAACCATAGAGGGTGTTCTGATCTGGGACGGAAGGAGATTCAGGATACCTGACCTTGCTCCATATGATTACCAGGTCTGTATCATTTACGAGGATCCCGTTGACAAGAGCATTTTTGTCGGGACTGACAGGGGCCTGTTTCATATAAAGGATGGCAAGGTCACCCTCTATGATGAGATGTCATGGCCCGGCTACGGAATTGTTGAGAGCGTCGTCAGGGATCATGAAGGCCATTACTGGCTGGCCGGACACTACGGCGTGGTTTACTTCGACGGGGAAAACTTCATCCCGTTCCGGTCAGCACCTGCCCCGGCCGAGATGGTATGGGGTGTGGTTTGTGACCATATGGGCAACATCTGGAGTGCCGGATCTGACGGCCTGTACATATGTGATCCCAGAAAGCCTGCCTTTAACGGGGCACTGCCCGGAGAGGTTAACCTCCCTGCCAGTGTCATCCGTGACATGGGAAACCACAGGCTGATCGTCGGACGTATGATGGATATCTGCATCATTGATCTTGACAAATACTATTCAGGTCAGCCTGATTATTATTCCATAATCGGCCGAAACCGGGGATTTCTGGGCAATGACTGCCAGGATAATGGTATTGTGAAGGACAGGGATGGAAGGTGGTGGATCCTGACCTCTGACAAGCTGATCCGTTTTGAGCCGGATATGATCAGCAGGAACACACATCCTCCGATGAACCACATCACCAAAGTTGAACTCCATGGCGAGGAAACCGCCTGGGAGACGGTACAGGAGGCCTCCCTGTTCTATGATACGACCAGCTTCCTGAAGGTCACCGGAAGGCAGAATCATATCAGAATCAGCTATACAGGCATATCAACAAGAAATCCCGAGGGTGTCAGGTACCGTTACAGGATGACAGGCTTCAATGACATGTGGTCAGAAAAGACCACCGAGCGATCAGTTGATTATACAGATCTGTCTCCCGGCGAATACACCTTCGAGGTTCAGGCGATAAACGCCGACGGAGTCCCGTCCGAGGATCCGGATAAACTGACGATCAACGTTGTGCCAACATTCATGCAGTCGAAATTCGCTATTACGATGATGACTCTTCTGACCCTCGGGCTGATAGTCTTCCTCTCTTTGCAGATACGAAAGGCTGTACTGGAAAGACGGATTACAACGGCACGCGTTCAGGCCGAGGCATATAAGCTGCAGCTTAATTCGGTGATCAAACAGTTTGACCCGCACTTCACGTTCAATGCCGTGACCTCTGTCGGATCACTTATTATGAAAGGAGAAAAGGAGAAAGCATACAACTACTTCATAAAGCTGTCAAACATTCTTCGTTCCATCATCACTGACAGCAACGCGCTTCTGAAGCCCCTGGAGGAGGAGCTTGAGTTCGTTACACGCTACTGTGAACTGCAAAAACTACGCTTTGGAAACCGGTTCGAATACAGGTTAAATGTTGATCCGGACGTCAATCTCAAGTGTCCTGTACCTAAGATGATCATTCAGTCATTCGCTGAAAACGCGATAAAACATGGTCTTGAAAACAAGAAGGAGCAGGGAGTCCTTGAGATCAGCATCAGGAATCTCGGTGGGGGGGTGGAAGTGATAATCCGTGACAACGGAATAGGCAGGGTTGCTGCGGCGGATATGCGAACACACGGAGCCGGCACGGGATTGAAAAATATTGCAGGCATAGTGGAGACCTTCAACAAGGTGAACAAGGAGAAAATCACCTTTAACCTGACTGACCTGTATGACAATGGCAAAGCATCCGGCACCGAGGTAACAGTATTCCTTCCGTATAATTTCTCCATCGATCTGCCTGCCAATCTGTCCTTATAAATCAACCCAAAACCGGAGTATATGAATCACCAGAAAACCAGATCAATGATCGTCGAAGACGAACCGGAGGCACTCGACCTCCTGGCAGGACTGCTGGAAGCCACAGGGGAGGCTACCGTGGTTGCCTCAACGACAAATCCTTTTGAGGCGGTTGATCTTCTGTTGTTGCATACTCCTGACATTCTGTTCCTCGATATAAAAATGCCGGGGATGTCAGGATTTGACATAATCAATGAAATGAACAGGCTTACAGGACTGACTCCGCATGTCGTTTTCACAACCGCTCATGACGAGTACGCAATCAGGGCGTTCGACTATGCTGCCTTTGATTATCTCCTGAAACCATTTGATCCTGACCGGCTGGCAGAGACTCTCCGCCGGCATAAAAGCCAGGTTAACGGCACGAAGACTGACCAGTTGCGTCAGCAATCTTTCCTGAATAATGAGAAAATACTGATTTTCCGTGGTGTCACCGGAGTGACTTTCATCGATACCGATGAAGTGGTTTATATTACCGCTGACGGAAACTATTCAAGTTTTCACTTCATTTCAGGAAGGGTTGAAACTGTCACCGCACTTATCGGGACCATTGAGGCGCAGCTGGGAAAACAGTTTTTCAGGACAGGCAGGTCATCCATCATCAACACGGCGTATCTTGCACGTATTGACATGAGACAGATGGCCTGCGTGTTCATCAGAGGTGACAGGGAATACAGGTGCGACATCTCGCGTGACAAGGTGAGAATGCTCATGGATTTCATGAAAAACCGTTTCTCTGAATCCTAAAATCATTCATAATATTTAGCCGGGTGGCTCGTCCGTACTTTAGAGGCTGCCCTTCATACAATGGAGGACTTTTTGATTTGGAAGATTGTAATTTTATACAATCTTTACCTCTCTGTTTCAATTGATGACAGAATAGGGTTTAATTGAAAAAACGACAGGTGGTTCTTCCCCCCATTTCCCTGTCAGGCCACACAGATCACATCATAACGGTCTGTGTGGCACGTTTTCAGGGGGTCCTCTTTAACAGTAATTAAATGTCAATCCGGAAAACCCATACATAATCAGACCGGGGGTTGTTTCTGACCTGCTGTGGTATGGAAACTGTAAATGATCCGTTCCCGTTCTTCCACCTGCAGACAGCTCCGGACCCTAATGCTGAAACCTTTGCCCCGGCTGGCAGGATGAGTCCGTTCATCGTAACAGAGGCAGGCACCTCTTCACCTTCATCGGCCATATAATAGAGGTACCAGGTGTCATCGCCTTTCCTGGTGATGCACGTTTTGCCGTCTTTGTGCGGGGCAAGCGCCCTGGTGCCGTAGATAGCTTCACTGTTGACCTTCATCCACCCCCCTATCTCTGCAAGGAGGGAATAAGCCTCCTCCGGCCAGGTGCCGTCAGGGGCCGGACCTATATTCAACAGGAGATTCCCGCCCTTGACAACAATATCAACCAGCAGGTGTACCGCTTCGCGGGGCGACATGAACTTCGGATCGGGGACCCACGCCCAGCCTCCTCCGGCAATGATGCACGATTCCCACGGATAAGGCAGCGCCTTCTCAGGCACCCTGTTCTCAGGGGTCAGGTAATTCTGGTTCTTCCCGTAAACAGCTCTGTCTACAACTATGAGCCCCGGCTGCTTCTCCCTGGCTTTCGCCACCAGCTCATCCATACGTATGTCCTGGTTCTGCACCCTTGTCATCTTGTTGCCCTGGGCCATCCTGTATTTAAGCACCTCCTCACCGGTCATCTTCCTGACCCAGCCTCCGTCGAGCCAAAGGATGTCAATCCTGCCGTAATCGCCTCCGAGTAATTCCATTATCTGTCCGTGTGTGAAATCCACAAATTTCTCCCATCGCTCCGGATAATCGGGGATGCTGTAGTTGACATGGCGGTCAGGGGTGGCGAAGTTTGGCCACCAGTAGTACTCGCTGTGCCAGTCGGGTTTCGAGAAATATGCACCAGTCCATAATCCCTGCTCACGGAATGCCCTGAATATCTCTTTGGTGACATTTGCCCGCGGATTGACACTGAACGGGCACTCCGGGTCAGTTATCTTATAATCAGTCAGTTTTGTATCAAACATTGAAAAACCATCATGATGCTTTGTGGTGAAGACCACATATTTCATCCCGGCGTCACGCGCTGCAGCTGCCCATTTCTCAGGATTGAAAGCGATCGGATTAAAACTGAGCTTCAGGGCCTCATACTGCTTTTTGTATTCTGTATAATCAGGGTTCTTGCGGCGGCACCAGCCTTCGTCCTCGGCGCAGATCGACCATGATTCAACTATCCCCCACTGGCTGTACGGCCCCCAGTGCATAAGAAGGCCAAACTTCATATCCTGCCACTCTTCGAGCTTCTGCAGCACCAGCGGGTCAGTCTCCGGGACATATCTTTCATCGTGATCCTGTGCCACACCCGGGGTGGCAACCAATATTGCCAGCAGAGCTGTCAGCATCACTGCCCCGGTTGATTTGAAGATGCTATTCATACAAATAAATATTATTCAGTTAAAAGTTTGCCATCGAGTGAGATGCCTATCACGGTCATGGTTTTGTCCAGCGCTTCTTCGGGCACTTTAATAAAATATACACCGGCATGGTTGCTCCACCAGGGCCTCAGGTATTCCTTCACCTCAAGGTTTGTGCCATTGCCAACAACGAAAGCCTTGTTGATGCGGTTCTTCACCCCCTCAAGCATCAGTTCTCCGCCGCCGTTACCGGGAAAGAAAAGATAGAGCATAGTGCTGTCACGACTCATGGTTGAGGGTCCGGCGAAAAGGCCGTCAGGCAGGCCTGCCACAGTGCCATATATTGCCTGTTTGTGTTTTGATGTCCAGCGTCCCATCTCCTTAAGTACCTCAACCTGTTCGGCCGGGATTGTTCCGTCGGCCTTCGGGCCGATGTCAAGGAGCATGTTGCCTCCCATCCCGATGCATCCGGCAAAAATCCGCACCACCTGCGACGGACTCTTATAATTCCGGTCATTCCCCTGGTACCCCCAGGAGTCATTTATTGTCATGCAGAGTTCCCAGTATTTGTCGGCCGGACGGCTTGATGGCAGTCCCTGTTCAGGTGTGCCGTAGTCACCGTATCCTGCCAGCCGTGAGTTGATGATAGCAGAAGGATTCCGTTCCAGGATCGTCTTCCTGATTCCCTCTGCGTCCCATTTTTCGGCGCTCTGTTCCCAGTCGCCGTCAAACCACCACAGATCAGGCCTGAACTCTTTCTGCAACTCGGCCATCTGCCCCAGGTTAAACAGCCTGAACCGCTCCCATCGCTCCGGATCATCGGCATACCGTTTAATATTTCTAGTAAGGTTGGGGTAGTCAGGGTGCGACCAGTCAAGCAGGGAATAATAAAGTCCCACCTTTAGTCCCGACCGTCGCAGCTCTTTCACGAAAGGCTTCACCAGGTCACGGCCTGCCGGCGTGCTGTCAACCGTATTGAGCCGATTTAACTTTGTGTCCCAGAGAGCAACTCCGTCATGGTGTTTCGATGTAAGCACAGCATAGCGCGCACCGCTCTCCCTGATCAGTCTGACCCAGCTTTCCGGATCATAAGAGGAAGCAGTGAAGCCATCAAGCTGCTTCATGTAATCATCATAGCCTATGAGTTCATTGTAGAATGCCCATGACTCATCGATACCGTTGACCGCATAGATTCCCCAGTGAATGAATATACCAAGTTTCGCATCCGCAAACCACTTCATCCGCTCATCACCGGATTGCCTGTCTGTCATATCCGGCTGGGCTGAAGCCTGTCCGAAAAGAGAGAAAAGCAGGATCGTTGCAAGGAGCGATCGCGTTGAAAAAGCACAAGATACTCTCATAATATATTGTTTTACAAGTGTCTGCAAAATTATAACCGCACGGGGTGAGTGCCTGCTAAAAAACCACCGCCAGCGGTGAGTGTCTGCAGAAAGCCGGATCCCGGTATATGTGCCTACGAAAAGTCGAATCCCGAGATGTAGGCCGGTGAGTCATAAAACTTCTCGGTCTCCCCGGGGGTAAGCCCGGAAAACAGTGCATACACCAGTCCCGGTTTCGCGTTCAGCAGTCTGTTGAGTGCCCCCATTCTCCTGTTGGTGCGCAGGGTCTCATAGAGCCGTGAGTGATCATCGAGCCATGTCAACGCAGTATGATGACCCTCTTCGGCACAGACGGCACCAAAAAGATCGGGGAGCAGATCCTCGCTGCCTTCACGGCAGTAGATGGCATTGAGGATGATGTACCTGAATTCCTCCGGGCGGAACAGCCTCCTGAAGTAAGGAGCACGGTGCAGTACCTTCATCATCATCCAGCCCCACAACCCGGGCACATTCACCATCCTGTACCGCGCCGGGATCGCACCCACGCCAGCCACTATCTCGCCGTTCCGGCGAAGCACATAATATTTATGGTCATGAAACGAAAACTCATCGGTATAAAAACAATAGCCGCTGTAAAACTCTTCCAGCAGCTTTGCCATGGCAGGCTCCTCCTCCGGCGATAACTTCTCCACCGAAGGATGGGGCTTCGGGCTGAACCTGCTGAAGGCCACTGTCAGGAAAGAGCGTATATATTCATAGCCGGCCTGGTTGATCATGTTCCTTGACCGCTCATTGTGACTCTCCACATATGCATAAAGCACATTCGGGCCAGCGTTACCATCCGCATCGCCTCCGGCTGCCAGCCGTGGGTCCCTGAATACGGAAAATATCTTCTGCTTGAAGCTGTCTGCGGCTCCGGAAAGTTGCCTTCCGGCTTTTCCGGGTGCTCTTTCAACCTGGAACGCACTCTGTACAGCAAGATACCTGAGATAAGCCGATGAATATTTAATCCCACGGTTTGAGGTCATCCGTCTGCAAAGGCCTATCACGCCCTTGAGACTGTTTCTCTTGTACAGCGCGATGAAAGAAAGCCTGTCGCCGTATGACCTTATCCTTTCGGGGGTGTTCAGCATGATGTAACGCATGCCTCCCTCCGAGCCCAGAACTGTTGACTTTATCAGGTCCGTGATGTCCTCGTCAGCGCTCCTGACCTTTCTGACTTCAAGTTTCTTATAATCGAGCAACTGCTCCTGCTCCATCTTATATTTGTTTCATTGCCTGAGTGTTCCGGCCAGTATTTTAGCCACTGCCAGGTCCTCCGGCGTTGTTATCTTGATGTTCTCCCTGTTTCCGTGTGTAAGGTGGATTTTGACCCCGTCAGCTTCTGCAACGGTGGCGTCATCGGTGAAGCATGGATCAAATCCGCGGTGGTAGGCTTTGATGATCACGCTACCGCGAAACACCTGCGGTGTCTGTATCAGTCGCACATCACTCCTCGGCACTGGCCTGCTGTCATCACCGGCAAGGATCCTTACCGAGTCAGCGGGCTCTATGAATGGTACGGCATTGCCGAACTCTTCCGCATCGGCGAAGCATCTCCATATTGTGTCATGACTCACCAGCGGCCTGACGCCGTCATGGATGGCGATGAGCACATCAGCCGCTCCCGGCGCTTCGTCTGCCTTTTTCGTCCCGCCAATTCCGGGTGCATCTTCTGCCCTTTTCGC
>DHUL01000053.1:30206-43995 GCA_002409145.1 Bacteroidales bacterium UBA5235
GGGTGCATCGTCTGCCCTTTTTGCCACAGCGATCCCAGGCGCATCGGCAGCCACGCAATCCAGCCCTGCCTTAACCGAGTGGAACCGTTCCTCTCCTCCTGCCACCACCTGGTGTCTGACATTGAAAGAGTGCTCAGCGCACAGCTTTTCCCACAGTGCATGATGCCCCTCAGGAAGGACCAGAATTATCACAACAGAGCTGTCAAACGTCTGGAATTTCTCAATGGTATGCATCAGCAGAGGTCTCCCCCCCAGCGGGAGGAATTGCTTAGGAACGGCCGATTTCATTCTCCGTCCGCTTCCTCCGGCGACTATGATACAATACTTTTTCACTGCCCGGTAATATGGGAGAGGCCCTTTCGGGGCCCCTTCAATCTTTTAAATTAACTTTTCATGTAAAGATAGCGCTTAATGCTCTTCTTCGGAGTCTTGGCAAACTCCTCGGGATGAACCCTGAACTTAGTGACAGCCATGTAGTCAGGAAGCCTGCTGTTGACATCCTTTCTGATGGTGTCTAGGGCAGCTGCAAGTCCGTCCTCTTCAATGCCGTCATTGCGCAGCGCCTCATAATCGGGGTAGATGAGCCCTACAAGCTTGTTCTCCTCAGAGATGACAACCGCTTCGGTAACATAATTATAGTTGTTTATGACAGACTCGATCTCCTCGGGGTAGATATTCTTGCCTGCAGGACCGAGGAGCATGTCCTTGCTGCGGCCCCTGATGTAAACATAACCATCCCTGTCAATCACTCCGAGGTCACCGGTATGCATCCAGCCGTCTTCGTCAATAACCTCTTTCGTAGCCTTCTCGTTCTTGTAGTAACCGAGCATTACGTTATCACCGCGGAGTATGATCTCGCCCACCACATTCTGAGGGTCGGGAGAGTCTATCTTCACCTCTAGGGTGTCAACGGGCTTGCCGCATGATGCCAGCCGTGCCGTTCTCCAGCCGTCATAGCTGATCAGCGGCCCGCACTCGGTCATTCCGTAACCCACTGCATAGCGCATCCCGATCTTCCTGAAGAACTTTTCGGCATCAGCGTTGAATGCAGCACCCCCGATAACCAGCTCCTTGAAATTGCCGCCAAAGCTCGTCTCAAGCTTCTCGCGCACCTTTTTGAAAAGTATCTTGTTAATGCCGGGGATCTTCAGCATCACCTTCATGGCGGGCTTGCTGATAACCGGAAGCAGCTGCTTCTTGTACACCTTCTCAATGACCAGGGGCACAGAGAGTATCAGCCTGGGCCTGATCTCCTTGAACGCCTGGATGAGTATCTGCGGCGATGGGGTCTTGGTCAGAATGGTGATGTGACATCCGTAGGTGAACGGGAAGAGGAACTCGAACGCGCAGCCATAGGTGTGTGCCAGCGGCAGGAATGAGACAACCTTGTCACCGGGTTCAAGCGGCATGTTATGCTGTGCGTAGCGGATGTTGGCAGCGAGACTCCTGTGAGGTATCATTACCCCCTTGGAGAAGCCCGTGGTTCCCGAGGTATAGCTCAACACTGCCAGTTTCTCATTGTCAATGCCGGAAAATTTAATGTCAGACTGACTGAATGCCGGATATGCCTGAGCAAACTTCTCATCACGAGATTTGTAGATCTCCGTGATCCTCTCTGAACGGCTCATAAGCAACTCAAACGAGTCAAGGCTCTTTACGCACTGAATACCCTTTACCTTATCGGGTTCAAGAGATTCCCACAACTTGTCGTCAACAAAAAGGATCTTTGAATCGGAGTGGTTGATGATATTGTGAAGATCGTCGGGCTTGAAGTCAGGCAAAATCGGCACCACCACCGCACCATAAGTAACCACTGCCAGGTAAGTGGCGCACCAGTTGGCAGAGTTTCGCCCGAGCAGGGCGATCATATCACCTTCACGGATGCCGTACTCCCTGAAAGTCATGTGCTGTTTGACCATTATTGCGGCGATCTCCTTGTACGTGTAACCTTTCTCCCGGTAATTCGAAAGCGCCTCTATGTCCCAGTTCTTCCTGATGCTATCCTCCACATAGGAGATAAATCGTTCCTTGATCATGATTTTGGAGTTTTTTTTATTTCGTTGGGCAAATGTAAGCTTTTTAAAAAATATTTGTCATCAGAATCTGTACAGCACAATCACTGTCAGGGTCATTAACAGGTTGACCACACTGAAGATTATGTTGTACCTGACTCTCTTCCCGGTGAAGCGGGTTATTTTTCGTGAAAAGATGCCGGCTGTAGGTACGAAAAGCACCAACAGGAACACGAAGAACTCTGCCCCGTCAAAGACCTGGCTCACCCCGCCGTCTCTGAGGCTGGCGAAATAGATTACCAACAGCATCACCAGCAGGTAGATCATGTATGTGCCTTTCAGGGCCAGTGTTGAGAGAGGCCTGGCATGATGAAGCCTGTGCGGTTTGAGATAAGCATATGCAATGGAGAAGACTATCACCATCAAGAGCGCACCTATGATATAGCTCATCATCTCAGGCAGGTTATACTTGCTCATTCAGTACCCGGCGCCGGGATTCATGCTGTCTCCAGCGTGGACCATACCAGTGAGCTTGCACCGAGGACTGCTGCATTCTGCGTACTCAGCCCGGATGGCAGCAGCTTCACCTTGTCTCGGTAGATATAGAGAAGGTTCTCCTCCATATGTTTCTTGGCCGGTTCAAAGATCAGCTCCTTGGCGAGGGCCAGGCCCCCGAAGAGGAAAATGGCCTCCGGATTGGTATGGGCCACCACGTCGGCAAGCTTGAATCCAAGCATGGCGCCGGTGTGCTCGAACGCCTCTAGGGCTATCGGGTCACCCCTTCGCGCTGCCTCATAGATCATCTTCGAATCAAGTTCATCGAAGCTGTGCTTGCGCAGTTCGCTGTCGTCAAGCCTGTCTGCCATTATCTTCAGAACCGTGCGTTTCAGTCCTGTGGCAGAGACATATGTCTCGAGGCATCCCTTCCGACCACACCCGCAGTCGCGATTTGACTGCCCGGGGCGTATGGATGTATGGCCTATCTCTCCTGCGAAGCCGTCATGGCCGTACACCAGCTTGCCGTCGACGACGAAGCCGCTGCCGAGACCAGTGCCCAGGGTTATCACCACGAAGTTCTTCATCTCCCTGGCTCCGCCGTAAATCATCTCACCAACAGCAGCAGCGTTGGCATCATTGGTGAGGATGACCGGCAGAGGGGTGTGGCGCGCAAAAATATCAGCCAACGGGATGATCCCTTTCCAGGGCAGGTCAGCCGGGTACTCAATGGTTCCCTTGTTGATATTGCCCATGGGGGCCCCGATGCCAAAACCAAGGATATCAAAATCCTTTCCGGCTTTCTGCGCGGTGATCATCATCTTCTCATAGAGAGCAGCAACAAAAACCTCAGGCTCATCATAATGACTGGTAATGATATGGTCCTCGGCCATGATCTTCCCTGCCCGGTCAACAAACCCAAAGGTGGTATTGGTACCTCCGATATCAATTCCCACAACTGTCTTTACCTTTTCCATATTCAGAAATAGAGTTTCCTCAACGTAAATATACGCTTTAGATCATACCTGTGAAAAAAAACTGTAGTCAGGGCAGCCGGCTGCTACTTTTTAGCTGCGGGGACGTATTCATTGCCTACCTTCCTTGCCCTTACTGGATGATCAAGGTCAATTCCCAGGGCGATGCCGGTCTCAACCAGTATGTTCCACCCGGCTGTCAGCTGCAGGTACTCGGCATAATCGCCTCCCTTGGGAATCACTATGGTAGGGAAGTCAGTCTTCTCATCCGAGATGGCAATGACATTCACTCCGACGCCTTTAACGATGCACTCCATGAACTTGTCACGGTCATGCTCGAAGGGGTCAACCCAGATGAGCACATCACCCTTATTCATCACCTCCTCTATGCCATGCAATGCAAAGGTTCCCTCGAGGAAGCCCGATTTTTTGCGGGTGATCTCGTTGGTCTTGAGTGCCAGTTCGGCAGCCACACCGTTATCGCGTCCGGCGAACCAGACCATTTCAGCATCGCGCATCATGGCCACGATCTTTTTGTCAATCTTCGCCGTCAGTACCTCTTCCATCTGTGATGCTGCCTTGTGCAGGCCGGTCATCTTCTCTCCCCTGAGGGCGCGCAGCAATGAGTCATAAAAGAGAGCCTGCTCCACCACTGACTTGGTGGCGGCGACGGCATTCTCCTTACCGCACTTCAGCACATGAGCCGCATGGGCGAACTCTTCCAGTTTGGTGTCTTTGTTGGCTGTAAGGCCGAAGACGGCGTCATGTTTTTGCTTTTTCAGCCTGTCAACGAGCCTGATGACCTCCTTGGTCTGGCCTGAGTTGGAAGCTGCGAAGACCACGAAGTCCTGCAGTTTATACTCGAGGGCCTGGGTGCAGCCTTCGGTGAGTACCGGAAGGAGAAACTCCTTCCTGAGGTTGGCGAAGATTGCCCTCTTTGCCGGGAAAAGCCTGCTGCTACCCTCTCCTGTCAGGAAGAGACCTTTCTTCTTTTTAAAGGCCGGAATGAAAGGAATGGAAGATTCGGGACGGAATGATTTCACTAATGCGGGTGTTTCCAGCATTTCGCGTACCAGCGCAAACTTACTGTATTTCTTCTCGGTCAGGTTCATGTCAGCTATATTATTGTTATACAATGAATTCTCTCAGGTCACGCTGCACCTGCGGGTCTTTCTGGAACCCGCCGCCCAGGTGCTGCCAGTACGGCTCGGCATATTCTGTTCCCGCTAATTTACCGTAGTTTTTGTTACCCTCCAGTACATAACCGAAGAAATCATCGATCTTATGCATGTGTTTCATCAGCTCGAGCTGGGAGACATGCCTGCCCAGCATCTCAATCTTTGTCTGCACCGCGCTGGTGACATCAACAAAGAAATGGGGCGGGGTAAGCTGCGATCCAAGAGGATCACTAAGAGTCAGCGGTGAAGTATGATAGAGGAGGGGGGTTACCTCCAATGGTTTCTCTGGAACAGGCACCGGGTCAAGAGAGGCAACCATTGCAGCCGCCTCAACAATGGCTGCGGTAGCCCTGTGATCAGGATGGTAGTCATTGGGCAGGTGGGTGAAGACGATTCCTGCCTTCACCCTGCGCATAAGAGAGATCACCTTCAGGCGCATCTCACGGGTGTCAAACAACGATCCGTCAATACCACCCATGGTATAATACTCTGCGTCAAGCACAGCAGCTGCGGCCTTCGCCTCCTCATAACGGACACGTGCAGTCTCCTCCATGCTCATGTTGCATCCTCCCAGGTCGCCCCCGGTCATTGTCGCAATCACAATCTTATACCCTCTGTCATGCAGAAGCTTCAGCGCGCCGGCATTCCATGCCTCGGCATCATCCGGGTGGGCATTGATAGAAAGAGCCACCTTGTTGAATTCAGTTGCCATTGCTTTAAGTTTTACCTGATTACCATGATCTTTTTAAGTCTCACAAACCCGGGAACTTCTCCGGTCAGCGGCTTCATATACCTGGCAAATGCGCCTGAGACATTGTTGCCTGCTGCATTGAAATACTCTGCCGGCATGGGTCTCGCAGCAATAGCCACTTTGCTGAGGAGGACCTTCCCGTAGATGACCTCATACGGATCATCTGATTTTCTGTCGATTGTCACCATGTATCCTGATTCGCCATTTTCGGCCAGGCGGACAGCTTCGATGCCACAGAGGTAGGCCTCCTCAAGGTCTGCGGGAAGCGCCCTTACATAGTCGCTCATTATCAACGACTCAGGCACCTGGAACTCGCCTCTCAGGCCGAATTCTGAAGATAACATCCGGTGAAGGGTGATGGCCACGCTGGCACCTCCCATGGCGCCAAACTCAGTGTTGCTGAATTTATCCTTCACCACCGAGGCGCTGACAGGTGTTCCGTCTTCATATTTGATGCCCTCACCGGCAACGACGAAGACCCAGCCGTATCTCCTGATGCATTGATCAGCATCGGCAAGGAATTTTTCCTTCACGAAGGGATGCTCAGGTGTATATATGAGATGCGGGGCTTCATCCTCATCGCGGCGTGCCACGGCAGTGGCAGCGGCCAACCATCCCGCATCGCGGCCGATGGTCTGGTAGACAACGAACTGGTCCACCTTCATCATGTCGCGGGCCAGAGTGCCTGCCTGCATCACGTTCAGTATGTTTGACCATGCCGCCGAGGCGAACCCGGGTGTGTGGTCAGTGCCGAACAGGTCATTGTCAACGGTCTTGGGTATGCCGACACCGGTGAGCTCATAACCCCTGGCACGGCACCAGGCTTCCACCCTGTTGATCGTATCCATCGTGTCATTCCCTCCGATCAGGAAGAAATACCTGATATCATATTTCTGCAGTACTGAGAGGATCTTTGGGAAATCTTCATCTTTCAGCTTGTAGCGGGATGACCCGAGGGCTGAAGAAGGGGTGTGGCGCAGACCGTGGATGATCTCAGCCGGCTGGGCCGAGAGGTCAAACAGCCACTCGTTCATGAACCCTTCGATACCGTAATTCATGCCATATACCTCCGATATCAGGCCTGACCTCCTGGAGGCGTCTATCACCCCTGCAAGGCTGGAGTTGATTACTGAAGTCGGACCACCCGACTGGCCTATGACTGCATTTCCCTTGATCATGATTAAGTATTCTGGTGTTGTTTATTTGAATTCAGTTCACTTGCAGATACAGACACTGCATTGGTTATACAAATTTCAGAATTCCGAAGTATTCCGGCCTGTGGTAATCAGGTTTTTCTGTGCCAACCGGGTTCCATGTAATAAAGTGGGGTGTGGTCAGCTTGTCGCCGCACTTGTAGAAATTAGCCCTGAAGCTTTTGCCTTCCAGGTTGCCGACATTGTGCCGGAAGAAAGTTTCAAGTGGAATGGCCACGGCGATTGACCATCTGATGTCACCGCTTATCTCGGCAAACGGCTCACTGCCCATGGTGGTGAGGCGACGGATGTTCCTGACGACGGCAGGGTCGGTACGGACGCTGTCATGACGTCCGTGGCCTGAGCCCATCAGTGTTGTGCCTATGGGATTGAACTCGAAGTTGTAATAGATGCCGTCATCTTCCGGCGAAACGAAGAACTCAACGCACGAGTCTTCACATACCATCTCGTTGGTGCTGCCCTTTTCGGCCCTGACATGCGCCTCCCTGACATAATATTTGATGTAGACCTCCCTTTCGCCCCATGCGATGTTGAATCTTACCTCAGGTTTGTATGTATGGCTCTGCCAGTTCACTGTTCCTATCTCGTGTCCTTCACCCAGTTCGTCGAGCCGTGCAGATACCTCCGCCATTGGCGGGATTTCCCTGTCTGTCTTCAGCTTTTTGACCTCAATGATACGCATAATTTTTAATGCTTTATGTATGACATATCAATTTTATGGAAAATCTTCATGCGGGTTACAATGCTTAATGCCCTACGGGCAATTCATGTCAACACTATTGCCTATTGCCTATTGCCTGCTATCGTGCTTCCTTCCAGATCAGCGCCGAAGCGCCCAGTATTGCCGCCTGTGCCTCCGGGAGCCCTGACGGCTCCACCCTGAAGGTGCCGCGGAAAACAGGTTGCACGAGCTCGTCGGCATATTTTCTCACCGGCACTAAGAGGGCGTCGCCTGCCTTTGCCAGTCCGCCGAAGAGGTATATGACCTCCGGGCTTGAGAAAATAACCGAGTTGGCTATCCCGAGTGCGATCATCCGGGCAGTCTGGTCAAGGGCTTCCTGAGCGATGAGGTCTCCGGCCGCCGCGGCTTCAGCGATCCGCCGTGAGGTGATCTCACTGCCCTTTAGCTCCCGCAGCAGGCTCTCATCACGGCGGTCGCTGAGCAGTGATAATACAGTGCGAACCAACCCTGTGGCTGATGCATAGGTTTCAAGACAGCCGCGGCGGCCGCATCCGCAAATCCGGCCTCCCTCAACCACGGTCATATGACCCAGCTCTCCGGCAAAACCTGTATGCCCGTACACCACCTCACCATCAACAACGATCCCGCTGCCGAGGCCGGTGCCCAGGGTCAGGATGATGAAGTCCTTCACATCCTTCGCAGCGCCGAAGATCATCTCACCGAGCGCTGCAGCATTGGCGTCATTGGTGATGCGTGTCTTCAGCTCCGTGCGGCGCTCGGTGATCTTTACCAGCGGAATGATCCCTTTCCACCGCAGGTTTGGAGCCAGCTCAATTGTCCCCTTGTTGAAGTTGGCATTGGGTGCGCCGATACCTATACCAATAAGCTTCAGCCCGCTGTGCTCCGCCGCCATCTGCTTCAGCTTCGCGTCAAGCGCAATGACAAAATCATCGGCAAACGCATAATCAGGCGTCGAGAGCCTACCCTCGGCATGAATGACACCACTGGCATCAACAAAACCAATCATGGTGTTTGTTCCACCAATGTCAACTCCGGCTACTACTTCTCTCATATGTTATGAATATTATACTTCCTTCAGCAGCTCAGGCTGTCTCTTGTATGTATCCAGCACGAGCTCACCGAACAGCGTGTTGGCCCATGCAAACCATTTACGGGTGAATTTTGAGGGATCGTCCTTCATGAACGACTCATGCATGAAGCCCGTTGCGGCATGGGTACTTTTAAGCATCCTGAGTGATGTGATTATATCATGGTTGTTTGAGGCGGTCAGCGCCTTCATGATGATGGCAATAGGCCATATGCGGCCAAGGCCGGTATGCGGGCTCCCCACACCATGTCCGCTGATGCCTGAAAAATAGTATGGGTTGCTTTTACTGAGCACAAATTTACGTGTGCGCAGGTAAAGAGGATCGCTGCGGTCAATGGTTCCAAGGTATGGCATGCTGAGCAGGCTGGGGACATTCGCATCATCCATGAAATTGTAGTTGTAGTAACCATCAGTCTCATATGGGATGATCTCTCCATGCTCCGGGTGGATGGTACGTGCATATTTCCCCAGGGCAGCATCGACCTCATCAGCGAGCACGGTGGCATCTGCCAGGAGCACCTCATCACGGGTGACATCGGCGGCAATCTCACCCATCTTCCGGAGTGCACTCACTGCAAAATAGTTTGAAGGAACCAGGAAGGGCCAGGTGGTTGCATCATCTGACGGCCTGAAGATGGATACTATCAGCCCAACCGGATTGACAGGATTGCCATAGCCGGCCCCTGCAACGGTGTCGGTCTGCCAGCCTGTGACCCGCTGGAACTTATAGGGACCCGGGCTCTCCTTGCGCTGCTGTTCTCTGAATGTCTTGATGATAAGTCTCATTGCAGATGACCACGAGGCATCGAAAACGGAAGTGTCTCCGGTGGCTTTCCAGTAGCCGTGAGCCAGCCTGACCGGATAACAGAGCGAGTCTATCTCCCACTTGCGCTCATGGAGCTCTGGCTTCATATCGGTCAGGTCATTCATCCATTCGCTCTGGCCGGGACCGTCATTGAAGGCATTGGCATAAGGATCGATGTGAATACACTTCACCTGCCTGTTGACCACGCCGGCAATGAGATCCTTTAACTGCGGGTCACGCGAGGCAAGCGGCACATAAGGCCATACCTGGGCAGATGAGTCGCGCAGCCACATTGCATTGATATCACCTGTTATTACAAAGGTATCGGGCCTGCCCTCCTTTTCGGAGAAGTTGACGGTGGTGTCAAGAGTGTTGGGAAAACAGTTTGAAAATAGCCATGCCAGCTCATTATCAGCTCCCAGGAATGACTCAATCTCTTTAATGGTCTCTTCAACGGCTTTGCTGCGGAACTTGCGCAGCCTGGCTGCTGGTCTCACTGAAGGCCACTTTCCGGCACTGCCTGTGGCAAATGATGGTATGCCTGCAGTGAGCGCTGCCCCGGCCACCATGCTGTTCCTGATAAACTTCCTGCGTGTAGACATCTGTTTACCTCTTTGTAGCAGGTTTATTCCTCAGGGAGACATCCTTAACATACATCTCCCCTATGTCCCAGTCCTGCTCCAGAGCCCAGTTGATTTTGACTTCCAGCTCGGCCGGATAATATGTTACCGGGTCGGGCTTCCTGCCAAAATTAAAGTCGCCGGTGGTCCACTTTCCATCTGAATCCAGGTCATAGATCGCCTTCAGCCTGTACCTGCCCTTTTCAAGAAGCGGGAAAAAGACCTCTCCCGGGCTGGTCAGTGAAGCTTCCTGTATCACTCTGTCCTTTTCTGCAGTCAGCTGAATTATCACCTTTCCATCGTATCCGGCAAGCTTAACCCTGAGACTTCCATAATCCTCTTCAGTTGCTACAGTGATGCGGTACATGGCAGAGTCACTTGCCACTCCGAAAATATCGCGGAATGCGCCCTTCCTGCACAGCAGTGTATAGGTCCCTCCCGGCTCGAGCTGAACCTTCATTAACAGGTGACGTGACGAGGCAGTGTCTCTTGCGAACCTGTACGGAACATCCGTCTGGACCGAATCAACCATCCGGGTAAGGCTTATGAGCGATGTATCGGGCTCCGCCAGTGGGGTGGCCGAAGTGAACGATGGCACAGTTCCGGGCTTGATTTTTCCTGTAATATTGGACTTGATACCCAGTCCCGGTGTCTTTCCTGAGCCTCCCCTGGGGGCAGCGGGTTTCATGTACCTGAAACTTATGGTATCGGTTTTTGCGGTAATCGCGCCTGTGCTGTCAGTGAATGGAAAGGTGAGAATGGCATCAATCAGGTCACGGCTGTAAACATCGGGATTTGTTACCCAGATCATGAATGTATCACGGGCAACATTGTGCTCCATGTACCATGATGAGCTGTCAGTTTCGGGCAGGTTTACCGATACCTGTCCGCTGTCTGACGGCAGGGCCAGGCCGAAGCCGATGGCCCATGAGCTCTTCCTCTCGGTGAATGTCAGGTATTGCTTCTTCGGGGGTTGTTGGAAGGCATACAGCCTGTGCAGCCCGAAAACGAACTCATCGGGCTTGGTAGTCTCTGTGGCATTGGCAGGCTTGTATGTGACAGTGTCAGGCACAAGGCCGAAATAGTTTTCCGGGGTGATGCTGATGACTGAATCACCAAAGGCGAATATCTCATCATCCAGATCATATTTCGTGTTGCCATTGAGATCCTTAAGGGCGAAGAGCCTGTAGTTTCCGGGCCTGATGTTGCTTATCATGAACCCTCCCGAAGGATCCGGCCTGGATATATATGCCGGAAGTATGGTCCGTGGTGCAGTATCAGACAGATTGGAGTACATTACCACCATAACATCTTCAACTATCTCGAGATCAGAGGCATTGAACACGTTGCCGGTCAGTGATAGCGAGTCGAGTACCGGTCCGGTTGAGAAAACGTACTGGTAGTTGTTGATCGGGTTGTTTTCGTTATTGTCGCGAATAGCATCCTGAAAATAGAACGTGTATGTGGTACTGTCGGCCAGGTCATCCTCCCAGTTTACAACAAGACTCTTCCCCTTGAGTTTCACCTCGGGCTTTGTTGCCAGTGGAGGCGATACCATAAATTTTTCCGTTATACGGTCAAGTACGACATATTCATCGAAAGTGACGGCGAATGATTTGCCGGTGAATAAAACGGTGCCGTTCTCCGGCAGGCTTTTCAGTATAACCGGAGGCTCCGTGTCCTTCGGCCCTCCCGAGGGAGCGCTTATCTTTGCACACGAAAGCACAAATAGCGTGACCAGGACTGTCAATCCAAGGCTGCCTGATATGTATCTCCCGTGATCCACCACCTGCAAACTTACATCAAATTTTGTTACATGATATGTGTACCACAGGAGCTCTGGCGTGCCTTTTTACCGGAAATGGGATAACTGATTCTTTTTTACATAAATTTGTAATCCTAACATCATCAGTATGGAGCTTCAGATAATTCCGTGGAATGTTAATCCGGAGATCTTCCGGATAGGCAACTTTGCAGTAAGATGGTATGGCCTGCTCTTCGCATCGGGGTTCGTCTTCGGGTACTATATCATGAGAAAGATATTCCATAACGAAGGGTTGTCAGACGCAACACTTGACAGGTTGACTGTTTACATGGCTATAGGTACCATCGTCGGCGCCAGGCTGGGGCACTGTTTCTTCTATGAACCTGAATACTATCTCGCCAGGCCGCTGGAGATACTGAAGGTATGGCACGGCGGACTGGCAAGCCATGGTGCAGCCATAGGCATACTGCTGGCGCTCTGGCTCTTTGTGAGGAAGGAGAAGAAACCGTTCATATGGATCATTGACAGGGTGGTTGTTGTTGTTGCACTCGCAGGGGCGCTTATACGTCTCGGGAACCTGATGAACTCGGAAATCTACGGTGTCGAGACTACACTGCCATGGGGATTCGTATTCCTCCGGAACGGAGAGACGGCGCCAAAGCATCCGACCCAGATATACGAGGCGCTTGCATACCTCATAACTTTCGGCATACTGATGCGCATTTACTGGAAGAACCTCGGGAAGCAAAAACCCGGACTGCTGTTCGGCCTGTTCCTGTTACTTGTATTCGGATTCAGATTCTTTGTGGAGTATGTGAAAGAAGACCAGGTCGCTTTCGAGGCAGGGATGAAGCTGAACATGGGCCAGTGGCTGAGCATCCCGTTCGTACTGGCAGGTATCGCTCTACTCATCTGGGCATTCAACCGGAAACAGGCAACGGCACCGGTGGCCGAAAAATGGTCGCCAAAGAATGGCGTCCCTAAAAAATAACAGAAGCATCGCCCCGGGCTGGAGAAGACTTTGATGAAGATGTGCTGGTCCGGTAGAAATACCGGCCCGCCTTAAGCAGTCCGCTCTTTACTGCTTTTTCATTATGCCGTTGAAAATCAGGGCCAGGATTGCCTCGAGGCGATAGTTGATATCAATTTCGCGCCTGCGCCAGAAGAGTGGAACTTCCATCCCCTTGAGCATTGTCTGTATTGCCATGGCGGTATACTCACTGTCATCCACGGAAAAGGTTCCCCTGTTTTTTCCTACATACACGAGCAGACGGATAATGGCCAGTTCCTCGCGGTCATAACGTGCCCGGATCTTTTCGATGAACTCAAAATGGTCGAGATTCTTGTCAAAGACAGCATTGTAGTAGTTTGAGAGCTTGGCAAACTCCCTCATTCTCACGTATATATAATTTCGAAGCTTGTCGGGCGGCGAGTCCACCTCCTTGATTGCAGCTGTCAGCCTTCTGCGCAGCTGGTTCGCCTCATACAGTACAACTGCTTCGAAAATCTCCTCCTTGCTCCCGAAGTAGTAATAAATAGAGCTCTTCCCCTTTTTTAAGGCACTCGATATCTCATCCATCGTGGTCTTTCTGAAGCCGTAATGACTGAAAATCCTGCTTGCTGTCCGGATGATCCGTGCCCTGTATTCCTCCTTATCTACCATATGATTTTACTCTTATGCAAAGATAATCAATAAATTCTAAGGAGGTGGAACAAAGGGGTCGGATATTCGAAAATGATTGTGATTGAATTATGTAACAGTTTAAATAATCATAATAAGGGTAATTATTGTTAATTTTGTTGATTAATTCATGAGGGAAGCGGAGCTGATGAAGGTTGGGGAAGGCTATTACAGGAGCATCTGGTATGATACGGCTGACCACGGGTCAGTGCATGTGATTGACCAGAGGAAGCTTCCTTTTGCCTTTGAGGTGATGACCCTCAGGAACGTAAGTGATGTTTACGAAGCCATCAGGGAGATGGCTGTGAGGGGTGCGCCTCTCATTGGTGCTGCTGCAGCATGGGGAGTTTATCTCTCATTTATTGAGCACAACACCCGGGCAAAGAATTCCGGCGACATTGAAGAGTGCAGGGCACATAAAAAGAAAGGCAACCGTGAACATATCTGCGCTGATGATGTTTATAATGCGGTAATCAGTGATGCTCAGCTACTTAGATCAGCCAG
>DHUL01000053.1:44256-45796 GCA_002409145.1 Bacteroidales bacterium UBA5235
AGGGCGGCGGAAGGATTATGCGATGAGGAGGCTGAGAGAAGCAGGCTGATCGGAGTTAACGGACTGCCGGTTATTGAAGCGATAAGCAGCAGTAAGGGTGGAGAAACCGTCAATATACTGACACACTGCAATGCCGGTTGGCTGGCATGTGTTGACTACGGCACCGCGCTGGCGCCTGTTTATCTTGCACACGACAAGGGAATTAAGGTTCATGTATGGGTTGATGAGACCCGTCCGCGTAACCAGGGAAGCCGTCTCACAGCTTGGGAATTGCTCAATCACGGGGTGCCCTTCACCCTCATCACCGACAACGCGGGCGGCCACCTGATGCAGAACGGTATGGTAGATATGGTGATCGTCGGGTGTGACAGGGCTACAGCATCAGGCGATGTCGCCAACAAGACGGGAACATATCTCAAGGCTCTTGCTGCATTTGATAACGGAGTGCCTTTTTATTCGGCACTGCCTGTGTCGACATTTGACCTGTCAGTTGACCGTCCGGAACAAATTGAGATCGAAGAGCGCGACGCTGGTGAGGTGAGCGCTATAGATGGTATAAGAATTGCACCTGAGGGTGTACATGTTTCTAATTACGGGTTTGACGTTACACCTGCACGTCTTATCACAGGTCTCATTACAGATCGCGGAATTTGCAGGGCGGATAAGGAATCGGTATTAAAAACAGTATCATAGGTTATATGGAAGGTTTTGTCAAGTTTAACTGCTACTGGAGCCAGTCGGGTCCGGTAATCACTGACGAGCAGTATGAGATCATCAATCACTGGAGAGAGATACTCTTCAATCTAGATCTTGTCGGTGCTTTTGAGAATGGTGTGGGGTTCGGCAATATCAGCATACGTATAGGAAAGTCGACTCAGTTTGTTATAACCGGATCATCCACCGGTGACATACCCGAGCTTGAGCCCGGGCATTATGTAAAGGTATCATCATTCAATATAGACGACAATGCGGTTATGTGCAGCGGGCCGCTGAAAGCCTCCTCAGAGTCACTGACCCATGCAGCTATATACACGGCTGATCCGGGCACCAATGCGATCATCCATGTTCACTCGACGCGTTTGTGGGAAGAGCTGATGAACAAGGTCCCGACCACTGATCCGGCTGTAGAGTATGGCACGCCTGCCATGGCGAAGGAGATGATACGCATCTTCAGTGAGCCGGAGGTATTCGAGAAGAGGATCATTGTCATGGCCGGTGACCGCGGTGGTCTGATCACCTTCGGTTATGACCTGGATGAGGCAGGGGGTGTACTGTTTGATTATATAAACAGGCAGTAGGCAATAGGCAGTAGGCAATAGTGTGACAATGATATCCCGTAGGGGTTAAAGCATTGTAGAACAAGACATGTAGATTAACCCTACCCCGTAGGGGTTACAGCATTGTAGCACCAGATGCCCCTTCTCTCCGCTACCGGCCATCCGGTAGTATCACGGGCATGCATGAAAAAATTTGGTTTGCAGATAATTCAATTTGATATTATATTTGCACCCTGTTATTTCGGGCCCATAGCTCAGATGGT
>DHUL01000019.1:0-9864 GCA_002409145.1 Bacteroidales bacterium UBA5235
TCATTGTAGAAATCCCATATCAGCAGCGGCACGGCGCTGACCGGCCTTGTGACATCAAGGCTGATGGCAGGGCTGCCGAGGGCTGTAAGCATCAGCGGAGCCGTCTCACCAAGTATACGTGAGAGCGCCAGGAGCACTCCCGTTGCCAGGCCGCTGAAGCTGACAGGTATAAGTATCTTATAAATCATTTTGTAATATGGAGTTCCCAGCGCAAATGCTGCCTCCCTGATGGAAACGGGTATCATGCGCATCGTCTCCTCGGTGGAGCGTATGATAAGCGGCAGCATCATGATGGCCAGCGAGACGCTCCCGGCCAGTGCCGAATATCCTCTTGTGATGTTCTTTACTATCCAGATATATGCAATGATCCCCAGTATGATTGAGGGCACACCCTGCAGTATCTCGGTGAGGCTCCTGATGAACCGGGCATACTTCAGACTGCTGTTTTCGTAGATATAGATTCCGGTCATCAGTCCAAGCGGTATGGCGAAGAGCGACGCCAGCACAACCATCAGCAGTGACCCGGTGAGGCCGTTGGCGATGCCTCCGGGTATTACTTCCCCAGACGAGGCTGCCATCATTGCCTGGAAGGTGTCAGGGGCCGGCCGGGTAAAGAATTCGAGGTTTATCTGCCTGAATCCCTTGACAGCCAGATTGCCCACAATGAAGAAGATGGGGATGACGGTTATGACTGATCCGGCTATCACCAGGTACCTGAAACGGCTGTTGGTGCCGTTACGCCTGTTTATATTGTCATTCAGTTCAGGATACATCACTGTCAGGCGAAGCGTTTGATGATCAGTTTACCGAGGTAGTTAACCAGCGCAGTTATCATAAAGAGGAGCAGGCCGATAGCAATGAGGGCGCTCATCTTCAGTCCGGATGCTTCGCCGAACTGGTTGGCAATTACAGAGGCCATGGTGTTTCCGGGGGCAAATAACCCTTTAGGGATGACGTTGGCATTGCCGATGAGCATCGTCACGGCCATGGTCTCTCCGAGGGCTCTTCCAAGGGCGAGGATGAAGCTGGCAATGATGCCAGAGCGGGCAGAGGGGATAACCACACTGAAGATCACTTCGCGACGTGTGGCGCCGAGTGAATAGGCTGCCTCCTTCAGCTCGGCGGGAACCATTGAGATGATCTCCGCACTGAGCGAGGTGGCATAGGGAACAATCATTATGGCCAGCACCAGGGAGGCGGTGAAGACGCCAAACCCCTGGTCGGTCAGGCCGGTTGCCACCAGCAACGGCCGGAGGGCGTAAAAGCCCCAGAAACCATAGACAATCGAGGGTATCCCTGCCAGTAAATCAACCAGGCTTCTAAGTATCCCGGAGGTACGGGTGCCTTTGTAGTACTCGGCAATGAAGAGGGAGGTGGAGAAGGCCATGGGTATGCAAATTATCAACGCAAGGATGGATGTGATGACCGTCCCCGCTATGAATGACATGGCCCCGTACTCCTCACTGCCTGCGGTAGGATTCCAGGCTGAAGAGGTGATGAACCTGAATCCGAACTCCCTGAATGCCGGGAGAGCCCCTCCGAAAAGGGAGATGACTATCCCGGCACTGAGAAGAAGTATTGTCAGTGATGAGATGAACAGCAGTACCTTTGTGACCCTGTCTCCTGACATCTGTTTATCTGAGAACGGTCAGACCCTGGTAGGTTATCCCCCTGAGCAGCTCTGCGGCCTGCAGAGAGGCGTTCTGCGGCAGGGCAGCATAATGAACGCTGGTGGCAATTGCCTGTGCCTCTTCACCGGTCAGCCATTTCACGGTTTTGACCGCTGCTTCGGCAGCCTCGCTGCTGTGCTTGCCATATGCCAGCTCCTTATACATGATGATCCATGTGAAGCTGGTGATGGGATAGGCAGCAGGATTAGGCGAGTTGGTAAGCATCACCCTGGTGTCAGCCGGCATCTCTGCAGCGGCAGCAGCAGTGAAAGATTCCAGAGTCGGCTCTATGAAGAGACCTGCGCTGTTCATCACTTTAGCCATGGGTATCTTCTGTGCGAAAGCATATTCATAACCGATGTAACCGATGGAGCCCTGGCTCTGGCTGATGGTTCCTGAAACGCCCGGATTGCCCTTTGCGCCTATTCCTGCAGGCCAGTTGAGAGCTTTGCCTGTCCCAAGCTGAGCTTTCCAGGCCGGGCTGACTTTCGACATGTAGTCGCTGAAGATGTATGTGGTGCCGCTGCCGTCGGAACGGTAGACAACGGTGATCTCCATATCGGGAACGGCAAGACCCGGGTTGGCTGCAAGAATCTTCGGATCATTCCACTTTTTAATGTTACCCAGAAAGATCCCTTCAAGGAGTTCGGGGGTGAGCTGCAGGTCTGTGACGCCCGGAAGATTGTATGCTATCACCACTGCACCGATGCAGGTGGGGATATGAACCACCTCTCCGGGCATCTCTGCCAGCTCGGCGTCTGAAAGGTATGCGTCAGTAGCCGCGAAATCAACTATCTGGTCGCGAAGGCTCTTGATTCCTCCGCCTGAACCTATGCCTCCGTAGTTGATGAGCGGACCTCCTGCCTCATTGTATTTTTTGAAGGCGAGGTTGTAGAATGGCTGCGGGAAGGTGGCCCCGGCAGCTGAAAGGGTGATCTGCTTCTGCTTGCCGGTGGTTGAACCGCCGCCTCCGCATGAGACGAGCAGCAGTGCCATTGCGGCCATCAGGATGAAAATCTGTTTTTTCATGCTTGTTTTGTTATGAATTTACATCTTTTTTATGATTCATTGATTTGCAGAGCCCCTTTCCATTGCCGGAACCGTCAGAATTTTGCCTCTATGTTGAGGCCAATGGTTCCGACATTGTCAGAATTCTCTGCCGGGGGTATGTAGCTGTTGTAATTGGGAGATATCCTTACATTCTTTACCGGGGAAAAGTCAATTCCGGCATAGATGTATGATCCGTCCCTTGAAAGATTCCAGGGATCTTCCGCCCCATCCATGGTGACCGATGCTATGCGGTCATACCTTGCAAAGAACTTCACTTTTTCTGCCAGGGGCACCCTTGTGAAGATGCTGATGCCTGAGTAATTGCGTCCTTCGGTCATGGAGGCATTATCCTGCCTGAAGTACTCTGCTCCGGCATTGAACTTCGGACCCATCCATGCTGCGGTAATGCTTGCCGTACGCTGCATCCTGCCGGAAGGACCCATCATGTCATAGAAGCCCCTTACGAGCATATTCTGTGCCGGGGTGAGGGTGAATCCGGCTGAGAGCCTGTATGTGCCGTTTGCGGCTATATCCTTGAAACCGCGTCCGTTTGTGACTGAGAGGTCAAGGTCAAGGAATTCACCTGCCTGCACCACTGTCATCACACCCAGGTCAGCCGCCTGTATCATGCCTGTATAATCTATCGGAGGCTTCGTAACATACCTGTATCCCCAGATCTTTTCCATCATGGAGATCTGCTCGGTTCCGATCAGTCCTCCCCTGACCAGGAACCTCCCATTGTCATACTGAAGGTAGGCGTTTCTCAGGTAACCGGAATAAATTGTCTTTCCGTTGATAACCCCGGTGGTGCCGTCATACATAACCCTGCTGGAAATCTCCTTTGAAAAACTGAAATCATATCCGAAGTATGATCGCGTCACCTCGAAGGCAGAGTTGTTGTCACCGCCTGAAAAAGTGGTGTGGTAGTTGGCAAACAGCAACCCGAAGAATTTGCCGGAGGGTTTGAAATCAGTACTCTCCTGGGCGGCGCATGGAACTGCCGTCAGCATCATAATGCCGATAACGACAGGTAAAATCTTCATTCTCATCTGATTAATAATTGAAGGTTTGACAATACAAAAATCTCCTGCTTTTGTTACATTGAGATTACACAAATGTGACAAAGTTGTTACAAACATAATATTCCACTATGTTTAAAGCAGGAGTAAAAAGACTGAAAACCGACTCGGTGTAAATAGTTAACTTTGCGGTATGATAATTGCAGGTCTGTAATCTGATATGAAAGGAATACTTGTTACAGTTGTACTGGCGGCATTAATGAATGTTGCCGCCGGGCAGAGTGTTGAGAATCCCAACTACGGTTTAAAATCACCTCTCACAGCAGAGCTTGTCAGGGTTGATTTCAATACCGATGCCACGGTTGTCTGGCTGACGATAATGAGTGACATCAACAATGCGTGGTTTTGCATAGACAGGAACACATTCCTTGTGAGACCTGACGGTGTAAAACTGAAGCTTACCGGGCTGAAGGGACTCCCGCACTGTCCGGCAACATACAAGTTCAAGCGGCCTGGAGAAAAAACTTCTTTTTCTCTCACCTTTCCAGCTACAGGAGTTCTCCCGTGGTTTTCGATAGTTGAGGAGTGCGTCGGAGGATGTCTCTCCTTCAGAGGAGTGGTAACAGATGCCCGGCTTAACGGAAAGCTGAACGAGGCTTTCGCGCTGTCAGGCGCAGGCAGTTCAATGGCCGCCTACCGGATTTATGAGGAGATAATCAATGAGACTGACAGCCTGAACCTGGGCATTGAGGGTTCGGTCTACACCTCCCTGATAATGCTTGATCGGAACATGGGCAGGCATGAGACTGCAAGACAATGGTATACCAGGATGATGACCTCACACACACCTGATTTGAAGTTTTACCTTGAGAATCTGAAGCGACAGGGAGTTGATTTCTGAAAGGTTATGGATTCAGGAGGGCGGCAGCACCGGATGTAACAGCAGTACTTATCTCAGGACAGCGGTCACCACAAAATAAGAAGAGCCCCTTGCAAGGGCTCTTCGAATTTTTCTGAGGTTTAGGTCAGTAACTAAAAATGGAAGTCAAGACCAATAGCAACTACCCAGGTGTCTTTGTTGTAGACATCTGTCGTAGGAATCAGAATACCTGAGCCTGCCAGGTTATGGCTGTAGAGTTTTGAACCTTCCTGGTAGATTGTATATGAACCTCCAAGATTTAACTCAATCATATCATTGACTTTGAATCCAAGTCCTCCTCCGAATGTGTTGGTGTTGAGGCTGTAGGTCAGATCACTCTGATAATTTTCATTAACGCCGGTAACAGTTGTAAGCCAGCCGGCACTGAGAGAGAGTTTTTCGGTCAGGCCAACCTGGAGTCCCAATGCTGCCTCGATGAAGTTCTTGTCAATCTTGTTGAGTTCCACATCCTCCTGGCCGTCATAGTCAACACCCTTGTCAAAGTAGTAATTGAAGCTGCCGGAGATGAGGAGCCTTTCTGAAGGTTTGACATCAACACCGAGCGCCAGCATGGCAGGCATGTCAGCGATGGCCGTTGAATCTTGTATGAACATCCCTTCAGCATCCTTGCCGTCATTTACGGTGGTGGTAAGGGTCATCTTCGTCTTGAATTCGTATTTCAGGCCGATGTTTATCAGGTCACCTACGGGAGCAAAGTTGACTGAAAGGATAGGGGTGATTCCACTGCCTTTCATTACTGCATCTGCTTCAACTGTTGTTCTGTCGTCAAGAACGGTTGCTGTACCATCAAGCTGTGCTGCAGTGGGGGCGGGGACACCCGGAACGTCAGCCACTCTCCTCAGGTAGTCACCAGGTGTCTGTACACCTCCATAAGCCACAGGAGCAGTGATTGTCACATCCTGGATATAACCTTCATACTTGTTGTTTGCCATGACATAGCGGCCGCCGACAGCGACTGAAAGCATGTCATTGATTTTATATGAGGCGTTGGCCTGAAGGCCGAAATAAATTGAAGACCCCTTGAAGTATATATTTGAATTATACCCGGTGATGTTTCTGAAACCTGGGTCATCGACTCCAGGTACAGCATCAAACGCCTGATCCAGCGGTGCAAGCTGAGATGACAGGGCTGGGACAAGGTCAGCAATCTGCATTTCGAATGAAGAAAGTCCTTCATTATATTCTGCACCACCGCCGCCACCTACCGGGTTAAAACCAAGTGAAAGGGCAAGGTTGCCGGTCTTGTAAGCCGCATAAACACCGGGATAAACAGGGGCACTGACCTTACCGACGAAATCCCTCGGGCTGCCAGCAAGATAAGGATAGGTTGTGGTAACGGTCTTCGTCTGGCCGATGGTCTGGTTATTGAGTGAGAGATGGAAACCATCTGACAGCTTGGTAAGACCTGCCGGGTTGTAGTATACCGCGTCAATACCGGTGGAGGCGTTGCGGCTCTGGAGCCTGGTGTAAAGGGCACTCTGGTTTGTGTTGGTGACAAGGCCGCCTGCAAAGAGAGAGCCAGTGACAACGAGTGCGGAAATAACTGAGATGATTCTTTTCATTGATTTCTTTTTTAATTACACATTTTGAGTTTAACTGTGCAGTATTTGTAAAAGTGGCGTAAAAGTATGAAAAAAACTGAAATATGGAGACATCTGGCTGATAATATGTGGTTATATTGTAAGTGGTCTATCCTAAGCAAGTCATGTTGTTCAGTAAATCAGCAGGTTGCATATTCATTCTGCTTCTTGCCGGTCAAAGTATACAGGACAATAATAATGGCATTCCGGATCTGACCGGATCATTTCATTGTATTGCAGGCTTTTTTGCCCACCTCTTCATTTCAGTATTTATTCCACTGAGAACCGGTATGTGCCAGAACCAATCATTATGATTTTTTTATTGTCAGAATCACCGATTACTTTGATCTCCTTAATGGCATTAATATCTTTCCCGCTCTCTGTTATTACTGATCCTTTATTATATGGGATATAGACCAGTGCTGAAGTATTTGCAGGTATTACGACATCCAGCTTCAGTGTGTAATTCTTTTTTTCCCATTCTGAGCGGATTTCTCCATATGGAGACTGATAGCTGGCATTAACCCAGATGATATCACCCACCATATCAGGTCTGATCAGAGTTTCTTTATACGCCACTGATTGATCGGTTTGGCTGATTCCACCCAAACTGTAGTAAAACCAATCCATCAGATGACCAAGCATAAGGTGGTTATTTGATACATTCTCCAGTGCCGGCCATGATTCAGTAAGAGAAGTGGCTCCTTTTCTGAGCTGATAACCATATCCGGGAACATCCTCCCGGATATTCATTTCATAAAGAAGCTGTGATTTTCCACCAGAAGCCAATGCTTCCACCAGAAATCTATATCCTATATCACCGGCAGTAAGTTGATTGTCATTGGCGCGAATAGAGTCCGCCAGGTTTTCTATGACTCTGTCCTTAAACTGAACATCAACTAGGCCGATGCACCAGGGCATTGCCATCGCTGTCTGGCTACCGGTTGAGATGTTGCATGTAGCCGGGTCGAAGAAATGTGTCTTAAAAGCTGATTTCACTTCATCTGCCCATTTTGTCAACCGCTTCTGTTCATCACTTCTGTTTAGCACAGAGGCCATATGAAGCATAAGCTTTAAATCATAATAATATATGGCTGTTGCCGTTAAGGCAACCGGTGTCAGTTGAGATACTCCGGGTTGCCCTGGTCCATAATCGAACCAGTCTCCCAGGCCATATGATATAATATGATTTTCGGACCTGGATTTCAGGTATTCAACATACCTTAACATTGTAGGCCAGGCTTTTTCCATCACTGATGCATCACCATACCATTTATATATCAACCAGGGTATTATTACCACAGCGCTTCCCCATTCAGGAGAATCGCGAAATCCGCCGGTAAATTGGACATACTCAGGTGATATGCCGGGTATCAGACCATCATCAAGCTGCGCCTCCATCATATTATAGACCTGTCTTGAATAAAGCTGGTAAATATTAAAGTTGTAATGTACCGGACTGCCCATCAGGTAAGTTTGCTCCAACCATCCCAGTTTTTCACGATGCGGACAATCTGTCAATATACTTTGAAGGTTGCTTTTTATTGCCCTGAGGATTAAAGTATTGATTTTATTAAATAGCACATTGGAGCATTCAAATGACCCTGCTGAGGGAGTTGAGTTGTAATTATGCAACATCCTGAGATCAATCAATTCTGCCTTTTCACTGATTGTGTTATCATTTGCCGGCGCTGCACCTTCAATTTTCACATAGCGAAATCCATAGTATGTGAATCGGGGATGCCAGGTCTCTATACTGTCGCCTCTGATAATATAGGTATAGTAATGTGGTGAGCCGGAGGCAGATTGATTAGGTTGGCTGTCAGAATCAATAATTTCACACGGGATCAATCGGACAACCTGCCCCTTTCTGCCTTTTATTTTTATTTCACTAACCCCTGATGCATTTTGACCGAAATCATACAACCAATTTCCATCCTTGAGTTTAATTATATTTACTGCAGAATATGATTCCATTATCTCGACAGGATAATCAAGATCTCTTCTGAGCTTCCCTGAAGGAGGTGTTACTGCAACGGCGCTCCTCCAGTTCGAGTCATCGAAACCTGGCTGATTCCAGCCGGGTTGTTCCAGCCGGGCATCATAATCTTCTCCGCCGAATATACTTGTATATATGATTGGAGATGGTGCTGTTTCCCAATCTGTATCAGTTACCAGTATTTCTTCTGAGCCATCTGAATAGTGGATTCGCAGTTGTGCCAGCAACAAGGGATTTCCAAATGCAATTACTAACTTACGATAACGCTCACGGTTGATATTATAAAAACCGTTCCCGACAATGGCACCGATAACATTGCTGCCTTGCTGAAGCATTGAAGTAACATCATAAATATTGTAAAGCACTGTTTTATCATAATTTGTCCACCCCGGGGTCAGAAATCCCTTCCCAACCTTTTTCCCATTGATAAAGGCTTCATAGTGCCCTAGGCCGGTAATAAAGAGCGTCGCTCCAGAAACTTTTCTGTCAATTTTGAATTCTTTCCGAAGATACGGAACAACAGGCCGGTCCATGCAGAGGTCACCCAGGTTATCTCCGTTATGATGTATTCCGGGAACCATTCTTTTCTCTTTACTTATATCTTCATAACCGATCCATAGGGCATTATGCCAGTCAGCTTCATCGATAAGCCCTGTTGTGAATGAGGATATCTCACTCCAGGAGGTTGTTCTGCCTTTCTGATCCCGGACCTTTACTCTCCAGTAGTATTTCTGAGCAGGTTTTAAGACCCGGACATCTCCTTTAACCAGAATGGAATGATCTGATCTGATTTCACCTGTGTTCCAGACAAGCTTTGCCGGTGACCCAAAATCTACCGGATCTGAAACAATCTGTATTTGATAAGCTGTTTGAAAAGTATTGCGCCGATCAGAAATAAGCTGCCAGCTGAAAAGCACTTCACTGTCAACAGTTGCCTTCAGATTAATCACTGCAAACTGACCCATTTGTGCAGAGCAGCTGCCAACAATTATTAAAGTGAAAAGAACAAAACAAGAGAACTTTTTCATATTCTGATAATTGGTAATTGTTTTCACTGCTCAGAAGTTTTACCTTTATCGAATCTTATCCTTGCTGCCCATCTTTTGTCACCCGGTAATTGTACCTGATCAGATAAGGATAAATGTTTTTGAATAAGTCTCTCCGGGTGTTATCAGATTGATTTATTCATGAAGGTCCTGAGATGTGTTTTTCTCTGCAAAGAGATAAAAATCATCCATCAGGCCATAATCAGTAATATTGTATTCATCTCCGCGTGGATAACCTGTAACGCCGCGCCAGTAACCAGGTGCAGCCAGTCCTGGCCGGGCTTTGCTATGGAAAGGTCCGAGAAGATTTTTGTTACTTCCAACGATTTTTACTTCGATTGTATTCCTGCCCGTACTTATATGATCTGATATATCCAGTGAGTAAGGCGGGTAAGCGATGACACCCGCAGAATTACCGTTTACAATTACTTCTGCTATTGTGCCCTTCCAATTGCCCAGCTTCAGCAGGTAGTTATCATACTCTCCGGTAACTTCAAATTCTTTGGTATAGCTTATCCTGTCCGGATAAAAGGGCATTCCCTGCTCTTTCCAGCTCCCGG
>DHUL01000019.1:10043-24877 GCA_002409145.1 Bacteroidales bacterium UBA5235
GGTATAGCCGGACGGTGGAGGCGTTATGATCCATCCCCTGGCTGCACTCTTCAAAGAAAAATTTCCGAGGATGTAAATCGGTTCTATCTCTGCATGAATGCTCATTTGCTCTGAAGATACTGTAATGGTGTTTTCTCCATTTCTAATATAGCTGTTACACTTATAAACACCGAAGTCCTTATCGAACCACCATTTTCCAGCTTCAGCCGTAACCTTGTTACCATTTATCATCACTTTCCATAGCCATGGCCGTTCAATAACCAACCTTGCATCTGAAAGATCAGGCTCTCCTTCTGTTTTAAAATGCCAGACTGACGTGAATCCGGTATTTAATCCGAAAGTATCACAGTCAACAGTTTCTGTTCTGAACTGTACGGACGTGCTCCAGGGATTTCCGTTTATAAAACCGTGGTATTTAAATGTCTTATCAGTTGCAGCGTACGTATGCAGGTTTCTGAAGGTCTCATTACCCAGAATAAGATCGCAGAAATCAATTGTCAGAACATTCGGTTTGTCACGTCTGACTGAGATATCCGAGGCAGAAGGGAGAGGAGACAGGTTCAAGAACTTTTCCGGAAGGTCATAACCGGTCATTTTCCTGTCTGATACGAAAAGCAACAGACTTCCGGCAGGAGGCAGGTCGAAATTAATCACTATTTTATCCCCGTTTTCTGTTTCCCTGTAGTTGACCACTTTACCGGTGAGGGTGTTCATCTCCAGGGCATCACAGCCTGTGATCATGAATATCCCGGCGCTTGCTTCCTCAAGGCTGGAGTTAGCCAGAAAAACCAGCCTGCCATCAGTCAGCTCTCTTCTGTGGTGGTAAACATCTCCTCCGGACAATGTGATAAAAGAGAAGTTGTTACTGCCGGGCATCTCTTTTAATATGCTGATATCAAGGCTGTCTGGTAAATTTATTCTGTCAGAGTATTTTTGAAACAGATCTTTTATAGCCGTCGTCTTTATGCCATCGACCCGGTCAGGCAGTGCGAAAGCAATCAGATTGCCACCAGCGGCGATAAATTCTTCTATAAAGCCGAAGGTGGAGCTTTCAATGTTTTGTGTCATTGGAGGGAAGATCACTGTTGAATAGGAACACTCCCCAACCACAAGCTTATCTTTCTTCACTGATCCGTTTCTTGCAATGATATCTTCCGATCCAAGATCGTACTCAACCTGGGCTTTTTCCAGGGTAGTTATAAATTTTTGAAATCCGGAGCCGATCATTGTAAGGGTATCATTCTTTTTAACATAGGAATCATAAAGCCATGCTGATGTTGTAGGCTCGATTACCAGAATATTATTATGTTGAATACCAGAGGAGAGTGCAAGCGAAAGTCTCGCGAAATGAAGGTTCAACTGCCGGTAGTCACTCCACCAGGGTTCATGATATGTAAACGAAGGCGGATGATCATATTTCCTGGCTCCTGCGAGGGTGCAATAAGCAAGATGCTGATTCATGGAGTTAACGCCGAGAGCATATTCCCAATCGCCCAGTCTTTTCATATCAGTGAACGTGAGATCCCACCCGGCTCCTCCATAGGTCTCGGAAAGAGTCCTGTGTCGTCCCATCTGGTTGGCTACACTTACAAGCTCTTTTACCGACCTTATATTCCCGAACTGAGCATTGGGTGACACTTCATCAAACTGGTTAAATAGCATGTCAATCGCAGGTCTGTGATGCCAGGCATACATTGCCATTGCATCAGGCGAATATTGACTGGAAGGCCATGAATGTTCCCAGTAATGACCGGTGAATTCCAAACCTTTCTCTTCACAATACCTGAGAAAGTGTCCTGACCACCTTTCGATAAACATGCTTAGAAGGGTTTTGTAGTAATCATGTCTCACTTTCTTCCAGTTACCTGTCTCTTCAAAGAGCGATGGGAGAGAAGTCTTCAGATCATACCCCCGTTCTTGATGAAAAGTATCAAAAAGATCAGGTGTCCATCTAATTCCTGAAGGCGAGTTAATAGCGGGCTCATCAGTAAAAACTCCCTGTATTGTTTTGCCAAATTCATCACCACAGGCCTTTTCATAGCCGCTCATAGTGACTTTAAGGAACTTATCAGTAACACCCTTGTAAAGCAGGTCTACGTAAGAGTGTCCTGCATACCAGGGAGTTTTAGGATAATAAGTCTTGTCAAACATGTAATAAATGCCACTTTTGCCCATTTCGCCGACGGGATCAGTTATTTCCTGAAGCCTTCCATTCATTTCTTTCATTATCAGGAATAACATGTCAGCAGAGTCGGGTAACATTTCACTAATATGCATAGTCAGCCCTTGTCCCTGGTTATAAGACTCTGGCATCTGATCAGGCACATGACCCCCTGCGAAACCGCTGGGATAAGAGTTTTCGTCATATATCCAGACTTCCATATCGTACTCCCTGCCATTTTCAACAGTATATCTGAAAAGATCAAACCACTTGTCAGACAGATACTCAGTGATGAGGCCGGGTCTAGGGTGCACAATTACCCCACCACAACCTGCCTCACTGAACATTTTCATGTAATCATCGATCAGATCTTCGGTGATATCGCCGTTCCATACAAAGAACGGGAGGGTCCCATATTCCCTTGAAGGGTTGTCAAACTGCTGTTCAATATCATTGAAAGAACTGATTCTGCCGTTCTTTTGTATTAACGGGTGGTCAGTACACGATGAAACAGATAATACTGATGTTATCAGGACGGAGATCTTTAAGGCGTGATACATTGACATGATTTATTGGTGTTATCGTTTTTATCAGTTTGTTATCTCAATGCTGCCTGGATTATTATCTGACCTCCGGTAATATTATGTGACATAATCTCAGCGTATTGCTGTCAGCATATCTCCAGAGCTTAATTCACAAAATCCCTGCCGGCGTGGTCTTCTTAACCGAAGTGCTGTCATCGGCTCCCGGGAACGGCATTATGGCCGGAAACTCTTTTGTTGTTGGGGCACCGTTCAATATGTCTGAAATGAGGTCTTTCTCACCGGTTACCAGGTAGATTATCTCATATCTGCCAAGATCGGGAATTGTGACCTCACAGTAACCGTTATTTATAGCGAAATCAAGACTGAGGACTTCAACGAAATCGGGGGAGATCAGGTATGCCTTGCTGACATCTTCCGATCTGACGGCAATTTTCATTTTTCCTCCATTCTTGATAAAACCATTAGGTGAAGGGTAATCAGTATATTCATAAGCAACATCCTCAGGCGTCATAATCATTCCCTCATGTCTGGTCCCAAGGCAGTTCAGCAAATGAACCGAGATCCCTTTGTAACCTTCAGAGACCTGGTAATATGGTATAAGAACAATCTGAGCATCAATGTTGACTGTCTTAACTACGGGATCAGATTGATTTGCTGTTATCATTTCAATCATCATGTCTCTCATGTCTTCATTCCGGTCATCTTTCCAGACTCCTGCTTCGCCTGCTCTTCCTCCACCAATTTTCGGCACAAAATATTCCATGCCAGGCATACCTTCCAGGTACACAGCCTTTCCTTTTCCCTGGTCGCCGTTGAACAATGTCGTGAAGCCGGGTTCTCTGCGTTTGTTTCCTGTCTCATCATATTGTGAGGTGCGGCCGGTAGCAACAATATAACCACCGCTTCTGACATATTCCCTGATCTCATTGATCTCATTGTCAGACATGCAGGCCACATCTGGCAGAATAAGCGTTGAGTACTTCTGCAGGTCAGCACTACTTAGCTTTGTTGTTATAACCGTTTCAAAGGGTATATGGTTCTCCAGCATAGCCTGTGCCCATCCCTGGTATTCATTCACGGTTTTGTATGCATTCCGGAAGTAATTCTTTGCAGGGGATGAAAAGACAATGGCAGTGTTGCACAATACGCCGTCATCCATAAATACCTTTTCCCACTTTTTCTCCCACAGGTATGGAAATTCGATATTTATCTGCGGGAATACCCATTGGGTAAGGCCACATGTCTTTGCAAAGGCCCAGTTATAAAACTGCTGGGTGGGAGTCGCTGAATATCCTAAATAAAAAGAAGGTCCGAATGCCCTGTAATATGAAGCCTCTGCCACATTATACCTGAATGACCATGGATTAGCCGGTTCACATTCGAAGAATGAAAAATTCAGGCTCCTGTTCATATCTTCGAGGTCCATACCGTAATAGCTGGCAACAAATGGAGACATAGCCTCACAATAACAGCCCGTAAAGAGCATATTTTTCTTTATATTATCAAGTACGGACTTTATCTCTGACAAGAAATTACCCATCGTTTCGAAGCGAAATTTAAGCCAAGCCCTGAAAACAGGGCTGTCGTAATTCCCAAACATGGTAGAATCCCTGTAATCAGGTATCTCATACCCTGTTTGTTCATTAAAGAGACGACGGCAATATTCACATCCGCAAACAGTCCATTCTGCAGGCAGCCATTCCGTTTCATCAACCATCAATCCGTCAAAACCGGTCTCTCTCACAACCTTTTCAACAGTTTTCAGGTACTCATTTTTAAAACCAGGATTATTCGGGCACATCATGTATGTACCGTATCTTCTGAAAAATGCCGGCTCGCCGTCACGGAGGTCAATCATCGCCTGATCAGGATGATTCCTGAAATAGGTATCAAGCACACAGCATGCTGTGAGATGGCCGACAACCCTTATATTATTTCCGTGACATGCATCAACCATAACCTTCATATTGCTGATATACCTATCTAAAGGAGGAGAATTGAACCAGGATATACGATCAGCAGGACCGGCAAACAGATACCTGTAATGTTCAGGGAATATTACATTTATTCCAAGATCTGCATAACGGGCAGCCAGGTCGTTGGCGTTGACCACTGTCAGGACTTCGGGCACGTCGCTCCACACATAGGATCTGATATTGTCAAACCAGTCAGACGGGGGTGGAGTTTCAGCAGACTTCACCCAGAGTGAAGCAGGAAAACCGCCTGTTTCTTCACCATTAATATCGGAAGAGGGCACTCCATCCGGGTCCCCCCCTCCATTGGTATACATTTTTTGAAGTTCATTCATTGAAAGGGCTCTGTCAAAGATCATTATCTCATCGAGCGCTCCCTTGAAATAACGGTCATCCAGATCATTATAAAACCTTCCCGCAACCATGGCATTGTTATCATTTATAATTTTGCCTGAAACTTCTTTTTTGCTCCTAAGTCTGCCGTCTATATAAAAGCACAGCTCTGACCCGTTATATGTACCGGCTACAAGATGCCACGTACCGGCAAGGGGTGGCGGAGCAACCACTATCTCTATATTGTCGTTGATGTTGACCTGGAATTTCAATAGATTGGCATATCCGTTATAAAACAGAAGGAATCCCCTGTCAGAGAGGAAGGAGATGTTTCCAAGGATACCGCGATCTCCTCCTGCCCATTCATCAGACTTAATCCAGGCAGCAATTGTCATTTCATTTTCAATAGTCACCGGCGCCGTCCCTGTAACAAATGCATCAGTCCCGTTGAACCATATCGCCTTACCATGAATACCTTTAATTTTTTCAGTCCTGAAGGCATTGTCTCCTGACCATGTCATAATATTATCGTTGGTGCATGCTGTCAGGTTGAGTGTAATAATTAAAACAACCAGGGTGATCAGAGAGTTATTCATTTTCATGATAGTATTTAAAGATTTGTTTTTTCTTTTCAGGCAGCCATGTATCGATCAAATAACGGCAGTTCAGAACTTTTTCGACGAGGTCAACAGGTAGATAGTAGTACTGGTTTGAAGCCTCAAATCCGATCCTTGAGTCATGCAGCTGAATTTTATATAATTCTTTTGCAAGTTCTGTCTCATCTGCAATGATCATTTTCAGGTCATCAAGTAAACCGGCAGCCACCTTATATGTCATTGGCGTATTGAGCTTGTCTCTCAGGAGGATAAAGCGTGCCTGGTTGGAGACGCTCTTCATATGGATTGACACTGTTCTTGCAATATCAATCTCCCTGGCCAGGTTTGTGTTTTCATGTTCCTCGGGACTGATGCTCCCTGACAACTCCGAAATGGTTCTGTCAAAGCCGCAGGACACACTGTCAAGAAGGTCCATAAAGACTTCCGGCGGGTAAACTGTCCTCCATTTGTCAAGATCATCATAAGCGAAACCGACCATTGAGCTTTTATAATTTGTAGGTTCAGGCCAGAGCAGGTTTGAAGGCCCGTTCTGCAGAGGAGCCCTGTATACTACATCCTGGTGGTAAGGGAAGTTATTAAATGCCCTGCTGTAACCGCACCAGGCTTTCACAGCATAAGGAGCGGTCTCTTTTCCAAACCACTTCTCGGCGACGGTGTTCATGGCACTGTCAATCGTGATTCCCGGATTTTCAGTTATTTGTCTCAGTACATCGAGATTTGGGGAGGGGTATCCGCCAAGTGTCCAGCTGGCCATTATACCTTCAATACCAGTCTCCCTGAGGTTCGCAGCGTGGCGGGCGACATTCTCCGTTACGGGTATGTAAGGAACGGTCGATATTTCCCAGGAATTGTTCGCCTGTATCTTTGCAAAGAGGTCACATCCCCTGCGTGATGCCAGCCGCCACGTTTCCGTTGCGTGGTCTCCCGGCCCCACAACTGACATACAGTATTCGTTCACTGTGCTTACTGTTCCTCCGCGCTGAAGAGGTATCCCCCATTCGCTTACACTCATTGCTGCTGCTTCCCGGGGGAGATGCTGAATGATGCTTCCCCGGTCTTGTTCTTTCCATCCCCAGTCCCATACTATCAGACGCTGTCTTTCTTCCTTATTGGAGACAGCTTTCCTGATCCCTTTAAGAAATAACCCGTTTAAATCTGAGATCACTCTGGCCGGACCGCGGACCGAACACACGTGACAGGTCCCGCCTTTGCCGTGTGACCAGCAATTTGTCAGGTATTCAGATGCAGTAATAGTAATAATGCCGGCTAGCCCAGGGGCATTTCTGCAAATATGACTGACCGAACTGACTATATAATTTCTGACCTCGGCGTTGCCAGTGCACAGCGATGCCAGTCCTCCCTCCGTCACACCTTTCAGCTCAGGCCTGTCATTGAAAAAGGAAAGGGGCATTGCCCTTGGTTCATTCAGGTACAGATAGACCCCGATGCCGTATTTACCTGCCCTGTCGATTATCTCCCTCAGGTTCTGGAGCCGGAGTTCATACCCGCGGCTGAGGCCACTGTCCCAGGGGAAAGGAGAAAGCTTATACAGTATCCCGGAAATCCAGATGCCGTTTATGCCGCATTCTGAAAGTTTTTGAAGATAGGCTTCAGGATATGGATCCTTCTCTTTGTCAAGGAGGGGGTCTCCAAAGGAAGCGTAATATGAATAGCATATCCGGATTGTACTGTTTTTCGGTTTGGAAAGAGATGAGCCATATTCATCAGGCAGTCTTTTCAACTCATCAAGGAACCTGAAAAGGATATCTCCGCTGCAGATGATCCGTTCCGGGAACTCTTCTCTGATGACCTGTGCGATCTTCCTCTCAGCATCAGCGTCAGTTTCATCAGGCTGAGTGTAACGGAGGGGATCACAATCAGGTTTGATATCTCCAAGCTTATGGAAAAGAAAATCATCCTCCATCAATGTTGCAGAGAGCATTTCGGGCTTCCATCCCAGAAACTCAAGTAACTGATCATAAGGCAGCAGATGCCAGTTACGTTTGATTATAGTTACATATGATCTTTTCGCCAGTTCAGGGGTCACATTCTCCTGTGGCGGCAATCCCATGGCAAAGGCAATAGTGTTTATGTTCCTTACAGACGTTTTTACAACTTCTGCCAATTTTTCTGCAGGGATAAGCTGCCAGTTCCTCCAGATGAATGCGTGGAGTCTGTCGGGGAAATAGGCCGGGAGTAAAGGCTCCGGACCACCTGACTGCCGTATCAGCCTGCGATAATAGCCGACGCCGGTTTCATCGCCGGGTCTGACAATCTCACATTGTCCGTCACCGTCAATATCAATGAGTTGTTCAACAATCGACTCCATCGGAATTTGCCGGCCTGTGTATGCAAAGGCTGTTTTGCCGGGTACTTTGCTGTATATTCTTCCATTCCATCCTTTATCCTGGAGGCTTAGTATCATTTCTTTGAAACCATCATGATCAAGATCAAACATTTGCAGGCTCATGTGACTGTTTATCCGGGGTTTGAAATCATGACCGACATCAAGTGGCAGGGGAGGGGTGAGTAGCGGGATTCCCAGTGTGTCTGTCCCAAGGTTCAGCATGTAAAAGATGCCTCCGCCGGGTTCAGGATCCGACTTTATTCCCAGCTGGTAACTGATGCCGCCGACGATCAGGTCATCGATGCCATCATCATTCAGATCAGCTGCCACGGCAATGGCCCTGTTATGTACTCTTATCACCTTTCCGGTACTGTCTCTCAGCGGTCCGGCTGACCGGTACATGAACTGATCCTGTTTCTTTAACGCAGGATCATCTTCAAGGAGATAGAGATGGCCTTTGTCTGTGGCAGCTACCAGATGCTGCCTTCCTGAGCCGTTAAAGTCCCATCCCGATATTCGATGATAACCCCAGGCAGGTGAATATTGCGGATCAGTTTCGCCTGGGACGGTGAAAGTGCCGTTCTGGTCAAAGATCCTTAATGAGTCGGATGCATAATGCAGCGTTATGCCTTCATCTCCCGGGATGATCCTTACCGGTTTCCAGAAATAGTTGTTAAAATCGAGCACATACCTGTTTCCCAGCGTGTCTGTAAGAATATCCGTAAAGACGTACCCTGAGGCCCTTATCTGCTCGCCGCTTATCCAGCCTGAAAACCTGAAGCCGGGAATTCCGTTCTCATCACCTGTGTATTCCAGATGTGCGATATAGTTGCCTGAAGTCAGCAGAAGATCCTTCCGGTTACCGTTCTGAATAAGGCATAATCTGGAATGACAGTTAAGGAGTGAGATGTCAAGTCCTGAAATGGTCACCTCACCCATCTCCCTGAACACAGGTTTCCTTTCTTCAGGTGGATTAACCCTTTTCAGGTAGGATACCTTCTGCCTGACAGCTCCTGCCATGACAATAAGGTCGCTCAGTTCACCCGATTGCCCGGGATAAAGGAAAGGCCGGGCCATTGATCCTGTAAACTTTATCCCGGACTCCAGACCTTCGCCAAGAAGGAATGGTTTTCCCGTTTCATCCTCTATTTTTTCCGGTGGTTTGATATAATCAAGTCCGAACTTTGACTGATATTCCGACCCTGATCTGTGAGCTGTTGGTTGTTTTGAATAGACTATCCCATCATATGCCGGACATCCGATACCTTCGGACAAATCAGGCATCCACCAAAGGTTACCTGCCGCATCACCGATTATCAGGTCTTTGTGGCGGTTCCCGGCACACTGATATACTCTTGGGAAGAGATAGTTGGAGTACTGGGAATCTGTATAACCGCCAAGGTCATCCTGCCTGGGCAGTCCGGGATTGTCAAAAGGTATATTGAAAACATATCTGCCGGTATGGACTCTGAGCACATTTTTGTCAGTCTTCTCATACATGATATTGTGTGGAGTACCTGTTGCAGGTATCAGATAAATAAATCCGTCACGATCGGCTGCTATAAGATCGGAGATGCCGTCACCGGTCCATTCCGTCGGGTGGAACATCAGTACATATTCATCACATAGTTTATCAGGGGTCTGCATGAGCAGCTTCTCTTCAAAGGCAGGCATCCGGTATCTGAACAATCCGCTCCAGATACGGCTTATCAGGAGATCAGAGCTGTCAGTTTCCGAGCCGGAAATGAAGCCGATATCCATCACCATTCCAAGCGATACAGGTCCGTGATCCCACTTCAATTCCAAAGGAGGTCCTGCAACAAACTCAAAAACACTTTCTCCAGGTACTGAATCGGGAAACGCTGAAACCTGTGGTGGATTGATTGAAAACACAGTTAAAGTACCGTGAGACAGGAAGAAGAATAAAAGCACTCGCTGCAGAAACCTGTGAATACCGAAGGGACTTCCTGTATTCTTTTTGCTCCTGTCATAATCAATGTTCATCTCTTTTCGATCAGAGTACTATTACAGTCATAAACCTTTTTTCCTGCTTTAAAAGTCTGGTTTACTGTAATCCTTCCCTTTACTGTCCTGAATAGTACAAGGTCAGCCCTGGATCCTATATTCAGACCATTTGGGATACCCGGAAATACAAGGTTTGAGGGGTTGACTGAAGCCATCTTCCAGGCCTCGGCCATTGAGCATATATTCTTGCTTGTCAGATAGTTAATACAATCAATTAAAGTCACTGCCGAACCTGCAAGCAGATTTGGATTTTCAGCCATACAGAGTCTTCCTCCGGAAGTCAATACTACCGAACCGCCTATCAGTGAATTGTATTCTCCGGGATTCATACCCGTAAATTTTGTTGAATCACTTATCAAGACAGAATGATCACCTTTAACTTTGAACACTACCTTCATGAAGTTATCAGGGAGGTGGAAGCCGTCAGCAATGACAGAAGCCCACAGTTTTTCTTCGGCAAGTTGATCCCAGAGATAATTTGGATGTCTCGGAAGGAGCAGATGGGCGCCATTGCCCAGATGTGTCGACAACTTCGCACCTGCCATAACCGCTTGACTTATCTGGTCGGTATTGGCTCCGGTATGCCCCAGAGAGACTATGATACCGATTTCACGGCATTTTGCGATAAACTCCAAAGCGCCAGGTATTTCCGGTGCAAGAGTGATCAGTTTTATCATTCCCCTGCTGCATTGCTGCCACTCTTTAAGCAGACTGACATCCGGAAGGGTCATATATTCTTTGTTATGAGCTCCACGCGGACCATCATCTCCGGAAATAAAGGGACCTTCGAGATGAATTCCGGCAATAGCCCTACCTTCATCAGGATTATCATTACAAAAATTGCTTATTTGTAAAAGACTGTTTTTCAGGTCTTCACTGCCACAAGTGACAAGTGTGGGAAAGAAACTTGTGATACCATAACTATGCAGTGTGATAATAGCTGAGCATATATCATTATACGAGAACGGAAATGCATTGAAGTCAGCACCATAAATACCATTTACCTGGATATCAAATAATCCGGGTGCAATGAATGGCAGATCACTTCTAGCTATTGACTTCTCATAGGAGATGTCTGCAATTGAACTTTCGGAGATATCGATTGTGAGCGGTATTCCTGAAGTATACTCTATTCCTTCAATTCTTATATTGCCGTTACTTTCTGATCCTGCCATATGATTGTTTATCAAGGAAAAGGATGCACTGCGGATGCTCTCTTAAAATTGATCCTGGTACTGCATTTGTAATACTGCCTTCAAGGACCATCTTTACAGCGTTGCTTTTATTTGCACCGGGAGTCATACAATAAAGATAAGAAGCCGACATAATAGTCGGGATGGTAATAGTTATCGCTCTTCTGGGCACTTTATCTATATCATTGAAACATTTTTCGTCTACCTGCTGTTGCCTGCTTATCTCGTCAAGATCTATAGGTTTTACAACGGCAGAGTCGTCGAAATCAGCGGTTAAGGGTTCGTTAAATGCAACATGTCCGTTGGCTCCCAGGCCGAGCAGGACAATATCTATTGTTTCCTCAGCTAAAAGTTTTGAAAAGCGTTCACATTCTCTGACAGGATCATTTATGCCATCAATGAGGTATACCTCTCCCGGATGAACATGACTGAATAATCTGTCTGAGAGAAAGAAGCCAAAACTGGAAGGATCATCTTTTCTGAGACCGATGTACTCATCCATATTGAAGACCGTGATTCTTGACCAGTCAATCTCATTATCATTTCTTAGAAACTTCAGGGTCTCTTCCTGGGAAGGTGCTGCAGCAAAAATCATCCTTATCCTGCCCTTTTGCTGTAATAAAGCTTTAATCTTTTCCGCTATTAATTCCCCGGAAGCTTTTCCCATCTCAGACCTGTCAGGGTAAACGAATACTTCCAGAGAATCTATCTTAAGGCTTTTTGCTTCTTTATTATTACTCATGGTAAAATTGTTTATCACATACATTTACATTGAACATCCATATCCGTAGTTTTTGTTGAAGCATTCAGGAATGTGGGTGGTCTGTAAAATGAATGATTGTATATGTTTATTAGTTTCATTACTGTTTTGTTATTTGTGATTTTCGGCTTTAATTTCCTTCAAATCATCATATTGAAGTGAATCAAGCAGTTTATTCACCTGTTCCGGAACTTTCTTTCCTGTGATCAGACCTGAAAAGACGTAGATCACCAATGAGCATAACATAGGGCTTGCAATTTCCACGGCAAGTGAAGTCTGACCTGTAATTTTCAGGATGGCAAAAGTTATGATCCCGCAAACAATTGAAATTATTGCCGAGTTGCTGTTGCTCCTGCGGAACAAGGGCAGTAACCCAAGGATCATTGGTATTGATATAGGCCCGACCAGTGCTGCAAACCATGTTATGATCAGGCCAAAGACACCTCCGAATGAGTCGGAATAGACGGCGATCATGATGGTTAGAAAAGTAAACAGGAAGGTTGATACTCTTGCAAGAATGAGCATGGTCCGTGTGTTTGCCGTTTTCAGTTTTGGAAAAATATTCGGCAGAATGTCACGTGTTATGACGGCCGAGATAGTATTAGCGTCTGATGAAGTCATGGAGAGAGTATTTGTAAAGAGGGAGGCAAGAACGAGACCCAGCAATCCTGTCGGCAGGAATTTAAGCGCCATTAGTGCATACGATTGCGTCGGATCGGCAAGATCCCTGATGAAAATCGGTGCTGCGAATAACGGGAAGAATAATATCAACGGCCAGAGGAGATAGAGTACCGAAGAAAGCAACGCTGCTTTCTGTGCCTGTTTCCCTGACGGAGATGAGATAAATCTTGTTGCCAGATGCCAGGTTCCTCCGCTGTAGCTAAAGAAATCAATTATAAGAATTGCGGCGAAAAACCCGATTGTATATGGCTGATTGAACATTTGCGAATGAGCATCAGGCAGACTGTCCCACATCGTAATATATCCCGCAAGCCCGTCTCCAAGTTCACGCAGGATCAGGAAAAACATTGTGAATCCGGCAACAAGCTGGATGATAAACTGTGCAAAGTCGTTAAGGACATCGGCCAGCAGACCTCCCAGAATGCCGTAGATCAGTGAAACGCTTCCTGCGATGAGTATGCCGGCAAGAAAGGGAATGCCTGTGAAGACATGAAGAAGGATGGCGATGGCAGCCCATTTTGCACCTACATCGAAGATCTTTATTATCACGCCGCTCCATGCCATAATCTGCTGTGTAGTCAGATTATATCTCACGGAAAGATACTCGGTCGGCGATTGTATGCTTAGGCGGGAACGCAGTCTTGACCATTTCGGTGCCACCACATGGGCAGCAATAATAGTTGATATAAATATTCCCCCTGCCCACCAGATATAGAGACTAAATCCGTGAGTGTATGCAACCCCGGCATAAGCAACGAATACGGCGCCGCTGTAACCTGATACATGATGCGAGATGCCTGTAAGCCACCATGGCAGTTTTCCGCCGGCTGTGAAATAATCAGCTGAATTGTGAACTCTCCTTGATGCCCAGATGCCTACAGCAATAAGCAGAAGGAAATAGAAGACAAGTATTACATAATCAATTGGTTGCATCTATCTTGAGTTCCTTTCTTTGTTATATTGGTTTAATTCATTTATCCTGATCTTAGCAATGTAGATTGCAGCCTTGCCCTCATGCGAGGAATAATAAGATATCCACAGGTGATTTTTATACCAGACCATCCCCGGATAACTGCAATCGCCACCACTTGGCAGGACCAGTACAGGGTTGAATCCCCCATCAGTTACAGTACCTATCACTGTCTTCGCTTCGCCGTCGATGAAAGTCCTTCCACCTGCTATGATGCGTCCGTCAGGTAAAGGTATTGCATCAGGTCCGCCGACAAAATACTCACACTCTTTCCAATGCCATTCAGTAAACGGGGAGGCAGCCTTGCCGATCAAAGCATGTCTGTTCCCCCTGTCTCTCCTTATCAACGCCATAAGTGTATCATTATCCCTCTGGAAGATAGCTGCCTCATTTGCAAAATCTTCAAGCTTAAAATCGCAGATCCGTTCATACTTCTTCCCGTCCCTGCTTTTGTACAGGGATGGGACCTTCCCATAAGCCACAATATAGATTTCCTTACCGTTACAGAATGGGTGCCATGGCCATGTGTTGTTGAAATCCAGGTCATAAAAGTCACTCCATTTTCTGCCGTTCTCCTTAAATGCAACAGCAGGTTTGTACCCTGTATGTTTACCCTCTTTGTAAATTGAAGCACCTATATGAAGCATGAGGGTGTTATCCGGGGTTATCAGGAGAGAAGGGTCTCTCAGGTCAATTCCTTCACGCTCAAACAGGGCTGCTGATTTCCATTTCTTTCCGTCATAGCTTGTCAACACCCTGATTTTACCGTTCGTTCCAAGAACATGTTTTGTGGATTCACGGAATGCACAGTACCATAATCCTTTATATCTGATTAGGCTGGTGAAGGCATTGTGGGGAGCTTCGTCCCAGATCCTTTCAACTGAGATTATCTCTGCCACGATTGGTTCCGCTTTACCTTCTGTTCTGCCCGTCGTGGTATCAGGGCACTTTATAATGCCTTCTCCTGATGACGAGTACAGCCACTCAACGGGTACATGGGTGACCTGAAGATCCTGAAGTCCGTTTCCGGTCTTTCTGCTTCCGGATGAATAACTCAGCAGGACTTCATTTCCTGAAAATTCTACTGACGGGTAGCAATACCAATGATCAGGAAGTGTTTCAATGGTTCTGACATGTGACCATGTTATACCCTCATCCCCTGATACTGCCATGCACAGAGGAGACCGCACTCCGGCCACATCAGGCTGGTCTGTCCCTTTTTTGTTCCA
>DHUL01000087.1:0-10282 GCA_002409145.1 Bacteroidales bacterium UBA5235
ATTGGCACCTTCGAGCGGGAAACGAGACTCGAACTCGCGACCCTCAGCTTGGAAGGCTGAGGCTCTACCAACTGAGCTATTCCCGCCTGTAATTCTTTATGCCCTACGGGCAACTATTGTCAACACTACTGCCTACTGCCTACTTCTCTCAGAGCCTCCCATGGGAGTTGAACCCACGACCTGCTCATTACGAGTGAGCTGCTCTACCACTGAGCTAAGGAGGCATACATACAATAAAAAAAGCAGGGCGCTTAAGAAATAAGTGTGGAATAATTATGTCTCGCTGCATTTCCTCGTGCTTGAGGGAATAGCGCCCTGCCGGTGCAAATATAATAAATTAATCAATTTCCAAACCTTTTTTACACCGCCATCCCGCCACAGACATGAATTGTCTGACCGGTAACATAAGAGGAGAGGTCAGAGGCAAGAAACAACGCCACATTGGCCACATCTTCAGGCAGTCCGCCACGCCTGCAGCGGAATCTTCGATATCCAGTCGCTCTTCACATCCTCCGGAAGTTTGCTTGTCATCTCTGTCAGTATAAATCCGGGGGCAATGGCATTGCACCTCACATTGCGTGAGCCAAGCTCCTTGGCCACACTCTTTGTGAACCCGATGATGCCTGCCTTTGATGCAGAATAGTTTGCCTGACCGGCATTGCCGTTCACGCCCACCACCGAGCTCATATTGACGATCGATCCGCATCTTCTGTTTCATCATCGGCCTGATGGCTGCTTTGGTGAGGTTAAAGACCGATTTCAGATTCACAGTCATGTACTTGGTCCCACTGCTCCTCGGTCATCCTCATCAGAAGGGTATCACGGGTGATTCCTGCATTATTGACGAGAATGTCAACAGTGCCGAAGTCCTTCACTATCTCATCAATTACATTTTCAGCATCAGCGAAGACCGAAGCGTCGGAAACATATCCCTTTGCCTTCACTCCCAGCGCAGCTATCTCCCTGACTGCTTCTGCAAATTCTTCGTTATCCACGATGTTTGTAATTGCAATATTGGCGCCTTCGGCAGCGAACCGCAATGCAATCCCCTTGCCTATGCCCCGTGATCCACCTGTGATCACTGCTGTTTTTCCTTCGAGTAATCTCATTTCTGAAAAATTTTGGGCACAAATATAAGAATTTATTTACGCAGAACCCGCGCCACAGTCGATCCTATGTCGGCAGGCGATTTCACTACATATATGCCACATTCGGCCATGATCTTCATCTTGGCATCTGCAGTGTCATTGGCTCCGCCGATGATGGCGCCGGCATGCCCCATACGCCTCCCCTTCGGAGCAGTCTGTCCTGCAATGAATCCTATTACGGGCTTGGTGCCGTGATCCTTTACCCAGTAAGACACATCAGCCTCCATTACCCCGCCAATCTCTCCGATAAGCACCACTGCATCCGTCCCGTCATCATTCATCATAAGGCTGAGAATGTCAAGCGACGTGGAGCCAATCACCGGGTCACCGCCGATGCCAACACATGTCGATTGTCCCAGGCCAAGTTTGGTCAGCTGGTCAACAGCTTCATAGGTAAGCGTTCCCGAGCGGGAGATAACACCTATCCTCCCCTTCATGTGTATGAACCCGGGCATGATCCCGACCTTTGCCTCTCCGGGCGTGATAACCCCCGGGCAGTTCGGCCCGATTAGCCTTGTGTCATAATCCTGCATCAGCTTCTTCACCCTTACCATATCAGCTACAGGGATTCCCTCGGTGATGGCTACGATAAGCCTGATGCCGGCTTCAGCAGCCTCGATGATTGAGTCAGATGCAAAAGCCGGCGGAACAAAGATCACCGAAGTATCTGCCCCCGTGGCCTTTACAGCTTCCCTGACTGTATTGAAGACCGGAAGGTTGAGATGTGTCTGGCCACCCTTACCGGGGGTTACACCACCCACCACCTTTGTTCCGTATTCAAGCATCTGACCAGCGTGGAAGGTCCCTTCTCCACCGGTGAATCCCTGGACGATCACTCTCGACTCCGAGTTAAGCAAAATGCTCATGATGCGTTCTTCTTTTATGTACGCGATATACCAAATGTAAGGTATTTTTTCATCCTTATTACTAATTTAGCTGAATATTCCGGTAAGCATGAACTTCATTGAACCTGTACTCTATATCGGCATTTCCCAGTCCTTTTTCGCAGGTCTGCTGATTGCTACCAGGAAGCCATCCACCAAGGCTGACAGGATCATGACAGCATGGGTCTTCCTCTTCTGCATCGAGATGATCTTTGCCCTTATCAACAGGACCGTACTTGACATGTACTCATTCCCGTTCATCGCCTTTACATACGGGCCTCTGCTCTATCTTTATGTGAGGCACATGATCAGGCCCTCGATGACTTTTTCACCCTGGAATTCACTACATTTCATTCCGTTCCTTATCTTCTTCACCGTCTCGGTTGTCTTTCGCGAAGAGCCCATATTCGATGACCTCAGCGGCTTCTTCGTACGAGACAGGTTCATCCCGCTGAGAATAGTCTACGGCATCTGTTTCTTTCTGTCGGTTACCGTTTACAGCGTGCTCTCATTCCTTGAGATACGCAACCATCAGACGCGACTGCATGACCTGATTTCCTATACCTCGGCCAAGCTCACACTCAACTGGTTGAAAATACTGTCCATAACATTCTATACCGGCTATGTCATTGTCTTTATCCTGGGAGGAATAAAAATCTTTGCCGGATTACTTCCTTTTGACCCGTACATACTTACTTTCTTTTTCATCGCCTTTTTCTCCTTTGCCTATAGCTTTTATGCCATCCGGCAGCCCGAAATGCTTGAATACCCTTCCGTCAAGAATGAGGAAAACGGCAGCATCCCTGCCGACAGTGCCGGAAGATATGCCAGAAGCGGATTGCGGGAAGATCAGGCCAAAGAATACCTGACCAGACTTATCAACTTTATGGATCAGGAAAAACCCTACCTCAACGGTGATCTTACAATCGCCGATCTTTCACTGAGGACAGGTATCCCCAAACACTATATCACAGAGGTGCTGAATGAGAAATATGGTCGCAACTTTTTTTCATTCATCAATGAATACAGGGTCAGAGAGGTAATTAACCGGATGAATGACCCGAAATACCAGCATTATACCATTCTCGCCATCGCCTTTGATGCGGGATTTAACTCAAAATCAACCTTCAACAGCTTCTTCAAGGCTTATACAGGTAAAACCCCCAGCGTCTTCCGCCAGGTAGTTTCGAAGACCGGTTGAAAGTATGAGCCAAATGGCTCACACCACAAGATCGTCCTTAAAAGGTCCGTTCCGTCAGGGCTGGACGACCGGCATTGCTTTACTGGTCACCTTTGTCATAAAAACAGTTTATGAGACGGTCTTCTGTTACACTCATGTTGTTTGTCTGCCTGACCATTTATCTGACAGCACAGGAAAGAAATTTTACTGTCGGTGGTTTTGTCAGGGGAGGCACATTTTTCAGCACCGGTGATTACAAGCATGACATCAATGCTGCCTTCGGCGATGCGGCTCTTACCCTGACTGCAACAGACAACCTCAGCTTCAAGGGTTTTGGTGACCTGCGCCTGCGGACAGGGCAGCAATTCGGGGAGAATATCAACTCCTTAACCCTGCGAGAAGCATGGGGTATGTACTACAACAATTTCATGAGTATCAGTGCCGGGAAGAAGATCATTAAATGGGGCAAAACCGACATGTTCACACCCATGTCAAGATTCAATCCGATGGATTTTACCTTCCGGACACCAGATTTCGAAGATACCGAACTTGGTAATCTCCTTGGCGAACTGACACTCACCCCGGCTCCGTTCTTCCGGCTATCTGTTGTAGCAGCACCTTTCTGGAATCCATCTGTCCTTATTATCAAGCCAATAACACTGCCTCCGTCAATGGTGGTGTCCCTGCCTGAGGGCATCAGGTCCGGAAACGGTTACTATTCATGGGGTGCAAGGGGTGAGTTCACATTCAGGGCATTTGATGCCGGCCTGCAGTATTATCACGGTCCCGACCTGATGCCGGGACTGACCCTTATCAATGCCGATTACACCAATCCTGCCCAGCCTGCCATATCAGTTGAAGGGGTCCCCTATATCATCAGCAATGCCGGGTTTGACTTTGAGACAACAGTTACTCCCTTTGTTCTGAGAGGAGCTGCCGCCCTTACAACACCGGCGGAAGAGAAGGAAGGCAATGAGGAGGTACCCTTCAGGCAGTTCGAATGGGTAGCGGGCCTGGACTGGACTCCTGGTGCTGTGAGGGTGACCGCTGAATACTCAGGGAAAAAGGTCCTCAATTTTTACGAGTCTCCCTATGCCCCTATCCTTGGCACAGAGCCCGACATGCAACAGTTGATGGAGCTCTTCAATACCCCCGGATTTGATCCTGTTGAGTTTACCAGGCTTCAGGTCGAGGCATTCAACAGGCTGTATAACAATCAGCTGCACGAATATTATCACTTTGCAGGATTGAGAATGGAGGCAGACCTGTTCTATGGAAGACTGGTCCCATCCCTGACAACGGTTTACAACTTTACCTCCCGTGACCTGACAGTGCACCCGGCACTGAGATACAAACCCTCCGACGGAGTGACACTTAGCACCGGTTATGAATATTACCATGGTAAGCAAGGGGGCATGTACGACATCATTGATGACTTTATGAATGCTCTTTACTTCTCACTCAGGATAGATTTTTAAGGCAATGACAGATTTCATAATCAGATACAGATGGGCAATAATAGCAGTATCGGTTGCCCTGGCAGTCGGGCTGGGCCTGCTGATTCCGTCTTCAGAGACTGATCCTGACATCAGGAACTACATCCCGCGGAATATGGATTCAAGGGTTACCAACGACTCCATAGAGCAGGAGTTTGGTGTTCAGGATATGATAATGGTGCTCTTCACCGACACCACCGTTCTTAAACCGGGTGACCTCAGACAGGTCAGGGAGATTGACAGGGCATTTTCGAGAATGGAGGGGATCGGGACGGTCAACTCTGTCTATACCGCCCGGAAAATTGAAGGCAAAGACGGGATGATGGTGGTTGATCCGCTTATTGAAAGGATACCGGAAACGGCAGAAGGCTTTGAAGCCCTGAGGCTGGACATACTGGCCAACACCTTTGCCCGCGATGTGGTTGTCTCATCGGATATGACCGCTGCAGCTATCACCGGAACCGTCAACTCAGATGTGCCTGAATATGAGACCCTGGGCAAGGTTGATTCCATCATTGCGGCAAGTCAGGGAGATGCCCGGATACTGACGGGAGGACTGCCATATATAAGAAAATACATTACATCTGATGTAAACCACGATGCATTGCTGCTCATACCCCTGGCACTCATTATTATGCTGACAGTCCTGAAACTGTCACTGGGAGACTGGAGAAGCGTTTTTATTCCCTTTACGGTCGTAGTACTCTCTACCGTTGTTACAATGGGCCTAATACCCCTCTTTGGCTGGAAGTTCTCAATCATCATGTGCCTTGCTCCCATCATTCTGATTTCGGTAGCCAATAATTACGGCATCTATCTCGTCTCCAGGCACCAGGAACTAAGCAGGGCAGACATGCCTCTCACGGGAAGGGAAACCCTAAGGTCTATTACCGGTTCGCTGAATATGCCTATCCTGTTCAGCGGAATGACGACTATTGCCGGATTGCTTGGCCTGCTGACCCATTCAATAATCCCGGCCAGGCAGGTTGGCATCCTGGCAGCCACAGGCGTAACACTGGCGCTGGCAATGAGCCTGCTGCTGGTACCTGTACTGATATATTTACAGCACACCCCGGGCAGGAAACCCAGGCAGCCACGGTCAGACCGGAATGATCTTATCAACCGGGCACTGGCATGGATCTCTTCACTGGTCATCAGGCGTCCGGGCAGAGTGCTCCTGGTGTCATTCGGTCTGACTCTCCTCATGGGCACAGGTGTAATCTTCCTGAAGATTGATACTAACCAGGAGAATTTCTTCCCGCGAAAACATCCGGTAAGAGAGGCCGCCCGGATTATCAACTCGAAGTTTGGCGGATCACAAACCATATCGGTGATGATCAGCGGTGACATCAAGGATCCGGTTTTGATGCAGAAGATTGATGATCTCACCCGTCATCTGAAAGAATCAGAAGGTGTCGGCAGTGTCTTCTCCATATCCGATGTTGTGAGGGAGATGAGCAAGGCAATATATGAACCCGCAGAGGAGGGATATGACAGGATACCCGAATCCGGTGACGCCATCGCACAGATGTTCGAGCTTTACAACATGAGCGGAAATCCCGATGATTTCAAGCAGCTGATGAACTTCGGGAACACAAAGGCCCACCTGCTGGTCCGGCTATCAAATCCCGAAAACAAACTGGTCAGGCATCTCAGGGATGACATCAAAAGCTTTACTGCAGATTTCCCCGCCAGGGTGACTATCGGAGGATATGCCTTCATAATGAATGATTTTGCACAGAAGATCATTAACGGGCAGGTTTCCTCACTTATTTTTGCCCTGATGACAGTACTGATCCTGCTGGCAATCATCTTCCGGTCGTTTAAAGGCGGACTGACAGGGTCAATTCCGCTTGCAGCATCAATAATGATACAGTTTGGTGCCATGGGAATCACTGGTGTAGCCATTGATGCCGCCACAGCGCTGCTCTCCTCGATAATGATCGGCGTAGGAGTCGACTTCACCATACAGTTCCTGTGGAGGTACAAGATTGAGTTGCAGAAAGGACTAAAGCACTCTGAGGCGATTACCGCCACCTACAGGACCACCGGACGCAGCATCGTTATCAACGGGCTGACCGTGATGGCCGGTTTCTCGGCCACCTTCCTCTCCGGATTCCTTTCAATAAGATTCTTCGGATACCTGACATTGCTTGCAATAGGCTCCTGTCTCCTTTACGCCATCATAGTGATACCGGCATTCATGCTCTGGTTCAAGCCTTCATTCATAGAAGCAACGCAGAAAACAAACAATAAAAACCAGCACAAATATGAAAAAGATGTTATTCCTATTGTCAGCAGTATCGGTTCTGTCACTGCAGGCCACACTGGCACAGCAGTCAGATCCCGTGCAACTGATGGATAAAAGTCGTGACCTGACAATGTCAGGGAATATTCAGTCTACTGTTTTTCTGACAATTACTGAAAAAAACGGTGCCGTCAGGACCCGGAAGCTGAATATGATCACCAAATCATATGACGATGGCACCATCAAGAGGATGGTGAAATTCCTCGATCCTGCTGATGTGCGTGGCACTGCTATGCTTATCATTGACAACAAGAATACCCAGGACGACATGTGGATTTATCTTCCTGCCCTTAAGAAGACACGACGCATTGTAAGCAATGAAAAAGGAAAGAGCTTCATGAGTTCAGAGTTTTCAAATGCAGACATGTCAACCGGAAGCAATGCTGACTTCAAAATCCGGCATATGCCTGAATCAGGGAAGGAAGGTGTTTGGGTGATTGAGAGCATTCCTGCCAGCGAAGATAAAGCAGACGAATACGGGTACTCGCGGAAGATTACGTATCTTGAGATGGGCAGCCTGAAGACGAAAAAGATCGACTTCTACAACTTTGACAACGAACTTTTCAAGACGATTGAGATTGTGGCCACGCAGCCTCTCAGCGGAAAAGAGGGGTATATAATGACAGATATGCTTGCCGTAAATCACATCAATGGCAGAAGCTCAAGGGTCAAATTTGACCAGGTGAACACATCGGCTTCAATACCGGATAATACCTTCATCTCCGACAACCTCTCGCGGTAGAAATCGATTACCTTTGTACCCGTCATGAACCAGGTACAAAAGGGAAGAATCATATGCGCTCCCGCCACTTCCGGAGGGGGTGCGATAGCCCTGATACGGATTTCCGGCCAGGGTACCGTAGAAATACTATCTGAGATATTTCAACCAGCAGATAATCACACTGATATCTCTAAAGCGAAGGGGTATACATTGATTTATGGGACCATATCTTCGCATGGAGAATTCATTGATCAGGTCCTGGTATCGCTTTTCAGGGCACCTCACTCTTACACAGGGGAGGAAATGGTTGAAATAAGCTGTCATGCTTCTCCATTTATTCAACGCCGGATTATGGAAATTCTCATTGAAAAGGGGGCGGAAACGGCTGCCCCTGGAGAGTTTACCATGAGAGCTTTCATGAACGGCAAAATGGACCTTTCCCAGGCAGAGGCGGTGGCTGATATAATTGCTGCCGATTCAGAAGCCGCTCACCGCCTTGCTTCTTCACAGCTCCGCGGAGGATTTTCAGATGGGATAGAAAAACTCAGGCAGGAACTCATCACTTTTGCATCGCTCATTGAGCTGGAGCTCGATTTCAGCGAGGAAGATGTGCAGTTTGCCGACCGTTTTGCACTGACTGAGACGGTAATAGCAATAAAGGAAATGGTTGACAGGCTTGCTTCTTCCTTCCGGCTTGGCAATGCTATCAGGAAAGGAATCCCGGTGGTGATTGCAGGGAGACCGAATGTGGGGAAGTCATCACTTCTGAACGTCATGCTGCAGGAAGAGCGCGCCATTGTCTCGGATATCCCTGGCACAACACGAGACACAATTGAAGAGGTACTGCATCTTGGCGGACTTCTGTTCAGGTTCATTGACACTGCCGGGCTAAGGGATGGCGGTGATGAGATAGAGGAGCTGGGGATTGAGAGGACCCGCAGCAAGCTCAGGGCGGCAGATATTGTGCTTGCCATTGCCGAGGCCACTGACACCGCTGAGAGCATTGCCGCCCTGGCTGCCGGCATCAGTGAGATTACTGGTAATAGCGGGGCACGGATAATCGTGTTGGTTAACAAATCTGACCTGATCACCGGGGAAAGAGCTTCTGAACTGAAGAAAGAGCTTAATAGCATCTGCTCCTGCCCTGCCCTGTTTGTTTCAGCACGGCAATCTGAAGGAATAGATAAGGTGAGGAAGCAGCTTATTGCATCTGTTGAGACCGGCATATTGGACAATCCGCAATACATCGTGACCAATGCCAGGCATTTCGAGGCGATTAATAACGTATCATTAAGCCTTCAGAGGGTTCTTGATGGTTTCCGTGACGGTATCCCGACTGTGCTGATAGCCACAGATGTTCGCCAGGCAATATTTTACCTCGGGCAGATCACTGGACGCATCTCTCCGGATGATATTCTGGGAGAGATATTCTCGAAGTTTTGTATTGGCAAATAGAAAAAACGGATCGATTATAAAAAGAAGAGGGTGTCAACATGAAATTGTGACACCCCCTCCAATTATCCTGTCAGTATGTAACTGCTAGTAGGGTGGCAGGTTCAGCGGGAGAACCTCATTCATGTACCATACCGTCCCTCTTTTGGATTCAGGAACCCAGAATATGGGGGATGTATAGTTATCCTCATCCTGTACGGCCTTGAAATTTTCCCCGTTGAGCTGCAGTTCTGAAGATGGATACCTCAGGCGCTCAGGGCAGGGTTTCATATAGACTCCCCTGAGTATCATTGGCTCCAGCAGCGGATGCCTGGTACGGCGTAGTTCGGCCCAGAGATCATATTCATCAGTGATGTTCACATGAATGTACTTCTGCTGCATGATAATCTCCATCTTGTCTTCCTCTCCCACAGCTGCCGTAAAATCATTTGCGATTTTTGCGGCATAGGCGTCAATGTCAGCCTGGGACTTCACCGGGTGCAACACTGCAACATCCGTCCTGTAACTGCTCACCCCGTTAAGCCAGTACCACCAGTCACATGAATGAACTACGGCATCACGCATATGTTCGGCAGCCGTCTTGCCTGTACTGGTATAGTTCTTCAGTGCTATCTCAGCCAGTAACAGATCCACATAGGCTCTTGTCATCATGATTGCGGGGTACTTCTCGTAGTTAAGGAAGTAGGTTGCGAAATTGTACATCGAAACCGAATTCTGCGTCAGGGAGCTCTCCAGGTTGTCGCCGTAGGCATAATACTTGTTGCCTGCGTTGTAGAATGGAGTCTGGGCGTCGGAGTTCATTGAGACACCCAGGTAGTCCAGGTTATTGTTGAACTTGGTCGGCATTGCAATGACGGGCAATCTTGGGTCATCAATACCCGGTTCATAGGTATTTGTTCCATGGTTCATCCTTTTCATGATGACGTTGGGGATGAAGTTGGCATAGGTACACTCATACATACCCCTGATTATGGTACCGCCTCCCTTGGGATGTTCGTAGCTGTAAGGCCCGAAATATAGATCCGTTGTGGGAAGGTTTGCAATGGCAGCAGTCAGGTGCGGCACTCCAGCAGCCTGATCAACTCCTGCAAGC
>DHUL01000087.1:10516-20154 GCA_002409145.1 Bacteroidales bacterium UBA5235
GCCTGATCAACTCCTGCAAGCTTGATTCCGAACTGAAGCCTAAGTGCATTGACGAACTGAATCCATTTCTGGATATCCCCCTTCAGTGCAACGTCCTGGGTGGCAAAAAAGGCCTTGTTGTCAGCATTCATGGCATTGTAGGCAACTGACAGACGGTCAGAAATATTGGCAAAGTCATCCAGAACGGACATATAGATCTCCTTCGGATCGTCATACTTCGGGTAAAGAACTCCGACGTTGCCCTGGAGGGCTTCCGAGTAAGGAATGCTATTGAAGAAATCGACGTTTCTCAGCGTCAGGATATCCTTGAAAAGGGTTCCAAGCAGGTAATAGACCTCAACCTGCGCACTTTCCTCAGCAGACATGGCTTCAATTTTCTCCTTCATCAGAGCCCACTCCTTTACTTTTGTGTAGTGATAACCGAAGGCATTTGCCATTTTTTCAGGATAAAATCCGTTCTCGCCTGTTACAACATCGGCATAATCAACGTAATATGCATAATATCTGTCAGTTATATAGCGGTGAGCTACCTGGCTATAGGCCGGAATTCCCCAGCCTCCGTTTTGCCACCAGTATTCACCGTAGTCTTTTACAAAGAGCTGCCACTGGTAAAGCATGCCTGAAAACATTCCTGCCACTGACTTTTCCTCGGGCGGGTTTACGGTCTCAGGATTCTTGTACTCGTCTTCCAGTACATCCTGACAGGCTGTAAGTGCAAGCGCGAATACTGTAATTAGTATAAATAGCTTTTTCATATTATCCATTTCTTAATTGGTTAGAAACTGACGTCAATCTTGAAGCCGTAGCTGCGAAGCTGTGGTAGCGGCGTGTACTCTTCGAACTGGTCATTGCCGAGCAGTGACTCCGGGTCAATGTTTGGCATGGTCTTATATATATAGAAGAGGTTCCTGGCTACAAGCGAGAGGGTAAGCTTCTGCAGCTTGAGCTTGTTGGATATCTGCTGGGGTACGGTGTACATGATAGCAGCCTCGCGGAACTTGACATAATCGTTCTTGTAAAGCTTGTCAGGTGCAAACCATTCGTTCATGTCCTGGATGTAAGTAGTCCAGTGCTGATATGCGGAAATGATGATGTCATTATCTTCATAAACGCCGTCAGATACTTCCTTGACACCTTCCAATATCAAGCCATCATGGTAAACCCTGTTGTCGCGGGCGCCGGCCGGAGCAGCCTGGTTATGCTGCCATTTAATACGATTTCCTGTGGCATCGTCAATATAGTAGGCCATTCCTCCGTGTGCTTCATCCCTGTATTTGAGCGACTCCACGTTCTGCCCGTTACCGAGAAGATAGTAGTTTGTATGTGACAGGAAGGTGCCGCCGAACTTGTAATCAAATCCGAGATGTACGCTGAATTTGCCGTAATAGAGATCCGTAGTGAATCCGCCGATGAAGTTGGGGTTGATATTTGCGGCTGTAACGAACTTGTCGTTGTCACGCTGGTAGAGACCGTTACTGTTGACTACCCTGTTCCCCTGCGGGTCACGCAGATAGTCGTACATCTGGACATCGCCAATGGGCTTGCCTTCAACAGCCATGATTGAGTAACTGCTTGAGCCGGCAATACGGTACTCGGTTATGCCCGGGTAGAGGTCAATGACCTTTGTACGCTGATTGGCAGTGGTAAAGGTTACATCCCATGTCAGTTTTGTGGTTCTGACAGGAGTATATTTCAGTAACAGCTCATAACCCCAGTTCTTAACATCGCCTGCATTGAGTTTAATGGTGTTGAACCCGGTAGCCGGGGCAATTCCAAGCCCCATGATCTGGTCATAGGTATGCGAGGTATAGAAGGAGAATTCTGCAACAAAAGGTCTCTTTTCAAACCACCTGGTGTCAAAACCGATCTCAAACTCGCGTTTCCTCTCATTCTTGATGTCACTTGTAAACAGAGCAGAAGGACCGTATACGGTAATAGCGCTTGTACGCTCAACCATACCAACGCCAAAATCGCGGTTTGTCCAGTAGGGCGTCGGGGCAGCACGGCCTACATCAGCATATGACATCCTAAGCTTTCCGTAGGTGAGCTGGGGAATATCAAATGTCTGGCTGAAATTCCATGTTCCGGATATGCCGGGATAGAAGTAGGAGTTATTTTCCGGAGGAAGCAGTGATGACCAGTCATTCCTGGCGGTAATCTCAACATAATAAGTGCTTTCCCATCCGAAGGATGCCTGTCCGAGAACACTGTACTGAGTGTATGAACTGCGGTTGTGCGAACGTGCCTGGCCAAAGCTGCCGGTGGTTGTTTTTGATCCGTTCAGTGAATACCAGCCGTCAAACTGAAGCCCTCCAACGGTACTCACACCGATATTGTTCTCAGAAAAACGGGTGTATTCTGGGCCGGCGAAAATAACGACATCCAGGCGGTCATCCAGGAACTTTTTAGTGAAGTTGACAAATGCGTTGTAGTTCTGGCTGACGATGTTCCTCCGGCTGAAATCATATTTTCCACCTTCAACCACCGGCATAATCTTTGTAACCTTGTTCATGGTGGTGAAGTCCCAGTCAGTGAAGTCGGTACCGGCATTGGTTGTGACAGAGAGCCAGGGGGTGAACTGGAGGTTCATCTTTATGGCGCCGGTCATGTGGAGCTTGTCATCGATGTCACGGTTCTCAAGCTGATCCCACAGCATGTTCATATAGCCATACTCGTCGAATGACTGGGGAAGGCCATAGTCATCAAGCACACCCTTCTGGCCGAATTTATCCTTGTACAGGTACTTGAGACCCTGATAGTCGAGATCACGGTTGAAGCCGTATGATACCAGCCTGAACATGTTCTGGTACCTGTTCTGGGTCCTAACCTTGTGAATATTTGTATAGACCTCGAACGTTGCAAGCTCGGATGCATTTATCTGGCCGCTGAAGCTGACAGACTTGGTTTTCTGGTAAAAGTTTTCCATCATGCCGTTGTAGTCCCTTGTGGTGAAAGCGAGACGCATGGCACCCTTTTCATTCGCACCTGCTATGGCAGCCGTGAAACTGTTCGTGTTCGTCTTGCGGAACATGTTGATCCAGTTGTCAGGATATGCCTTGTAGGTGGTCATTGTACTGTCATAGTTCATTATCGGCGAGTTGTCAAAAGCCGGCCCAAACTGGGTCCTGCTGCTGTTCATTACCCTGACTTCCTGCCCAAGCTTGTTGGTTCCGTAAATGGTATCATATATGGACGTACCTGAACCAAACTCGTTCTGCCATTCAATTGTATTTACAGGTTGCTCTATGGTGTTCTGGTAGGTCAATGTCACACCAAGACCCCTGGTTGTCTGCCCTTTCTTGGTGGTTATCATCACGACACCGTTGCCTGCACGGCTTCCGTACAGAACGGTTGCCTTCGCACCTTTGAGGATCTCTATAGACTCAATATCTTCACTGTTGATGTCGTTAATACCCGTACCATAGTCCGGAGAGTTCAAAGGATCATACCCCCTGTTGGCCATATTGGAGTTTTCGTCGAAAATAGGCACACCATCAACCACAAAAAGTGGTCTGGTCTTCGTGCTGACATCCAGTCCGGCTGAGCCGCGGATTTTAATATTTATACCGCCAGTCGGGCCTGCAGTACCTAATTGTATACCAACACCGGCTGCCTTTCCATAGAGTGAAGCCAGTGCGTTCTGAGGCGTTCCTGCCACATTTATTTCCGCGGCTTTGATTGAGCTTACTGAATAACCAAGAGCCTTCTTGTCACGCTTTATGCCGAGTGCGGTTACCACCACATCCTCAATCATCTCTGTTGATGGTTCAAGGAGTATATCATACGTCCCGGATGTTCCAAGGGTCACTTCATAATCATTGTACCCTATCATCGAAAATACAAGGACATTGCTTCCGGCCGGGACAGTGATCCTGTATTTGCCGTCAACGTCAGTTGACGTTCCTACTGTCAGCCCCTTTACTACAACAGTGACTCCGGTAAGTGGACTGCCATCCTTTGAGTCAGTGACTGTACCGGTCACGGTTCTTTGTGACAGCGCTACCTGAAAACCGCAGAGTAACACCATCATCATGATCATGATTAGTTTTTTCATAAACAGCTTTTAGATTGTTAGTTCGGGTAAAAAATAAAAACACTGGAATTAGCCGGCATTCATGTTAACCGGCATCCGGTCAGGGTGAGTGGCAAATTGTTTTTTTCATAGTTAATGGAGTTGGTTAAGGGTTATATAAAATAATCTACTGGTACCTAAACCGAAAACGTTTTAGTTAAGATTGTTCGAAGACATGTTCTAATAACAAAAATAGTAAATTTTTGCATATTAGCAAGTATTATGTAATATTTAAAAATCGCTGCTGATTTTTGCAGCTTAATGACGGCAGTGCAGAAGAAAATGTTGCACGAAATTTAGTTTGTGTGATATCCCTGGCTTGTCAGTTCGGTGGCAGCAAAGCAATTATAGATTCCGCTTTCGAGGGGGTAATCCCAGCAACCCATCGAGCGGTAGATCTCTCCTCCGAAGCCTGTCTTGAAGCGGTACAGTCCGTACATCGGGTGGTCAGGATCAGGGTTGGGGGCGATGCCGAACATATCATATTCAGTACATCCTCTCTCTTTCGCCAGTGTAATGGCTTTCCATTGCAGGGCATAGGTGGCCATCAGGTTACGCCTGCGCGATGACGAGGCGCCATAAAGGTAAGTCCCTCTGTTGCCTGTGATTACAAGGAACATGGCCGCAAGCGGTTCATTATCATGCTCTGCAATGAGCAGAAACACCTCGGCAGGCGACTGGGTATTCTCCGCGGTGCTGGTAAGCACAGCCCTGAAATGCTCAATGTTGTGCAGGAAAAATCCATTCCTGTGCGCCGTTTCCGTATACAGCGTATACCACCTGGAGAGATCCTCCGTCCCTGCCACACTTACGGTTACGCCGTTACGCTTTGAAAGCCCTATGTTGTACCTGGTCTTTGCCTTCATCGACTGCAGCAGTGATTCTTCATCTTTCCTGAGGTCAAGGAATATGGTATTTGAAGGTAATATATTGGTATGAGCCTTCCTCAGGTTATGATTGCAGCTTCCATAGTTGAACCTCAATTCCTGGAGCTTTTGTGCCGGAGGGCCCAGCCAGATGCCTTCCGGGGTATAAGCATCCTCCTCCCTGGCCCAGAATGACTCCCATGCCAGGTCATACCTGATCATCATGCAATCACCCGGGATTTGCGAACGAAGACACTCTGAGAGCTCCTCCAGGAATCTACCCCTGAACTCATCCAGGGGTTCAAGCTCCGGACCATAAGGGACATAGGCAATTGAGTGGTTCGGATTGATCTGTCTGAGTACCACCAGAACATCCGATGTGATGTTGCCGCCATCACTCCCGTTTCCGCTGATTTCAGAAGCGGGTACCCTGAAGTTGCAGGCTATCGAGCTGATGCCCATACGCCGCTTTACCTCCGACCAGAACGCCGTCTGCTGTACTATAGGTGTCCTGAATACCTCTTCTATGTCCTTCTTTCTGAAATCCCTGATCATGTCAGCCTTCCTGGAGAATTTTGGTCCCGCCAGTTGAAGGCGTGGCAAACATGGGACTTAATAATCAGAATTCCAAGGATTTTTATCCCGGATAGAATAGCAGGTGTCGGGTCGATATTAAAGCTGATTCAGGAAACTGAGGTCCCGAGACTGATCAGATCATTATAGAAGCCGGGGTAAGACTTGTTGACAGCTTCGGCACCGGCGATGGTTACAGGACCTGCGGCGCCGGCGGCCATCACCGCAGCCATCATGGCTATGCGGTGGTCATTGTGCGATGAAACTGTGGCGCCATGCACCCGCCCGCCAGTTATCAGCATCTCGTCCCCGCTTAAGTTCACCTTGATGCGCATTGCCTCCAGCACATCCGCAATCGCCTCTGCCCTGTCGCTCTCCTTGTGCCTCAGCCTGCCCACCCCCCTGATCCTGCTCGTGCCTTCACAACGGGCCGCCAGCGCCGCCAGAGGTGGAAACAGGTCCGGTGTATCCGTGGCATCAAAGGTGAATGACCTGAGCCCTGAAAGAGATGAGGTAATGCCACAAGGACCTGTGACCATGGCAACTCCCGCTTCCTCAAGAGCGTGAAGTACCGCCCTGTCAGCCTGCAGGCTCCATGGATTCAGTCCGTCCACAGTCACCCTGCCTGCGGTGGCGCCGGCAACCACAAGGAATGCTGCACCGCTCCAGTCACCCTCCACAGTATACTCATGAGCTCTGTAAGCCTGGTTTCCGGGTATCATAAATGACCTGAAGTTCTCATGCTCCACCCTTATGCCGAAATCAGCCAGCAACCCCAGTGTCAGCCCGATATAAGGCTTGCTTGTAAGACTGGCAACATCAATTTGACTTTCACCATCTGCCATCGGAAGGGCCATAAGAAGTCCCGTAAGCAGCTGTGAGCCTGACGATCCGTCAATAAAGGCCCGGCCCGGTCTAAGCCTCCCTGAGAGTTTCAAAGGAAGAAGTCCTTCCATGGCTTCCACCTTTACTCCCAATTGGCTGAGTGCCTCACTGATCATGCTGACCGGACGACGAAGCAGGGAACCTTCACCGGTGAAGGTAACACTGTCAGAGAGCAAAGCAGCAACAGGGGCGAACATCCGCAGCGCCAGTCCGGATTCACCGCAGTTCAGAGTTACAGGCCCTGAAGGCCTCTCCCCTGCCATGATGTTAATTCTTTCCTCCTCTCTCACAACAGTTGCGCCCAGTGCCTGTACCATACTCATGGCTGCCAGGGAATCATTGCAGAAGGAAGGATTGTGGATCACCGTAGTGCCACCTGTCAGCAGTCCTGCCGCTATAGCCCTCTGTGTCAGGCTTTTGCTTGGAGGCGCTTCAACAGAGCCCTGTAACCTGGATGGAGTGATAGTAATATTCATATTATTGAAGGGTACCCGACCCTGAAGATCACTTCCGCTAAATTAATCTTCTTTCATCACTTTCATCTGGTGAGTGATCGATTCCTGGTGAATTGCCTCAAGGATGGCCTGGATAAACTCGGGTGTCAGCCCTTTCCTGACCCCCTTGTCCACGGCATTGTCCTTCACTTCCTTCCATCGGCTGCTCTGAAGAATTGTGATACCATGTTCTTTCTTATAATGGCCGATGGTCTCAGCTACCTGCATCCTGCTCTCAAGTATGTCAAGAAGCAGATTGTCATACATATCAATCTGGCTGCGCAGATCTTCTATTGTCTCCAGGAACTCAGGATTATCCGTGGTTGGGGACCTCAGTACAAGGTTTCCCAGTATCTTCATCAGCTCAACGGGAGTCAGTTGCTGTTTTCTGTCGCTGAGGGCGCTGGGGGGATCAATATGAGATTCGATCATCAGCCCGTCATAATGGAGATCCATGGCTTTCTGTGAAAGGTCGCCGATGAAATCACGGTCACCACCCATATGACTCGGGTCACAGAGCAGTCCGATACCGGGTATGCGCTGGCGCAGTTCGACGGCTATCTGCCAGCGGGGCTGGTTGCGGAAAGAGCTTTTCTCCCAGGTGGAGAAGCCACGGTGCACGGCTGCAATGCGGGTGATGCCGGCACGGCTGATACGTTCCAATGCCCCTATCCAGAGCTCCAGGTCAGGATTGACGGGGTTCTTGACAAATACCATTACATCAGCATCCTTCAGTGCAGTGGCAATCTCATGAAGGGCAAACGGGTTCACACTGGTACGTGCGCCTATCCAGACAGCATCAACTCCGTGTTTAAGAGCCTCATAAACATGTCGTTCCGTAGCTACTTCCACTGCTACGGGGAGCCCGTATTCATCCCTTACCCGTCTCATCCAGCGCAGTCCGGGTGAGCCTACCCCTTCAAATTGTCCCGGCCGGGTGCGGGGCTTCCAGATACCGGCACGGAAGAGATCCACCCGGCCCGAGGCGGACAGAGCAGCAGCAGTATCCATCACCTGCTCCTCGCTTTCGGCGCTGCAAGGACCGGCAATAACCAGGGGCCGTTTTTTGAAAATAGGCCATTCCTCAACCGGCAGAACATTCAGCCCGTTCCGGGTTCTGGGGGCAATCATTGTTAAATCGTCAGTTTTCATGATATAGTCAGAGTTTCATTTAAGAATTTTCCCGATACTGTTTGCAGAATTCATTAGCTGCCTCAGCGCTTCACTATTGGAAGTCTCTATGTACTGCCTGAAAAGAAGCATCTTATCAATGTAGGTGTCAATGACCTCAAGTAAGGGACCTGCATTTCCGGTGAAGATCGGGGCCCATGTCTCCCCGCTGCTTTTTGCAAGACGCACGGTGCTCTCAAAACCGCCCGCAGCAAGGGAGAGAATGTTGGCCGCATCCTTCTCCTTGTCAAGGACACAGAGTGCAAGAGCAAAAGATGTTATATGCGAGATATGAGAAACGTAAGCTACGTGGATGTCATGCTGTTGTGAATCCATGTACTGAATTTTCATGTTGAATGACTGCAGCAGGGCTGTCACCTTCTCCAGGGCATCTTCTTCGCTCCTGTCAGGGTCACAGATTATAGCCACCCTGTCATTGAACAGACGGTCAACAGCAGCTGCCGGACCCGAGTGTTCCGTTCCTGCCATGGGATGTGCCGCCACAAACCTCCCCCGTGCCGGATGACTGTCAGCCACTGCGGCAATGTCTGCCTTGGTTGATCCCATGTCTGTTACCACCTTTCCCGTTCCGGCAACCATGTCAAGTATCTCCGGCAGCAGCCGGCAGTTGACATCCACGGGAGCAGCAAGAATGATTATGTCAGACTTTGCTACGGCTTCTTCCAGCGTCAGGAACTCATCGGCCAGGCCGCGGTACTTTGCAATGGTACAGTGGTGAGGGTTGACTTCAACCCCTGTTATCCTCCCCGTAAAACCATTCAGGCGGAGGCTTCGCGCCAGAGATCCTCCGATGAGACCCATTCCTGTTATACAGATGTTTAATGACATATTTTTTCAGAGAGTTTGCAGCTGTTTCGAAATGATCCTCTTACTGACCCTGGTGAGTGCCAGGGATAGCAATTCTTCACTGGCGCAGAGGGAAATCCTGACATACCTGCGGCCATTTCTGCCGAATACTGATCCCGGGGTAATGAAAAGATGATTATTGTGAAGAAGCTCTTCTGTAAGCTCTTCCGCGTCACGGAAGGTGCCCGGTATCTTTCCCCAGAGGAACAGCCCTGACTGAGTCTCATCGAAAGTACATGAGAGTGCGTTCATTATCCCGGCTGCCAGGATGCGTCGCCTGCTATAGACCATGTTGATCCCTTCATACCACCTGTCCGGCAAGGCGAGTGCAGCGACGGCAGCGGCCTGCAGAGGCTGGAACATCCCGGAATCCATGTTGCTTTTAACCTTCAGCACATTATTAATATATGTACTGTTGCCTGCGAGCATGCCAATCCTCCAGCCTGCCATGTTATGGGATTTGCTGAGAGAATTGAGTTCAAGCGCAGTCTCAGCGGCTCCCGGCACGGAGAGAATGCTCAGGTGCTCAGTGTTAAGAATGAAGCTGTAGGGATTGTCATTGCACAGCAGGATACGGTGGCGCTGTGCAAAACGGACCAGTTCCTCAAATAGCTCACGTGAGGCTCTGGTTCCGGTAGGCATATGCGGATAGTTAATCCACATCATTTTCACCCTCTCCGTTCCCGATGCCTCAATTGCCCGCAGATCAGG
>DHUL01000087.1:20409-25398 GCA_002409145.1 Bacteroidales bacterium UBA5235
GATCAGGTACCAGTACCTCGTCGCCCGGATCAACAAAGGCCATGCTGATGTGCATGATGCCTTCCTTCGAGCCCATGAGAGGCAGGATTTCAGAGTCAGGGTCCGGAGCAACACCGAAATGCCTCCCGTACCAGTTGGAAAACGCCTTCCTGAGTGAAGGGATGCCCCTGTAAGACTGATAACCATGGTTGGTGCTCAGTGAAGCATTTCTTGCAAGTTCCCCTATTACCTCCGGTGCCGGAGCCATATCAGGGCTGCCAATACCAAGGTTTATGATATCTGCTCCCTCCTGCCGCATCTGTGCTATTTCTGCCAGTTTGGCCGAGAAATAATATTCGTTCACAAGTCCGGTGCGTGATGCTGCTCTCATCAAAGGTCTTTTCATGATAATCAAGTTATTATTCTAGTTTGGTCCTGGTTCGTAAGGCATCATTCCGTGCCTGAACTCACCTATGGTCTCCAGTCCGTCTGTAAGCGGCCTGATGGCATCAAGCGCCATAGTAAAGCGGGCATGATCACTGTAAATCAAATCGATATGAAACATGTACTCCCAGGGTTTCCCGACAATCGGCAACGATTGAATCTTTGTAAGACTGATCTGGTAAAATGCAAGTACCGAGAGTACCTGCGACAATGAACCTACCTTATGGGGAAGGGAGAAGCAGACCATTGCCTTATCGGAACCTGATGATCTGCATGTTTTCTTCGTTAAGGACCTGCTGCCTGAGATGATCAGAAAACGGGTAAAATTCAGGCTGTCGTCCTCTATCTCCTGCCTTAGAATGGAGAGGCTGTACATCTCAGCAGCGCTTCTGCTTGCGATGGCTCCGGATCCGTATTGCCTCTCCTCGCTGATCATCCTGGCGCTCAGGGCAGTGTCAGCAGTCTCCACAACCTTCACTCCCTGTTGTCTCATCTCATTCACAAAATGAGAGCACTGCTGAATAGCCATCGGGTGAGAGTGAATCTCACGGATATCTGACAACTGCTGCCCGGGCAATGCAACCAGGTTCTGCTTTACACGAAGACATATCTCCCCTGTGACAGGCAGACGTGAGCGGCGCAGCAGCTCATAATTAGGCAGTATACTACCCGCCACCGAGTTTTCAAATGCTACGATGCCATATTCCGCCTTACCCTCTGCCAGGACATTGAAGAGTTCACTGAATGTATCGCATGGTATGGTATCGATGTTGCTGCTTCCAAAGTACTCAACTGCAGCTATCTCATGGAATGATCCCCTGACTCCCTGAATAGCCACACTGATTTTTTGTTTTTCCTGTTTCATAATTTTCGCTATGCACAAAAAAAAAGTCCCGCTTTCACGGGACTTTTTCATTATATCTCTGTCTTTTTATTCAGATGTACAACTATTCAGTCCCTTTTACCGGCTGGTAAAAGAAAAAATAATAGAAATAGTTGTATGTCAAAATTGTTCTCATCTTTTCGAATGCAAAAGTAAATAAAATTCAGAGATAACGAGTAAATTTAAAAAAATACTATAACTATTTTTATTTTTTCCCGAACCCCTATCTTTATCGAAACGAACATGCATACGGAAATCGAAAGAAAATTTCTTGTCAGTGGCGAGTTCCTAAAGGAGGCTGAAGAAGCCACTGAAATTGTCCAGGGATATCTTGCCAGTAATCCGGAACGGACTGTCAGAGTGCGTATTAAGGGCGACAAGGGGTATATTACAGTCAAGGGAAAAACTACCGGTTCCGGGATGTCAAGGTATGAATGGGAAAAAGAGATTCCGGCAGAGGAGGCCAGGGAGTTGCTCACGCTCTGTGAGCCTTTTCCGGTACTTAAGACCCGTTACCTGGTTCCCATTTCAGGTCATTTATTTGAGATTGACGTGTTCCACGGTGAAAATGAAGGATTAGTAATAGCCGAGATTGAGCTTGATTCCATTGATGAAGCTTTCGAAAAACCTTCCTGGCTCGGGAAGGAGGTCACAGGTGATCAGAGATATTACAATTCATATCTTTCAGTCAGACCATTCAAGAACTGGTGATGTCAGAAAAAAGAAGAACCAGAATTACTCAAATTGTAATTGCCACATTACTTATATGCGCAGCAATAACCATAGCTTCACTCACTGTCGGGCGAGACATTTTCTACGGATCACGTGACCAGGGCCTGCTTTCATTTGCAATTGTAAATGCTTCAGGATATCTCTTTTTCCTGTTCATGCCTGTGGAGGTGGCTTTTGTTTATTATCTGCAGGGGGAAATCAATATCATCGCCCTGAATGCAGTTGCGATCGGAACAGCTCTGTTTTCACAAACAATTGACTATCTGATAGGCTTTTCAGTCAGCAACAAATTCATTGACAGGCTTATCGGTCGTCGACGCTATGAGAAGGCTGAAAAACAGATAGAAAAATACGGGAATTTCACCATATTCCTTTTTAATGCACTTCCCCTCTCATCACCGGTCATTTCACTTGCAGCCGGCATGATACGCCATCAAGTCAGGGGCACTGCTATCTGCACAGTGAGCGGACTGCTGATTAAGTACATTGCCCTGACCTTAATCTTCTGAACAACGGAATCGCTCCCTGAACCTTTACAATGAAACGGCCGGGGCTTTAAAGGTGTCAGGGTGATTATGCAGTCCATGCTTGTTGTTTATGACCTCAATCGTTTCAGGAATGATCTTAATGAGTACAAACTTATCCTGCCAGCCTGGTATGCCATCCCAATATTCGCGTTTCATTTTAAACAACAATTCCCTGTCGTCGATGACTGAAGCAGACCCGTTTATTGTGACATACCCTTTGGCAGTCAAATGGTTCGCGAAATAAACAGAGACTTTTGGATTGTCTTTTATCTCCGTGACTTTACGGCTGGTCCTGGAAGTGCCAAACCAGATAACAAAATCATCCTGAACGGGAAAGGGATTCATGGTCCGGATCCGGGGTTGACCCGAGGAGTCAATGGTAGCAAGTCCGCAATAGACCGTTTCATTAATTATCTCACGGGCAGCGAGAATAATGGTATCCCGGCTTACCGGGGATTGTCCGCTCAATTCGGAAAAGATTGATCCGGAAGCTGAAATAAGCATGATGGATGCAAACAGGGAAAAAAGTCTTTTCATGGTGGTAATTTCATTAATGGGTTCTATCTGATATGACCCGTACAGGTTAATTTACCCTGTAAGACACAATGATTATCTGGTTCTGGCATCTTCCAGGTATGGCAAGGGAGACACCAGATCAAATTCCTTAGATGCTTCAAAAAATATATTCAGCAGGTTCAGGTGACCTGACCCAATAATAAGTAAAATACGATCATCGACATTATGTGGTATCCTCTGAACGTTCCGGAATATTCTCAGGTTTCGGTTAAACCATCTCCCTGTTTCAAAATCAACACCGGTAAAATCTCCTGATTGCTCCTCATATTTGAATGGACTTAATAAATATATCGCCAGACTCTCTTTGATGACGTCAGGCTTGTTTCTTTCATACAGATCATCAATTATGCCGGATACTTTTCCTCCGCCTGTCGCTTTTCCGTAAATCGAATCTCTTGATCTCAAAAGCCAGTCCTCAAAATTTGCTGACCGGATACTATCGTTAAAAATCTCCAGAATTTCGTCATAATGTTTTCCAAAATCATTGACGCAATGAATTTTATCCAGATTTAAATCCTTCCCTATCCGAAAAGCGAGCTGATCAACCTCATCTTTTCCCAGGATCAGGTTTCCTGTTTTGTACAGTATGAACAGGGAGTCGATTCTGGTTTGTTGTTCGGGGAGAACCTCAACTGCAATAATCGTAGGATTATATTTCCCGATGGCTTTGGAAATAGCTATTATTTCTGATTGATAAGGTTCTTCAAGCACTGAAATCTGATCCTTTTCTTCTGTTTTCACCACATCAAGATTATGATAGGCAAAATGAAAAACTCCAAGTGTCATGACTTGTGTTCCGGAAAGTGTGTCAGTTACCTGTCCTGAAAATACGTTTGTTGACAGCAGGCTGCATAAAAGTCCAAATAATGGCATCATAGTCTGGTTTGTTAGCGGGTTATATCAAAAAGACGGTCGATATTTGGAATTGTTGCAATTAGTGACTCAATGTTTTTATTCAGCCCGCAGAAGATCAGAGATAACAGCCAGGTTGCCTGCTGACATTTAGGATAATATGAAACCGAAGGCTTTTTATATCCTCCGGCAGATCAAATATTTAATCCCAATAAATAATTTTGAAAAAGAATTATGCCTGTTTTGCATACTGCACTTCAGCATAGATGCGGACGTCATCACTGACAAGCACTCCCCCGGCTTCGAGGGCTGCGTTCCAGTTCAGACCCCAGTCCTTGCGGTTGATCTTGCCGTTGAGGCTGAATCCGGCCTTTGTGTTGCCCCACGGATCTTTGCCCTGACCACCGAACTCCACATCAAGCCTCACAGGATTTGTCACTCCCCTGATGGTGAGGTCTCCCTTAAGCTGCCAGCTCTCATCATCAATCTTTTCCAGGCGTGAAGAGACAAAACGCATAACCGGGAAGTTCTCTGCATCAAAGAAATCTGCACTGCGGAGATGTGCATCTCTTTGTTCCGCGTTGGTAAATATTGAAGCGGTGTTTGCCTCAAAGCTGATCCTTGCTGTTGTGAAATCATCACCCTCAGTTTCCACTTCTGATCTGAACTCCTTGAAAGTGCCGGTCACGGTAGTGATCATCATGTGCTTCACCTTGAATTCAATATCACTGTGTGCGGGATCTATCATCCATTTTGTTGTTTTCATAATTCACCTGTTAAGTTGTTTAACGTTTGCTAATCATGAAATAGTAACAACAAACAGCGTTTATTGTTCAACGCAGGCTGCACAAAATACCCGGACGTTATTATAAATGATTGATTATCAGCCTGCAGTTGAACGGTCACCTGCTACGTGGGGGCGTTGGGACATGCCTGGTCTACAATGCTTTATGGCCTGCGGCCAAAATCGCACATCGCAAATCGCAAATCGCAAAT
>DHUL01000056.1:0-1419 GCA_002409145.1 Bacteroidales bacterium UBA5235
CATCCTGGCTCCCGGCCTCCAAGGTGCTGCTACCAGTTTCAGGTATTAGGACTATGGAAGCCATGTTCCGGCAGCCAGATTCCCCGAAGCAAAACTATGGAAGCCATGTTCCGGCAGCCAGATTCCCTGAGGCAAAACTACGGAAGCCAAATCCCGACCGCCAGTTACCTGGCAGCCAGAATCAGTTAAACTCTTATGAAAATATTATGAGGCGAAAAACCTGGTCAAACCAGCCCTGCAAAACCCATGAACGCCAGGGCAAGAATACCTGCAGTCACCAGCGAGATTGGCACTCCTTTCATCCCGGAGGGAATGTTGGCAAGCTCCATCTGCTCACGGATACCGGCCATGATAACCAACGCAAGCCCGAAACCAATGGCAGTGGCACCTCCGTAAACGACTCCCTCCAAAAGGTTGTATTCCTTCTTGATAACCAGGATCGCAACCCCGAGAACAGCACAGTTCGTGGTGATCAGCGGAAGGAAAATTCCCAGCGACTGGTACAGGGACTGACTGATCTTCTTCAGTATGATCTCAACCATCTGCACAAGCGCCGCTATCACCAGAATAAAGGTGATCGTCTGCATAAAGGTTATTCCCAGCGGAACAAGTACATACATGTGAATTATGTACGTTACCATCGTGGCCAGGACAATTACAAATACAACAGCAGCGCCCATGCCAAGGGCAGTACTCACCTTGTTCGAGACACCCAGGAAGGGACAGATACCCAGGAACTGAGCCAGCACCACGTTGTTGACAAAAATTGCCGAAATAATAAGAAGTATATATTCCATATCTGCTCCTCCTTATGCCTTGTTGACCTTGTTGACCTTATTCACCACTGCTATCAGGTAACCGAGCGCAATGAACGCTCCCGGGGCAAGTATGAACGCCAGTATGCCGTCGCCCTCAATAAACTTGAATCCCATGACAGAGCCGCTGCCAAGAATCTCGCGGATCGTACCGAGAACCCCTAGAGCTCCTGTAAAACCAAGCCCCATCCCGGCCCCGTCAAGAAACGATGACCAGACTGAATTCTTGCTTGCATACGCCTCGGCACGGCCAAGAACAATGCAGTTCACCACAATCAGCGGAATGAAGATTCCAAGTGTCTCGTACAACGAAGGCACAAAAGCCTGCATTACCTGGTCAACAATCGTCACAAACGTAGCTATTACCACAATGAATCCCGGGATACGAACCTTATCGGGAATAACATCCTTCAACAGTGAAATGGCTACATTTGACCCTATGAGCACAAATGTTGTTGCCAGCCCCATACCCATACCGTTCAGGGCCGATGAGGTGGTCGCAAGGGTGGGACAGGTTCCCAGCACCAGCACCAGGATCGGATTCTCCTTAAGTAATCCCTTTGTAAAGTTCTTCATCTGGCTCATTTCAGACCTCCTTTCGTAA
>DHUL01000056.1:1676-23664 GCA_002409145.1 Bacteroidales bacterium UBA5235
TTTCGTAAAGTTCTTCATATGACTTATCTCAAGACGGCCTTTCATTGAGTTCTTCATCTGGCTCATTTCAGGACTGCCTTTCATTGAGCTCTTCACCTGGCTCATTTCAGTACTGCCTTTCATTAAGTTCTTCATCCGGCTCATTTCAGATCTCCTTTCTCAAATGTGTTGTATGCCCTCTGAACTCCGTCACAGAAAGCCCTTGAACTGATTGTTGCAGCGGTGATGGCATCAACAGGACCGCCATCCTTCTTCACCTTAAGCGTGAACTCGGCGGGATTCTTCCCCTTGAACTGATCCTTGAACTCGGGCTTCTCCGGGGTCCCGTCAGGAACCATCTTTGTTCCCAATCCCGGCGTCTCCTTCTGCTCAAGGACGTTCACATTGTATATCGCGCCGTCAGGCGTAAATCCTACCATAAAACCTATGTAACCGCTGAATCCGTTGTTCGTGTATGACTTGATTGCATAACCCACAACCTGGTCGCCGTTCTTTGCCGGGTAAACCTCCAGGGAGTCACCATCGCCGGTAGGCAGCATGAACATCTCGTCATTCGGGTTATTTGTGAACTCGGGCACCACCTGCTTGATGGCCTCAACCTTCTTGTTCAGCAGGGCGGCAGCTATGGGATCCTTCGTCATCTCATAGACAAAACCGAGTGCGGCTGAAGCGCCAAGCGAAATCAGCGTCAGCGAGAGCACCATGTTCTTCAGGGTCGATTCCATCTTAGCCATGCTTCACCTCCTTCCCGAACCGCTTTGGTTTGATGTACATATTGAGCAACGGTACAAAAGCGTTCATTATCAGGATCGCAAAAGATACACCCTCGGGATATGCCCCCCAGGTCCTGATCAGAACGGTGATCACACCTATCCCGATGCCGTATATCACCATTCCCTTCGCCGTCATCGGCGACGTTACATAATCAGTTGCCATGAATATCGCGCCAAGCATTATACCCCCCGTCAGCAGGTGAAAGAGGGGATCAGCATATTTCGTGGGGTCAATAGCCCACAGGATACCTGTGAAGGCAGCTACCGTAAGGAGAATCGTTACCGGGATGTGCCAGCTAATTATCTTCCTCCAGATTAAATACAAACCACCCAGAATCAGCGCTATAGCTGCAACCTCACCCATCGAGCCTCCCATGTAGCCGTAGAAGAGCTGCATGTGCGAGGGGACCTTCTCCATCAGGGCAGATACGGTCTCACCATTCTTGATACCCTCACTCATTATGGCAAGAGGAGTGGCACCCGTGACCGCATCAGTGTAACCGGTGTTGAATCCGGACGGTATCGGCCAGCTGGTCATCTGTACCGGGAATGAGATCAACAGGAAGACCCTGCCCACAAGCGCCGGGTTGAACGGGTTGCTCCCCAATCCGCCGAAGGTCATCTTTGCCACACCTATCGAGACGATGGCACCGATGATAATAATATGTACCGGGAGATTCGAAGGCACGTTGAATGCCAGCAAAAGTCCCGTAACTACCGCTGATCCGTCTGATATTGAGGGCTTTGTCTTCAGAATAAATTTCTGGATAAGGTACTCAACCGCTACGCATGAGATGACCGATACCAGTGTAACGATAATCGCCCCCAACCCGAAGTACCAGATCGAGGCTGCAAGGGCAGGGGCCAGGGCTATCACCACACCAAACATCAGCTTGCGCGTCGTTTCAGGGCTCTGCTGGTGCGGTGATGGGGATACGTTTAAAATGTTGCTCATATGTCTGATTTGCTATTTCGTAACACGTTCACGGGCCATCCTTATTACCGTGGCCTTGCCAAGCCTGATATAGTCAAGAAGGGGTCTTTTTGCCGGACAGGTGTATGAACATGCCCCGCACTCCATGCAATCAGTGATCTTCTCCTGCTCTGCCTTCTCAAACATCCCCTTCTGCCCGAGGACCGAGATGAGCCACGGCTCGAGACCCATGGCACAGGCCGAGGAACACTTCCCGCACCTGATGCACGGAAGTACCTCTGCACGCTTCGATACACCGGCAGGAAACATGATAATTCCCGAGGTCCCCTTCGTGACAGGAACATCTGTCATTGCCAGCGCCTTGCCCATCATCGGGCCACCGTTGACAATCTTGCCCGTATCATCTGGCATACCACCGGCAGCCTCTATAAGCGCTGTAACAGGAGTACCGATGCGCACCAGGAAGTTGCCGGGATTTTTGACTGATTTCCCGGTGACGGTAACAATCCTCTCAATCAGCGGCTTGTTCTTCTGAACCGCCTCGTAAACGGCAAAGGCAGTACCTACATTCTGTACAACCACACCAACATCAACAGGAAGTCCTCCGGAGGGCACCTCGCGGCCGGTACAGGCTTTAATGAGCTGTTTCTCACCACCCTGCGGGTATTTGACCTTCAGGGGCTGAACTGTAATGCCCATATGAGCCTTGGCAAGCTCTGTGAGATGGCTTATGGCATCAGGTTTGTTCGCCTCAATGCCAATTACAGCCCTGTCCACGCCCAGGGCTTTCATGATTATTGATATGCCTGTCAGCACCTCGGCTCCCTTCTCAAGCATAAGCCTGTGGTCCGAAGTAAGATAAGGCTCACACTCAACTCCATTGATAATCAGCATGTCACACTTTTTGCCGGCAGGGACGGTCAGCTTGATATGGGTGGGGAAGGTTGCACCTCCCATGCCTACGAGCCCGCATTGCCGGCACCTCTCGATGATCTGCTCGGGCGACAGTGTAATCTCTCTTACCAGTGCGGAGCTGCGGTCTATTGTCTCAACCCACTCGTCTCCCTCGACATCAATCACCACAGCGGTCTGCTTGTAACCGGTGGTGTCAACAACGGTGTCTATCTTGTTCACCTTGCCTGATACCGGCGAATGGATGTTCGTAGAGACAAACCCCTTTGCCTGGGCAATTACCTGCCCCGTTTTCACCGCGGTACCCTTCTCAACCACCGGCACTGCAGGAGCTCCGATGTGTTGTGAGACCGGCAGCGTCACCTGTGACGGAACGGGAAGAATAACTATCGGCCTGTCAGCCGTCAGCTTGTTCTCTGGCGGATGGATGCCGCCCTTAGGAAATGTCTTTAACACGTTTATTGTAATTTTCAGATGTTCTTGACTTAGTCTTATACTTTCGGTTGATCTGAACCGGCTTCGCCTCCGATATTGACCTGTTTGCTTCCGTATTCGCGATCTTTATTATTTCTGCACCCGACAGCTCTTTCATGTTGCCTTAACGCCTGGATCACTCATGCCTTCATACTCAGTTTCGGCGAAATCCGGAATCAGTTAACGGCTGCATCGGCCGGCTCGGCCGGCTTTGATTCCTTTACCAGGAAGCCGATCTCCAGTATCGCACCGGTGGGACACTCCCCGACGCACTTACGGCAGAGTTTGCACTTGAACGAGTCAATAAAGGCCAGGTTGTTCTCCATGGTTATTGCCTCGTAGGGGCACACCTTCACACACTTGCCACAGCCTATACATGCCACCTTGCAGGCCTTTCGCGCCGGACCACCCTTGTCCTTGTTGACACACGAGACATAAATCTTGCGATCCTTCTTGTTGCGTTTGCGGAGCTCGATGATGCTGCGCGGACATGCTTTCACGCATGCCCCGCATGCAACACACTTGTCATCAAGAATAACAGGCAGTTGCGTGACAGGATCCATATACATCGCATCAAACTTGCATGCTGTCACACAGTCGCCGCATCCGAGACACCCATACTGGCAGCCGGTCTGGCCACCGTAAAGGGAATGTGCCACCCTGCAACTGACAGCACCGTCATAGTAGGATGTCCGTGTTGCGTTGTCAGGGGTGCCATTGCACCGGACCACAGCTACCTTCGGTTCCACGGCAACAGGCTGACGGTCGAGTATAATGGCTACTTTTCCCATAGTTTCAGCTCCGCCGACGGGACAGTTCAGCCCTTCGAAGGAGGTTGATTTTACCAACGTCTCCGCGAAGGCGCGACAGCCGGTATAACCGCAACCGCCACAGTTGGCGCCGGGAAGAGCCTCGGTAACCGTATCGATGCGGGGATCCTCAACAACCCTGAATTTCCGGGCCACAAAATAGAGAATAATCGCGGCGAGCAGGCCCAGGGTGCCCAGCATCACGATAGTCAATAGAACGGTTGAACTCATCTGTCAGACCTTTATTTTGAATTCAAATTTTTCACTTATACGGCCTCTCATCAGCCATACTGCCAGGTACCAGCACCCAATCGCTGCAAAAGAGATCAGTGCGGATACCAGTTCACCTGCACCAGCCACCAGGGATGCTGCAAAAGCTGTGATTAACACGATGAACGGAATAATGTAACCGATAAGAAGTGCCTGGAAACCCTGCGAGAGCTTCATCTCAACCTTGACACTGTCGCCTGGATGGAGGGGAATGTCACACTTTGCAGTAATGACCTTGGTCTCTGTTTTCCCGGCAGAGCAAGCAGATTTTGCATGACAGCCCGAACAGGCCCCGGCAACAAGAATCTCAACCTCGGCTGTGCCATCACCAGGCACACTCAACACCTTTCCTTCATGGGTAATAGTTTCTCCCTGCGGCATCAATGGATTCTTGAAAGGGCAATTTTACAGAATTATGAGGAGAATTTATATAATAATGGTCATATTTTTTGGGGGATCAAGTCTGAAAGTCTGAGGGTCTGAGGTCTGAATGTCTGAGGGTCTGAGAGTCTGAGGGCCTGAGGGTCTGAGGATTTGCGATTTGCGATTTGCGATTTGCGATTTGTGAGTTGCGAATTGCGGGTTGCAGGATGCATATTGACACTTCTGCAGCCAGCCAATTGGTACTGCCAACTGGTACTGCCGACTGCCGACTGCCGACTGTTACTGCCTACTGTCTCAATAACAGGATGCTATAGATGCTGTCACCTGTAAGGGATAAAGCATTGTAACCGGTCAGCTGATCTCGCTCCAGGAATACTTCTTACCAAATAACCTCTTCAGGTTGACCTTCAGGATGCTGTTCACCGGCTGTGCAAGGTCCGGGTCATCAGCCAGTATCTCTGCTGCACGCGACCGTGCCAGGTTAAGTATCTGGCCGTCTTTTCCCAGGTCTGCTATCTTCAGGTCAAAAGCCATCCCGCTCTGCTGCGTCCCCTCCAGGTCACCCGGCCCGCGCATACGCAGGTCAGCTTCCGCGATCTCAAAACCATCAGTGGTGGCAATCATGGTGTTGACGCGCTCCGTAGCGTCTGCCGAGAGCTTGTGCGAGGTCATCAGAACACAATACGACTGGTCAGCGCCACGGCCCACCCGCCCGCGCAACTGATGCAGCTGCGAGAGCCCGAAACGCTCAGCGCTCTCAATAACCATCACACTGGCATTGGGAATATCCACACCCACCTCAATGACGGTGGTGGCAACCATTATATGCGCCTGCCCCCGCCGGAACATATTCATAGAAATTTCCTTGTCCTTCGACGTCATCCGCCCGTGAACAACACTGATGCAGTACTGAGGCGGAGGAAACGCCCTTGCCATGCTCTCGAGACCATCATCAAGGTTCTTGTAATCAAGCGTCTCCGACTCTTTTATCAGCGGATAAACAACGTATATCTGCCTGCCATCCTCTATCTGCCTGCGCATGAACCCGAAAACCTTCTCCCTCTCAGCATCCGTAAAAGCCATCGTCTTTACCGGCTTACGCCCGGGCGGCATCTCGTCAATGACAGAGACATCGAGGTCACCGTAAAGAGTCATAGCCAGGGTACGGGGGATAGGTGTGGCAGTCATAACCAGTACATGAGGCGGACAATCGCTCTTCTGCCATAACTTAGCGCGCTGCGCGACACCGAAACGGTGCTGCTCATCAATGATCACCAGCCCGAGATTCCTGTATACCACATTTTCCTCAATAAGAGCGTGCGTCCCGATCAGTATGTCGATGGAGCCTTCAACCAATCCCTTATCAATCCTTTCCCGTTCACTTCGCTTTGACGATCCTGTCAGGAGAGCCACTGTGACATTGATGCCCTTCACCAACCTGCTTATCGAGTTGAAGTGCTGGATGGCCAGCACTTCGGTGGGAGCCATCAGACAGCTCTGAAATCCGTTGTCAGCCCCGATCAGCATGCTCATCAGCGCAACCATGGTCTTGCCACTGCCAACATCACCCTGCAGCAACCTGTTCATCTGGTGGCCACTGCCGAGGTCAGCACGGATCTCACGTACCACCCTCTTCTGAGCCCCGGTAAGCGAAAAAGGGAGGTTGTTGGCATAAAACGAGTTGAGCCTCTCGCCAACAACTGAAAAGAGGAACCCGTGTGTGCTCTTCGTCCTGTTGCCCTTGTATCTCAGAAGGTTAAGCTGGATGTAAAAAAGTTCCTCGAACTTGAGCCTGAACCGGGCATTTTCTATGTCAGTGTTTGAATCAGGAAAATGAATGCGGAACAGCGCTTCAGAAAGACTCATCAGCTTCATCGGCGCTGTCAGTGACGGGGGGAGAGTCTCAGGGATGCGCAGCGCCGGCATGGAAAATGCCGTTGCCATAAGTTTGGCAATGGCTTTGGTGTGAAGGAAGTGATCCTTCATCTTCTCAGTGGTGTTATACTGGGCCTCAAGGGCAGACGAGACACGGGTCTCACGCTTCTCAGCTTCCTCCATCTCGGGATGGACAATATTGAAGGCACCGCTGAACAGTGTAGGTTTGCCGAATATTATGTATTCCTTCTCAGGCTTGTAGGCATTAAGAACCCATTTGTGCCCCTTGAACCAGACAAGCTTCACTATGCCGGTCTCATCATAGAAGTCTGCAGTCAGCCTTTTGCCTTTTCCCGCTCCCTCTGTTGTGAAACGACGGATCTTCCCCTTTACCTGGACATACTGCATGTCGGTGTCAAGCTCCCTGACCTTGTAGAAGCGGGTTTTATCGACATACTTGTACGGAAAGTAATAGATCAGGTCACGGAAAGTGTGTATGCCTGCCTCCGCTTCGAGCAGTTCGGCCCGTTTGGGACCTACCCCTGGAAGAAATTTGATCTCACTGTCAAGCAATTCAGACATCACTGGCGGTAAAAAATAGTGTCACCGAAAATAGTTAATTTTGACCGGGATTCAAATGAACTGTCTGAAGAAATGAACCTCCACGCAGCGACAGCTTATGCCATGCACCTGCTGACAGCCCGCAATACTGCCGGCCACGGTGTTCACAGTCCGTTCATGTTCCATTTCATCACGGAGGTGATCGGGGGCAGGAGTGACAGGGCAATAGTTGCGGAGGTTGAGAGCCTCAGGCGGGAGATGCTTTCAGACAATCGGGTGGTGATGGTTACCGACCTCGGGGCGGGATCATCGGTTATAAGGGACAGTGACCGGAGTGTACGGCAGAATGACATAAAGCGTGGAGGGAAGCAAAATATCAGCCAGGATGCCTCACATTGTGCCGGTAGCTGGATGATCCAACAGATTGATTCTGTGCATGACAGGCATACAAGGATCAGCCAGGATGCCTCAATTCTGGCCGGAGGCCGCACGATCCAACAGATTGATTCTGGGCATGACAGGGAGAGAAGCATCAGCCACGATGCCTCAATGCGGAGAGTGAAGCGGAGTGTCAGACAGATTGCCTCTGCAGCAGCTGTGCCGAAAAGGGAGGCGGCGATGCTGGCGAGGATAGCTGCAAGCCTTGATATGACCAGTACAGAAAAACCGGAAAACGGGCATCAACCAGTAGGTAAAACCGGTGCCGGAGAGGGATCCGTGAGGGAAACCCGGATACGGTCACTACAAAGGGAGAGCGGTTCCGGCAGCCACAACCAGGCCGTGATCCTCGAACTGGGCTCATCCCTGGGTATAAGCACCCTGGCACTGGCGCTTGGAGCACCACAACGAAGAGTGATTTCAGTGGAAGGTTGCCCTGAACTGGCAGCAATCGCCCGCGAAAACCTCTTCAGACACGGAGCATTGAATGCAGAAGTGATCTGCATGGAGTTCGGAGAGGCACTCATTGAACTCAAAAACAAAAACACAAAAGTCGCACTTGCTTTTATCGACGGTAACCACCGTGGAGCTATGCTCACGGATTATGTGCACAAAATCAGGCAGATGGGTGAGGAGATGATAATCGTGGCTGATGATATCCATATGAACAGGGATATGATAAAATCCTGGCGTTCAATCAGCTATGAGACTTTCACCCGTGCAGTGCAGGCACCGGCTCTCTCACAGGCGCCTGCAGGCCAGGCACCGGCATCCCTGGAAACACTTCGCACGGGAATACTGTTCTGCCTCCCGACAATCACTCCGGGTCATTACAGGGTGCGGTATTAACAAAAAATAACAGCAACGGGACATGATTATATCTTTATTTGAACTAATTTCGGAATTTTAACAAAAGAGGCATGGATAAAGTCATTGAAATTAAAGACATCGTTAAGAACTACCAGGTAGGGTCAGTCATAGTCAGGGCCCTTCGTTCAGTATCACTCGATATCAGCAGAAATGAATATGTGGCTATTATGGGCCCTTCAGGATCCGGAAAGTCAACACTGATGAACATCCTCGGATGCCTCGATACACCCACAAAAGGACAATATGTGCTTAACGGAACTGACGTCAGCAAGATGGAAGACGACAGGCTGGCCGAAATCCGTAATAAAGAGATTGGCTTTGTTTTCCAGACTTTTAACCTGCTTCCCAGGTACACCGCACTGGAAAACGTCACCCTCCCGCTCATTTATGCCGGCGTTCCCCGCCATGAACGCGAAGACCATGCTGTCAAAACACTTGAGCTGGTAGGACTGAGCGACAGGATGACCCACAAACCCAATGAACTGTCAGGAGGCCAGCGTCAGAGAGTGGCAATCGCAAGGGCACTCATAAATAATCCTTCAATTATCCTTGCCGACGAACCAACCGGGAACCTCGACAGCAAAACTTCATATGACATCATGGGCCTGCTCGACAAGATCCATGAAGACGGCAATACCGTGATCGTCGTTACCCACGAGGAGGACATCGCGCGACATGCTCACAGGATCATCAAACTGATGGACGGCGAAGTCTCAGCTGACTATATCAATGAGAACAGGATAGAGGTGAGAAAGAAATAACACCTCCCTCATCCCGCCAGATGAAGATATATACAAAAACCGGCGACAAGGGCGAGACATCTGTCATCGGAGGAGTCAGACTGCCGAAACATCATCCCCGCATCGAAGCTTATGGTACCCTCGATGAACTCATCGCATGGATAGGCATGCTCCGTTCAGCCGGACAGCAATGCGTTTCAGAGGAAGAAATGATTGAAATCCAGTCGGTCCTCATGTCCTGTTGCACAATCATTGCCACTCACCCTACAGCAAAAGTCCCGGAAGGAATATGCGTCGGTGAGACAACCCGGCTTGAAAGTTCAATAGACAGGATGGAAAATGACCTGCCTCCTTTACAGTCCTTCATCCTTCCCGGAGGCAACCATCCTGCCGCTACAGCCAACCTGGCCCGAACCGTCTGCCGCCGCGCCGAACGAGCCATTCTCCGACTCAACGAAACTGAAAAAACCGACCCTGACGTCATAAGATACCTCAACCGACTGTCAGATTATCTCTTTGTTTTGTCTAGACGACTTATGTATGAATTTGGTACAGAGGAAGTTAAATGGATGGCTGGTAAAAAAACAAAATAATCCGGGTAAAAACTACCCTAAGTCTTTTTTTATTCTAAATAATTTTATATTTGCGGACTCTTAGAAGGGTAATAAATAACTTTCTCAATTATGTATTGGACACTTGAATTAGCATCAAAACTTGAAGACGCGCCCTGGCCCGCCACAAAAGACGAGCTCATTGACTACGCGATCAGGTCAGGTGCCCCCATGGAGGTCATTGAAAACCTGCAGGAAATTGAAGATGAGGGTGATATCTACGAAAGCATTGAAGATATCTGGCCTGACTATCCCTCAAAGGACGACTTCTTCTTCAACGAAGACGAGTACTAGAAGCCTTTTGCTATAAGCACACTAAGTGCCTGGAACGACCACATTGGCGTCAGTTCCGGGCACTTCGGCTTTAGTTAATCCCTCCGGCTCATCCGGGGCTTCCTCCGGGAGCGGAGGATACAGTTCATCAATCCCCATGCCGGCCCGGTCAGGACGAAGATCAGGATGCCACCTGAACCCGTCAAGCCTCATCTCGGAGTCAGGGACCTTCAGCGGGGGATTGAGAGTGCCGTCAGGACTCTGATTCTGAAGTATCTCCACTATCTTGCTCTCCTCGAACAATATCTCAATGGTGGCGCTTCGCGCCCGGTTGACACCCACAAGCTCATTTCCATCAACAACATAGTAAATAGCCTCCCCATTCCCGGTGACCTTTATCCTTCTCAGCCTGTTGTCAATGAAAAAGCCTGAGAGATTCTTCCCGCTTATCTGGTCATACCGTGCTGTATCAACCTCACTGACAACAAATGCACTGTTGTACATCTCCATGTGGTCAGCCTTGCTGTTGACTGTATACAGCGCAATGGAATCTGCTGTCATCTGGTTACCCCGTGACCATACAATAGGGTCGTCATAAAGCCTGATGACCGAGTCGAGAAATGAGTAGGAGAGGGAATCACACTTTCCCTGCATCTCACGGCTGAAGATCCTGCATTTATGGAATGCCTTGAGCAGCCTGTGGCTTACTCCTGCAGTGTCTTCAAGTGGAATGGCCCTGAGGGTATCAGCCTTCAGTGTGAGTGTGTCATCGTCGGAAAACAATGTAAACCAGGGCGTGCCTGTTAGCAGGAACTCTTCCGGACGCTTTACATACCAGGCATAATTGCCCCCGCCGGTAATGTTGTCAGTAGTATCTGTGATGATCACCCTGCCAAAACCTTCACCCTTGCCGCTCTTTTCATCATACCAGAGCGTGTCACCGGTGATGCGCTGCTCACGGTTGTCAAGCACCGCATTCTTCATCAGCTGTGATATATCATTACGGGTGTCGCTCCATCCGTTCTCACAATAGAGATAAATACTGTCACCGATTGCCTCGGTTGGACCGGTAAACCATACTATCTCCCTGCTTGTGTCATAACGCATCGTGTCAGCCGTCATCACATAATCGGGATTGACAATCCTTACGCTGTCGCGGAAATGAAGCATCTTCTTGTCGGAATAGTAGATGCCCACACGGCTGGTAAGGGTGTTGTCTCCATTGAGGATGCGCCCCCAGGTGTCATAATTGGCAACCTGGGTGTTCACATCATAGTCGATCTTGTCCGTAAAGAGTTGCATCTCCCTGTCAGACAGCACCACACTGTCAGTCAGGAATGCCTTCCGCGTGTTGCCGTTGTATGTCAGATACTCTCCGCGGATGTGGATGGTGTCACCCTGCCAGATGTGAATGTTGCTGTAAGCCAGTACCTGGTTGGTATCATCATAATACCACGCACTGTCACAGTCCATGTAAAGATCATTGTGCTTCAGGCTTACGTTGCCGTTGAGCCTGTTGCGGGTGCGGCCGTCAACCTGCTCATATTTCAATGAATCAGAGTGCAGTATCTCAACTCTTCTGCGGCCTGGCGCGTCCTGCGCCTGAAGGCTTCCTGCAATTAAATGCAGAAATAGAGGCAGAATGAAATTTCCAACTGCCAGACAAGATAGAAATGAAGATTGTATCCTGGCTATTCTAACCATCCTGTATAGTGGAAGTTGCATCCGCGGAAGTCGTCACTGATACGAATATACGTCCTCCTGATCTTATCAACAATCCACTCCTCGTATTTGCGGCTCTGCTTGTCTCTGAGAGCTGCATCGGAAAGATAGTTGTAGTCGTCCTGCATGTTGATCCTGTGTGCGGCAATCTCCTGGTCAAGCCTGACTATGCAAAAGATGTTGTTGCCTTTGGAGTCTGTGGTCCGGAACGGATCGGAAATTTCTCCCAGTTTCATGTTTCTTACTACCAGGTTAATCTCCCTGGGCAATTCATCAAGAGTGAGCCAGTTGACTCTCTCAGCCGGGTTCTCACTAACCATCTTTCCACCGTTGGCGCGAGTGGCCTTATCAAATGAATACCTCATAGCAGCCATCGTAAAGGACAGACTGTCAGAGCGTACCAGGTTGGCGATGCTGTCAAGCCTGAGAATAGCCCATTCGGTCTGTTCGGCCGAGAGCTTCGGTTTCATCAGTATATGACGCGAGTTGACCATGTCTCCCTTCCTTTCAACAAGCTGGATGATGTGAAAACCAAACTCGCTCTCCACTATCTTTGAAACAGCTCCCTGCTTCAGGCTCCAGGCAGCCTCAGCATAGGGTTTGGCCAGTTCTCCCCGGGTGTTGAAGCCCAGCTCGCCACCACGGGGAGCCGAACCCGGATCTTCAGAGTACAGGATTGCCAGTGTACTGAAACTTTCGCCATTGATTATACGGCTGCGAAGATCAAGCAGCCTCTGGCGTACCTCTGCCTTGCTGGCATCCATATCAGGCGGCTCAATTGTGATGATGCTCAGCTGCACTTTCCTCGGTACCAGGGGAAGCGAGTCACGTGGAATCGTATTGTAATATTTTTTTACCTCCTCGGGAGTGACTGCCAGTCCCTTTGCAATGGTCCCCTGAGTCTCCTGGACAATGTATTGGTTCGTGAGCATCTCGCGCAGGTCCTTGCGGATCTCTGCCATGCTCTTGTTGAAATAGTTCTCCAGGGCCTGCTCGGAACCGGCACGCCTGATATAATCGGTCAGCCTGCCGTTCAGGTCTGACTCGACCGTCTCGGTCGAAACCTCTATGGAGTCAATCCTGGCCTGGTCAAGGAATAGCTTCTGTACCAGCTGATCCTCAAAGATGCGGCACCTGAGCTGGTCCACAGGCGTGGGATCACGCTCAGCCTTGAGCTGTACCACCTGCCCCTCGATGTCAGAAAGATAGATAACCTCATTGCCCACAACAGCCACAACCGATTCAACAACCTGTTGCCCGGCTGCACCATACACCAACATTACTGCCAGCGCAAATGATAAAATAATATTCTTCTTCATCCTTTTCAATCTCTTCTAATAGAGTTTCAATGTGTTGTTGCTCACAGCCTCATTAAATACGCCGTCTTCGAGCTTCTGCAGGAAATCATTCCTCCTGTTGTTGAGAATTATGGTTTTGATCTGTCCCCGTATATATTCGAATGGTGCAATACTGTTCCTCAGTCTGTATTCCCTTACTGCGATGAAATAGGAGAACCTGTCATCCTTCAGCTCCACGGCGCTGTTCCTTGCCAGCCACTGCTCCTGGTCAACAGACTCGAATGGTACCTCCATAAGGAGCTGGGTGAAGGGGATCCATTCATCATTGTAATCCCCAAACCGCAGTCCGAGCCGTGTGCAGATTTCTTCAAGTTCCATAATATCAGCCGATTCCTGCGACCGGTAAAGTTTTCTGATACGGTCCATTTCAGATGTTCCTTCCGGGACTTTAATGTATAGCACCCTTACGAGGTTCGATGTAAGGGTAAAAGTGCTGAGGTTGCTAACGTAATAATCCTGCAGTTCGCTGTCAGTCACGGTGGTATCCATTCTCTGGATTATCAGCTGATGCTGGTACTGGTATATCATGAGGTTGTTCCTCATCTCATTAAGCTGCCTGTTGACCTCGGCCTTGTATTCGGGCGTAAGGTTCTCTTCGGCCCGCAGGGCCATGAGCTCCTTACGGGCCCACTGCCTGATATAGCTCTGTACCGCCGAGGTACTGTCAGCCTTGCTCATCCCTTCCGCCACCAGCCCGGAGGGTATCTGGTCAAGATACAGAACCCTGTCGCCGGCACGGGCTACAGCGGTACGGTCCTCATCAGTGCCGGCATTACGGCATGAGACAACTGCAAGAAGCAGGAGAGGAATTATTAGCCTGACCATCATTAATATTCGTTTATCTTACGGCTGTAGTTTGGCGCCTCACGAGTGATGGTCACATCATGCGGGTGGCTCTCCGTCACACCTGCACTGGTGACCCTTACAAAACGTCCTTCACGCTTAAGGGTGCCTATGTCACGTGCCCCGCAGTAACCCATCCCTGAACGCAGGCCGCCAAGAAACTGGTAAATCACTTCGGTGAGGGTGCCCTTGTATGGAACACGCGCCGTGATACCCTCGGGGACAAGCTTATGTATGTCATCTTCCATGTCCTGAAAATACCTGTCCTTTGACCCCATCTGCATTGCCTCAACCGAGCCCATGCCACGGTAGGTCTTGAATTTCCTTCCATTGTAGATGATGGTTTCACCGGGTGACTCCTCGACACCGGCAAAGAGTGACCCGGCCATGATGCTGTCAGCTCCTGCGGCTATTGCCTTAACAATGTCACCGGAATAACGGATGCCGCCGTCAGCTATCACAGGCACTCCGCTTCCTTCTATGGCACGCGCCACGTTGTATATTGCAGACAGCTGCGGAACACCCACACCTGCAACAACCCTGGTAGTACAGATGGAGCCGGGCCCGATACCCACCTTCACCGCATCAGCACCCTCCTCAACGAGCTTCCTGGCTGCTTCGGCAGTGCCGATATTACCGACAACCACCTCAGTACCCGGGAAGATCTTCTTTATCTCCCTCAGAATCTCTATCACACTCTTCGTATGCCCGTGAGCGGTGTCAATGGCTATGGCGTCAACACCGGCGCCCACCAGCGCTTCAACCCTCGAAAGGGTGTTGGGCGCAATGCCCACCGCAGCGGCAACCCTCAGCCGTCCCTTGTCATCCTTGCAGGCATTGGGCCTGTCTTTTGCCTTCGTAATGTCCTTGTATGTCACCAGCCCCTTGAGCCTTCCCTTCTCATCTACGATGGGAAGCTTCTCTATCTTGTGCTTCTGCAGTATCTCAGCAGCGGCAGCCAGGTCGGTCTGATGACTGAGCGTGATAAGCCTCTCAAGCGGAGTCATTATCTCACTGATACGACGCGAATAGTCAGTCTCGAAGCGAAGATCACGGTTGGTGACAATTCCTGCCAGCGCTCCATCTTCATGAATGACAGGAATACCGCCGATCTTGAACTCCTTCATCAGCGCCAGCGCATCAGCCACTGAAGCACCATCTGAGATGGTAACAGGATCAAAGATCATAACACTCTCCGCACGCTTCACCTTGCGCACCTGGGCGGCCTGCTGACTGACCGACATGTTCTTGTGAATCACACCGATACCTCCTTCGCGGGCGATGGCTATTGCAAGCTCTGCCTCGGTGACGGTGTCCATCGCCGCCGAAACAATGGGAGTGTTAATGGTGATGTTACGGGTGAACTTTGACCTGAGGTCAACGTTCCGCGGCAAAACCTCCGAGTAGGCCGGAAGGAGCAGCACATCATCGAAGGTCAGACCTTCAAACAGCAGTTTATCTTCAGAGAATGACATCGGGCAAGGTTTTTTTCTTGGGGCGAAAATTACAAAAAATTGCTAAGCACCTGCATATCTTAAATGTCAATAAAAGGTTAAAAGTAAGATTGAGTTATTAAATTTGTATTAAACAGCCTGCAAAACCATGCTGCCGGACATATACAGGGAAACCCTTGCACGGTACTGGGGATTCACTTCCTTCAGGCCAATGCAGGAGGAGATCATTGAAACAGTGGTCTCCGGAACTGATGTGGTTGGCCTTCTTCCAACCGGCGGCGGTAAATCGGTAACTTACCAGGTGCCCCCCGTCGCAGGTGAGGGACTCTGCCTGGTTATCACACCCCTTATAGCTCTGATGAAAGACCAGGTGGCCAGGCTGAAAACTATGAATATCAAGGCTATGGCTATCCACAGTGGCATGACCCGCGAAGAAGTCGAAATCTCCCTTGATAATTGCCTCTACGGAGACTACCGGCTGCTGTATGTCAGTCCCGAGCGGCTTCAGACCCCGCTGTTCAGGGCACGCCTTCCGAGATTCAATTTCACACTTGTGGCTGTCGATGAAGCCCACTGCATATCACAGTGGGGATATGACTTCAGGCCGTCATACCTCCATATAGCCGAAATAAGGGAGATGATGAACGAGGATGTACCCTTCCTGGCACTGACGGCAACAGCCACCCCGCGCGTTGTGGATGACATCATCTCAAGACTGAAGATGAAGAATCCAAAGGTGCTTCGCACAAGTTTCCGGAGGCCGAATATCACCTATATGGTCAGGGAGGTGGAGGACAAAAGCACTTATGTTATCCGCAGCCTCAGAAAAGAGCAGGGCAGCGGAATAATATATGTGAGCAGCAGGAAAAGGGCAAAGGAGGTGGCGGAAATGCTCGTGGCTAATAATATTAAAGCCGACTTCTACCATGCCGGGCTGCCACAGGAGATGCGTGACAGGAAACAGACAGCCTGGAGCACCGGCGAAACCCGCGTAATAGTGGCCACCAACGCTTTCGGAATGGGAATTGACAAGGCCGACGTGAGGTTCGTCATTCACTGGGACTGCCCTGACTCCGTGGAGGCATATTACCAGGAATCAGGCCGTGCAGGCCGCGACGGGAAACCATCGTTCTCAGTGTTGCTCTGGTCACAGGATGAAAAGAGAAAGCTGGCTGACTCGGTACGCATAAAATTCCCCCCGGTGGAGCGGATTAAGGATGTGTATGAAGCTATCGGCAACTTCTACCAGTTGCCGGTCGGGTCAGGCATGAACAGCGTACATGACTTCGATCTGTGGAAGTTCGTTTCGGCCTTCCGGTTCTCGGTGACTGAGACTTACAACAGCCTCAACTTCCTCCAGAAGGAGGGATACCTTGAGTTTACAGATGAGATAAACAACCCTTCACGGGTACATTTCGTGGTGTCACGCGATGACCTTTACAAGTTCCAGGTAGCCAATGAGGAGTATGACAGGTTCATCAAACTGCTCCTTCGCACCTACAGCGGAATGTTCTCAGAATTCGTACCGGTCAATGAAGAAAATCTTGCTGCCAGGTCCGGACTCACACGCGAAGCCATCTACCAGTACCTTCTCAGGCTCTCATCACAGGGCATAATTCATTTCATTCCTGGGAAGAAGAGCCCGCTGGTGATTTTCACCGGGGAGAGGCTTGACAGAAGCCACCTGCGCATCTCACCCGAACTCTACCTGAAGGTAAAGGAGAATTATGTTGAAAGGGTTGCCTGCATCACCGAGTACGCCGAAAATAAAACACGCTGCCGCCCTGCTTTCCTTACCTCTTACTTCGGAGAGGAAACAGGCAGGTGCGGACTGTGTGACACCTGCCAGGAAAGAAACGAACTCGAACTCAGCAAATATGAGTTCGATTTAATCATTGATAAAATCAAGGAACTGCTTGCCGAAAAACCTCTCAGACCTGAGGAACTGGAGGAGCAGACTGACCTGCCACGGGAAAAGAGCGTTAAAGTCATCCGGTGGCTGCTTGACCACGAGAAACTGGTCTATGACAGTGAGCACAGACTCACGTGGAAACGGTAACCTGCCTCCTTTTATCAACAAATCCCCGGTTTTAACCCTGAAATGAATAATTTTGCCCCGTTGATCTGTTCATTATGGAAAAAGAGGACAAGGTTATTTATTCACGGCAGGTGGTTGAGTTTGCCGCTTCAGCCAATGAGTACTGCAAATATCTCGAGTCAACCCAGGAAATTGGCGGCATAGAGATACTCAAGGTCATGCAGCGCCTGCTCCCGTTCATATACCTGAGGGGATCACTGCTGCCACTGCTGGAGCCGGTGCTGGAGGAACCCAACGAAAAAACAGTAACAGAGTTCGACTGGACCCGGATGCATGACAATCTGCTCTCAAAACTGGGTAACAATGACCCGTTCCCGGTCATTGTGTCATTGGGAGACCCCGCAGACGGACTCTATACAGGAAGCATCTCTGAAAATCTGAGTGATATATACCAGGACCTGAAAGACTTCATTGTCAGCTATAAAAGCGGTAAAGAAGAGGTGATGAATGACGCGGTGTGGGAGGTGCTGATGAACTTCGAGGAGTTCTGGGGAAAGAAACTGCTTAACGTGCTGACAGCAATTCATACTGTCCTCTATTCCGAAGATGACACGATTGCTGACAACGAAAAGAATGATGATGACGAAACAATATAACGGAACCATTACTGATGATGAACTGAGAAAACTGCCACTGCTGCAGTTTAACGGCCGGGTCACCCTGGTTGACAATATGGATAAGTTTTGCAGGGCAATGGGCGATATAGGGAGACCTTCATTGCTGGGTTTTGATACAGAAACCAGGCCATCCTTCAAAAAGGGGAGGAGATATAAGGTGGCACTGCTCCAGCTTGCCGATGCTGACCGTGCATGGCTCTTCAGACTTAACATGATCGGTCTTCCGCCCGAACTTGCTGCGCTGCTCTCTGACAGGAAAATAGTCAAAACCGGTGTTGCCATACGCGATGACATAAAAGCCCTTCGATCACTGACTCCCTTCGAACCGCACGGATTCATTGATCTTCAGAGTGTTGTAGCTGATCATGGAATACAGGAGCTGGGACTGAAGAAACTCACAGCCATTGTTCTCGGCTACTCCATCTCAAAGTCACAGCAGGTTTCAAACTGGGAGGCACCCGCCCTGACAGAGCCGCAACAGCTCTACGCTGCCACAGATGCCTGGGTATGCCGGAGCATTTACCTTGCCCTGAACGGGAAGGAAACTTATCAATAAACTACATCAATGCCCGCAAACATCATCCTTAAAAAAGGTAAGGAACAATCGGTACGCCGGTACCACCCCTGGATCTTCTCCGGGGCTGTAGCTTCAGTCAATGGTAATCCGTCAGAGGGCGATGCCGTAGACGTCTATGCCTGGGACAAGACTTACCTGGCAACAGGACACTGGGCGCCCGGATCTATCGCGGTACGGATATTCTCATTCACAAAATGCAACCCTGACCGCGCGTTCTTCAGGAAACGGCTTGAAGGAGCCATGCAGTACAGGATAAATGCCGGTATAGCAGGCAGACCGGACACTGATGTTTGGCGTCTTGTGCATGGCGAAGGCGATGGGCTGCCGGGACTGGTAGTTGACATCTATGGCAGTGTCGCTGTCATGCAGGCACACACCGCCGGATTCTGGAAAATCAGGGAGATGATTGCGCAACTGCTGCCTGAGGCGACTGGCGGACTTGTAACCGCAGTATACGATAAGAGTGAGGGAACACTTCCGTTTATGGCAAAGCTGAACCCCTCGAACGGCTATCTTGTTGGCGGAAACGGTGAACCCGGTGCTGTTGTCACTGAAAACGGCTTCAGGTTCAGGGTCGACTGGGAGAAAGGTCAGAAGACAGGATTCTTCATTGACCAACGCGACAGCCGCAGCCTGCTGAGCCGGTACAGCAACGGCAGGAGAGTGCTGAATATGTTCGGCTATACCGGAGGATTCTCGGTTTATGCTATGAAAAACGCCGAACTCGTACATTCGGTTGACAGCTCTGCGGCGGCCACGGCCCTCGCCGATGAAAACGTCAGGCTCAACTTCGGCGATGACCCCCGCCACCGCTCTTTTGCCACTGACGCCTTCACCTTCCTGGCCGGAATGGAACGCGAATATGACCTCATTATCCTGGATCCCCCCGCCTTCGCAAAACACCAGACCGCTCTTAACCAGGCACTTCAGGGCTACCGGAGACTCAACGCGCTGGCTATTCAGAAAATCAGACCCGGCGGTCTGCTGTTTACCTTCTCCTGCTCGCAGGTAGTAAGCCGCGATGACTTCCGCCGCTCGGTCTTCGTGGCCGCCGCAAATACCGGACGCAACGTCCGGATACTGCACCAGACAGGACAGCCAGCTGACCACCCTGTAAATATTTACCACCCCGAGAGCGAATACCTGAAAGGATTGGTACTCCATATTGAATAACCTGTATAGACCACCACATTGAGTGACTATTACGGACACTATGCATTTATTGATTGTTTCTGAAATTCATATTGATTGACTGTTATGGACCCTTCGGCTCACATTAAGACAATAGCACAGAAGTTCCAGCTGCACGACTGGCAGGTTGAGAATACTCTCAGGCTCCTTGATGACGGAGCCACAATACCCTTCATCAGCCGCTACCGCAAGGAGGTGACGGGAAGCCTGAACGAGGTGCAACTGGCGGAGATACGTGATGAATACGAGAGGCTGAAGGAGCTTGAAAAACGCAGGGAGGCGGTTATAAAATCAATAGAAGAACAGGAAAAGATGACTCCTGAATTGCTTGCGAAGATAAATGCAGCCCTGACATCGTCACAGCTCGAAGACCTCTACCTGCCATACAGACCCAAAAGAAAGACCCGTGCATCCGTTGCCCGCGAGAAAGGGCTTGAACCCCTGGCACTATGGCTGCTTGCCCAGAAACCGGGCGATCCATCGGCGGAGGCGGAGAAGTATCTGGGCGAGGCCGTGGAGGATACTGGAGCAGCCCTGGCCGGTGCACGTGACATCATAGCCGAGATGGTCAGCGAGGATGAACAGGTACGCGGATCTCTCAGGCGCCTTTATGAACGTGAAGCCGTCATAACCTCGAAGGTCGTCAGGGGAAAAGAGCAGGAGGGAGCCAAATTCAGCGATTACTTCGACTGGTCAGAACCGCTGCGCCGCTGCCCGTCGCACAGGCTGCTTGCCATGCGTCGCGGTGAGGACGAGAAATTCCTGCGACTGGCAATCATGCCGGATGAGGAGGAAGCCCGGAGCCTGGTTGAGAAACAGTTTGTCAGGGCAAACAACGAAGCTGCCCGCCAGGTGCGCGAGGCTGTGGCCGACAGCTGGAGCAGGCTGCTGGCACCGTCAATGGAAACAGAGTTCAGAAAATCATCCAAGGAAAAGGCCGACGAGGAAGCTATACGCGTTTTCGCGGAAAACCTCCGGCAACTGCTGCTGGCACCACCGCTGGGAGGGAAGAACGTGCTGGGGATTGACCCGGGACAGAGAACCGGATGCAAAGTGGTATGCCTTGACCGCCAGGGAGCCCTGTTGCACCATGACGTTATCTACCCGCACCCGCCTCAGAACGAGACGGCACGCAGCGTAAGCAAAATACTTTCACTTATTGATAAATATAATATCGAAGCCGTCGCAATAGGCAACGGAACTGCCAGCCGCGAGACTGAACAGTTTGTCCGTTCATATCTTCCCGCTGACTCAGGGATCAAGGTTTTCGTGGTCAGTGAGGCGGGTGCTTCAATATATTCAGCTTCAAAGACTGCCCGCGACGAGTTTCCTGATCATGATGTGACGGTGCGCGGAGCCGTGTCAATCGGCCGTCGCCTGATGGACCCTCTGGCTGAACTCGTTAAGATAGACCCCAAATCGATAGGAGTGGGGCAGTACCAGCATGATGTTGATCAGGCCCGCCTGCAGGCCAGCCTCGACGAGGTGGTGATGTCATGCGTCAACGCCGTGGGAGTGGAAGTGAATACTGCCAGCCCGCACCTGCTGACATACGTATCAGGGATAGGCCCTAAAATGGCTCAGAACATTGTCGACCACCGGACGGAGAACGGACCTTTCAGCTCACGCGCTGACCTGATGAAGGTGAAACGTATGGGAGAAAAGGCCTTTGAACAGGCTGCCGGATTCCTCAGGGTACGCGGCGCTGCAAACCCGCTCGATGCCTCAGCCGTCCACCCGGAGAGTTACCACATAGTTGAGAAAATGGCTTCTGACCTGGGATGTTCCGTCTCTGATCTCATAAAGGATGAAACTAAACGAAAAGCCATAAGAATAGAGAAATATGTTACTGCTGAAGCAGGACTGCCGACCCTTAAGGATATCATGCAGGAACTTGCAAGGCCCGGACGTGATCCGCGGTCGGCAATACAGGAATTCAGCTTTGCAGATATTCATTCAATTGATGATGTGAAGGAAGGGATGGTGGTTCCCGGTATTGTAACAAACATTACCAGGTTCGGAGCGTTTGTTGATATCGGCGTCAAGCAGGACGGCCTTGTGCACGTATCTCAGATGGCTGACCGTTATGTAGATGACCCGGCGAAGGTTGTGAAATTGCATCAGCATGTCACTGTGCGGGTTGTTTCGGTTGACCGTACCCGTAACCGGATTCAGCTCAGCATGAAGGGAATGGCCGGTCAGAA
>DHUL01000013.1 GCA_002409145.1 Bacteroidales bacterium UBA5235
ACACTTAACATGCTTAACACCAAGTATATTATACTCGATCCCGGCTCATCTCCCCTGGTGAACAGGCATGCCGCCGGAAACGCCTGGCTGGTAAACAGGGTGACACTTGTTGAGAACGCAGATGCTGAACTGCAGGCAGTTAAAACCATCAATCCGAAAGTGGAGGCTGTTGTTGACAGGCGGTTTGCTGAGTTGACAGGGGTTGCCGAATCTGCCGGAACATCCGGCGATACAATATTCATGACCTCCTATGAGCCCAACCTGCTGACATACAAGGCAGAGCTTTCATCGGACAGGGTGGCGGTGTTTTCCGAGATCTATTACAAATACGGATGGAAGGCGTTTATTGATAACCAACCGGCCGATCATTTCAGGACCAACTATGTCCTCAGGGGAATGACCCTTCCTGCCGGAAGCCATACTATAAGCTTTAAGTTTGAGCCGGACTCTTACCGGATTGGCAACAGAGTTTCTCTTGCAGGATCTGTTTTACTTCTGGCGTTTCTTCTGCTGGCAGCTCTGCCACTGCTAAAAAAAAGTAGCATCTGATGACCGGGCAACTTACCTGCCTTGCATGCGGATCTGCAGACAGCGCCGGTCTGTTTAATGCAAAGGATCACATGGTCAGCAAAAGCGAATACCTGATCAGGCGATGTAATGCCTGCGGCATGGGATGGACGGCCAATCCTCCTGCTGAACCGGAGTCAGGAGCATACTACGTTTCGGAAGACTATATTTCCCATACCGACAGAAAGCAGAGCCTTCCGGATAAACTGTACCATCTGGCAAGGAGCTTCATGCTGCGACGCAAACAACGAATGGTAACCCTGGCTACAGGAAAGAATAACGGTAACCTGGTTGACATTGGAAGCGGAACAGGCTATTTTGCAGCATTCATGAAGAAAAAAGGATGGCAGGTAACCGCAATTGAAATCAGTGAGACTGCCCGGAAATATTCAGAGAACCAGTTCGGTCTGAAGGCCATCTCTCCTGAGGAGATAAATCACCTGCCATCCGGATCAGCTGACTGCATAACATTCTGGCATGTTCTTGAACATCTTTATGACCCGGCAGAGTGGTTTAATAACGTTGCCAGGGTTCTGAAGGATGACGGCAAATGTATCCTCGCCCTTCCGAACTTTTCGTCGTCTGACGCCCTGTGGTTCGGTAAATGGTGGGCGGCACTCGACGTTCCGAGGCACCTGTGGCATTTCACGCCTGAGGCACTGAGGCTTTTTGCCGGCAGGAACGGATTCACCTGTGAAAGAATTGCTTCTCTACCTCTTGACCTGTTTTACATTTCAATCCTGAGCTACAGGAATAAGGGTATACCGATGCCACTGTTGAGGGGTGTTATGACGGGCATGTTTCTTGGAATACGCAGCGGCTTCCGGAAACAGAGGTCCAGCTCACTTGTTTACATTCTTTCAAAAAATAAGCTCACCTGAGCCCGGAGCTGGCATCAGGCTAACAAAATTGAAGATGCATTGAGATCAACTTAGTATCTGTCAAGCCAGCGGTATTTCCTCGGGGTATCCCCGAATCTTGCTGCCACAATGAACTCATGTGACCCGTAGGTGGACATCTGAATGGAATTCAGGGTAAAGTCGAAGGAGTATCCGAAGAAAAGCCTCTCTTTCCTGACGCCTACATTGGCTATTATCGCACTTCCGGTCCTGAAGGTGGCCCCAACCCACAGCTTGTTATCATATGACCAGGTAACACCGACATCTGCCTGCGGTCTCACCTGCTCAGACATCTTTATCAGCACTGAGGGCTGAATCAGCGTTTTTTTGTCAGGCTCAAAGTCGTAGTTTCCAAAAAGGTAATATGTCCTCTGGATTTTCAGGTCCTTGTATGCCTGGCTTCCAGCCCTGATGAAGCCTTCCATCAGCTCCTGTACTGAGAATCCTATAGCGTATTTCCTGTTCAGAAGATAGGCACCGAAATTGAAGTCCGGAACAAAGATCCCCTTTCTGAAATCTGTATTCAACCAGGGTTCATCAGGATCTTCGAACTGAATCTGTCTCTGGTCTATCTTGTAGTGATAACCGGTAAAGGCGAGGCCCAATGACAGCTGTGTGCCTCCCTGCAACCAGAGGTGATATGCATATGAGGTGGAGAAGCCGGTCCTTCGGACCAGTCCGTTAATATCAGAAAAGACCGTTCCACCAATCCCGACTTTGCCCTCAGTATGTGGTTTAAAAGTTTTCTGGTCAAAAAGATTCTGCCTGATTTTGTATTTCTGCTTCAGCAGCCTGCCATTAAAGCTGAGTGAGTATGTCTGTGGTGCTCCCTGGTAGCCTGTCCATTGCTGCCTCGTTGTTAAGTTAAGGCTGGTATAACCGTCACTCCCGGCCACGGCTGGATTGATGAGATATTTGTTGAACAGATATTGGCTGTAGATGGGCAGTTGCTGGGCATCAAGCCCTGATGTAATCAATATTGCAGCAAATATGATCAATCCCTTTTTCACCTTATGAACTCCTTCAATCCTGCACATAATCTACCTGATAATGGTCACATGACCGACAATAGGTTTCTCGCCGTTGTGGAGGTCAATTGCGTAATGGTATGAATCCATCGGGAGTACCTTACCGTTTGAAGCGCGGCCGTCCCATGGATCCGGATATCCTTTTTCGGATTTCCATACCATCTCTCCCCATCTGTTGAGAATGATCACTTCGGCATCGCTGTAGAATGAAATCCTTGTGATGTTCCAGAACTCATTGATCCCGTCGCCGTCAGGCGAAAAGGCGTTAGGTATGCCGACACAGATGTCGTTTATCGGCATAAGTAACAGGGAATCTGAGAGTACGCATCCGTTAAAGTCACGTGTTTCAACCGTGTAAAGTCCCTGTACCAGGCTTACAGCTTCCTGGGTGGTCTGCCCATTGCTCCATTCAAATGTGTATGGACCCTCTCCTCCGGTGACACCCGCAAAGATACTTCCGTCATCGCTTTCAGGACAGTAGGGTGAGATCAGGCTGAAGTGGATCTGCAGGGAATCAGGCTCTGTAAGTGTCAGTGAAGTGTCTGCAACGCAGCCATTGGCGTCTGTCACGATTACTTCGTGATATCCCGCTGTCAGGTTATCCCTGACTGCTCCGGGAAGTCCGTCTGACCATAAATATGCAGTTGTGCCGGCAGCATTAACCGCTGTTAAATTAACCATTCCTGTTGAAGCTCCATGGCAGTTGATATTGAAGTTGCCGCCATTGCTCAGACCGATACTCAGTGTCATACTGAGCCGCCCTGGCGAGTCCAGTCTAATATCCTGTGTCACGGAACAGAAGTGCATGTCGGTCACAGTCACCGTATAGGTCCCCTCACTCAGAGTGTAGATCGAATCAGTATCAGCTGTGAATCCTGCAGGCCCGCTCCATGAATAGTTATACGGAGCCATACCGTTCTGCGGAATGATCCGAAGCCATCCATCTCTCTTTCCCAGGCAACTTACGCTGAACCCGTTATAATCTGACATGCGTGATTCAAGCGAGATAGGTTGAGGCAGTATGAGAAGGGCATCCCCTGTGCTGCTGCATCCGTATGCGTCGGTAACAGTGACTGTATAACTGCCTACCGCGAGTGAAGAGATGTCTTCCAGAGATGATGTAAAGCCTTCAGGGCCTGTCCATGAATATGTATAAGGTGATTTCCCGCCGCTTACCGTGAGGTCGATAGAACCATCATCGTATGCCGGAGCATTCAGGCAGGTTATGTCAGACACTACGAGAGACAGGCTCAATGAGTCAGGCTCGGTTATCTCTATAGTCCTGGTGTTGGTACATCCGTTAACATCAGTAACCTGCAACAGATATGTCCCTGCCTTGACAGTCAGGTCCTCCTGATTGCTTGTCCATAACTGATCTCCGGCTTTTGTCCATTGGTACGAATAGGTTCCCGGGCCGCTTCCACCGGCTACGGTGATATCAATAGTACCATTACCGCCGTTGCAGCCGATATTGTATGCATTGCCAGGTGTATGGGATGTTGATACTGCAATGCTTATTGAATCAGGTTCATCAAGAATGTATGTATACTCCCGGTGACACATGTTACCATCAGTAACTGTCAGATAATAGGTACCTGCCCTGAGCTCTGTGAGTGATGGGGTGTTTGAAATAAAACCGTCCGGACCTGTCCATGCATAACCATAATCACCGGTTCCACCGTCAAATTGCAGGTTAATAAATCCGTCATTGCCACCATAGCACGAGATCTCATAATTACCGTCATTGCTAAGTGAGACATCCTCGTCAATAAGGTCAATCCCGTCAGGCTCGGTCATAGTCTCGGTAAATGTGAATTCGCAGTCCCGGCTGTCTCTTACAGTGAGAGTATATGTGCCAGCCGGAATATTTACCAGCAGACTGTCGGTTGAGCTGCCGCTGATGACTCCTCCGTTTGATGCAGACCACTGATAAGTATAAGGAGCCCTGCTGCTTACAATTACAGTATCAGTGCCATCCATGTAGTAACTGTATATCTCACTTACCCTGATGGTGCCGTCACTGTAGCTCTCGCATGAAATATTGTCGTCAGCATATAGCGACTTTTCAAATCTTGCAAAGGTGACAGGTGCGTCGTACAGCGTTCTGGGCAGTTCCTCCCTGCACCCGTTGCCGTCCTCGACGGTAAGAAGATATTCACCTGGTTTCAGGTTATCAAGGGAGAAGAAAGTATCAATGGGTGGCATCGGTCCCTGGTAAATTGTGTCTGTATAGTTCCAGAGGAGGCTGTAGTAATACGGAGGCGCCTGCCCTTCTGTCAGTGCGACAACCATCCTGGCATCTTCAGCGCCGGGACATGAGATATACTGACCAAAATAGAGTGACACTTCAATGCTTGGTGCCAGGAAGTTAAGCGCGGCGGAGCTGGTGCATCCGAGGCTGTCAGTGACGGTCGCTGTATAATATCCCTGGCTGCACTCCTCAGCTATGAACATATTGTAATCAGCAGCTTTCCAATAATCGGGTCCTGTCCAGGCAACCATCAGTGAATCAAGTCCGCGTGCATGAATCACCTGCAAGGCCCCGTCCTGTCCGCCATCACAGGTGATAGAGTCAAGGATCTCAAGCGATTGAAGCGGATTAGGGTGAACTTTTACCTCTGATATGACCCGAGGTCCGTAAGGGCAACCCGGACCTTTTACCTTGGGTGTAATCCGGAAGAACACCGACTGCATTGTATCGCTCTCATTGGTATAGGGGAACCGCAGATGAGTACCGGGGGCCACACTGTTGAGAGCAGCTCTGTTGCCTCCTACTACTTCGGTGGAGTCTGAAGCTGTGATGGTATAGTTGAATTCATTTATTCCGGAGCTCATCACTGTGGGCGACAGAAGCACCACATCTGTGGTGTCACCGTAACAGATGTGGGGAGCATTATTCACCGGGGTTGCCCTTGGTGTCGGGTTAACCCATACCCTGACAGTATCATTTATGCCAGTGCACTTCTGGTTGCCGTTGACATCAAGTGTTGCAGGGGTAACTATATATGTGACAAGCCTGGCTGTGTCTCCGCTGTTTCTGAGCGCTTCTGTAATAATATCGGTAACAATCAGCCCTGTTCTGTCAGTGAATCCGGTTATCTCAGGATAGCTGTTAATGGCATCAACATTGAATTCGATACCGCTGTATGCAGTTGTTACTGTGGAGAGCTCGATATTCACACTGTCGCCGTTGCAAAGCTCAGTATCCGAAAGCGTCAGTGCAACCCTGGCGGTTGGCTCAACATGTATTTCCATTGTAACCTCTGTACCTGCATTACAGGTCGGGTCACCGGGTTTGCCCTGTATGTAAGGCCTGAAGCGGTAAGTTGCTGTCTGGTAGCTGTCAGTGCTATTGGTGAGCTGGTCAGAGATATTTATTATCGGGTTCTGGCCGTCGGTAAGGGTGCCATTGAGGCCTGTCGGATAGTTTACATCCAGATCATACATCACCTCACCGCGGGAAACTACCAGTGAGTCTATTGCAAACTCAACGGTTGAGTTGTTGCAGAAGATTGTATCCGGAACCGTGACTGATATACGCGGGACAGGCTGAACCCAGATGGTCTGATACTTTACAGTTTCATTACCACAGTCGTCGGTCAGAGTCCATTTTCTTATGATATAGCCAACAGTATCACAGCTTGACAGGTTAGTAAGATCATCCGTAGGAAAAGCTTCGATACCCACCGAACAATTATCTCTTTCATCTTCTACATCATTAGTGTTTGAAAGGCTGGCATCGTATCCACATGTAGCATCTCTGCAAATAGTTATATCCGAGGGAACAGTGAATTCAGGCGCCGTCTGGTCACGTCC
>DHUL01000080.1:0-7688 GCA_002409145.1 Bacteroidales bacterium UBA5235
TGCTCTACCTGCTGAGCTACTGAATCAGTCCATTTTTTTGAGAGTGCAAATGTATGGCAAAAAATCATCCTATCAAAAAAAAATGCTCACTTTTGCCGAAAATCGGGAAAATTTAATCCACTGCGCAGGCAAAGGTAAAATCTCATTATATTTATCATCTATCTGAGAGCAAATGAAACGCAACATTTTCCTGGATAAGGTTGTAATTGTCACCGGCGCTTCATCAGGCATAGGAAGAGCAACAGCTCTTGAGTTCGCTCGTCAGGGCTGCAAGGTGGTCATCGCTGCACGTTCGGAAGAACGGCTGGCAGAACTGGAAAGGGAAATCACCGGAATGGGCGCTGAGGCACTTGCCTGCACCACAGACGTCTCACGTGAGGAGGATTGCCGTAAACTCGTGGAAAAAACCATCATGAGATTCGGCACAATCCATATCCTGATCAATAACGCAGGAATATCAATGAGAGCTTTATTTGACGATGTTGATATTTCTGTACTTAAGCGACTTATGGATGTCAATTTCTGGGGCACTGTTTATTGCACCAAGTACGCCTTGCCTTATATCGTAGGTAACAGGGGATCTATAGTAGGGGTCTCATCCACGGCAGGCTTTCACGGACTGCCTGGCCGCACAGGTTATTCCGCCTCCAAATTCGCCATGCATGGATTCCTGGAAACCATAAGGATTGAAAACCTGAAGGAGAAGCTCCATGTTATGATCATTGCACCAGGATTCACTACCTCTGAAGTGCGCAAGCACGCGCTTCTTGCTGATGGATCCGAGCAGGGCAACTCACCCAGGGAGGAAAAGAAGATGATGTCTCCCGAATTCGTTGCGCACTGGATAATGAAGGGTATACGCAAGAAGAAGAGAAACAAGATAATGACCTGGACCGGCAGGTTTACCGCGCTGCTGCAGCGAGTTGTACCTGCTGTGGTCGACTATGGTTATTACCTCGAGATGAAGAGGGAGCCAAATTCACCCCTAAAATAAAACACAATGGCTGAACTGGCCGCACAGATACGCAGCAGGCAAAGCCTGGTGCTCAAAGCACTGCCTGCCCCCGTAACAGCAGAAGACAGGAAGACACTCAGTCTGGCCACCGAGATAGCCAGGTCATACTACCCATCTGACAAAAAATACCTCGGTGAGCCATTGCCCCTGTACTACCTTGAACTTGCAAGAGTTACAGCTTCGGCCATCGGCCTGGGACTCCCGGCTGTGATCAGTGCGTTGCTCTCAGGTGTCAGGGAAGGCACTGAAACATGGTCACGGATAGACACCCTGAACGACCCTTCAATAAAACAGGTTATCAGGGGCCTGTCACGTGTCACTGCCCTGAAAGGCAGGGATTTCACCGGTCAGGCAGAGAACTTCCGAAAGCTGCTTCTCTCGCTCGCTGACGACGGAAGGGTGATATTGATAGCGCTGGCCGAACGGTTACTGATCATGAGACGCCTTGACTGGCTTCCTGAGAAAGAGAGGCTCCCTGTAGCCTCCGAGACCTATTTTCTCTTCGCCCCACTGGCGCACAGGCTGGGCTACTATAACATCAAGTCAGAGATGGAAGACCTGGCGATGAAGCTCATTGAACCGGAGGAGTACAGTGATATTGAATCCAGGCTGAAGCAGACCACCACTTCGAGAAACAGGCTAATCAGGGAGTTCTCGCAACCGGTTGCGGAGAAACTTGACTCCATGGGAATCAGTTATGAGCTCAAGAGCCGCACCAAATCCATTCACTCCATCTGGCAGAAGATGAAGCGCCAGGGGGTGGCATTCGAGGAGGTATTTGACATTTTTGCCATAAGAATTATAATAGAAACCGACCCCGTACATGAGAAATCATCTTGCTGGCAGGTTTATTCCGTGGTGACCGACCTCTACCAGCCTGACCCGAGCAGGATGCGCGACTGGATCTCAGTTCCCAAGACAAACGGGTATGAATCGCTCCATATCACTGTGGTGACCCCTGCAGGCCGCTGGGTGGAGGTGCAGATTCGCACAAAGCGAATGGATGAGATTGCTGAGAAAGGCCTTGCTGCACACTTCCGCTATAAGGGCATCAAGGGCGAAGGCGGTCTCGATGCCTGGATGGCGCAGATGCGCGAAGTACTGGGAACTATGGAGAAGGAGGGAAGCGATTTCCTTGGTGAGATAAGACCAGGCCTCTACTCCGACGAGGTATTTGTATTCACCCCGAAGGGGGAAGTAAGACAACTGCCCGTGGGTTCCACTTTGCTCGACTTTGCATTTGACATACATACGGAAGTGGGCTCCAAATGCATAGGCGGAAAGATTAACGGCCGTAACGTACAGCTTAAACAGAAACTGCAGAACGGCGACCACGTGTCAGTTATTACCTCGTCAAAACAAACGCCGAAGCGCGACTGGCTGTCGTTTGTCATCACCAACAAGGCCCGCGCAAAGATTAAACAGGCTCTCAACGAAGAGAAGTTCAGGCTGGCAGCCGACGGCAAGGAGATGCTCACACGCAGGCTCAAGAACTGGAAGATCCCCTATGGCGATGCCACCGTGGTTAAACTGCTGACGGAGTACGGATTCAAGACATCACAGGATCTCTATTTCAGTATCGCCATAGGCGAAACAGACCTCCTTCAGATCAAGAAAGTGCTGCTCAGGACTGAGGAGCAACCTGAAGAGGGTCCGGCCAGGACACCCGAATTGCACCCCCAGGAAGAGACAGGGAGTGTCGGGGATTATCTTGTTATAAATGAAAGAGTTGAAGGTCTGGATTATAAATTGGCCAAGTGTTGTAATCCTGTCTTCGGCGACCGTATTTTCGGATTTGTGACTGTTCTCGAGGGAATCAAAATCCACCGTGCGACCTGCCCGAACGCCGAGTTCATGATATCAAACTTTCCTTACAGGATTGTGAGGGCACGATGGACAAGGCTCGATGCTGCGAGAGGTTTCCTGGCCCAGATCAGGCTGACAGGGGTGGAAAACCTGGGGATAGTGGCACGCATCACAGAGATCCTGACTGAATACAAGGGCGTGGCAGTCAAGAACTTCACCTATAACATGAACAACGGCCTCTTCGAGGGACGGATTGAGATCCTTGTGCCAAATATCAATGTCCTTTACAGCATAATCAAAAAGATTCAATCGGTCAAGGGTATCACCCGGGTAACCAGAGTAGATAATTGATTTACGATTTGGGATTTTCGATTTTCGATTTCCGCTTGTAAATTCGCAAATCGCAAATCGCACATCGCAAATCCTTCAGTATCTGGGGTCAGGCTGCACCGGTAGCTTCGCCATCTTTTCCACCTCAACGGAAGTATACCCGAATTCGTCAACAACTTTACCCTGAATAAGATAGGTGCCGCTGCCACGAAACGGCCAACCGGCAAGCGACTGTGGGAAATGGGTTGTGTCAAAGAACTCTCCGTCATTGTCAATGAAGCAGCCAAAGTTCATCCACTCACGTTTGACAGTCTTGATATACTTTACCGTCACCAGATGCCCCACCATCCTTACCCGGCGGCCTACGGCACCCTTCATGCCGGCGGCAGTCACATCACCCCTGAACTTCGTCTGCAGCAGGTCAAACCATGTCAGCGTTACAGGGAATCCCAGAAGCTCAATCTCGTCATAGGCATCTTCAAGCTTCGACTGCTCAAAGGGAGGCATGACAAACCTCTTCGGCTCGGGATTGAAAAGGGTGCGGGCCGTCTCACTCTTGCCCCTGTTGATAAGCATGTGTGCTTCCCACAGGAGAAGCGCCTTACTCTTCCCTGTGAACCGGAAAGCTCCGGTACGTATCAGTATGATGGTCTGCTCGAGACCCGGACCTATACGTGAGATGAAATCCTCTATTCCTCTGAAAATGCCGTTTTTATCACGATCACTAATAATGGCTTTTGCCAGGTTTGTCTCCAGCCCCTGGATGTGTATCAGTCCCACGAAAATCGTCCTGTCATACAGGGTGGTCTTATATGTGCTGCGGTTGATGCAGGGGGCCTCGATGATGGCTCCCTCACGGCGGGCCTCCTGCACGTAAACCCAGGTACGGTAGAAACCACCGAAATTGTTGATGACAGCTACCATGAATTCGAGGGGGTAGTGTGCCTTCAGCCAGAGGCTCTGAAAACTCTCCACAGCGTACGAGGCGGAGTGGGCCTTGGAGAAAGAGTATCCTGCAAACGACTCTATCTGGCGCCATACCTCCTTCGTGATCTCTTCGGGATAGCCCTTGTCATGGCAGTTGCTGAAAAAGCGTTCAGTGATCTTCTGCATCTCCCTGCGTGACCGGTACTTACCGCTCATGGCGCGTCGCAGAGTGTCGGCATCGGAGAGATCGAGGCCAGCAAAGTGATGACACACCTTCAGCACATCCTCCTGGTAGACCATTACTCCGAAGGTCTCGCTGAGAAGATCCTTCATCACCGGATGGATATACTCAAAATTGTCAGGGTGATGGAAGCGATAGATGAACTGCCGCATCATCCCCGAGCGCGCCACTCCGGGCCTGATGACCGAGCTTGCTGCCACAAGTGTCAGGTAATCATCGCATTTAAGCTTCTGCAGCAGTCCGCGCATGGAGGGACTCTCGATATAAAAACAGCCCTTGGCATCACCGCGGCGGAGGTGGTCCTTCACCAGCGGATCATTCTTGAACTGCTGTATTGCATGGACATCTACATCCACACCGCGGTTGGCACGGATGATCTCCGCACTCTCCTTAATATGGCCTATGCCTCTCTGACTCAGTATGTCAAGCTTCTCATAACCAAGCTCCTCGGCGGTGTACATGTCCCATTGCGTGGTGGGAAATCCCTTCGGGGGCATGTCAAGCGCAGTGTAACAGCAGAGCGGATCCTCCGAGATAAGAACTCCTCCGGCGTGGATGCTCCGGAGATTGGGAAAGTCAGCGATCTTGTTGCCCGTCTCGAAGATAAGATCCTGAATCTCACCTCTGTTGCTCCCGGCGGAGGGATTGGCAATCAGGGCATCAATCTCATCGACGGGCAGTCCGTGTACCTTGCCCAGCTCGCGTACTATCGACTTGCCGCGGAAAGTGTTTACAGTACCCAGCAGGGCGGTGTGACGGTGACCGTAGCGGCGGAAGATGTACTCGGTGACGGTGTCGCGCTCCTTCCACGAATAGTCTATATCAAAGTCGGGCGGTGAGGTGCGTTTCGGGTTGATAAAGCGCTCGAAGTAAAGGTTCAGGTCAATGGGGTCAACATTAGTGATTTTCAGGCAGTAGGCTACAACAGAGTTGGCCCCGCTGCCACGTCCTACATGATAGAACCCACAGGCCATTGAGTAGCGTATAATGTCCCATGTTATGAGGAAGTATGCCGAGAAGCCGAGGCGGTCAATTATCTCCAGCTCGTGACGCACCCGTTCTTCTGCCACCTTGTTGTTCTTCCCGTAGCGGTACTTCATGCCGTCCCATGCCAGCTTCTCCAGAAGGAGCTTGTCATCATACCGGCTGGCAGAGTATATTTTCTTGTTTTTCGGGGTGGTAAAGTCAATCTCCAGCGAGCAGTCATTCAGCAGCCTGCGGGTGTTCTCGGTTACCTGAGGCCACATGGAGAAGGGGCGGAGGGCTTCTGCTTCGGGGATAATGTACTCATCGGGTGAGCCGGTCATCTCCGGGGCGAGGCGGCTGAGGAGGATGTTGTTGTCCACGGCGCGCAGGCTGCGGTGCACGGGGTAGTCGGCGGGCGACTCCATGGTGACGGGATGAAGGATAACACATTTAGCTATATCACTCTTTTTCATTGAGATAAGACGGCCGGCGGCGGTGGGGTATATGCCGAGATATTCATTGTCGCGCAGGGCGGTGTTGGGAGCGCTGAAGGAGCCGTTGACGCCTGTGACGGAACTGTTCACGCCGCCACCCGGAGATCCCTTCACTCCGCTGCCTGAAGATCCGTTCACTCCGCTGCCGGCCGGGTAGATGACGTACGCGTTGGGGAAGGAGGGAGGACGCAAGGGGAGAGGCTCCCCGCTGATATTGTGACGTGTCAGGAACTCGTTCAGCTCGCGGAAGCCCTCGTTGTTACGGGCTATGCCGATGTAAAGCAGCCTGTTACCATCGCGGAACTCTATCCCGGCGGCCGGGGTGATATTGCGGCTGCGGCACTCACGTACAAAATCAGGCACTCCGGTGGTGTTGTTGATATCGGTCAGCACCAGGCGCTCCACGCCAGCAGCCGCGGCGAGCTCAGAAAGGCGCTCGACGGATAGTGTGCCGTAACGGAGGCTGTAATATGAGTGACAGTTGATGTACATTGTCTGAGAGTCTGAAGGTCACGCTCTGTCTTGCGGTTCTGCAGTCGGCAGTCAATCAGCAACTTCCACTACTGCCTATTGCCTACTGCCTATTGCCTGCTAATGATAGTGCCATCCCCGCAGCCGTTCTTCCATTCGTGATTTCTCGGCCAGCAGTTCCGACGCCTTTCTGAGCTCGCGCTCGCTACGCTCCGCGGCGGTCATCCCCCCGGCCGCCCGGCGGATGGCATGACGACCGAAACGGCCCCGCAGGCTGTCCATCGTCATATAGAGACTCACCATCTCCGGCGTGTCCTCAAACATATCCAGCTGCTGCACCCCGCGCACCAGTCCGCTCACCTTCACCCCGATGAGCCTGATGAGCATGCGCCGCTGCCAGAGACGCCGGAAGAGACTCTGCGCCTCGCTGATGAGCACATGGTCAAAAGCAGTGTAGGGCACCCGCTGCTGCAGCGTGTGAGTGTCAAAGTCAGAATACCGTATCCGCACCGTCAGGCATGATGTCAGTTTCTCCTGGCGGCGCAGCTCGTATGCCAGCTTCTCGGTCATGCTCACTATCATCTGGTTGAGCATCACCGTGTCAGTGGTGTCGCGATCAAAGGTGTGTTCGGTGCTGATCGACTTCTGCTCGGAGTAACTGATTACCGGTGTGTTGTCAATACCATTGGCCTTCTTCCATATCTCCATGCCGTTCTGGCCCATGAGCGATTCCAGCATTTCGGCAGGGATGACACGCAGTGTATGTATCGTGGAGATGCCCATTGAGCGCAGCGTGTGGTATGTCTTCTGGCCTATCATCGGTATCTTCCTGATGGAGAGCGGATCGAGGAAGGGGAGGACCTGCTGCTGCGCCACCTCCCTCTCTCCGTTGGGTTTCGCCTCTCCTGCAGCAATCTTTGAGACGGTCTTGTTGACCGACAGCCCGATGGAGATGGGAAGCCCCGTCTCACGTATGATAGTGTCACGCAACTCATGCGACCAGCTGGCACAGCCGTGAAAGCGCTCCATCCCGGTGAGATCGACGTAGTGCTCATCCACCGACGCCTTCTCATAGAGCGGCGCCTTATCAGCGATGATGTCAGTAACCATCCTCGAATATTTCGTATACATCTCCATATCACCGCGGATGAATACTGCCTCGGGACACATGGCACGGGCCATCTTCATCGGCATGGCCGAGCTGACACCGAAGCTGCGCGCCTCGTAGCTGCAGCTCGAGACCACCCCGCGGTCAGAGCTGCCACCGATGATCACGGGACGGCCATTGAGCCGGCTGTCGCGAACCCTCTCCACCGACACGAAAAAGGTGTCGAGGTCAAGATGCAGTATACTCCGCGCGTCCATGGTTAAAGGTCTGAAGGTCTGAGAGTCTGAAGGTCTGTCGCTGCGCTCCGTCTTGCGGTCATGCGGTCCTGCA
>DHUL01000080.1:7898-17956 GCA_002409145.1 Bacteroidales bacterium UBA5235
TGCGGTCTTGCAGTCTTGCGGTCAAAGAATCAAAACTGCAGGACCTTCAGACATCAGACTTTTCGACTTTCAGACTTTTTTTCTTTTTCTGCTTGTTATTTCAAAAACTTCATTTATCTTTGATTAGAAATTAATCAATCTTGTGATTACAATATAATCAAATTTTGTAATATGTACTTCGCATCGAACATAAAATTTTTAAGAAAGCGCAGGGGACGCACTCAGGATGACGTGGCATCTGCCCTGCAGATGAAGAGGCCAACCCTCAGCGGCTATGAGAACGGCGTGGCACAGCCGGGAATAGAGGCTCTGGTGGCTTTTTCCGGATACTTCAACATCTCACTTGACACCATGCTCAAGGTAGACCTGACCCGCCTCTCTGAAAGCCAGCTGGGCGAGCTCGAAAGGGGATATGACGCATATATCAAAGGGAGCAACCTGAGGGTGCTGACTACCACGGTAGCCCCTGACAACCGCGAGAACATCGAACTGGTCAGCGAGAAGGCCAAGGCAGGCTACACCACCGGCTATGCCGATCCGGAATTCATCGGCGACCTCCCCCTGTTCAACCTGCCATTCCTGTCGCCAAACCGCAAGTACCGTACATTCCAGCTGAAGGGCGACTCTATGCTGCCAATCCCCGACAAATCATGGGTTACCGGCGAATTTATGCAGGACTGGCGTGACATCAGGAGCGGACAGGCATATATCATTCTGACGTCGAATGACGGTATCGTCTTCAAGGTTACCGAGAATAACATTGAGAAGAGCGGCAGCCTCGTGCTCTATTCACTCAACCCGCTCTATGAACCTTACGAGGTCCACATAAGTGACATCAGGGAAGTATGGAAGTTCGTACATTATATAAGCGATGAACTGCCGGAACCGGTACTTCCCGAGAAACAACTCCTCCGGACCGTAGCTTCAATGAAGCAGGACCTTTACCAGCTTAAAAAGAGCATCAGACGTGATATTGAAGACGCAAGAGAGATCTAGATAATCTTGCTTTGCACGGTTTTTGCAGGATAGTTTATAATAAAAATCCGTCCCCCTCATGAAGAAAACTGCCATCTTGCTGACCGTCATCCTATTGTCAGCTACAGGTATGTCATTCAGCCAGATACAGCTGAACCTGAAAGCCACCAACAGATTAACCGGTGATACTGTAACAATAAAAAGCGTTATAAGATCACACGGATTCCTTACTCTTCAGACAGCTCCTGATCCGGGCACGGGAAAAACAGTCAGGATTCCGTATATCGAGCTCAGAAATTATAAGGTTATTCCTGGCAATATCGAATCATTATGGCAGGTGAAAATCCTGGAGTCCAATGTCTATGACAACCTCCTGAAGAACGGATACGATTTTGATCGCCGTTATGAGATGGACGAAATGATGAAGGAATATCTCAGAAAGGCTGAACAGGACAATTCATTCTATATAGACAGCTATCTAGAGACCAGGCTGTACGGCATCCTGAGAAAGGTCTATCCGGTCAGGCACATTGACGGACGTCCCGGGATACTGAGTCTTCGCATTCTGTCAGATATAACCCCTGACGCCTGGATTGGCCCGGATGGAACAATGATCATCACTACTGGTATGATTTCAGCCCTGGACAATGAAGATGAGATGATGGCGCTGATGGCGCAGAAGGTCGCACATTTTGCCCTTGACCATCATCTGGAGAATTACATGACCGCACAACAAGCCGGGATATCGCCTGCCCTGGGCAACCTTATAAGGTACAATTCAGAACAGGAATGGGCATCGGACAGATGTGCTGTTGCGGTGTTGCAGGCCTGCGGGAAAAGTCAATCATTCATTGGCTCAATGCTACGCAATGTTGTTGCCTGCGGAGAGCTGACGGGCAATTATTACCTGGGAACCTCCCGGGGTTTATTCCCTGATGCTGCCACCAGGGCAGTTGCATTCAGTACGGGTACTTTATCAGAAAGATCAGCTGAGTATGATAAGTTAATTGCACCGGTAATTTCATTCAATGCCTATAGTGCTTATAACCAGTCTCAATATCTTTTGTGTCGCTGGTTGATAGAACGGAATATTAACGCCGCGACGGCAACTGCCGATGAGATGGTTTTGCTCTCGCAGGCTATGATGCATTTATCAGGTTCAGGTGCTGAAGATGAGAAAGCACTGGAAGTAGTCCGTTCCGTAACTGCAGGTATGCCTGAGCCGCCGCCGGGCGCATTCAGGCAGGAAGCACTTCTGCTGCTGAAACTTGGGCGCAGGGACGAAGCTGAAAAGGCTCTCGGCAAATTCGGAGATGCCCTGGTGAGGGAAGAAAAACGATATAACTCCATGCCGGGAGACTGGTCGGAGATGCTGGTTTACATCGCTTCAGAGAAGGAGTGGCTGGCAAAGATGAGGAGAAGATAATCTCCTGTAAAATATCCACCCCCCGGTATGCGTTTCCTAATACTGAACACCAGTATTATCATGCCAGGAAAAGACTATAACCCCGCGATGCACACCGCCGAGCATATCCTGAACTCTGTGATGGATAAAATGTACCATTGCGGGAGATCTTTCAACAGCCACATTGAAAGTAAAAAGAGCAAATGCGATTACCATATCAGGAAAGGATTGTCTGATAAGGAGGTTCGGGCAGTGGAACGAACAGTAAATGAGATAATAAAGTTAAGCATCCCGGTGGGAGAGGAGCTTGTGAGCAGGAGGGAGGCAGACGAAAAGTACTTTACTGGGAGGCTTCCGGGGGATGCAGGAGAAACTATCCGCATCATAACCATCGGTAATTTCGACGCTTGCCCGTGTATCGGACAACATGTGACAAACACATCTGAAATTGGCTCATTTTCAATAATATCAGCTGATTTCAATGAAGGCGTCCTGAGAATCCGTTTCAGGATCGGCCAGGAAGTGTTACAACCAGGCATGAGAATACCTGCATGACCCGGAACAACCCTGTAAAGCAAAGCTGACACATAAAAAAAACCGGTCCAGGCCGGTTTCTTTATTTATAGTATATGAGGTAATGCCTATTCTTTCGTGAGTTTGGTAATCATGTCAATGATTCCCGGGATGTCACTGTCTGCAATCTTTCCCTTGTATACACCCCTGACAATACGGTCCTTGTCAACAATCACAATTGTATAGCTGTCCATGGGCATTCCCCACGAACCATGAAGGAGACCCTTATAGTCAAAAAGAATGGTAGTTTCATACTTTTTTGCCTTCCTGCCTGCTATGGCGCGCACCAATCCGTCGGGGAGCCTGGTCGACTGGAGGTCGACAATCCCGAATCCCTTGAATGCATTCTGGTCAATGACCTTGTCAATGTCAACTGCCTTGTCAATGGCATCATTGAACGGATCATTAAGGTCGTCATTGTCAGGGTCAACATAGTTAATCTGAAGAACTTTGCCCGGCCAGGAGTTCATGGTGAATTCCTTCTTGGAAGCATCAGTAAGGGCCCATTCCGGGGCTTTCTTTCCCACTTCGAGTTTGCCCTGGGCTGCGGCAAATGGCAGTATCAGAGCTACCAGAATTACAATAAGCAACAGTTTTTTCATTTTTACAGTTTCTTAAATTTAGTGGAAAGATAATATTTTTTGGTATTCATGCACATTTCAGCGAAAAATGTGTAGGAAATTGATGTTAATGCCCGGCATTCGCCGGACTCCGGCCACACATTATCTGCCAGTCGTGAGAAAGTCGATCAGAGGTTTCATCGCCCGGAAAGCACCTGTTACCACTTTGAAAAAATCTGGATCAATCACCTCGTTGTCTGTCAGTAGCTTTTCAGGCAGGAAACTTTTCATCTTAATCAACTCTATATGAGGATGATCCTTTGAGAACCCACGGGGCGGAAGCTTCAGCTTTTCTCCTTCAAGTCCGCTGAAATACTTTCTGTACTCCCTGCTGTTGATTATCTTTACCAGAGTGTCACCCTCGTCAGCAATCCTTTCACGGATTGCATTCAGCCATGGCGCAGGAGGGATGTATGATCCGCCTGAGATAAACGATTGTCCTGGCTCAATATGAAGGTAATAACCAGGGAACCTGTCGGCGCTCTTCTTTCCACCACGTACCATGAATGCCCCGAAATTAGTCTTGTATACAGACTTGTCATTCGTGAACCTTATATCCCGGTTGATCCTGTAGATACAACTTTTTGCCTCCAGTCCTCTGAGAATAGGGTCAAACCTGACAATCTCATCAATTACAGCCTGGACAAACAGGGAGAAGTTTTCCCGGGCCGATTCATATCGGGAACGGTTTTCTGCAAACCAGAGCCTGTCATTATGGCGGCGCAGGTCGGAGAGGAATTTAAGGGTTGAACGGTCAATGCTGATCATATAAATTTCCGGTTAATGAAACTCAAGCGTGGAATAACTTTATTATCTGATTGAATAACAGTGTATTACAAATATCTTTTCCTTAGTTCCAAAGCTACAAAATTTCTCTGATCCCGTGTGACAGGTTAATCACTGCAATGTAGAGACATTTTTATCAATTCTTCAAAGAACTTTTTTGATTGACGATTGTTAAACACCTGATACAATCTCTAATCATTAAAATAAATGTCATGAAAAGAAGTCAGTTAGCAACAGTAGTGTTTTTAATTGGAGCCCTGGTATTCTCAGGCTGCACCAAAGTGGAAGAGCCTGATCATTTCAGGTACACTGTAAATGATTATCCTCTGGACCAGGGATTTATCCACAATTACGGAATGCCTCAGGGCGCAACCGCTTATAACTTTGATGTGACCATATTTTCGTCAGGTGTCAATTACCTCCGCGATAGCCATGAGTTCAGGGGCAACGGTCACATCGTGTTTTTCCAGATGTTCTCTTCATCAGCAACGGAACTGGCAGAAGGCACATACCTGTTCAACGTCGAAAGTACTCCCGGAGCTCCATCAACTTTTAACGTCGCTAATTTCGGTATGAACGTTAATTTCAGCGAGGATACCGGAACTCTTGTTTCTGCAGTCTCCGGAATGGTCAAGGTCTCAGGGACAGGAAATTACAGGACGTTTGACATTGACTGCATGACAGGAACCGGAGAAAGGATAACCGGACACTTTTACGGATACGTTCCGGCCTATGATATGAGAGATGAGAGTAAGAAATTGTTTTCTGAGTGACCGGGATCATTTATTCCTATTTGCCTATAATTAATATTATGTTAAGTAGAAACCAGTATATCAGCTTTTATAGTCAAAACATGTGGGAGCTTAAAAAATAGCTCTCCTGCCCTGTCACCGCAAACAATAGAAAAATGCATAAAAAAAAGAAGGCACCTCAAGGGTGCCTTTCATATTTGTACTGGTAAGGTTCTGTTACAGGTTCTCGACCTTTGCCTTGTATGCCTCAAATTCAGGCATCATCTTAAGCTTGAGGTAGATCTCACGAAGGAACTCAAGTGTCGGAGCTGAAGTCGGGTTTGCCTTTTCTGCATCCAGGAAGAAAGGAATAGCCTTCTTCATCTCATCAAAAGCCTTATTCTTGGCAATCTCATACTCCTTGTTGTCAGAGATAAGGTTGGCTTCGTTCAGCATGTTATTTGCGATCGAAACATAGCAAAGACCGATATTGTAGTTGCTCTCGAACTGAGTCGGGTTCTTGGTAAGTGAAGCTTGCAGGCTTTCGATAGCCTTCGGGTAATCTTCAAGCTTCATGTGGAGGCTTCCCTCAACAAGATAAAGAATGTAGTTCTCGGGATCCATCTCCATTGCCTTGTGAACAAACTCAAATGCCTTCGGCGAGTTGTTGGCGTCAAGGTAGAACTGGGTAGCCTGAAGAATGATGTCAAGGGTGTCAGGATATGCCTTGTACCCTTCCATCAGTACAGTCTCGGCATTTACTGTATCCTTCATCTTCATGTAGCAGTCGCTCATGAAAATGTAGGGTTTTGTATCCTCGGTGCCTGATTCGGTGCAGGTGCGGAAATAGGCAATTGCCTCAGGATACATCTCACCATTATATGCTGCCAGCCCGGCATTGAAGATCACGAGAGTGTCTACCATGCCTACATAGAGTTCGCTTGAAGAGACCTTTACGTTCCTTTCAAACGATTCCATGGCTCCCTTGAAGTTCTTTTCATTGAACTTGTTGATGGCGTCATTCAGGAATGAGTTGCCAAGGAGTGCATAAGCATTGTCCCTTATGATGATATTTTTCATTTTAGGATCAAGCTGAATTGCTTTTTCGAAGTTATTGTAGGCTTCCATGAGGATATCCGGATAGAGACCGACAAACTTCGGATCGCCTGAATCAAATGCAGCCTGGCAAAGTTTTCCCTTAACGTAGTAAGTCTTTGCAAGTCCCATTGACTTCGGGTGAACGATGGCTGTCTCAATGGCTTCCTTAGCCTTGTCGAAAGCACCTTCCCTGATAAAAGTTTCGGCAGCGGTAATTTTTCCCTTCTGTGCCATGGCACCAGCCGAGATGATTACTGCCAGTAAAAACAATGTGATCTTCTTCATGTCTGGATAATTTGCTTTTTAATGTTGGTCCAAAAATAAAACATTAGTATCTAATCTTCAAATAATTTGCCAAATTACTCGGCACTGTCGGACGGCTGCTCCTCAACATCGTTCACTATCTCACTATCATCCTCATTTACTTCTACATAGGCGACTGAGGCAATTGAATCATTTTCCTTGATATCAATAAGTTTTACCCCCTGTGTTGCCCTTCCCACCACTCTCAGTTCGCTGACCGGCGTCCTCAGGATGTTACCGTTCTGGGTAATTATAAGAAGGTCATACTGATCGTTCACATCCTTCAGGGCTATCAGTTTCCCGGTTTTGTCAGTGATGTTTATGGTCTTCACTCCTTTTCCGCCACGGTTTGTAATGCGGTAATCTCCTATGGCCGATCTCTTTCCGAAGCCGTTCTCCGAGACCACCAGCACATCGGCGGCTTCATTCTCAACGGTAATCATGCCAATTACTACATCATCATCACCGGAGAGTGTTATCCCACGCACGCCTGATGCCGTTCGGCCCATTGGCCTGACAGTGGCCTCCTTGAACCTTACAGCACGCCCGGATCTCACCGCAAGCATTATCTCATGACTGCCGTTGGTCATCCTGGCTTCCAGCAGCTCATCCCCTTCCCTTACGGTGATAGCATTAATGCCGTTCGCCCTGGGACGCGAATAGGCTTCAAGCGATGTTTTCTTTATGACCCCTTTGCGTGTGCAGAGGACAATGAAGTTGTTGTTGATATAGTCACTGTCATCAAGCGTCTTCACATTGATGAATGCCCTGACACTGTCATCCGGCTCTATGTTTATCACGTTCTGAATCGCCCTGCCCTTGCTGTTGCGTGTCCCCTCCGGCAGGTCGTAGACCTTCTGCCAGTGGCACTTGCCGTTGCGTGTAAAGAAGAGCATAGTGTTATGCATTGTCGCAACATACATATGCTCAATGAAATCCTCTTCACGGGTGGTGCTTCCTCTCTTGCCTGTCCCTCCCCTGTTCTGGCGGCGGAACTCTGTCAGAGGTGTGCGCTTGATGTAACCCATATGCGATATGGTAATTACCATTTCATCATCGGCATAGAAATCTTCAGGATTGAATTCGCCTGCGGCAGGAACAATCTCTGTACGACGTTTGTCACCGAATTTTTCCTTCACCTCAATCAACTCATCCTTGATGATCTGCATCTGGAGCTTTTCGTCAGAAAGAACCTGGTTCAGGTATTCTATGAGCTTTTTAAGCTCCTCGTACTCAGCATGCAGCTTATCCTGTTCGAGCCCTGTGAGCTGTCTCAGGCGCATCTCCACGATGGCTCTCGCCTGTATATCGGTCAGCGCGAACCGCTCTATCAACCGCTCACGCGCGACATCTGTATTCGGCGAAGACCTTATAATGGCAATGACTTCGTCGATATTATCGCTTGCAATGATCAGACCTTCAAGTATATGAGCTCTCTTCTCGGCCTGGTCAAGATCATATTTCGCCCTGCGCACAATGATGTCATGCCTGTGTTTCACGAAGCTGTCAATTATCTCCCTGAGTGACAGGGTCTTGGGCCGCCCCCTGAGAAGTGCAATATTATTGACATTGAATGATGTCTGCAGCTGTGAATGCTTGTAAAGGTGATTCAGGACGATGTTGGCCGGCATCTCCTTCTTGAGGATTATCACCACACGCATCCCGGTCCTGTCAGATTCATCATTGATATAGGAAATACCTTCCAGCTTCTTTTCATTGATCAGGTCAGCTATCCTCCTGATCATCTCAGCCTTGTTGACCATGTAGGGGATTTCGGTGACCACTATGCACTCTCTTCCCGAGTGAGTCAGCTCAACCTCCGTTTTGGCCCTGACCACTATCCGTCCCCTGCCGGTTTCATAAGCCTCCTTTATCCCCTGTTCTCCATATATTATACCCCCTGTCGGAAAGTCGGGTCCCTTTATATAATGCATCAATCCCTCGACCGTGATCTCCGGGTCATCTATGTATGCTATGATCGCATCAACTGCCTCGGAGAGGTTGTGTGGAGGCATGTTGGTTGCCATACCCACAGCGATACCTGAAGCTCCGTTGACCAGAAGGGTTGGAATCCTGGTGGGCAGCACGGTAGGCTCCTGCAAAGTGTCATCAAAATTGGGCTGAAAGTCAACTGTCTCTTTCTCAATATCAGAGAGAGTCTCCTCGGCGATGCGCTTCAGCTTTGCCTCTGTGTATCGCATTGCGGCAGGACTGTCACCGTCTATTGATCCGAAGTTTCCCTGCCCGTCTACGAGCGGGTACCGGAGAGACCAATCCTGTGCCATCCTTACCATCGCATCGTAAACCGATGAGTCACCATGCGGGTGATACTTACCCAGAACCTCCCCCACTATCCTTGCTGATTTCTTGAACGGCCTGTTTGACAGCACTCCAAGCTCTGACATACCGAAGAGAACCCTCCTGTGGACCGGCTTAAGACCGTCACGCACATCGGGTAATGCCCTTGACACTATGACCGACATCGAATAATCGATGTAAGCCGACTTCATCTCCTCCTCGATATTGACTTTTACAATTTTTGCTTGATCTGACATATCAGATTGATAATTAATGTGTTATGAATATATTTATGTTTTCTGAAATTAATCCACGAAAATAATCAAAATGCCTCATTTTTTAACCTTTTGGGGCTTCTATTTGTTAACAGCGGTGTTAAAAATTGGGCACAATTCTTGCCTTTACATTTTTACAATAGAATTAACTTTGAAATCTGGCGTTTTATGTATTTATGGCAGTTTTACTGACACAATAACATGAAACCCGTAAAGAAAAAATGATGGACGCACATTTCTCACAGAGAGTCAATGATATCCTTGGTTACAGCAAGGAGGAGGCAATCAGGCTTGGCAACAGCCATATAAGCCCTGAACACCTCTTTCTTGGAATACTCCGGGAGGGCGAAGGTGTTGCGGTTGATATACTGCTGAACAACGGAGTTGACCTGCTTATGCTCAAGGGATCAATAGAAAAAAGCATCAAGGCTGACAGGCCGGTGGCGATGGCAGACAATGACATCCTTCCGTTGCTGAAGAGTACCGAGCGGGTTCTCAGACTTGTTCATATAGAAGCCAAGGCCATGAAGACCAGGGTTATAGATACCGAACACCTTCTGATGGCCATCCTCCGGGACGAGAGCAACCTTGTCACCCGGTTCCTGACAGAACTTGACATAGACTATTCGCTTGTCAAAAAGGCAGTCGAAGCAAGTAATCCTGCCGCCCAGGCAGATTATCCCCATGATGAGGACGATGAAGGGATCTTTTCCGGTTCCGGATCCGGGAAGCAGCAACAGGGAGGACAGCAGGCACAGAGGAGTTCCTCCGAGACTCCGGTGCTGGACAATTTCGGCATCGACCTTACCAAGGCTGCTGAGGAAGGAAGGCTTGACCCGGTGGTTGGCCGTGAGCGTGAGATAGAGCGTCTGGCACAGATACTCTCAAGACGCAAGAAGAACAACCCGGTGCTGATAGGTGAACCCGGGGTCGGAAAATCAGCAATTGCCGAGGGACTTGCGCTGCGGATCACCAGGAGAAACGTCTCAAGGGT
>DHUL01000080.1:18205-20157 GCA_002409145.1 Bacteroidales bacterium UBA5235
ACCAAGTACCGCGGACAGTTTGAGGAGAGGATGAAGGCCATTCTCAATGAGCTGGCAAAAAATGATAATATCATCCTCTTCATTGACGAGATCCATACCATTGTCGGTGCGGGTGGCGCCAGCGGATCACTTGATGCTGCCAACATGCTCAAGCCGGCACTGGCCCGTGGTGAGATTCAATGCATTGGCGCCACCACCCTTGACGAGTACCGCCAGCATATAGAAAAGGATGGCGCCCTGGAACGCCGTTTCCAGAAGGTGCTCGTTGATCCTACAACCATTGAAGAGACAATAGAGATTCTCAACAACATCAAGGAACGTTACGAGGAACATCATAACGTTTCTTATACCCCGGAAGCTATCGAAGCCTGTGTACGTCTCACAAACAGGTATATAAGCGACAGGAACCTGCCTGACAAGGCAATAGACGCACTTGATGAATCCGGCTCCAGGGTACATATATCCAATATAGTTGTGCCTGAGAAGATCCTGGCTCTTGAGAAACAGCTTGAGGAGACCAAGAAGGAGAAGAGCAGCGCCGTCAAGAACCAGAACTACGAACGCGCCGCCAGCTTCCGCGATAAGGAACGTGATATCCTCGACCTTATAGAGGTTGAAAAGAAACGCTGGGAAAAGGAACTCGCACTGAATCGTGAAGTAGTTGACGAAGAAAAGGTTGCAGAGGTAGTTGCCATGATGACCGGTGTGCCTGTACAGAGGATAGCACAGACAGAAGGGACACGCCTGCTTCAGATGGCCGAGGAACTGAAGACCAGCGTTGTCGGCCAGGATGAAGCCATCCTCAGGATTGTAAAATCAATACAGCGCAACAGGGCCGGACTCAAAGATCCGAACAAGCCTATAGGTACTTTTATTTTCCTCGGTCCCACCGGGGTGGGAAAAACCCAGCTTGCCAAGGTGCTGGCAAAGTTTCTCTTTGACTCCACTGACAACCTGATAAGGGTTGACATGAGCGAGTACATGGAGAAGTTCTCGGTGTCACGTCTTGTCGGAGCGCCTCCCGGATATGTGGGCTACGAAGAGGGCGGTCAGCTGACCGAAAAGGTGAGACGCAAGCCCTACTCTGTGGTACTGCTCGATGAGATAGAGAAGGCACACCCGGATGTGTTCCATATCCTGCTTCAGGTGCTCGACGAGGGTCAGCTTACTGACAGTCTGGGACGGAGGGTGGATTTTCGCAACACCATCGTGATAATGACTTCGAACATCGGCACACGCCAGCTTACCGAGTTTGGCTCAGGTGTCGGTTTTGATACCGCAGCAAAACGAACAACGCGTAACGAGCAGAACAAGAGTATCCTGCAGAAGGCACTGCAAAAGACCTTCGCTCCCGAGTTCCTGAACAGGATTGACGATGTCATCATGTTCAACCAGCTCACCAGGGAGGATATTGACAAAATCATTGATATAGAGCTCAAGGGACTGTTCGACAGGATATCAGCGCTGGGATACAGGATAAAGCTTAGTGTGCAGGCGCGCGACTTCATGGCAGACCGTGGTTTCGATGTGCAGTATGGTGCGAGGCCGCTGAAAAGGGCTATTCAGAAATACCTGGAGGATCCGCTTGCTGAAGTCATTATAAAGACCGCTGTGGCCGAGGGTGCCGTCATCAATGTCGGCTTTTCAAAGGGCAAGGAGGAACTGACTTTCAAGGTTGTCGGAAAGAAGGATGCCGAGGAGCTGCCCGAAGACAATCAGGCTGAACGATAGAGCAATTGCGAATTGCGGGTTGCGAGCCGGGAATCGCGAGTTGAGAATTGCAGGTTGCGAGCCGGGAATCGTGAGTTGGGATTTGCGAATTGCGAGTCACGGGTTGTGTGGGTTGTGAAGGGGCTGCTGCCTGCTGTTTCTGTACCGGTTCATCGGGAACGTGGATACCCGGTCCCGGGTTTCAGCTCAAAAACAGCCTGCATGACCGCAAGACTGCATGA
>DHUL01000080.1:20344-28723 GCA_002409145.1 Bacteroidales bacterium UBA5235
CGCAAGACTGCATGACCGCAAGACATAACGAAGCTCCAGACTCTCAGACTTCTTCAGCATACAGATCGAATTCCGTTGACCCGGTTATCTTCACATCAATGAAGGTGCCGGGTTCAATGTTTCCGGATGTAGTGACGAGAATCTCCTGGTCAACCTCAGGGGAGTCGTGCTGACTGCGTCCCACAAGAAAGAGACCCTCCCTCCTGTCGATTATTACTTTAATGGTCTTCCCGGTCATGGTGGCATTCCTTGCAGCCGATATCTCCTGTTGCAGCCCCATTATGCCAGCCACCCTCCTCTCTTTCGTCTTTTCCGGAACAGTGTCTTTATAATGCAGCGCTCCGTGGGTGTTTTCCTCATGTGAATACCGGAATGCACCGAGCCTGTCGAACCGGTACTCACTTAAAAATTCCAGTAGTTCCCTGTACTCTTGCTCCGTTTCGCCGGGATGGCCGGCGATCACGGTGGTACGCACTGCAGCTTCAGGCAACATACGGCGAATGTCAGCCAAAAGCCGCCTGGTTCCGGCACTGTCATGCTCACGGCGCATCATCTTCAGAACCCTGTCGGAAATGTGCTGTATCGGGATATCAATATACCTGCATATCTTCGGATTATCCTGCATCATCTCCAGTATTTCCATCGGGAAGTCTGCCGGGTAGAGGTAGTGCAGTCTGATCCATTCAAGGCTGTCAGTCTCAGACAGCCTCCGGACAAGTTCGGGGAGCATCTTTCTGCCGTACAGGTCGATGCCGTACAGGGTCAGGTCCTGTGCAATGAGTATCAGCTCCTTTACTCCTTGTGATGCGAGCTGACGCGCTTCATCGACCAGCTCCTCCATCGGGGTTGAGATATATCTTCCACGTATATCAGGTATCGCACAGAAGGCACATGTGCGGTCGCATCCTTCAGATACTTTCAGATAAGCATAGTGTGATGGCCCGGTGATTATCCTTTCTCCGTTGAGTTCCTGCCTGAAAACGAGGCCCATCCGTGAAATAATTTCCTGTGGCCTGTTTACCCCGAACCACCCGTCTACCTCTGGCAGCTCATGTTGCAACTCATCCCGGTATCTCTCCACAAGGCATCCCATCACAAAAAGTTTACCCTGGCCCTGGTCGCGGATAGCCTGGGCATGCCTGATTATGGTATCCACGCTCTCTTCCTTCGCATCATGGATGAAACCGCAGGTATTGATGATTACAATGTCGGCAGGATCGGCCGATTCGGCCATGACATTGTATCCGCCCGCCTCAAGCTGGCGCATCAGTTTCTGTGAGTCGACAGTATTCTTTGAGCACCCCAGGGTGACAATATTGACCCTGTTATGCTTCATCAGACCCGGTCACTGAAGAGTGAATCAACGAAGGCATAACGGTTGAAGATCCTGAGGTCCTCCATCTTCTCTCCAACCCCGATGTACTTGACCGGTATCCTGAACTGGTCCGATATTCCTATTACTACGCCACCTTTTGCAGTACCATCCAGTTTGGTGATCGCCAGTGCGTTGACTTCAGTGGCAGCAGTGAATTGTTTTGCCTGTTCGAAAGCATTCTGGCCTGTTGATCCGTCAAGGACCAGCAACACTTCGTGGGGTGCTGAGGGGACAACTTTTTCCATCACCCTCCTTATCTTGGAGAGCTCGTTCATCAGCCCGACCTTATTGTGAAGACGTCCTGCAGTATCAATTATCACTATATCAGTCCCGGCGGCCACAGCTGACTTTACCGTATCATAGGCTACTGAAGCCGGGTCGGCACCCATCTGCTGGCTCACCATTGGCACGCCGGCGCGCTCTGACCATATCTTCAGTTGTTCGATGGCGGCAGCACGGAAGGTGTCGGCTGCACCGAGAAGCACACTGCGTCCAGCCTTTCTGAAATTATATGCCAGCTTGGCAATGGTAGTGGTCTTGCCCACACCGTTTACGCCAACAACGAGGATCACGTATGGCTTTGAAGGCAGAGGGGCATCAAATCCCGAGGAGACATCGTGCGTCGCCTTATTTTCCTCGAGAAGCCCGGCAATCTCTTCACGCAGGATGGCATTGAGCTCTGAAGTTGTCAGGTACTTGTCACGTGCAACGCGTCCGGAAACCCTGTCTATGATACGTAGGGTTGTCTCCACTCCCACGTCCGAAGAGACCAGTACCTCCTCCAGGTTATCAAGTACCTCGTCATCTATCCTGGATTTGCCGGCTACAGCCCTGGTGAGCCTCGAAAATACGTTCTCACGTGTCTTGCTCAGGCCACGGTCAAGTATCTCCTTCTCTTCCTTTTTGAATAATCCGAACAATCCCATTATTATGCTGTTGATATGCCAAATGTAAAAAAAGAGACGCACTTACCGGCGTCTCCTGTATAACTGATCAGGCAAACTGATCTTATTTCTTTGTAAAGAAGTCCTTAACGTGATCGTTATGAACTACCTCTTCCTTAAACTGATATGCACCGGTCTTCTCCGATCTCACCACCTTAATGCACTTGGTGAAAGATTTGCCGGAACCTGTCTTAAGTGTTGCAACTACTTTCTTTGCCATATCTCACTGCTTATTTTATCTCCCTGTGAACGGTAACTTTTTTGAGGATTGGATTGTATTTCCTTCTCTCAATACGGTCAGGAGTGTTCTTACGGTTTTTTGTTGTAATATACCTTGAGGTGCCCGGCTGTCCGGATTCCTTGTGCTCAGTGCATTCAAGGATAACCTGCACCCTGTTGCCTTTGCTCTTCTTTGCCATTTTCTCTCCGGTTTAATTTTAGTTGATAATGTAACCTTTTTCCTTTGCTTCCTTAAGCACCGAGGCAAGTCCGTTTTTGTTGATGTTTCTCATTCCTGCAGCTGATACCTTAAGGGTGATCCACCTGTTCTCCTCAGGAAGAAAATATCTCTTCGTGAACAGGTTGGCCATAAATTTTCTCTTGGTCCTCCTCTTCGAGTGGGAAACGTTGTTTCCAACCACTGCTTTCTTCCCGGTGACCTGACAAACCTTTGACATTATTATCCTTTTTTACTTGTTCTGAAAACTCCAAAAATCGGTTCGCAAAATACGTGATTTTTATTCTATTAACCAAATAAATCGTGCATTTTTTTCCGGCTGGCTGGCTGGGGCGAAGCTTAGCGGCTGATTATCTGTTTCCTAAGCAGATTAAGAGCATAGGTGGCTGACCTTGAAATGTTGATCTGCCTGTCATCGGCAAACCGGTGTTTCTCAGCTACAATGCCTGCTGCTGAGGCAACTGCAATCCAGACTGTTCCGACCGGTTTTCCCGGAGTGCCTCCCGTAGGACCTGCAATACCGGTCACTGCAATTGCATAATCAGTTGATGCAAGTGACCGCATTCCTTCCGCCATGGCTCTTACAGTCTCCTCACTGACTGCTCCGTAACTGCTTATGACAGCAGGATCTACACCAAGAACCCGGGTCTTGATGCTGTTGTCATAGGCTACCACCGAGCCCCTGTACCATGCCGAACTGCCGGGAACAGAGGTGATCATCGAAGCTATCCTTCCACCGGTACAGCTCTCGGCAGTGGAAACGGTCATGTTATTGTCAAGCAGTAACTTGCCAATCGTTTCTTCAAGTGTTACTTCATCTTCGCCATAAATTACGTCCGGGATGATGGAGTACAGCTTCCGTACCTGCTCTTCCTCTGTCCTCCGTACCAGTTCAGCGTTGTCTCCGATGCCGGTCAGTCGAAGCTTGATGATCCCATGCGCAGGAAGATAGGCAAGCTTCACCATGGCAGGCAGTTCCTTCTCGAATCCCTCCAGCCTCTCGGCCAGCTTCGCCTCGAAAGTGCCGAATGTCATTATGTTCCTGTGTATGATCGTGCTGCCTCCTGTCATTGCAGCTACCATCGGGAGAACATGTTCCTGCATTATATGCTTCATCTCGGATGGTACGCCGGGCATGGACACAATCAGCTTTCCATCCTTTTCAAACAGCATGGCCGGCGCTGTTCCCGCATGGTTAGCCAGTACCCTGCAGCCTTCCGGCACCATCGCCTGACGACGGTTGTTTTCATTCATCTCCAGGTTACGCCGGGTGATCCTGGTTGTGACTTCCTCAAGGACTTCCTGGTTCATTACCAGCCTTGTACCGAAATACTCCGCCAGCGTCTCCTTTGTGATGTCATCACTCGTGGGTCCCAGCCCTCCCGTCATCAGAACCAGCGGTACCCTGCCAAGCGCTTCATCAAGGGCCGCAATGATCTCCTCCCGCCTGTCAGATATTGATGTAATACGGTTTACGCGTATGCCTCTCATACTGAGCTGCATGCCCATCCATGCGGAGTTGGTGTCTACGGTCTGACCGATCAGCAGTTCGTCTCCCACGGTAATAATCTCTGCAATGTTCATATCTTGTCTTCGCCCTTTGATCAGGGATGCAAAAATATCAATATTTTGTGTCACTTTTCCCGAAGGCATCATATGAATAACGAACAGGAGATCATAGAAGGAACGACAGAATTTGTCAGGGAGGCACTGAAGGGACATGACAGCGGTCACGGCTGGCTCCACATCGAGAGGGTGGTGAGGCTGGCGCTGCATATCCATGAACGCGAAAAACGGGGTAACAGGTTTATCATTGAACTGGGCGCACTGATGCATGACATCGGTGATCACAAGTTTGCACTACATGACGGACCCGCGGAGATACGAAGGGTCTTGACCGGCTTTGGCATTGACCGTGAAGTGATTGAGGAGGTGGTAAGTATTAATGAGTATATCTCCTTCTCAAAGGGATATCACACTGTAGCGGCAAGCCCGGAGCTGGAGATAGTACAGGATGCCGACAGGTTGGATGCTATGGGCGCTATCGGCATTGCCAGGGCATTCAACTACGGTGGCTTCAGGGGGAACGAAATCTATGATCCCCGTGAGCGGCTGTCAGATCCTCCCCTCCTTTCAGCCACCAGGAAAAATTCCATTTCAACAGTTCATCATTTCTATGATAAGCTATTGCTTCTCAAAGATTTAATGAATACGGACACCGGCAAAAAGCTGGCTGAGGAAAGGCATGAATTCATGATCAGGTACCTCGAACAATTTTTCAGGGAGTGGAATTCAGGTATTGAATGAAAACTTTTCCTGTTTATGATAACTGACTCTTCGCGCCTCCATGCAGTGGATGCATTGCGTGGTTTTGCCATAGTTTCTATAATGCTGCTTCATAACATTGAGCACTTCGATTTTTATTTTAAACCTGAAGGACTGCCTGCCTGGATGGTCACGCTTGATAAAGGGATCTGGGACACACTCTTTTTCCTTTTCGGCGGGAAATCCTACGCAATCTTTGCTCTGCTTTTCGGATTGACATTCTTCATTCAGTCGGATAATCAGGCAAGGAGGGGCTTCGACTTCCGGGGGAGATTTGCCTGGAGGCTGTTTCTCCTGCTGCTGTTTGGGATAGTCAACTCTTCATTCTACCAGGGTGATATACTCACGATCTATGCAGTGATCGGACTGGTGCTTATACCTGTGGCCAGGCTTGGAGACAGGGCTGTCTTATGGATTGCCCTGTTCCTTATGCTACAGCCGTATGAATGGCTCAACCTCTTCAGGGGGCTGCAGGATCCCGGCATTAATCCGGCTGATCCCGTCTCTTGGTCATATTTCGCAAGGACAGGTGATCACATTACAGGCAGCTCACTGGTGAAGACATGGATCGGGAACCTGACAATAGGCAAACCGGCCGTTCTATACTGGAACTGGGAAAACGGCAGGGTATTTCAGACGGCCTCTCTGTTTATGTTCGGCATGCTTGCCGGACGCAGGGGACTCTTTGTGCCTTCCGGGGTATCAAGGAAGTTCTGGATGAAAACTCTCCTGGTTTCCTCCATTGCTTTCATCCCGCTCTTTGTCACTAAAAGCAACGTTACTGAATGGATCGTTCCTGAGGCTGTTAATCGTCCCGCTGCAACCATAGTCACTTCATGGTCGAACATGGCATTTATGCTGGTACTGGTATCAGGTTTTACACTGCTCTTCGGTACAGTAAAGTTTAATGGAGTGCTTAATATATTCTCCTGCTTTGGGAGGATGAGCCTGTCAAATTATGTTATGCAGTCGGTGCTCGGCTCCTTTGTATATTATGGGTATGGCCTGGGAATGTATAAACATACGGGTGCAACGTATTGTCTTTTAATCGGGCTGCTGCTGGCAGTGCTGCAGGGATACTTCAGCGCATGGTGGCTAAGGAATCACAGGAAAGGACCACTGGAGACACTGTGGCATAATGCGACATGGATTGGCTCGAAATAAGCCCGTGAATATCGGAGGCGACTCATCAAAATCGGTTATTATGTGTTATTTTTACATGAACAATTAAAAACTCAGAGAAATGTTCTATGTACTTCTTATTATTATCGTTGTTCTGGCACTTCTGGCAGTCAGCCTGTACAACCGTCTCGTACGCCTGAGGAACAACAGGGAGAATGCTTTTGCAGACATCGATGTGCAGCTGAAGCAAAGGCTTGACCTTGTACCGCAGCTGGTTGAAGCGGTGAAGGCATATATGAAGCACGAAAGCACAGTGCTCACAGAAATCACCAAAGCCCGCGCCAGCGCTATTGAGGCAAAGGGTATTGACGAGAAGATAGCTGCTGACGGGAGACTCTCAACAGCACTGCAGGGTCTGAGGGTTGCTGTGGAAGCTTACCCCGACCTGAAGGCCAGCACCAACTTCATGCAGTTGCAGGAAGAGATATCTGACATCGAGAATAAGCTCGCTGCAGCCCGCAGGTTCTTTAACTCCGCCACCAGGGAGCTGAATAATGCTGTTGAAACATTCCCATCAAACCTTTTAGCAGGGATGTTCGGCTTCAAGCGCGAAACCATGTATGACCTGGCTGAAACCAGGGCACAGGCTGAGGAGACGCCAAAACTGAACTTCTGATAAAATGAAATATATCGGGCTGAACAGGCAGATCTGGAATAACAACATCAAATCTGTCATACTGCTCATTCTCTTTCCAGTTGTCATACTGGGACTGGTGTGGCTCTTTGTATTTCTGATCCAGCCATTAGAGGAATACAGGATTGAACGGGCCAACCAGCTTTTCCTCACGTCACTGCCATGGGTGATTGCAGGCGTTGGCCTGTGGTTTGTCATAGCATGGTTTTCCCATACGGGGATGATCGAAAGGGCAACCGGCTCCGCACCTCTCAGCAGGAAGGAAAACAAGAGGATTTACAACCTGGTTGAAAACCTTTGCATATCCGTTGGCATGCCGATGCCTAAAGTCAATATAATCAACGATGATTCACTAAATGCCTTCGCCAGCGGCATCAACACAAAAACCTTTACTGTTTCTCTCTCTCGGGGTATAATTGAAAAACTGAACGACGAGGAGCTGGAGGCGGTCATTGCCCATGAGCTGACCCATATCCGAAATCGCGATGTCAGGCTCCTGATCATCTCCATTATTTTCGTCGGGATCTTTGCTTTCCTGACCGAGGCACTGGTCAGGTCGGTCCGATTCAGCGGGGGAAGCAGAGGAAGAAAGGATGGCCGGGCAGTTGCCATAGCGCTGATACTGGCTGCAGTAGGGTACTTCCTCTCCTCGATATTCCGTTTTGCCATTTCGCGCCAGCGCGAATACATGGCAGATGCCGGCTCGGCAACGATGACAAAGAATCCGCTTGCCCTCGCTTCAGCGCTTGAAAAGATCTCTGTTGATTCACAGATCGAGGCGGTAAAACGGAATGACATAGCCCAGATGTTCATTGACAATCCGCAGGACAAGAAAGTAAGGCCGGTATCGTTCTCAATCGGTGCTCTTTTCATGACCCATCCTCCTATCGAAAAAAGAATTGAACTTCTTAGGCAATTCTGAGGATGACCTGAGAATAGATTCGGGCAGTTCACTGCAAGCATCGTGATTACCATGGGATATGCAATCATTGCCGTGTTGAACAAATTTTATGAATAAACAGATACAATGTTGCCACATCTAAGCAGTGACGCATGTTTTTGTACTCGTGGTGCGATGCAGGTCTATGATGTTGTTTGTATATGGTCGCATTGGCAAAAACCTTGATCCGCCAACTCCTCTGAGCGACATCTTGTCATGCTTGCACACAACTTAAATTTATAAGTACAAAAGGTGCACATGATTTGCTTTGAAGGGGGTTATTGATTACCTAAGTGTTCTATTAAACTTTTTGTCTAATTGCAGTTTTATTATGTATTGCTCACCACTAAGTTATGATATATCGGTATTCGGTCTTCAAGCAACGGACCGATTTCTTAACAATTACATGGCATGAAAATTCACGGTTATATAACCAATAGAGTTGTATGCAAAATCAATGCAAATGGCAATCGAGTAGGAGGAAAATGAAAAAGTTTTCCTCCTATTTCATTTTCCGACCTC
>DHUL01000014.1:0-1983 GCA_002409145.1 Bacteroidales bacterium UBA5235
ATGATTCTCCCGCAGGTGCAGGTCATCAGAGATACCCTTGACAATGATTGCACCGCAATCATCCTCAAGGAGAATGAGATAGAATCCTTCCTTGGCAAAACCGGGATCAGACCACGGCTGGTTATAACTGACAGCCAGGCATTCGGAAAGGTCAATGCAGTAATCCCTCGTGATATCCCGCTGACAGGTTTCAGCATCGTGCTGGCCAGGCAGAAAGGTGACTTCGAAGAATATCTTATCGGAACGCCGAAGATCGGGGAGCTGAAGGAGGGTGACAGGGTATTGCTGCTGGAATCATGCACTCACAATGTGTCCTGCGATGATATCGGGAGGGTCAAGATTCCCCGCTGGCTGACGAATTTTACGGGAAAGAAACTTAAGTTTGACACTGTTGCCGGACTCGACAGCTTTCCGCGGCCCGTGGAGGAATATGCCCTGGTCATACAATGCGGCGGATGCATGGTGACGCACCGTCAGCTTGTCAACAGGCTGCGCGAGCCAAAGAAACATAATATTGCCATAACCAACTATGGTATGGCCATAGCCTACATGCACGGAATTTTCGACCGCGCCATCGAACCATTCACCGGCAGAAAAAAATAAGCCGGGGATCAGATCTGATCTCCGGCCTGTTCTGAAAAATTGCTTTTCTTATACCTCCTTCCCCGTACCCTTCAGGTATTTATCAAGGAAAGTAAGGATCTGTGAATATGCTTTTATCTCGTTGTCTTTCTTGACAAACCCGTGTCCTTCATCCGGAAAGATCACGTATTCAACAGGAACACCTGCTCCTTTAATGGCCTCCACCATCTCGTCTGACTCAACCTGCAGCACCCTCGGGTCATTGGCGCCCTGCAGCACCATAACCGGATTCTTTACGTTCTGCCCATGGAAAAGAGGTGAGATATTGTAAAGCCTTACCGAATCAGCCGTGAAGGGATCACCCATTTCCGTATAGAGGGCATCACGGAATGAAGCCCAGTAGGGAGGTATTGATTTAAGGGTGCGCAACCAGTTGGTAACCCCGAAGAGGTTAACGCCCACTTTGAATTCATCCGGCGCTGAGGTCATTGCAGCCATGGTCATGAAGCCTCCGTAGCTGCCGCCGATGATGCCGATGTTTGCCGTGTCTATATAATCCTGCGCCTGCAGCCACTTTTTGCCCCAGATGCAGTCTTTCAGGTCCTTGTCACCATGATTCTGGTCATCCATCTTGAAGAAAGTCTTTCCGTAACCGCTGCTGCCGCGGTTGTTGACACCAAGAACGGCATATCCATGATTTACAAGATATTGTATGATCGGATTATAATTAGCCATTGTCTGCCCGCCAGGTCCGCCGTGCACCCAGACAAGAGCAGGAACTTTATCCTTCCTGGAGGCAGTGAGGGGTTTGTAGTATATTGCCGGAATCTCCAGCCCGTCAAATGAAGGATAGCGCACTACCTGTACATCGGCAAGATCAGCCGGATTGATCTCCGGATTGAGGTTGTCAGTCAGCTTTTTCATCTCCGTACCGCCGAACTCGTAGAGATACAGATCACCCGGGGTTTTCGATGTGCCAAGACCGAGTAAAAGGTATTTTTCACTGTCAGAGATGGTGAGGCCTTTGATGCTGGCACCGGGGACCTCCGGATAGGTAACCTTCTGCCCTGTTGCCTGGTCAGTTATGTTCACCTGTATCCGGCCATCCTCATTGATGCCGATTATCTGGTACTTCTCATTCTCGCTAAACCAGCAGCCTGTTACGTCCCATCCGGTTTCATAAATCACCTCGCGGCCGCCGGTAGCCATTGTATACTTTACAAGATATGTAAACTCCCTCCCGGCATCGGTTGTGTAGAAAAAAGCAGTATTGTCATTGGTGAATCCCGAAGCGGAATACATTCCCGGCTTATCCGGTTCCGAGACCTCAGTAGTCTCCCCTGTAGACATGTTTGTAATAAAGAGCTTTGACTCGCTTGTGGTGATTGATTTTACAGTGGC
>DHUL01000014.1:2209-23488 GCA_002409145.1 Bacteroidales bacterium UBA5235
CCTTCCAGTCGCCCACAATCATTTTGTACAGATCGAAGAACCTCGGGTCACGTTTGTTGGACTGAAGGTACATAGTCTTTTTGTCGCGGCTGAAGCCGCTGAACGATGCTTTCACCGCATCACCCGGAGTGAGGTCCGTTGTTGTCCCGTCCTCATTCAGAAGAAAAATATGACTGTTTTCATTCCCGCCCTTATCGGCCGAATAGAGGATCTGACCCGTTCCATGAACATATCCAATTGCAAAACACGATTCGGTGTCAGAATTTGTAACCTGCTTTTTGGAGGTATCTGAAAGATTTATTTCAAAGACATTGTATATTCCTGTTTCATTGCTTGATATAAGTAATTTTGTTTCATCCTGGGAGAATTCCGAGAAACTGATTGAAACATTTTTGTAAAACTGGTCGATAGTATACTGCTTAATCTCTTTCTTCCCGGTACAGGAGGCGAGAAACAGAATAGCGGCAAAAACCATGAATTTTTTCATAGGCTCGTTTTTTATGGATTAATGTTCAAAAGACTCAAAAAGTTCACTGTTGTTGCGCAACCCGGGCATCAGAATGCTGAAACGAATCCGGCACTCAGCTTTCCGTAAGGATCTCCGCTGAATATATGGGTGTATTCAGTAACCAGCCTCACATTTCGCCGTAAAAGGTAACCTGCATGAATAGTTCCTGAACTGTAATCCAGTTGGTCAAGATCCGAATCAACCCAGTTGACGAGGCCCGTAAAGTACCATTTGCTCATATCGCCTTTAGGCGCATAGATCAGCTCCGCGAAACCTCCCTGTGTTTTTACATCGGTAAGATGAACCTCACCGTCACCATCAAACACATCTGAGTCGGTCCTCCATAAATATTGCACATTCAGCAGAAGCTTTCCGTCTATATCGACCGACAGGTCAGGACCGTACATCTTCATCTCACTGACATATGGGTCAGGAGCGTTGTCACTTATGACCTCCTTGCCGGTGTACCCGAAAAAGCCCAGCGAGACACTGTTTCCTATGGTCTGGTTCAGTCTGAGCATGATATTCTTGTATTTGTCCTTGTCAAAGAGGTAACCCTCACCCGCCTCTCCGATACCACATCCGTTGACAATTTCACCTACAATGGTTGTTCCTGTGGAAAAGCCCTTGTCAAACATTATCCCCCTGTCATACTTCAGATCTACCGAGGAGTCTGATGGTTTGACACCGTATATTTTGTACGGTTCGAGTGTGAGCCGGAGCTCGCCTTTAAACAGCGGATCAGAAGTCTGAAACTGGCCAATGTACAGGTTTACCCCTGAATTGAGCACATCAGAATACATGAGGAATGCGTCCTCCAGACCTGCGATATGGCCACGTTCATTCATCAGGAAATAGAAATAGTACGACAGCTTGTCAGAAAGCTCACCACCGGAAAGGACTTTCACCACAAATGGTGATCCGAAATCAACTGTCCCGGCATCATTGAAATTTAGTGTAGCAAAACCGTCAATTCTGATTGCAAGCGGGAGCTCCCTGAATAAAGAAAGTCTGTCGTCTCCGGTTTGTATGAAATAGCGTGGAGACTCATAATCAGTCATCCTGAAGCCTGCTCCCGCGTACTCGTCGCCGAATGGTTTCAGGGTCGGAGCTGCCGGAGAATGACACACCTGGCAGCTGATCTGATACTTGCGGGCAAAGGCCGGTATGGCCGATACCTGTTCATATGGAAACAGCATAATGATCGTTACGGTCATTATGGCAGCCCTGGCAATGAAAGAGGTTTTCATATAAATTTATTTAAGGTTTGGTTATCAGGGAAGAATCCCGACTCTTGTTGAATGCTCATTGACCATTATGATTTCTGACTCATCAGACGGAACTTTCAGAAAGTCAGCTACAGGCTTCACAAGGAGCTGATAGTTCAGCACGGCTCTGACCTTCATCTCGCCGGGTGCAGCCTCATAGGGTATTTTGAATGTGAATTTCTCCACCTTTGTCTCTCTTGGGCCGATACGGTAATCCACCCCCAGGGAGAAAGTGTTCCACTGCATGATTGTCATATTCCCCTGCTCGTCGAAATAAGGCATCCGGAAAATTCTGTTGCCGTACGGGATGCCGTCGCGTTGCACACCCTTGAAATCGGTTAGCTTAAGCGGTATGGCCATATCCTGGTATGCGAGGTAATCACCTGAGATTGTATATTCTTCTCCTTCAAATCCCTTTTTGTCAACGTTCAGGTGATATGTTTTGCCCTTTGCGTCAGTGGCTTCGACATCGAGCCATGCTATCCGGTCTTCCACTGACCCGGTGGGAAATTTATGCCCGGTCTTCTGGTTGAAGAGTGCCACTGTAAAGACCACTGTTTCTCCGGGTTCAGCCAGGCGGATGTCAGGTTCTATCCTTAGCTCGATTGTCCCTCTCACCTTACCGGGGTCATGGGCGCCATGGAACAGGTGCAACCGCATGTCCTCGTATTTCTTCCCCATCAGTGCCATCTGGTACTCACCCCTTGGCATATGACACTCCTGACAGGCAACCCCCTCTTCAGCGTATGGCCCCTCCTTCCACTCCAGCTGGGTGCTCTTTACCCATATACCGTAGGGATTTTTCTCGTTGTGGCAGTTACCGCAGAACTCCGCTGTCCTGAAGAAATCATTCTGAACGATTTTGTGTGCAGGTGACTGTATTTCAGGCGCTCGTCCGCTGTATTTTGTCCTCCCTGGTTGAATGTAATAACTGAAGTTGAATGGCGGATCAGACTGAGCCTTCTGTGTCAGGTGACACACCTCGCACGAGACTGATTCATTTGCCATACTCTTTTCTGATGGACGGGGCGGAGGAAAGACACCTATCATGTAACCCATCGGGGTATGACATCCGTTGCAACCATTAACAGGGTCTTTCAGGGCCGGATTTACCTCAGCGTGTGGTACAGCCAGGTCAAAATATTCAATCTCATCCCAGTGATGGGTGTAAGCCTGTGACATCATCGCCTGCGACCATTGCTCATAGATGCCCGGGTGACATGAGCGGCATTTGAGGGCCGACTCGAAATCCTTGTACTGGTACCTGCCCTTCAGATCTTCCTGTGGCAATGACCTGATTATGGTAAAGGCAGCCAGTGTAGACAGCAATACTGCAGGGACAATAACCTGCAGCAGGAAAGATGTAAATCTGCTTTTCATAGGTCGGAGATTTAAACCAAAAAAATAGTAAAAAAATCAATACCATCTAGACGATTATAACATAAGCCGATAAAAATCTCACAGGGAATTTCCCTCATATGTCAGATTCATTTCTTTTCATATATTTGGTGCTGTAAATCTGCATCATGACACGCAGCTGGACATTGGAATATAAGATCAAGATCAACCGCTCCGGGTTGTATTGAATGCCTTTCACAAGGCGACGCACCTCGGTGACGTTGCTCCCCTCTCTTTTTTCTTACATTTCTTTATTTATCAATTCTGAAAACATAAAATCGTATATATGGATACATTAATCATTAAAGGCTCAGGACTCACCGTCAACGATGTTGTCAATGTTGCGCGCCACGGACAGAAAGTGGAGCTTCACCCCGACGCCCGCAAGAGGATTCTCGACTGCCGTGCCATGCTCGAAAAGAAGATCGTGGCTCACGAGATCATGTACGGGGTCAACACAGGCATCGGCGAGTTCTCTGAGATAGTTCTCAATGATGACCAGATCAAGGACTTCCAGAAGTATCTCGTTTACAACCATGCAGCAGGTATCGGTGATCCGGCTCCGATTGAGGTTGTCCGTGGTGCAATGCTCGGCCGTATAAACGTGCATGCCCATGGTAACTCAGGCTGCCGTCTTGAGATAACCGAGACTTATGTGGAGATGCTTAATAAAGGTGTCACTCCATATGCATGCCAGAAGGGATCGGTCGGCGCCTGTGGTGACCTTGCACCGATGTCACAGATAGCCCTCCTTCTCATGGGTGAAGGCAAGGCTTACTACAAGGGCGAGCTTCTCGAAGGCGCTGAGGCGATGAGGAGGGCAGGCATCAAGGTGCCCGGGCTGCTGGCACGCGACGGACTGGCAGCAATCAACGGCTCAAATATGCTTACCGCCATGAGCGCCATTTGGCTCGTTGATGCCAATAACTGGCTCAAACAGGCAGAGATAGCAGCAGCCATGTCGCTCGAGGCTCTTAAGGCCAATATGAAACCATACGCTCCGCTGCTTCACGAGGCTCGCGGTTTCAAAGGTGCCATCCGCAGCGCCAATGCTATCAATAAATGCGTTTCAGGAGGCGATCTGAAGGAAGGACGTGTCAAGTCAAAAGTACAGGATGCTTACTCCATGAGATCAACTCCGCAGGTAATCGGCGCAGCACATGACATGCTGGCTTATGCCCGCAGCCAGGTGGAGATCGAACTCAATGGCGTTGGTGACAATCCGATATTCTTCCCTGAGAAGAACCTGCAGCTCTCCGGAGCAAACTTCCAGGGCTCACCTGTTGCCGTACCGATGGATATGGCAGGAGCATCAATAACCATGGTGTGCGTGATGTCAGAGAGAAGAATGAACAGGCTCAACAACCCGGCCCTCAGCGTGGGACTACCCGCATTCCTTACAAAAGGTGCAGGCATGTTTTCGGGACTGATGCTCAGCCAGTACACTGCTGACATGATGATAGTGGAGCAGAGGATACTCTCAGCACCTGCTTCAATACAATCAATCCCAGCTGCCGCTGATCAGGAAGATTTTGTCTCCATGGGAATGAACACCGCCATCAAGAACAACCAGATCCTTGACAACGCTTACGGCATTCTCGGTATCGAGTATATGGCAGCAGCACAGGCCCTTGATTTCAGAAAGAGCGAGTACAGCTTCGGAACCGGAGTGCAGACAGCCAAGGATGTGATCCGCAAACATGTGGAGTTCCTCGATATTGACCGTCCGCTCTATGCTGACCACACCACCATGAAGGAACTCGTCAGATCATGCGAGATCCTCCACGAGGTGGAGAAGAGTGTTGGCAGCCTGGAATAGACAGTCGGCAGTACCAGTCAGCAGCTGGCAGTGTTGGCAGCCTGGAATAGATTTTCAGGGTGGGTTCAGCCTAAGAATAAAGCTGCTGGAGAAGGGGGTGTCAGTTTTCTACAGGAAGATCTGCCTTCCCGTCCAGAAGATCTTTGAGTGTGACTGATCTGAAGTATGTCAGGATAAGGTTATTAAGATTGCGCCAGAAACCTTGTGTCAGACATTGTTCAGAATAGTCACACTTGAAATCCTTCCCGATACAGTCAACCACGCAAATGCCAGGTTCAAAAGCGCGATGAATGTCATAAACAGTAATCTCGCCCGGAGAACGGGTCAGCACATACCCGCTCTTCCGCCCCCTGGCATTGGCTATCAGACGAGCTGTTTTAAGAGCATGGATTATATGATCAAGGTATTTCAGCGACAGGTTTTGATTAATAGCAATATCCTTCTGGTAAACTCCACCCGGCTCTTTCGCCCTGGCAATTTCCAGCATGGTCCTTACGCCATACCGTGTTCTTGTGCTTATTTTCACTGCAACAGACGGGATCTTTGTTAATCAGTAAAGTTAACAATAAACCCAAATCTTACTTTGATTTCATTCTCAACCTTCACGATTCCACTTAACCTGACAGGTGGATTCAGTCCAAAATCTGTCAGCCTGATTGTCTGCATGCCGTTAAGTACCAAATCTTCGTTGCAGTGTGCAAGCGCACAGTCTACTATGTACTCCCTGGTAACGCCGGCAATTGTCACAGCAATTCTTTCATTGCGGGATATCTCTGATTTTCTCTCCATGGAGAAATTTCCGGTCAGGAGACTGATTGTTATATAGGGATACTCCTTCGCCTTCAGGAGGGAGAGAAAATCATCATACATCCTGGGATTACCAGGCTTAAACTGGTGAACAGGAATCCTAAAGTCAATCCTCTCGTACTCAGCCCCCTTAACTGAGTCATTACCTCTGATCAGAACAGGAGTCATATATGAGAAACTGAACTTATTGATATTGGATTCGCCGTTAATGACCAGGAAATTTACGCAGCCTGTACCCCGGGTATCTTCTTTCGGAATTCTGGCCGAAAACAAGGGATTGCCTGTACTTCCGCAAAGAGCCATTGCGCTGGCTAAAAACAATATTATTGCCGTTCGTTTCACTTTCAAAAGGAAATTGCCGCTTCGAACATTACTCCTTTGAACCCGGCATCCGGACCGTAGGTTGAAATAAATTCTCTGTAATCCTGGTTGACGTATTCAAGCTTAATAACTATGGATTCGGTCATAAACCAACCTGCAACAGCCTGAAAACGTGAGACTGACTGATCAAGGCCGTTCCATGTATTGTTATAGCGTGCACCGCCAAAAAACTGCTCCTTACTGCCCAGGCGGTAAATCAATTCAGCCGCATACTGACTGAATTCAGATTCTGTGCCGGTAAGAAGGGTCCCATTGAATTTTTCATATGTTCCAAAAAATTCAAGGCCTTTATACCTGGTGAAGAGATTTAGCATCAATGAATTGGTTTTATCCGTTATTCCCGGGCCCCAGTTACCGCTGAGATGGTTTTTGGTGATATCCACATCTGCTGCATTATTGGTTATCTTGTTCATAACCAGATAATACCTCGATCCGGTCCGGTCTCCGTAATAGAGTGAGCCGAAATGATGTTGCGGACTGTGATAACCTGACAGCGTCAGGCGCAGTCGCAGATCGTCGCTGATCTGTTTGTCATAACCTGCCTTCCAGTAGAAGGCTAGCTCTTTGTGAGTGTTATAGGCAGTATATCCTGTCGTTGGACTGTATCCTGTCAGAGATGGTTTCAGTGTGCCGTTGGAGACTGCACCCATCAGCAACAGGCCATTGCTGCGAAACAAAATCTCAGCAGCGAACTGAGTCGTAAAAGCATCGATAATGTAATTGCCGACGAACGGATTCTGAATGACATTCCCATTATCAGACCGACGAAAGTGAGCATCACCATAGTCAACCTCCATGTCACCAACCTTAATTGTCAGTTTTTCCATGATACGGTCAGCAACATCTGACTTTAAGAATGGCAAGGCATCAATGAGAAGATAACCACCCTTGACCCATGCCTCATTATGATGACGGGCAGAAAGGTAAGTGACAAGGTTCACTTTTATGCCGGGCGCAAGAGTCGCCTCAGTAATAAGGTTTGCAGTAGGCAGGTTAAACCCCTTGCCTAAAGGTATCAATGAACTGTCTGCATAATGATTTAATAACTGGTACTGCATCGCAAAATCAGCACCTACACGTACCTGGATCTTTTCAAAATCGGAAGGATCAGGTTTCGGTTCTTCAAACTGCGCGTAAATACCCAGCGAGAATATTAAGCCTGAAAGAATCAATAAGAATTTTTTTTTCATTGTCTCTGTGTGTTATTAATATGTCTGTCAATTACTGCCGGTGTTGAAGCCGGGAATGAGGAAACTTAGCCGGAGCTCAACGGTGACCTTTTCTCCTGTCTTAAGGGTACCCATTAATGCTGTAGGAGGCTTAATACCGTAGTCTGCCATATTTACCTCCTCAGATCCCGAGATCAGGATCCTGTCACCTTTGATACTACCTGAAAATCCGACATCAATTGATTTGGAAACACCTCTGAGGCTGAGCTTTCCTTTCAGGGTACCGCTGATTTTCCCGTCATTCAACAATACATTTTCTGATCCGTCCGAAATAAAAATTATTTCCGGATGTTCCCTGACCATCAGAGCATCACGTGCCTTACCGGTCATTATATTGCTTTCACTGGTTACGGAGGCACCTGCAAACACGGCTTTTACATTGCTTATTGACAATTTACCGTCGTCAGAATTCCTGAAAGAGAATTCAACATTATATTTTTCAAATTCAACCTCCCAGTCATGCATTGATGAGGTACCCCGCACATAGACCTTGCTATCAGGCAGATTAAGCTTCGCAATTACCTGCGAGCTTGTCACAAGCGGAAATGATAAAGCCAGGATTGCTGTTAACCATATTCTGATCAAAATTCCTTTCATTATATTTTTATACTATTTATCCTATCTATTTGCTAGGGCAAAATAAATGATTTTTTTTTGATACTTTATATTTTGTAGCAGATATTTTTTTTGCATAACAAAACCGGAAGGTATCAGGCCGGATGCTGCTCATTCACCAGTCCCTGCACACTGTCAACTTCTTTGGTGCAATATTTGTTAAGTATCAAGGTTGTATAACTTTAAATACAGAAACACAGTCCATCATGAAGAAGTACCTTATTCTGCCAATGCTTGCTGCAGCCATGGCCTCATGCGCCACCCAGGAACTCTACCTTAACGTGACCCAGCCGGCCCCGGTGACTATTGCGCCGGAGATAAAAACAGTCGGGATCATTGACCGCTCAACACCTACCGACCAGGCAAAATCACTCGACAACCTCGACAAACTATTGTCACTTGAAGGAGCTGATCTTGACTCAATTGGAACGCTCGAGGCTATCAAGGGCGTCACTGAGGAACTTGCAGCAAATGACCGTTTTAATGAGGTGAAACTCCTCAATGGAATGCAGTTCAGAACAAGCAGCCTTACCGGTCTGCCTTCCCCCCTGACGTGGGAACAGGTTGAGGCCATCTGCAGCGAAAGTAACACCCAGGCTCTCTTTGCCCTCGAGATGTATGATACTGATACCAGGGTAAACTACTCCACCGCACCTACAAAACTCAAAACAGTACTGGGCGAGATTCCGGCCCTGATTCACAAAGCATCGATGGAAACCCTGGTAAAAACCGGCTGGAGGATCTACTCTCCATCTGACCGTGCAATACTTGATGAATTTATAGTGGCAGAATCAATTGTCTTCGGGGGTCAGGGGGTCAATCCCGTGGCTGCTGTGGCCGGTATGGTCAACCGCAAGCAGGCTGTAAAGGAGGTAAGCCGCAAAGCGGGCAACATCTATGCTATACGCCTTATTCCATACAGGCTGAGAGTGACACGTGACTATTTTGTCAAGGGAACTGACAACTTCAAGATAGCAAAACGGCGTGCACAGCTTGGCAAATGGGATGATGCAGCCGAACTCTGGCAGCAGGAAACCAACAACCCGAAAATGAGGGTAGCAGGAAGGGCTCATTATAATATGGCCATTATCAGCGAGATAAACGGTGATCTCGATGCAGCAACCGCCTGGGCCCAAAGGGCATATTCGGATTATGGCAACAAGCACGGACTCAGATATGTGCGCATACTCGAAAACAGGAAATACAACGAGGAGGTCCTGAAATACCAGGAACAAAGATAAAGACCCGCGCCTCCCCTGCCCTTATACCTGAGAATTGCTGTCAATATTTTTACCTTTAAGGCTGCAATCAGACCAGATATGAAAGGCAGACTCCTTACAACATTACTCATAAGTATGGCAACCGTCATCAGCCAGGGACAGGATGCAGATATCCTGAAATATGTAAATCCCTTTATCGGCACCGACAAGATGGGTCATACCTACCCCGGTGCCACGGTGCCCTTCGGGATGGTACAGCTGTCACCTGACACCGATACGATTCCTTATGAAGTCAACGGAGCCTATAACAGGGATGTCTATAAATACTGCGCCGGTTACCAGTATGCAGACCGGACAATCGTCGGATTCTCACATACACACTTCAGCGGCACCGGCCATTCCGACCTTGGCGATATACTGCTGATGCCTGCCACCGGGCCGCTGCAATTGAATCCGGGTACGGCCGATGCTCCGGAAAAGGGATACCGCTCACGCTTTTCGCACAGCAACGAAAATGCCTCACCGGGTTATTATTCAGTTCTTCTGGAAGATCATGACATATTTGCGGAGCTTACGGCAACCGCCCGCACAGGGGTCCACCGTTATACGTTCAACAAGGGAGGTGATTCACACGTCATCCTGGATATGGTCCATGGTATATACAACGATGCAGGCAAAAACGTCTGGACATTCATCCGGGTGGAGAATGACACCCTCGTGACCGGCTACAGGCAGACCAGCGGATGGGCACGCACCAGGTCGATCCATTTCGCCATCGCCTTTTCCAAACCTTTCACATCATACGGTTTCCGCGACGATTCACCAGCCAGGGTCTACAGGGGCTTCTGGCGCCGCTTCGACCAGCGTACCAACTTTCCCGAGGCAGCAGGACGGAACATCAGGGGGTATTTTGATTTCCATACAGAGCCCGGCGAGCAGATCATTGTCAGGGTTGCCATCTCACCGGTGAGCTCAGCCGGGGCAATGGCAAACATGATTGCCGAAGCTCCCCGGGCTGATTTTGAAACTGTCAGGTTCAGTGCTGAAGCATCATGGAGAAAAGAGCTTGGAAAAGTGAAAGTATCAATGGTGAACGAAGGGCAGATGACCAGCTTTTACACATCTCTCTACCATACTTTCCTGTCTCCGACCGTCTATACTGATGACGACGGAAGCTACAGGGGACTTGACCAGAACATTCACCTTGCCGGGGGATTCACCAACTATACAACATTCTCCCTCTGGGATACCTACAGGGCACTGCATCCGCTATTCACCATCATCCAGCAGAGGCGGACGGCAGACATGATCAATTCAATGCTTGCACACTATGATCAGAGTGTCCATCATATGCTCCCTGTCTGGTCACACCATGCCAATGAGAACTGGTGCATGACAGGTTACCACTCGGTACCGGTGATCGCTGATGCCATTATCAAGAAAATTGAAGGGTTTAACTATGATCGTGCCCTGAATTCATGCATTACCACCGCCCGCAATGGCTGGTATGACGGCCTCGACGACTATATGAAGCTGGGATACGTACCTGACGACCGCACGGGATCATCGGTCTCTGTCACCCTTGAATATGCCTATGATGACTGGTGCATTTCACAGATAGCCGGCACGGAAGACCTTAAACGGGAATTTGCGGAAAGGTCCCGGAATTACATGAACGTATGGGATCCTGCAACAGGATTCATGCGACCCAGGAAGAGAAATGGCAGCTTCAGGGAAGCCTTTGACGTACTCTCAACACACGGCCAGGGATTCATCGAAGGTAATGCATGGAATTACAGCCTCTATGTACCGCATGATCCGGCAGAACTGATCCGCCTCCACGGCGGGAAGAAAAGATTCACTGAACATCTCGATTCTCTCTTCACAATGTATCTCCCTGACAGCTTCTTCGCGGATACGGAGGATATCACCCGCGAGGGTATCATCGGCAACTATGTCCATGGAAACGAGCCGTCGCACCATGTGCCTTACCTCTATAATCACGCCGGCGCCCCCCGAAAAACACAGTACTGGGTAAGGCATATCATGGACCAAAAGTACCTGCCTGCACCTGACGGGCTGAGCGGCAATGACGACTGCGGGCAGATGAGCGCGTGGTATATATTCAGCGCTCTGGGATTCTACCCGGTGGCCCCCGGATCTGACCGATATGACCTTGGCAGCCCGCTGGTAAAAGAAGCAGAAATATTCCTTGAGAACGGGAAGACGTTTACCGTTACAGCTGTGAATCAGGGCCCGGAGAACATCTTTGTCAGAAAAGCGGAACTTAACGGCACGAGGCTTGACCGCCTGTGGATCACCCACGATGAGATAATGCAGGGCGGTCAACTTGTATTCCACATGGGCAGGTAGTGCACCGCAGACTCCGGCGGCGGAACCGCTGACGACCCCGGAAAGATTGTACCATACTTCTACTCTGATTACCTCTTCAGCACCGGTTTGATTCAGTCGGCGTTCAGCCTTACCTCCCTGTCTGTGATATTCTGACAATTATGGTACCAGGCACACAACCCTGAAGGTGGCAGCGGGAAAATATCCTCCGGGATCGCCTTGTAGAATTTTACTCTGAGGGTCAGAATGAACAGGTCGCCGTTATTAAAGAAAAAGGCCGGGTCAATGCTGTGGGACCCGGCTCTGAATAACCTGGTGAATTCTATTTGTCCTGATAGGTCCGGGCTCCTCTGTCGAGCCACTCTATATATGCCTGGATATCGTAGTTTGTACCGCGGGTTTCGATCAGGGGTTTGCCCTCCGGATCAACTATGGCATAGAGGGGCAGGGTGTTGGTATTGAACATTGATATTTCTATATCCTCGTTCTTTTTACCCATTGTCTTTTTCTGCTTGCCGTCAACCTTTGACACATAGATCTCATTCTCCGGCAGTTTAGTCCGGTCGTCAACATATAGCCCCACAAGCACGAAGTTGTCACGCAATCTCTGTTGTACCCCCGGATCGGACCATACCCGGGCATCCATCTCCTTGCAATTGGCGCAGGCATGCCCCTTAAAGTCGATCAGCACCGGCTTGTCCAGCTTCTTCGCGCATGCGAGACCCTGTTCCAGGTCAAAATAGCCCTCCAGACCGTATTCGAAATGGAGGAAATCGCCGTATTTAGGATCTTCGCAAATGGCCATTCCGGTCGCAGTCAGAGCACCCGGAGCCAGAGTTCCCGGGATAAGGACTCCCGTAGAGGCTGTCCCCTTGTTCTCGCTGATAGCCTTCATCAGGTTGAATCCCGATGTCTCCCTCGGAGGCAGAAGAGCAGATATTCGCGTCAGCGGTGCACCGAAGAGACCCGGTACAAGGTAAAGGGCGAAGGTGAAAGAGGCAATGATGAGTACAAGCCTGAAGACACCGATATGAGGAACGTCGCTGTCATGTGAAAATTTGATCTTGCCCATCAGGTAGATACCCAGCAGTACGAACAGTACAATCCATATTGCCAGGTAGATATCCCTTGAGAGGATCCCCAGGTTATAAACGGTATCCACTGTTGAAGCGAATTTAAGGCTGAAAGCCAGCATGATGAAGCCCAGCACCACCTTCACCGAGTTGAGCCATCCGCCTGACTTTGGCATCTTCTGCATCCACGAGGGGAAGAGGGCAAAGAGGGTGAAGGGCAATGCAAAGGCCAGGCCGAATCCGAACATCCCTATGGTGGGACGAAGTACATCACCTGATGCTGCCTCCACTAGAAGTGCACCAACAATCGGCCCGGTGCATGAGAATGATACAAGCACCGTTGTAAGTCCAAGGAAGAATGCAGCCAGCGCTCCTCCCCTGTCAACCTTTGAATCTGAAGAGCTCACCCATTTTGAGGGAAGCACTATCTCGAAGGCGCCGAAGAAAGAAGTTGCAAACACCAGGAATAGTGTAAAGAAAAGAAGGTTGGGGATCCAGTGTGTGCTTAGGGTATTTGCAAATCCGGCACCGGCGCTGGTAAGTGAGACAATTATACCGAGTGATGAATACAGGAGAATGATAGACAGCCCGAAAATCAGTGCCTTTCCGATTGCCGAACCTTTCGACCCTGTACCCTGGGAGAAAAATGCCACAGTCATGGGAATCATCGGGAAGACGCACGGTGTGAGTATTCCGGCGAAGCCGGCCAGCATCGAGAGAAGAAAGAACTTCAGGAAACCCTTACGGGGTTCTTCTGCCGGAACGATGGTTCCTGCCTCCTGATCAGCTGCCTGGGAGGAAGCTGCAGCATCTCCGCCGATATTGACAGAGAACTCGACATCGCGCGGCGGGAGACACTGTGAGTCGTCACACGACATGAAAGTAACGAAACCGCTGACAGTCACCGGCAGCTTGCTGACGGTTATCTTCTGCCTGAACTCGACTGTACCGCTGTGCATACCTATGTCCATCCCGAAGCTGTTATCGAACTTTACTTCCGGCTGGTTTATGGCAACCGGCTTACCTTCCAGGGAATAGTCACGGGGCGATTCAAAGGTAAAACTGGTGGCAACCGGTCCACCCTCAGGGAGGTCCATGGCGTAAAGATGCCATGTATCATCGATGGTGGCAGTCATGATGATATCATAATTGTTTTCCGCGGTCTTTTCGCTTTTAAAGCTCCATGCTACCGGTTCAAGGACCTGTGCATTGACGAACGCTATGTGTATCAGCAGGAACGCTGCTATTGCCAGTAATTTTCTGTTTGCCATGTCTTGGTTTTTCAGGCCACAAAAATAACGATAAATATATAAATCAGATACTTGACATCACTTTTATGATAGCCTGGTATTGATCATAACAACCAATTTTTAAAAATGTTAAAGTACGGACAGGAAGGCTTTTCGCTATACAGAATCAGGCCTTGATGATAATACCATGTTTCCGGAGATCAATGCAATGAAATCAAAGGATATGACCAGGGAAAACATAGATGAAATTATTCCGGACGTGCCTGATAAATTGTATTTCGTTTAGCTAAACCGGTGAATCGCAGGGCGGGAGCGACATTCTAAACAGAAACAGCAATAAATAATTTTGTTTTGTGTCTTTTACTTTTTATATTTGTTTGTTCTTTGTTAAGAATTATTCCTATTTAATGAAAATTGAAGATTACAGGACAAGGCTCAGGGATAGCGGGCTTAAGGTCACACCCCAGAGACTGGCCGTCTATGAGGCGGTAGATGTGCTTCATGACCATCCCACTGCCGAGGAAGTCAGCCAATATATCCGGAAAAAACATCCTGAAATCGCCCTCGGAACCGTCTACAAAATCCTTGAGACACTGGCTGAAAAGGCTATACTTCACAGGGTAAAGACTGACAGCGGCCTCCTCAGGTATGATGCGGTTAACGACAGGCACCATCATATCTACTGCACCCAATGTGATCGCATTGAGGATTTCTATGACACCGGACTGACGAACATGCTCTATGACTATTTCGAAGGCCACCGCATTCCGGGTTTCAGGATCGAGGATATCAAGCTGCAGATCGTCGGAAGGTACACAGATAACAGGGAGACTATCAGGAAAAGATGATCAGGCACCTGCTCATATCAGCCGGGACAGTATCACTGGCACTGGGTATCATCGGGATTTTCATCCCCGTACTGCCCACCACCCCCTTCGTACTCCTCTCGGCAGGTCTCTACGTCAAGAGCTCCCCTGAACTTTACAGCAGGGTGGTCAACGGCAGGATTACTTCAGTATACCTCATTCCCCGGGCACAGAAGAAAGCCGGCATATGGGCGATGGCCATCATGTGGACAATGATCCTGCTTACCTTCTTCCTATGGGTAAGCAATATATGGCTGAAAACCGCGCTGATCACGGTCGGAATAACCGGTACAATCTTCAAGATCAAATATTTTTTCGGCAAAAGAAATAAAAAGACTGACAGGGAGCTGGCACAACTGGCGGCCAAAGGTCCCGTAATAAAGTTTCCCCCGGCTAAATAAACCAATTAACAAAATCAAATACTAACAGTTTAACTTTCTATGAATTATGGCAGAAATCGGAAGATCAATTGTAAAGATGGATGTTGAGGAACTACTCACTCTCCTTAACAAGGCATTGGCCGACGAGTGGCTGGCGTACTACCAGTACTGGATCGGTGCAAAGGTTGTAAAAGGCCCGATGAAAGATGCAGTAATAGCTGAGCTTGAACTGCACGCAACGGAGGAACTGGCACATGCTCTGCTGCTTGTGGGCAGGATAATACAGCTTGGAGGCACACCGGTGCTATCTCCGGATGAGTGGGGCAAAATCACCAATTGCGGATATGACGCCCCTGAAGATCCGTTCGTATCGGTGGTGCTCGACCAGAACATCAAGGGAGAACAGTGTGCCATCAGGGTGTATAACAAGCTCCTGGCATTAACAAGGGAAACTGATCCCATCACCTATAACATCATCCTTCAGATCCTCACCGATGAGGTTGAGCATGAAGAAGACCTTGTTGCTCTCAAGGAGGACTTTGATCTGATGATTGAGAGAAGAAAATAAATAAAACGAAACCAATTAATTAAGTACCTATTTATCAGGGAAGAATAAATCTATGCCATGGCACCTGGATGTTGCGGCAGGCTTCTGGCCTGCCGCTTCTGCATGGCTAATACGATTTAATGTGCACGTTCCGCACCGCGCGGCCCGAGGGTTCGTTCTGGTTGCGGAACGCCTCGTCCCATGCCAGCGCCTCGGCCGTGCTGCATGCCACAGAAGGCACAGAAGGCACTGTCAGGGCAGCCGTTTCAGACGGGAAATGCTCTGTAAATATCGACCGGTAGAAATACTCCTCCTTTGTCATTGGTGTGTTTAGCGGGAAACGGTAACGGGCTGTAGACATCATCTCATCGGTGACCTTCCCGGAAGTCAGCTGCTTCAGGGTATCAATCCAGTTGTAGCCCACCCCGTCAGAGAACTGCTCCTTCTGCCGCCACACAATATCATTCGGCAGGTAATCCTCAAAAGCTTTTCTCAGAACCCACTTCTCCATCCTGCCGTTTCCGGCCATCTTGTCAGCCGGGTTGAGCCTCATGGCCACGTCCAGGAACTCCTTGTCAAGGAAAGGTACTCTCCCTTCCACCCCCCAGGCTGCAAGCGACTTGTTTGCGCGAAGGCAGTCATAGAGATGGAGCTTGGAGAGCTTACGCACCGTCTCCTCATGGAACTCACGCGGACCCGGCGCCCTGTGAAAGTAAAGGTACCCGCCGAAGACCTCATCAGCTCCCTCACCGGAAAGAACCATCTTCACTCCCATCGATTTTATTACCCTTGCCATGAGGTACATGGGGGTTGAAGCTCTGACGGTTGTAACGTCATATGTCTCAAGGTAATATATGACATCGCGAACCGCATCCAGACCTTCCTGAACCGTTATGTGTATCTCATGGTGAACCGTACCGATGTGGTCAGCCACCCTTCGTGCAGCAGCCAGGTCCGGCGATCCCTCCAACCCTATGGCGAAGGAGTGCAGCTGCGGCCACCATGCGTCAGCCTGGTCATCAGTCTCGATTCGCCTGGCTGCAAATTTTTTTGCAATGGCTGATATTACAGAACTGTCAAGCCCTCCCGAAAGCAGGACACCATATGGGACATCCGACATAAGCTGGCGGTGAACAGCTTGTTCAAGAGCATCGCGAAGGGCAACAATGTCAGTGCCATTTGATTCCACTGCATCATAGGAGGTCCAGTCGCGATTATACCATCTCTTCATTATACCATCCCTGCTGTACAGGTAATGTCCCGGCGGGAAGGTCTCTATCTTCCTGCAGACGCCCTCCAGCGCCTTTAGCTCGGATGCGAAATAAAGGTTTCCGTACATATCCCATCCCAGATAAAAGGGAATGATGCCGATATGATCACGGGCTGCCAGGTAGCAGTCATTCTCCTCGTCATACAGCACAAATGCGAAGATTCCATTAAGCTCATCCAGAAAATCACAACCCCGGTCGGCATAGAGCGCGAGAATCACCTCGCAGTCGGACCTGGTTGTAAAATCATAACTATCCCTGTAACGTTCACGTATCTCCCTGTGATTATAGATTTCACCGTTTACTCCAAGTATAAGCTTACGGTCCCGGCTGTACAGGGGTTGTCGGCCCGACTGCACATCAACTATTGAAAGTCGCTCATGGGCAATTATTGCCTTTTCTCCACTATAGATGCCAGACCAGTCGGGGCCCCTGTGCCTCAGCCTGCCCGACATCTCCAATACCTTTGGCCGAAGCTCCTCAGCCCTGACTTTTAGGTCAAAAACACCAACAACACCACACATACGATAAATTTAATATATGATTCAAAGGGAGCAAATGTAATTGTTTTGTATCGTATTTGGGGTATTTTAATTATTCTTTTTAAGCTGTTTGTGCTATTTGGTATATTTCTTATATTTTTTCTTGATGATTCCCGAACAGTGAATGCCGGATATTACCTTGTCCTACAATTCTTTATGCCCTTCAGCCGGGTATTGTCAACACTAATGCCTATTGCCTCTTGCCTACTGCCTTATAGAAATCATTCCCCTTGTCATCGGTCAGTATGAATGCCGGCATGTTTCTGACAACGATCTTGCGGACGGCCTCCATGCCCAGATCTTCAAAGTCAACCACCTCAACCGATACTATGTTCTCTGCAGCCAGTATGGCGGCCGGACCTCCGACAGACCCCAGGTAGAAACCGCCATACTTTTTGCAGGCGTCGGTCACCTGCTGCGACCTGTTGCCCTTGGCCAGCATGATCATTGATCCGCCGAGACTCTGGAAGAGGTCTACGTATGGATCCATCCGGCCGGCTGTTGTGGGCCCGAATGATCCGGAGGCCATACCCGCCGGCGTCTTAGCCGGCCCGGCATAGTATACCGGGTGGTTTTTAAAGTAGTCTGGCATCGGTTTGCCCTCATCGAGCAACTGCTTGATACGCGCATGGGCTATGTCACGGGCCACTATCAGGGTGCCGGTGAGGCTCAGGCGCGTCTTTACCGGGTGTTTGCTCAGCTCGGCAAGTATCTCCTTCATGGGGCGCTCCAAATTAATCTCCACCGGTTTGTCAAACTCCGGAGTCTTCTCCGGGAGGAATTTCCCGGGCTCTGTCTCAAGCTGTTCGATGAAGATGCCTTCAGTAGTGATCTTCCCCGTGATATTGCGATCAGCGCTGCAGCTGACGCCAATACCCACCGGACATGAAGCCGCATGACGCGGCAGGCGGATGACCCTGACATCATGAACAAAGTACTTCCCTCCAAACTGGGCACCTGCACCATACTCCCGGCAGATCTTCTCAACCTTCTCCTCCCACTCCAGGTCGCGAAATGCACGACCGGCAGAATTTCCTGAGGTTGGCAGGTCATCAAGCCAGCCGGCCGAGGCCAGCTTCACCGTTTTGAGGGTCATCTCAGCCGAGGTGCCGCCGATGACCAGCGCAAGGTGATATGGCGGACAGGCGGCTGTGCCAATATCCTCAATCTTCTCCCGGATGAACTTGCTGAGCGAGGATTCGTTCAGAAGCGACTTCGACTGCTGGTAGAGGAAGGTCTTGTTGGCAGAACCACCGCCCTTGGCGATAAAGAGGAAACGATACTCATCCCCCGGACATGAAGCTATGTCAATCTGTGCCGGAAGGTTGCTGCCGGTGTTCTTCTCCTCGAACATCGATGAGGGAACTATCTGTGAATAGCGCAGGTTCTTTTCGTTGTAAGTCTCCCAGATGCCACGGCTGAGATGGAGAGCATCATCTATTCCCGTGTACACATCCTCTCCCTTCCAGGCCATCACAATGGCCGTGCCTGTATCCTGGCACCACGGAAGCTTCCCTTCCGCCGAGATGACAGAGTTCCGGAGCATCACCCAGGCTACAAAGCGATCATTGTCCGTAGCCTCCGGATCACGAAGGATCTTTGCGAGCTTTTCAAGGTGCGTCGTGCGAAGGTAAAAATTGACATCGGCAAATGCCTGCCGTGCCAGTGTCCTGAGCGCTTCCGGCTGAACCTGAAGGATCTTCCTGCCGCAGCATTCAGTCATCCTGACATGATCAGCAGATATCCGGCGGTATTTCGTCACATCCCTGCTGTGCTGAAATGGCTTTTCATAGTTGAAATCTCCCATGACTGTTTTGTTTTTAAGGGCTTTACTCTATCAAAGATAGGAAGGCAATAGGCAGTAGGCAATAGGCAGTAGTGAAATAAGTTATTCAGAGCGCGTCTAAATAAGCAAATTCTATAAAAATTGTCGCTCAGGCCGAAAACGTTTGAAATAACCAAACCAACGCAAATGCCCGAAAAATAAGCATTTAGAAGCACGTGTAGGCTATTGCCGAACCGGATTTTCGACTAATTTTGAATAGGTTATCGGAAAAGGGTATTAAACTAACAGCAAGACTATTATGAATGTGATCTACAGACGCAAGCCACGGTTGTCAGGCTGGCAGATTTGGAACATGAGCTTTGGCTTCCTGGGCATCCAGTTCGGCTTCGCCCTTCAGAATGGCAACGTAAGCCGGATTTTTCAGACTCTGGGTGCAGAGATTGACAATATCCCCATACTCTGGATTGCAGCTCCCGTAACGGGACTGCTGGTACAACCCATTGTGGGTCACATGAGTGACCGTACTTGGAACCGTCTCGGGCGCCGTCGTCCATATTTCCTTACCGGTGCCATTCTTGCCTCCCTTGCACTGGCTATCATCACAAACTCACCAACATGGATTTTTGCAACTGTGATGCTGTGGATCATGGATGCGTCAATCAATATTTCCATGGAACCGTTCCGTGCATTCGTGGGTGACATGCTCTCATCGGAACAGAGAACGTCAGGATTTGCAATGCAGAGTTTCTTCATCGGAGTGGGTGCGGTCATAGGCAGTTTCCTTCCATGGATGCTTGCCAACTGGTTCAACGTACCTGAGGTCCCCGCTGAGGGAAAGCTGATACCTTTCAACCTGAAGCTTTCATTTTACATCGGTTCTGCAGTGTTGTTCCTTGCAGTACTCTGGACCATAATCCGGACAAAGGAATACTCACCTGCAGAGCTTGAGGAATTTGAAAAGGGTGAAAAGATTGCCCGGGGTGAGCTACTGGCAGAGAAAGAAGTATCCGCGCAGGCAGAGACAGGCAGGAATATCAATTTTTACCGTCCCGGCCTGATATGGCTGTCCGTAGGCCTGCTGCTTACTATTATCCTCTCGCAGGTAAACCTCGAGAAGGAATTGTATGTGGTTACCGGTGGCATATCACTCTTCGGATTGCTTCAGGTCATTGCAGGTTTTCTGAAGACTGGTGGTAAAGGCAGCAACGGGCTCAACAACATCCTCACCGACCTCAAGCATATGCCTGCCACCATGGCGCAGCTTGCCGTGGTGCAGTTCTTTACATGGTTTGCCCTTTTCTCCCTGTGGATATACACCACATCTGCTGTCACCTCCAAAATTTACGGTACAAGTGACACTGCCTCCCTTGCCTATAACGAAGGCGCCAACTGGGTGGGTGTGCTCTTCGGGGTGTACAACGGCTTTGCAGCGTTGGTGGCGTTCCTGCTTCCGGTGCTGGCGAAATACACCTCGCGCAAGATCACGCATATGGTCTGCCTCCTGGTGGGCGGTGTGAGCCTCATGTCAATAAGCCTGATCAATTCACCCGGAATGCTGATCGTCCCGATGCTTGGAATCGGTCTTGCGTGGGCGAGCATCCTGTCAATGCCTTATGCCATACTGACGGGCTCACTGCCCCACAACAAGATGGGAATCTATATGGGCATCTTTAACTTTTTCATCGTTATACCGCAGATTCTTGCAGCGAGCATCCTCGGAAGCATGGTCAAGCACCTCTTCTCGGGTAACACAATGCTGGCACTCGTGACCGGAGGGATCTCGATGATAATTGCGGCTCTCTCGGTGAATTTTGTCAAAGATGTTGACGACAGAAGGTAATCATGGATCTGAGAGGATGCATTTTTGACCTCGACGGTGTCATAGTTGACACCGCGAAATATCACTTCATGGCCTGGCGGCGTCTGGCAAAGGAGCTCGGTTTTATATTCACACTCGAAGATAATGAGGC
>DHUL01000033.1:0-980 GCA_002409145.1 Bacteroidales bacterium UBA5235
CCGAACTTCATCGTTTCCCAGTTCGATTTAAGAAATTCCATATCCCCCGTGAATTTTACATTACGTAACACACGCATCATCAGTTTGGGATACAGATCGACCCAGTAATTATTATTGTACCAAGCGTAATCACTCACGTTGCGCAGCGGATGACCCTTGGGCATGGCACCGACATCATGGGCGACACTGCCTTTGGTCTTGAAATCATCACGGATCTGCGTAAGGGATACGCCTTCATATTCCTCGCGATGTTCATTAAAATGCATCTGTGCCTGCACAAAAGAAGCGTGATGATGATACCATCGCGGCGTGGGATCTACCGCCTGGATGGAATTGATAAATGCCTGACACAGGTCTTTTTCAACCTTTGGGAAAAGCATCAACAATACCATCGAATACCAATCCACATCCGAAGGATCGATATACGCATAATCAAAACATTCCAGGAACCGGGCCCGCTCACCGTTTTCATCATCGACCCAGACGATGGCGTTGGACAGTGGAAAATGAAGTTCATTCAGCATCAACCTTGTCAGCCGCAATGCTCCTTCGCGGTCATCCTTGTATGAAGAAGTGGAAGAGATCAGATCAAAGATCCGTTTTTGGATCGTAATGGTGCGTTTCCACCATTGCGGGTAACTGGTCAACGCAATTTTTACCAGGTCCACTATCCGTGTTTCCTTGTTCGTAAAGCTTTTTACATATTTCCGCTCAAACGTCTTCCCGTCAATATAATCCTGTACAGGAAAATCAAGAGCAACAGCAAAAGGAACTGTCTTTGATTCAAATGGTCCCAACGCAAACGTCAGACTGACAGCTGCTCCATAGTCACTGCGGATGACCGGTTGCCGTTTTTCATAAAAGCTGCCATCGCTGCTTAGCAGGAGGTCCCCGGAATATTTATTGAGGCAGAAATAGGGTTGGGTATCCACGGCAACACCCGGAACGTCAGCGACGGCTATCGCCATCCTGTTCTGACT
>DHUL01000033.1:1225-11796 GCA_002409145.1 Bacteroidales bacterium UBA5235
CTGTCCTGATCGGTGGGCTTGAGCTCCTTTTCCTGGAGATTGACCAGTGATGGTCTTGGTATTACGAGTGTGACCTGTTGATCGTATCCGGTAACATTTTCAACTACATATTCTTCAACACCGAGCGGCATCAACGTCTGGTCTCCACCGGACAGTAAAGGAGAAATCAGTCTTCTGGTGACCTTTACATTTTCAAATTTATAAGCAATCTCCAGTGAGGGAGTTGCAATGGTCATTGCAATGTTCTCTTTTTCAACAGGAGAAGGATAATAATTTTTTACTGCGGGGATATCATCGGGAAGTTCTGTTTCGCCCGGTAATTTCTGCGTCAGCATAATACAATCATCACCAATGCGAATATAGGGCGCTGAGCCGAACTGAACCGCTTTCTGATTCAACAGGATAAGACGACCGGCCTCGTTAAACCTGTTATATAAACCGTACGGTGAAATACCGATCGAACAGGTAGGCGCGCCCTGCAATGCCACAGTATGCGGAAACTGAAGACATTTGGACATTCCCTGGAAATGCACTGACATGAAGTTCTCTTCGTAAATCTTTGCGATCTCAGTGCCTTTAATTGTGTAGATATCCTGGATGTTGAAGGATGTTGATTTTGTCATTTTATTCTCGCTTAGTGTTCATTATATTAAAGATAAAAGGAGGGCAAATTGCATACGGTATCACCCATTAGATTAATCTGAACGCCGGTGTGTGATTTATTATCTTCACCGGCGCTCAGCATGTTGATTTAATCTTCCTGTTTTATAAGTCTTAGCACTTTCCTCCCCATACATTACCTGGTTTTTTCTCCTGCGATTTTTTTGGGGCGGGATCTGGTTCTTCCGGCAGATTCTTTTCAGCACTCAGATCGATCGGCATCCTGGTCGTCGGGTACGGTTTGATTGCTCCAAAAAGGAGATCAACTGAAGCCCTGATTGAGTCGGGTGTACCGGAGAAGTTACAAACGACAGCATCGGCTACCGTTGTGGTTCCCTTCCTGTAGGGGAAGTTGGTAACGACAACCACAGTATGGCCTGCGGCCTTTAGCGCTTTGACCAGATGGGTATTATTGCCACGCTTTTCAATACGCGCGTAGTAGTTGGTCATGACCACCAGATCAGCTTCCTTGGCAAGTCGCAGAGCTTCTTCGATGTCTTCCTCTTCAGCATGGAACGGGGCATCGTCGAGAATCAGGTTAGTGGAATGTTTGACCATTTGCTCACAGAACATATGGGCATGACTGTACATATCCTTTCCGAGAAATTCATAGGGGATGGTTTGCTCGATCACCAGAATTTTCTTGTCTTTACTCAGGGGCAGCAGCTTTTTATCATCACGGACTACCAGCAGGGCTTTGTGCGCAACTTCCCATGAGAAGTCCCTGTTTTCCTTATTTCTGACAATCCTGGTGGTTTCCTTCGGATCCATCTTACCGGCTTTTTCAAACAGACCCTGATCGTATTTCCTGCAGAGAAGACGGCGTACAGCATCGTTCACGCGCTCTTCAGACAACATTCCGTTCTCGACAGCGCTCTTTATACCGAACAGACATTGTGAGCGGGATTCGTCGTCGGCCTTAAGCAGGATGGTATCCACACCGGCTTTGATGGCCATTGCACATGCGAGCGGGAGTGGCCATTTTTTAAGTATAGCGGCCATACCGATGGCGTCGGAAACAATAATACCATTAAATCCCATTTCACCTCTCAGTAAATCGGTAAGGATCTTTTTTGAAAGGGTAGCCGGGTACTCTTCATCGTAAGCCGGGAAAATGGTATGCGCTGTCATGAGGGCCGATGCGCCGGCGTTAATGCCTGCCTGAAATGCAGCCAGCTCAACTTCCTGCATGCGCTTTTTATCGCCGCGGCATACATCGAGTACATCATGAGCGTCGGTCGCCGAATCACCACGGCCGGCAAAATGCTTAATGGTTGCGGTGATGCCTGCATCCTCATATCCCCGGACAGTAGCATCGATGAATTTTGAGATCACGCTTACATTATCACCGAATGAACGGACACCAATCTCAGGATTCAATGGATTGATATTCACGTCGCATACCGGATGATAGAACTGGGTTACACCAATTGCGGCCATCTGACGGCCCATCAGATTTGCAATTTTGTAAGCAAGATCCACATCCCCGATTGCTGTAATACCCATCGGAGGAATAAACTGAAGAACACCGCCGGCAGTATAATCGTTCTTGAAATCACCTTCCATATCAATTGTAACATGCAGGGGAATTCCCGAATCACGGTTCATGGCAATTTTCTGCATATTGTTCAGCGCTTCGGTAAGCTCTTCAGGCGTTACGCTTATGCCAAAGGCGCGGGAGTTGAACCATGTGTGTGCAATGTCGAAATAATCCTTGGGCTTCTTGAAATTCGGATCAACCTGTGAGCGTCCCCAATATAGATTTTTACATGTTTCAAGTGCATATGGTTCCAGGCAAATGCCGCCTGCATGCAGTTTAGTAATTTGTTCGATCCCCGATGGTGTGGGGATAGCACCTCTCCAGGTGAAGGTCAGCAGCTGGCCGCATTTTTCCAGCAGACTCATCTTCGCGATCTTCGCTGCAATAAAATCATCTCTTTCTTTTGACATGGTATTTCTCCTTATTATTTAATTTTTTCTGCAATAGTTACGGTTGTCAGATGCGAGCCGGGTTGGTTTCTTCATCTTTTTGACTTGTACTTTTTCGCCAACTTAATCATTTCATCAACCACACTCTTGGGCTGGTTATTACGGTCGAAAAGCAAAGGATAATCCTTTCTGCCGCGGATCGGGAAATTGTTTAACCATGATAAGGCGTCATTCAATCCCCAAACAGTGACGCGATCCACTACATCATTGTATTTTAGAAAGAGTTCGAACATATCAAGTACACGTTTATTCCATTCTTGTTGAACTGAGTCGGGTACAGCTTCACGATAGGGATCCATTTCCTTTGAATAGGTGAAACGAGAAGAAATGTTCGCCCCGGTATACGGACTTGGAAGAATAGAAATATCCCATTCGGTAATATGAATTTTCACACCGGCAGCTTTAAGTTTCTTAAAACAGGTTTCGGTAGCTTCAAGTGTAGGGGTATCCATGTGTATATGTGCCTGAGAACCAACTGCATCAATTCTGCATCCTGCCTCCTTTAATTCTTTTACAAGTTGCACAATTGCATCACATTTTGCCGGAGTTTCTACATTATAATCGTTGTAGTATAATTCTGCATCAGGGTCGGCTTCATGTGCAAACTGAAAAGCATATTTGATAAAATCCTTGCCCAGTATTTGGTAGAACTTACTGTTACGGTATGTGCCGTTGTCTTCAAAAGCTTCGTTGACAACGTCCCAGCCTTTTACCCGACCTTTATAACGACCGACAACTGTATATATGTGTTGACGCATGCGTTCTTTCAGAACTTCAGGGGTGACATCTTTCCCATTTTCATCAACAAAGAACCATCTGCCTATTTGAGAATGCCAGATAAGACAATGCCCTGTTATGACCTGCTTGTTTTTTTCCCCAAATGCCACAAATTTGTCTGCGTCTGTCCACTGATATTTGTCTTCTTGTGGATGGATAGGTTGAGGCTTCATACAGTTCTCGGCAACAATGGCATTGAACTCTTTAGCAATCAATTCTGATTCTGTGGGATTAATACCGTTTACTTGTTGCATATTAACAGCTACTCCAAAAAGAAATTTGCCTTTGGTAGCCTCAGCTAATGTCATTTGCGCCATAGTGTATATGTTTGATAGAAAAATAATGGCAATTACTGCAGAGATAGTCTTCGTTTTCATTATGTTCTATTTGTTTAATTAAAATCGGTTATGCAACCACTTTTCTCCTGCGAGCACTCAGTTCTGACTCAATTTTTACCTCCATTTTTTTATCAATAACATAGAAAAACAATAATCCGACACCTATAAGAAAAGGAATGGCAGGATAGACACTGACAAGCATTTTTGCTCCGGCAGCGACAGTTTCAGGTTGAATAATTTCCGTCCCGGCAACTGCACCTTCTATAGGAACATACCCGTACAAACTTAAGATCCAGGCAACCAGAGCGCCTCCGAATGAAAGCCCTGCCTTAAGGCCTACCATCATAGCAGAAAAGATAATTGCCGTTGCCCTGCGGTTTGTTTTCCATTCCGAATAGTCTGCAACATCAGCAATCATGGCCCAAAGAATCGGGATGGTAATTCCATAGGTAAATCCATGCAGCATTTGCGAGGTGAACATTAAGATTACACTCTCGGGCTTGAAAAAGATAAAGATCAGAATAAAAATGGCAGCAGCAAGTAAGCCATACTTATAAACATCACGTTTACCGTATTTATCTGCGAGCTTTTTTGAAAATGATATTCCGACAAGCATGAAGATTATACCTCCAGCATTAAATAAACCAAAGCCAGCAGAAACCGGATCCGATCCAAAGAAATTAATACCTAAACCTGAAAGACCAACAATAACCGGGTTAATAAATTTGGCAAGGGTAGCTTCATCTACGTAATTATTAAAATAATAGACATAAGATCCTCCTTTCATCGCAAGAGTGGTGAACACCAATATTGTCAGGACAAGCATTATCAGCCAGGGCCTGTTTTTAGAGAGATCAGACAGGTCATCCTTAAGCGATGATTTTTGTTCCACCGCTGGAATAATACGCTCTCTGGTTGAAAGAAATGATATAATTAACAGTACAGTGCCTATGGCAGCCATCCATGTCATTACTGATTCAATCCCGGCGGCTTTGTCTCCGTGGCCGGCATATTCAATAATCGGAAGCATGAATACCTGTACAAAGAACTGTGCAAACATCACAGCAACAAAACGATATGATGAGATACTATTTCTTTCTCCCATATCACCGGTTAATACACCGCTCAAAGCTGCATACGGAAGGTTGCTGGAAGCATACATCAACAACAAAAGGGTATAAGTTGCTGTAGCATAGAGTAATTTTCCCTTGTATGAAAAATCCGGCGTTGAAAAGGCAAGTATGGAAACAATGCCAAGAGGAATAGCAGTGAATAATATCCAGGGACGGAATTTGCCCCATCTCGAATTGGTTCTGTCAGCCAGTACGCCAATTAATGGATTAAAACCGAATGCCGCAACCAGGCCGACAATTAACATTACTATTGAGGCATCGGTGCTTTTCAACCCAAAAATGTCTGTATAGAAATAAGCTAAATAGGTAATTAATGTTTGGAAAACCAGGTTCGCAGCCAGGTCTCCCAGGCTATACCCTATTTTTTCGAACACTGAGATTTTTTGAGAAGTTAGGTTCATATTTTTTTTATTATAAATTGAATATTTACATACTCTTATTAATCTGACCCCCATATCGCAGAACCAATTAATCCTATTGAAGGCGGTCCAAATAAAAGCTTTTTCATGGGAAAAACCTTTAGTAAATCTATCAATTTATTTTAAAATTCATTTTTCAAACTATCAAAGTCCGGGCAAAAGCCCGGATGATCAAATCAGTCTCAGGTAACCCGGACTGAAGCCTGGAGTTAGTGTTGCAGTATTGTTGTGGTTCATTTAAAAAGGGATACATTCACAATTAATCACTAACTTTGTTTTAATGTAATACTGATATATAACGTTAGGATTCGGAGGGCCACTGACATAGTACTCCGACAGGGTCACTGCGAGCCCGCAAAAGTAGCAGATATGCAAGCTGCTCTTCGAGGATCTGGAACGGATATAATAATGTTCAGGAACAACTCCTATCCGCTGGGATATCCGGCCATGAAAAGCCCTGTATCATGACTGGGCATTCGAACTTCATATGGTTCAACACGGCATGGTTCATCATCCAAGGCCTCAACGAGGCCAATGCCGCCGGTTATATCTGCCAGCTGATGCCATGGGCAGACTCCGACAATCACTCCATGATCAGGCTGAGTTCATCTGGCGCTCATACACTCACGCCTTATCTATTACATGATGAAGCATTTTCAAAGGAGATTGACAAAGGTTATATCATAGTTAAAGTATTGTCTCCCTCGGTTCCGAGCCTGTCGGCACTGACAAGTATATTATTCTGAAACTAAAATCAGAAACAACAGTCGTTCTTGAGCTTTTATCAACAAAACAAGACCCCGCTGATGAATAAAAACACCACAACCCGACCTCCATACTCTCTGAACTTAAGATTCAGGAACCGCCTCTGCCAGGGTCGAAATCCCGATACCCGAAAGGTGCCAGGACCTTCTGACTTCAGAATCCTGATCACCTTGCTCCTCCTGGTACTTTCACTTTGCTGCATTCCTGCCGCCGGTCAGGACCAATCAGATGTGATCATTTCCGCGGAAAAAAGTATAGGAGCCCTTGTCCTTGCCTCTTCCGGCAGTTGCGCACCCCTTCTTGTAAGTCCCGGGGAGTGGGCTGGTGTGACGAGAGCTTTAACAGATCTTCAGAACGACCTTAGAGGGGTAACCGGAACCATGCCCGGGTTGCTTACCACCACAAAGCCACCCAGGTCTGAGTTTGTAGTCATCGCAGGCACAGTTGGCAGGAGCGCCATGATAGACCGCCTGATAAAAAGGAATAAGATTGATGTTGGTCCCATCAATGGAAAGTGGGAGTCTTTTATTATACAGACTGTTGAAAAGCCTTTCCCCGGCGTGAAGAATGCACTTGTAATTGCCGGCAGTGACAAACGCGGCACAATCTACGGGATTTACGAGATATCAAGGCAGGCAGGTGTATCGCCCTGGTACTGGTGGGCTGATGTGCCTGTGCGGAAAAGCGCTGAGCTGTATGTAAACCCGGGGCAATGGCAGTGGGGCGAACCGTCGGTAAAATACCGGGGGATATTCCTCAATGATGAGTACCCGGCCCTGACAAGATGGGTTGCATATAAATATGGCGAGGTCACCCCCACAGACAACCCGCCTGTTCCTCCGGGTGTGGCCAACTACGGCAGCGAGTTCTACAGGAGAATCTTCGAGGTGCTCCTCAGGATGAAAGCAAATTACCTCTGGCCGGCAATGTGGAACAACGCATTCAACGAGGATGACCTGCAGAATGCTGCCCTGGCCGACGAGTATGGTATTGTAATGGGTACCAGCCACCAGGAACCTATGATCAGGGCACAGAAGGAATGGGACCGGCGCTACCAGAAAATCCTTGGAAGCTGGAGCTGGACACATCATGAAGACACCCTGGTGAAATTCTGGCGTGACGGAATAAGGAGAAACAAGGATTATGAAAGCATCATCACCATAGGCCTGCGTGGCGCTGATGACACTGAGATGGGACCTGGCGGACCTGCAGCCAATATTGCAAGGCTGGAAAAGATCGTAAAGGTTCAGCGTGAGATGATTGCGGAGGAGATAGATACTGATGTCTCAAAGGTTCCCCAGTTATGGTGCCTCTATAAAGAGGTGCAGGATTACTATTATGAGGGGATGAGGGTCCCTGACGATGTGACCCTGCTGTGGGCAGAGGACAACTGGGGCAACGTGAGGCGCCTGCCTACTGCCGACGAGAGAAAAATGGGCGGCGGAGCCGGTGTTTATTATCACTTCGACTACCATGGCGGTCCACGCAGCTACCAGTGGATCAATACAAGCCCGATCCCTAAGATATGGGACCAGATGTCGCTGGCAAAACAATACGGAGCTGACAGGATCTGGATTGTCAATGTAGGACACTTCAGGGGATACGAAATTCCTGTGGAATATTTCCTTGACCTCGCATGGGATACGGACGGCCTGGGCAGTGATGACATGTCCGGATGGACTGAACAGTGGGCATCTGAGATCTTTGGCCCGCAGCTTGCAGGTGATATTGCGCAGATTATCAGGGATTACACCCGCTTCAACGGTCGCCGTAAACCGGAGTTGCTTTCTCCATTTACCTACAGCCTGGTGAATTACAATGAGGCTGAGCGTATTGTACTGGAATACAACAGCCTGGCATTCAGGGCAGAACAGATCGGGCAACTGCTGCCTGCTGATATGAAGGATGCATACTTTCACCTTGTCCTCTTCCCGGTGAAGGCATGTGCACTCGTGAACGAGCTCTATGTCACTGCAGGGAAGAATGCCCTGTATGCCAAACAGGGCAGGGCTGCAACCCCGGAGTTGGCAGAACGCACGAGGGAGCTCTTCACGGCTGACACAGCCCTGATGGGATATTATAACCGCGAATATGCAGATGGCCGCTGGAAACACTTCATGGACCAGGCCCACCTGGGATATATCGCCTGGAATGACCCCCCGGAAAACAGCCTTCGCCATATTAAGCTGCAAACCCCTCCGATACCGCCCGGAGCCCTGCCCTTCGTGGCGGTGGAAGGCTCAACTGAAGCCTGGCCGGGATCCGGGTCAGTTCCCCTCCTGCCCCAATTTGATGTTTTCAATAAGCAGACAAGGTATTTTGAGATATTCAACCAAGGAAGCGATCCTTTCGATTACACAGCCACAGCTGACAAGCCCTGGATCATCATCAGTAACAGCCATGGAATCGTGACTGATGAGCAGAGGCTGGACATCACAATCGACTGGTCAATACTTCCCCCTGGTACTCATAGCGGATCGGTATCGGTAGAGGCCGGAGGAAATATGCTGAACGTCAGTGTCACTGCATTCAACCCGGCCACTCCTGACCCTGTCACGGTAGAAGGGTTTGTGGAGGGCGACGGCTACGTATCGATGGAAGCAGAAAGCTACACCGCTGTAAGAGAAACCGCCGGGAAACGCTGGGAACGGATTGAGGACTACGGCCGGACCCGGTCGGGAATGCGGGCCACGGCTTTCACAGATGCTCCTCCCGCTGTTCCAGGGAAAGACTCCCCTGCGATGGAGTACAGGATGTATCTTTTCTCGGCAGGCGAATTTGAAACAACACTTCACATGGCACCTTCGCTCAACTTCCTGCCCGACAGAGACTTCAAGATCGGAATTTCTCTTGATGACGCTGAACCGCAACTCATCACCGTAGTTCCCGCAGGTTTCAATGCCGAGAACGGCAACAGGGACTGGGAGGAGACTGTACGCAACAGCACCCGCTATGTCAAGGGGAAAATAACTGTCACCGAACCGGGATACCACACCTTGAAAATATGGATGGTTGACCCGGGTATGGTGCTTGAAAAGATAGTTGTAAACACCGGAGGACTGCGGCCGTCATATTTAGGGCCGCCGGAAAGCTATAAGAAATGACGATGTGCGATTTGCGATTTACAAATCGGCAAATTGCAACTCGCGCGTCGCAAATCGCAATTCGCAAATCCTCATGTTTTTCTTCCCCGGTAGATGCAATTCCTGTCATCGCACCTGTGGCAATTGTAAGGTTCATATAGTACCTTCCTTCCAATGCCAATAATACCGCTGACTGATTTCACAGGATTCATCAGGGCTGATTCAGTGAGGGTTATACCACACCAGTTGTCAGGAAAGAAGCTGAAGAGTTTATGTTGTTCCGCAACGTCCCAGCCGCAATACCCGGGGCTGAATCGGTTGGTAATGTTCATGCCTGTTGCTGAGGTGGCGGCTCTCAGTGACAGCTGCATGTTATCTGCGGCACTCTCTGCAATTTCGGATCCGATCACATCATATATGTATCCACGCAGTAAATCGCCCTCCTTCATACTTTTCCGGCTGCGTTCACCTACCTCCCGGCCGGCAGTGCAGATGAAGAGCGCAGCACTTTCGGCATGTCTGAGCTGGCTGAATACAACTGGCTTGACATTAAAGATGATTCCCTCAACCTCTGCCGTTCTGTTGACCGCATCAAGGCAGACCTGGTTGAAGATGATATACTCTGCCCGGGCTTCACCGGCTGTCAGTAACTCTTCTGACAGCCCGGTTATAAGATCGGTCACAGGTTCTGGTGCAGTACCGGGCAGGTATCCCATGACCCTGGCCAGGGTATCTGTACCGGGAAGGAGTTCACTGTATTTATAGCTGAACCTCATCAGGGCATTTGTGTCGACTGATAATGTTCTATGAACCTGATAGCATAGTCATCCCTTCCCAGGACCAGGTCAGCGGCCCGCACCAGTCCTGAGATCTTCTCCGGATTGGCAATTGGGCAGGTCAGGCCGTACAGGATTGACATCGCCATGAATGCATTGTTGATGTTTTCACGGTCGGGCAGTCCGAAAGAAATATTGCTGGCCCCCTGTGTTATGTTATGGCCCAGTCTCTCGTGAACCAGCCTGATTGTTTCAAGAGTCACACTGCAGGCAGTGGGATCTGCGCTGACAGCCATTGCCATCGGGTCAATGATCACATCTTCCTCCCTGATACCTGCCCTGACAGCCCTTTCAACAATCTTTTCAGCAATCCTCAGCCGCTTCTCCGGATCATGGGTGATTCCGTCATCGTCGAGCACCAAACCGATGATAGCTGCTCCATACTCCCGGGCAACCGGAAGCAGTCTCTGCAGAGATGCTTCTTCCGCGTTGACGGAATTTATGAGGCACTTCCCCTTTGCCACTTTCAGGGCTGCCTCTATGGCCTTCGGATTTGGTGAATCGAGACAGAGCGGGATGTCAAAGGTGTCCTGAAGTGCAATCACGGCCTGTGGCAGCAACTCCTCATCAT
>DHUL01000033.1:12053-19268 GCA_002409145.1 Bacteroidales bacterium UBA5235
TAGCTGAAGTCACGGTTCTGAAGAGTACTTACCAGCTTTTTTCTCCTGGTAGGATTGATGCATTCACCTATGATGACCACAGGGCCTTCGGTGTCTATTACCACCTCGTTCGTTGTTCCTTTAAGGATCGTCTTCATTTACTCTAATTTTCAATTAAGGGCAAACTGAATTCAGCTACAGGCACGAAAAGTTTGCGAATATACAGTACGGGGTTCGGGCACTCGTGCTGCATAGCGAAATAACAAATAATTTCTTTAATCAGACCAGTGTTTTGAGGTATTCCACTGCCCCCTGTGGATCAGGCGAATAGAAATCTGCTCCTATTTTCCGGCAGAACTCTTCGGTCACTGGTGCCCCCCCGACAAGAATTCTCAGTCCGGGGAATCTTTCGCGCAGTTCAACTACGCTTTTCCGCATGTTTTCCATAGTAGTGGTCAGCAGGGCAGACAGTCCGAGTACTGCTCCCGGATGTTTTTCGATTGTCTCGGTGAAATTATCAGTGCTGACATCCACTCCAAGGTCAACAATCTCCCATCCGGCACCTTCTATCATCATAGAGACGAGATTCTTGCCAATGTCATGCAGGTCTCCCCTGACAGTTCCGATAATAAATGTTCCCCTTCTCTTTGTCTCGCCGGAGAGATAATAGGGTTTAATATGGGTCATGGAGCTGCTCATGGCCTTTGCAGCCATCAGCATCTGGGGAACAAATATCTCGTTTCTTGAAAACTTCTGCCCCACTTTTGACATCGCAGGTATCAGGGCATCCTCGAGAATATCTCCCGGGCTGATTCCCTCATCAAGGGCATGCCTTGTGAGCTCAAAAGCCCCCTCCTCTCCTTTCATGGCCGGAGGATATGGCGATTTAATGTCAACCTTGCCGAATTCAACACAGGTTGAGATTCTTTCAAGTATCTCAGTCATTTCAATAATCAATAACTATCAGCCACGCCTTCATTTGTGGCAGGTTCTGGTATAAAACAGAGGCAAAACCAGGTAAAAAGTGCCCGTGGGCATAGCCACGGACACTTTAACCTGAACCAACCCTAATAATTCCTTCTAATCATATATTCGAACAAAATCAGTCGTTGGTTTTCCAGATCTTAATATGCTCATCCCTTACAGGTGATCAATATCCCGGGTTCTGATAAGCTGCTTTTTCAGCAGCGCTCATCTCGAGACCATCCAACTGACCTTGAGGAATGGGGCGCAGGTAGTGATATTTCTGAATTGTACGGGTTACTACTTCAGGTGTGTGGTCTCCAAGATTTGGGCCACAAATTGTATAGGTATGTGCTAAAGTTTCCCATGTCTGTGTACGCACAAGGTCATACCACCGGACACCTTCACCATAAAATTCACGTGAACGTTCAGCCAGTACATAATCTACAGTTATTGTTGCCGGTGTGGCAGCAATCATTTCTGCGCTGTGGTCCTCAATTTTTGGGGCATTGCCATTATTGTTCCAGCGCCATTTACCGGCACGGGCACGAATAACATTGATCAAATCCAATGCTGTTTTTCCTGTTACAGTGGTTGCTCCTTTGACCGCAGCCTCAGCAGCTATGAAGTAGAGCTCCGAAAACTTGGCAATCGGGAAAGGACGGGTAATGCTTCCGTTAGGTTGGCCCAGGCCGACTCCATTGTCAGTACGGTAAGTTCCAATCTTATATCCGCAACCCGGATGTACCAGCCTGCTTATTGCGTTAGGAGCTATTACATAATCTGCTCTTCCTGGTAATACACCTGCCCCGATATTACTTTTATAAAGCGAATTAGAGTAATCGATGCCACCCGGATCGTTGTCAAGGAATGTAAGTATCGGGTCACCAGGATATACCGTCATATCATTTGCATTATACAGAAAAGCATTTGTAACGCCGCCTTTATTCCAGTTGCCACGGTAAACGGTTACAAAGGTCCCGTCATAGCGGGAGTCATTGGTTTTGTCGGCAAATGTGTTTGTGAATACTTCGATAGGAGGAGCCATACGGGTCCATGGGCGACCCAGATGCTGTTCTGCTTCACGTTGTACAGAGTTTACGGTTGACGGAGCAGCCCAGGGTGTCTTTGAGCTTGTCATGGTTGTGTAGTTCCATGTCATCATCCATGCTGCGAAATTATCAGCACCACCACCTGAGGCATAAGAAAGGTTCGCGTCATTCCAGTAGTCACTTGCCTGGGTACGGTCAGCATACAGCACAATTTCCTTGTTACGGTCGTTTGAACCAAGGTTGACATCATAAAAATTTGGCAGCAATCCGAAAGGTCCGGGATCATCAATAGCAGCTGTTGCAATGTTATAGGCTTCCTGATAGTACCATGCGGCATTATGTCCATCAGGGTCAGTGCGTGGACAATCGGGATAGGTAGGGATATTATTCGGATTTTCGAGCCACCATGCATATGTCAGGTAAGCTTTTGACAGGTAAAGACGGGCAGCTGTCTTTGTTAAAGCGCCGGTTAATCGTCCGGTTGGGGGCAAATTTTCCACTGCTGCCAGCAGATCGGGAAATATTGCCTTTGTGTAGACTTCAGGAACGGTATTGCGTACTGAAGTTCTGACCGGTGAGATATTGAACGCCAGTTCACCGGAGCCAAAGTCAAGCGGTACCCCTCCAAAGGTCTGTACGAGATAGAAATAGTGGAATGCACGGAAGAACCTTGCTTCAGCAATCAGTGCATCTGATATTGTGCCTACGGCGGTAGCATTTTCAATAATACCGTTTGCGGTGTTTATTGCAGGGAATGCATTAGACCAAAGTCCGCCAGCATCTGAAGCGCTGGGAGTGATAGGCCCGCCTGCCCCGGAAAGGTCCATGATCTTAAAGTTACCTGTACCCCCACTGGCAGCCCATGTTGCTTCATCGGTACCGGTCAGACCATTACTGTAAAAATATGCATCGCCCCATAAACGTCTGAGTGTGGCGTATTCAGCAGTTAAGCCTCCCATAACGCCTTCCGGGGTTTTGAAAGTCTCGGGTGTATATATAGCACGTGGCTGCTCTTCAAGAATATCAGAGCACGACGCAAACAGGAGCAACGCAATGGCTGTTCCTAAAACAGAATTTATCAGTTTACGTTTCATTACCGTTCTTTTTTAAAATGTCATATTGATACCGATCATATAGTTGCGTGTTGCAGGCGTGTTGGTGCCTATGGTCAGCAACCGTCTGAGAGATCCGGACAAGGGCACTGCAGCATTTTCATTACCGTACGAGTTAGTCTCGGGATCCATCCCGGATTCCTTCGTATAAGGAGAGAACAATACAAATGGATTCTGTACGGTTGCATATACCTTGAGCGTCTTAAATCCGGCTCTTTTGATCCACTCATTACTATCCAGATTGTACCCGAGTGTAATTGTCCGCACCTTCAGATATGATGCATCAAAGTAACCCATTGTGCTTCCATATTTTGGATTGTCGCCACCAACACCGTTTGGTTTGGGATACTTGGCGTCTGTGTTATCCGGGGTCCAGTAATCTATCCTTACGTTATTGCCCGATCTCGTGTTCAGGTTATTCAGGTAGCTTCCCGATCCATAGAGAACGCTGTTGAGAATACCACCTTTCTTGAAGGCACCAATAATGGAGAGGTCTATTCCTTTATATGCCAGTCGGGTATTGAAGCCTCCCATAAAGTCAGGCTCCATTTCAATTATTTGCCTGTCAGCAGCTGTAATTGCTCTTGCAGGTGTGACTCCATCGCTAAGGTAATCACCGGTATATTTTACCTTAATCATACCAACATTACCTCCCGGTTCAAGGATATTGAAGTTTGGATCATTCTGCTGCCAGATGCCAATATTCTCGTAGTCGTAGATTACATCAATCGGATGTCCTACAAACCACCAGTTGGTTTCATCCTTCATTTGTCCCGAAGCAAGCTCAACCAGCTTGTTGCGATTGGCGTACAGGTTGACACCTGCTTCCCATGACCATCCGTTTGGGTTGTCGATAATCACACCGTCAATTGAAAACTCAAGTCCTTTATTCTCAGTCTTGCCAATATTGGCCATATAGCTGCCTACACCCGAAGTGGAGGGTAGCCCGACACTGAGGATAACATCATGGGTGTACATTGCGTAATACTCAATAGTACCTGACAGGCGATTCTCAAGTAATCCAAAGTCAAGACCAATATTATATGTTTTCGAGAATTCCCATCCTAAGGTAGGGTTAGGAAGTTCTGAAACGTACATCCCCATGGAATATACAGTTCCGAAATTATAAGGCCTTGTGCTTAACAGACCAAGGGTTTTGTAAGGATCGACAGACTGGTTGGATGTTTCTCCGTAACCCATCCTCAGTTTCAGAAGGTTTATCTGGCTGATACTCTTCATAAATTGCTCATTTGCAATATTCCATCCAACCGACACGGCAGGATATGTATGCCACTTTTGTCCGGGAGCCAGCCTGGATGAACCATCAGTACGGGCAGCAACACTTATCATATAACGACTGTCGTATGAATACATTACACGGCCCATGTATGAAAGCAAACCAGTCAGTTCATATCTCTGGTTTGTAGGATTGACTGTTTTATCCGCTGTTGCCTGACCCAGATTGTAGAACTGGAAAGCATCTATGGGAATATCCTTTGTCGAGACAGATGAAGAGTTATACATTGATTGCTCAGCTGAGAACATTGCAACTGCGTTCAGCTGATGCTTACCTGCAAAGGTTTTATCATATGTAAGCAGGTTCTCAACTGCCCAGTTCAGCGTATGTGAGTTGCTGATTGAGGCAGTGGAGTTATTAGATGGTGTGCCGCTGAAAACACCTACCCCTGTATAGCTTCCGTTGTTACTCTGCCGATAGTTCAAACCCAGGTTAATGCGATACTTAAGACCCTCTATCCCGGGCATTTTCACTTCAGCATATAGTGCATTATAAGTTCCGAATGCCCTGTTCTGATCAATATACTTATCACCTAAACCTTCCAATACTTCCCGTGTCGATACCCACTGAGCACCCGAAGTAGCCTGCATGAATCTTTGTTTCAGGGAGCCATCCTCGTTGTAGATGTCGGCTATAGGTGAATGATCAAGGGCCATACCAACTGCCCCGAGGTTATTCCCGTTGGTAACAGAGTAATTGGTATTTGTGCTGATACCGAAGCGTAAATATTTCCCGATTCCCTGATCAAGTGAACTCCGGATCGAATAACGAGTGTAATCCTGAAGGGGAACGACAGCTTCATCCTTATAGTATCCTACCCCGAACGTGTAGTTGCCGGTCTGTGTACCACCGGTAATACCCAAATCATGACTGTTCACCATTCCGGTCTTGTACAGCAGGTCCTGCCAGTCAGTATTCACATCATTGGATTCATCCAGTGTGTTTGTGTACTGATTTGCTGCTGCACGCAGTGCAACAAATTCAGGTCCGTTCATCATTGGATATTTGGCAAATACCTGCTTCATGCCAACATAACTGTTGAGACTTACCTGTGCTTGCTGCCCTGCATAGCCCTTACTGGTGGTAACAAGAATGACACCGTTTGCTCCGCGCGAACCATATATAGCTGTTGAAGAAGCATCCTTAAGAATATCTATACTCTTGATTGCGCTGGGGCTGATGTCACCAATTGACCCTGCAAAGGGTATCCCGTCAATAACAATTAACGGATCGTTGATGGCATTCAGTGAACGGGTACCACGAATCCTAATCTGCATTGCTGCTCCGGGTTTGGTTGATACCTGTGACATATCAACCCCTGAGACACGTCCCTGAAGAGCCTGTGAAATATTTGCCGACGGCACATCCCTGACTGCATCACCAGCCATTGATGCCACTGATCCTGTAACATTGCTTTTTCTGGCTGTTCCATAACCAATAACTACAATTTCTTCAAGGCCTATGTCACTTGCTGCCAGGGTCACATTAACAACAGACTGTGATCCGACAGTAATTTCCTGTGGTGAGTATCCTACAAATGAGAAAACAAGCACAGGATTGGTTGTTGTCACCGCTATTCTGTACTGGCCGTTCGCATCTGAAAGACTTCCGTTGTTAGTACCCTTTTCCATGACAGTCACCCCTGGCAACGGGTTGCCATCGCTTTCAGTGACGAATCCCGTAATGACTCTTTGCTGAGTCAGGTTCAGTCCTTCAGGATTGGATCCTGAGGCAAATGCCATTCCTGTCTGCACAGGAATCAGCACTGCAATGAGCGTCATGCTCAGAAGTAGTTTTCCAAAGTATTTTTTAAAAATACCTGGAGTTAAATGATTTTTAATCATGTGATTCTAGTTTTAAGGTTAAATTTCCGGGTTTTAATACGGGCCGAACTCATCAATTCTTCCCTGCCTGATCAATCAGGACACAACATTCCTGCTTCACGTGGAATTTTCATTTTTTTGCATGGCTGGTAATTTGTCTGATGTGTTAATTATTAAGGTCTAACAGGCACTAATCATCCCTCTTACCACAGTGACAGATCCCCGGCAAAGCCTTGACACAATCCATATTACTGCCACATTTCAAAAAAAACCTGAAACTCTATCTTTGGAAAATGGTCTACAACATGGTAAATATAGTGAATTTTTTTAAAAATGCAACCGATTTCATAATAGATATATTTTCCCCTTATTCAGGTAACTATTATTGCATTCACAACAAATCACCGTTTCTCCTGAACAGGGCTTCATCTGGCATACTGAAGACAGGAGCCGCATTGAGTGATCTAACCGATTGCTTACATAAGATGCGGAGTAAATCTATTTAAGAGATGATGAGAAGCAGGGCATTTATTACACTGACCCTAATTTAAGGGCTGATTTATCAGCCCGGCAGTCTGCGTTACCATAACGGAATTTCCCATGTTTCTGCCTTTTCACATGCTACCGGGAGCACAAAAGAGCTCTCCCTGGCAGGAGCCGCAGGTGAATGACCCGTGATATCCTGAGGCATCCGGATTCAGGTATGTGATATAACAATAAAGCTCCAGCTTTTCAGCTGGAGCTTTATTTGTAAAGTCGGCGGCGACCTACTCTCCCACATTTTGCTCTGCAGTACCATCGGCGCAGGAGGGCTTAACTTCTCTGTTCGGAATGGGAAGAGGTGGAACCCCTCCGCTATAGCCACCTTAAGACTTTAAATATCGTGACATGCTGGTTGATGTAAGAATAATAAGACATTTCTCAGAAAGCTCACGGGTAATTAGTACTGCTCGGCTTTGATGTTGCCACCTTTACACCTGCAGCCTATC
>DHUL01000018.1:0-344 GCA_002409145.1 Bacteroidales bacterium UBA5235
AAGGCTGAGTCAGCAATGAAGCCTATTATTTCCCGTTCACGGTCAACAAGCAGGCGCACTGCTACTGACTGTACCCTTCCTGCTGAGAGTGAGGGCTGGACCTTTTTCCAAAGTACCGGAGAAAGCTCAAAGCCTACCAGCCTGTCAAGGATACGGCGCGCCTGCTGGGCATTAACCAGGTTCATATCTACCTGCCGCGGTGATTCCACAGCACGGGTAATGGCATCTTTAGTTATCTCATGGAATACAATCCGGCGCGTGGTTCCCGGGTCAAGCCCGAGAACGGAGATAAGGTGCCATGCAATTGCCTCCCCCTCACGGTCTTCATCGGAAGCGATCCATAC
>DHUL01000018.1:537-683 GCA_002409145.1 Bacteroidales bacterium UBA5235
GTAGTGGCCTTGTCTGCAAGCTTGCGAAGCTCAGCCACAACCTTCTTCTTGTCTTCAGGTATCTCATAAACCGGTGCGAAATTGTTTTCAACTTCCACACCCAGGTTGTTTCTTACCAGATCACGGATATGCCCGAAGCTTGACAC
>DHUL01000018.1:875-1638 GCA_002409145.1 Bacteroidales bacterium UBA5235
ACGGTGTAATCCTTTCCCAGAAATTTTTCTATAGTCTTTGCTTTGGCAGGAGATTCAACTATTACCAGATTATCAGTCATCCGAGTTTTTTTAAAAACAGGGCAAAGTAAATGAATAAGGGCGCCAACTTCAAAATTTTGAGAAAAATTCTGTATTAATCATTAAATTAGCGGCCTTATAATGAGGGTATCATGAGGGATAAAAAATTCCGGAAAAACATTATCTGGTTCTGGGTAATTATATCTCTGCCGGCAGTGTTTCTGCTGACATTGTTTTTACTGATCTCCGCAAACAGGCTTGGCCCAATCCCCTCGTTCGAGGAGCTTGAGAATCCTGACAACAGTCTTGCCGCCGAGGTCTATTCGGAAGATAATGTCCTCCTTGGCAAGTTTTACATTCAGAACCGTACCTGGACTGAATACGAAGATATCTCACCGTATGTGATTGATGCACTTATTGCCACTGAAGACATCAGGTTCCACAGGCATTCAGGCATTGACTTCCGGGGCCTTGCAAGGGTTCTTGTCAAGACCATCATGCTGGGTCAGAACACAGGAGGTGGCAGTACAATCACGCAGCAGCTGGCGAAAAATCTCTTCCTTCCGAGGGATCTCTCCAATGATCCGGCCATTGTGCGTGCCTCCAAACTGGCAGTGGCCAAGTTCAAGGAGTGGCAGACGGCCGTGAAGCTCGAGCGGAGCTACACCAAGGAAGAGATAATAACGATGTATCTCAATGTGTTTGACTTCATCTATAATGCCGT
>DHUL01000018.1:1848-2013 GCA_002409145.1 Bacteroidales bacterium UBA5235
TCACTGAATGTCGAGCAATCAGCAATGCTGGTAGGCATGCTTAAGAACTCGGTTGCCTACAATCCCCTCCGCAATGAGGAGAGCGCCCTGAAGAGGCGGAATGTGGTGATCTCCCAGATGGAGAGATACGGATACATCTCACGCTCTCTGGCCGATTCGGTCAGC
>DHUL01000018.1:2182-3180 GCA_002409145.1 Bacteroidales bacterium UBA5235
CGCTCTCTGGCCGATTCGGTCAGCCAGCTTCCGATGGGCCTTGACCTGCGCGAAGACAGTCACAACACAGGCCCGGCAACATACTTCAGGGAGTATATCAGGTCAACGATGAACAGCAGGGAACCGCAGAGGGACAGGTTCTTCTCGGATGATGCCTACAATGAGGCTCTCTGGCGCTGGCAGAACGACCCGCTCTATGGCTGGTGCTACAAGAACACGAAGCCTGACGGCTCACCCTATAACATTTACCGTGACGGCCTTAGAATCTACACCACCCTGAACTCAAAGATGCAGACCTATGCTGAAGAGGCTCTTGTTGAGCACCTTTCCAAAAACCTTCAGCCGGTCTTTGATAAGAGGGCAAAGAGTTACCGGAATCCACCCTATTCAAATGACCTCACCACCACCCAGGTGAACCAGATCATGGCAAGGTCAGTCAGACAGAGCGACAGGTACCAGAGCATGAGGAGGGCCGGGGTGCCCGAGGACTCCATTACGCTCGCATTCAACACACCTGTACCTATGAAACTGTTCTCGTGGAAGGGTGAGACAGACACCGTTATGACGCCGCTTGATTCAATAAGATATTACAAGTTCTTCGTAAGGTCGTCATTCATGGCCATGGATCCGCATACAGGACATGTGAAGGCTTATATAGGGGGGCCAGACTTCAGGTACTTCAAGTATGATGCTGTTACCCAGCAGAAGAAACAGGTGGGATCCACCATCAAACCCTTCCTGTATACACTGGCGATGCAGGACGGTTACTCACCCTGCTATGAGATTGCAAATATCGAACGCTCCTTCGAGGTCAATGACACTATCTGGACACCCCGGAGTTCCGGTCCGGAAGAGTACCATGGCAAGATGGTGACCCTGAAGTGGGGACTGGCCCAGTCTGAAAACTATATTTCAGCCTGGTTGATGAAGCAGTTTTCGCCGCAGGCAGTGGTTGACATTATGCACCGTATGGGAATAAGGAGCTATATTGACCCTGT
>DHUL01000018.1:3360-3566 GCA_002409145.1 Bacteroidales bacterium UBA5235
GTCTCAATATTTCTCGGTACCTCCGATCTTTCCGTTGAAGAGATGGTGGGAGCCTATGGAACCTTTGTCAACAAAGGGGTTTATACCAGGCCGCTTTATGTGACGCGTATTGAAGACCGCAACGGAAACGTCATCTCCACGTTCACCCCGTTCATTGACGAGGTTATCAGCGAGAATGATGCCTACCTTATGACCTCACTGCTGCA
>DHUL01000018.1:3770-3907 GCA_002409145.1 Bacteroidales bacterium UBA5235
AACGGTACCGCCGTGAGGCTGAGGCTTACCTATAAGCTTGCCAACCAGATGGGCGGAAAGACAGGAACCACTCAGAACCACTCCAACGGATGGTTCATGGGTGTCATGCCTGATCTTGTAGCCGGAGTATGGACAGG
>DHUL01000018.1:4118-4344 GCA_002409145.1 Bacteroidales bacterium UBA5235
TGGGAGGATCAGGCAATCCACTTCGAGGATCTCTCGATGGGCCAGGGAGCAAACATGGCCCTGCCTGTATTCGGGATCTTTATGCAGAAGCTGCTTGCTGACAAGGATTTCTCAGTGATTGCAGAATCGCAGTTTGAAGCACCTCCCGGGTTCAATGTAGATCTTGACTGTGACAGGGTGAAGAGGGAACAACAGGGGAATCCGTACAGGCAGCGAGAGTATTAGC
>DHUL01000018.1:4629-14520 GCA_002409145.1 Bacteroidales bacterium UBA5235
GCGGTCTTGCGGTCTTGCGGTCTGAAAGTTCCGGGGTCCTGGTGGTGACAGATTTCTCAGGAAAAGAGAAGTCTGACCAGTCCTTCAATCTTGTATACTTTGGATATTTTGATCCCGGGTACATCTCTCACATCCCTGTGAAAACCGGAGATCACGATCTCAGTGAATCCCATCCTGGCAGCTTCCATGATACGCTGTTCTATCCTTGCGACGGGTCTTATCTCTCCTGAGAGTCCCACCTCGGCGGCAAAGGCAGTGTGATGGTCAACCGGTGCATCGAGGTTTGACGAGAGCACGGCTGCGGCAACGGCCAGGTCGATGGCCGGGTCACTTACCTTCAGTCCGCCTGCGATATTCAGGAAGACATCCTTCACTCCCAGCCTGAAGCCGGCTCTCTTCTCAAGCACGGCGAGCAGCATGTTCAGCCTCCTGGTGTCAAAACCGGTGGAGCTGCGTTGGGGAGTGCCGTAGACGGCACTGCTTACCAGTGACTGGGTCTCAATCAGGAACGGTCTCACCCCGTCAACGGTGGCGCCTATTGTCACTCCGCTCGCCGGGTCACGGTCACGGCGGATGAAAAGCTCGGAGGGATCTGTAACCTCGCGCAGGCCCTTCGATCCCATCTCGAAGATTCCTATCTCAGACGTTGATCCGAACCGGTTTTTCACGGGCCTGAGGATACGGAATACATAGTTGCCGTCTCCCTCGAACTGCAGAACAACGTCGACGATATGCTCCAGCACCTTAGGGCCGGCCAGGGTGCCATCCTTTGTTATATGGCCTATCAGTATCACCGGCACCCCTGATTCCTTGGCATAGCGAAGCATCATGGCCGCACACTCCCTGACCTGGGTGACAGATCCGGCTGATGACTCGAGCATCGAAGAGCTGAGTGTCTGTATTGAATCGATGATCAGCAGACCGGGTTTGATGGCTCCTGCCTGGGTAAGTACACTTTCGGGTTCTGTTTCGTTGTAGATGAAGCAGTTTTCATTTTTCCCGTCAAGCCGTTTTGCCCTGAGCTTGACCTGTCCTTCACTCTCCTCGCCCGATACGTACAGCACCGTCCTGCCAGGTGTGGCGAGTGCTATCTGCAGTGCCAGGGTTGATTTGCCGATGCCCGGCTCACCGCCCATGAGTATCAGGGAGCCTTTCACCATTCCGCCTCCAAGGATACGGTCTGCTTCCCCGATGCCTGTAGTTATACGGTCGTTCTCATTCACCTCTATCCCTGAAAGGAGCTCCGGTTTTCGCCGTACGGCATCCCTGCCGGGGGTTGAGAGTGGTGTAGCGGTGACTACCTCTTCTCGGTAGCTGTTCCACTCGTGGCATGCAGGACAGTGGCCTATCCATTTGGGTGATTCTGCACCGCAGTTCTGGCACACATAGACAGATTTGTTCTTCGCCATGGGAAAAGGAATATGCAACAACCAAATTTACTAAAAGAAAAGGTATCAGCCCTTGTTTTCAGTTACCACTGATGAGAGCACCTTTCCACCTTTTCTGCCGAAGAGTGCAAAAAGCGAAGCGGCGCCGGCAATGGCAATCAGTACCATCTGTGACTCATGCTCGAGGGTTGCATAGGCAAGTCCCTCCTCCAGCGGAATGGCATATGCCACCAGGAGTCCGCGTGACACAATCCAGTGGTATGCGCCCAGACCGCTCTGAACGGGTGCGGCCATGCCGAAGCTGCCTACTACCAGTATGAATATTGTGGCCCCTGCGCCCAGGTGCGATGTCGATTCGAGACAGAGCAGCGGGAAGTATGACATTAAGAAGTAACAGATCCAGAGCAGAATGGTCATAAACAGGAACTCCCACCTGCGCTTAAGCCTGACGATTGATTTAAGCCCTGAAAACAGTCCGTCAGAGAATGAGTACATCTTTTTGAACAATGGCCTGGCCGACAGCTTTTCCCGGAGCGTGAAGAACATAACCACGGCTGTCACAGCAAGGAACAAAATAATCAGTGTAATTACGGTGGCTGATCCGACGGATGATGATAGCTTCTTTTCTGCCGGCATAAAGACATTTTCAGAGAGGAAACTTCCAGTGGCAGTACTGCCCGCGGCAAGGATCACTCCCAGGATAACCAGCACTGTCAGGATATCAATTGTCCGTTCAACCAGCATGGTCCCGACCAGCTTGTCAAAGGGGATATTCTCCTTCCGTGAAAGGGCTGCGCATTTGGTAACCTCTCCGAGCCTGGGGAATATCATGTTGGCGAAATAACCGGCAATTACGGAATGACTTGAATGGGTCAGCGAGGGATTGTATCCCAGGGGCCCTATGAGCAGGTTCCAGCGCCTGGCCCTGATGATGAAGCTGAGATACGAGAAGATTACTGCAGGAATAAGCCACCAGTAGTTGGCCTGGCTGAGCTCAACCCACAGATCACCGAGATCAATTCCCCTGAATGACACCCATAGCAGCAGACCAGCCAGTGAAAGGAACAATACTGCCTTCAGGAATTGCTTTAAGCCGTTATTCAATTGTCAGATGATTTTGTTGGTGGCTGTATCGGGAAAAATAATGCGGGGCTCAAATGTGCGGGCCTCCTCCGGGGTAAAGTTTGCAAATGCCATAATGATGACCACGTCACCAACTTCAATCTTCCTGGCAGCGGGGCCGTTGAGGCAAATCTCGCCTGACCCTCTCCGTCCTTTGATAACGTATGTAACAAGCCTTTCACCGTTGTTCCTGTCCAGTACATGGACTTTTTCATATTCAATGAGGTTGGCGGCATCCATCAGGTCTTCATCGATGGTGACACTCCCCACGTAGTTAAGGTCAGCGCCGGTGACGGTGACATTATGTATTTTTGATTTGAGTACTTCTATTGTCATTTTCTGAATCAGATTGTTTTCTGACGGTGCAAAGATAATTATCCTTTGTTTTACCGCAACCTTATCTCAATGTTGTCAATCAACCTGATCTCCCCGGCCCACAAAGCAATGCATCCGAAATATTTTTTTTCGGGTGACAATTCAATAGCCGAATGTACCGGTTTCAGGGTCTCATCCTCCACTATCTCGAAATACTCAAGCCTGAAGTCAGGGAGCATGTTTATGCGGTCAGCAACGAACTCCCTGATCTCATTAATTTCATAATCAGAGATCATTGCTGCAGCAGCAATCAGGGTACGGTATATCTCGCCCGCCTTCTCGCGGTGCTGGGTAAGGAGCCGGCGGTTGCGGCTGCTCATGGCCAGCCCGTCATGTTCCCTGACGATGGGGCAGGCAATGATATCAATCCTGGGATATTCACGGTGTGCAAGCGCCCTGATGATTGTCATCTGCTGGAAGTCCTTCTGTCCGAAAAATGCTGCCGATGGCCTTATAATGTCAAAGAGCCGGGAGACCACCTGGGCGACTCCGTTGAAGTGGCCGGGCCTGTGAAGGCCCTCCATCACCTTTTCCAGCTCACCGAAGTCGAACTGGCGTGTATCAGGCTCAGGGTATATCTCCTCCACTGAGGGTACAAAGACAAAGTCATTTTCCCTTAGCAGGCCCGAGAGCATCTCCAGGTCGGCATCAAGTGTTCTGGGGTATTTGAGCAGGTCCTGAGGGTCATTGAACTGGGTGGGATTGACGAAGATACTCACGGCCACCATGCGGCAGTTCTCCGCTGCCCTGGCCACCAGCGAGAGATGACCTTCATGGAGTGCGCCCATGGTAGGCACAAAGCCCGGGTTACGCAGTACACTTAACCTGTAGTGTTCCTTTACTTCCTTGGCAGTTGTCAGTACTTTCATAAAAATTGTTTTTTGACGGAAGACCTGACCATTTTCCGGCACAGGTATCGGGTCCGATACTGCAAAATAACACCATTTTTGTCAGTAACCCGTTGTCTTTAAGCTTGGAAATTAATTCAGTTTTTTTTATTATCTTTGCACTTTGATTTAATTCTTAGGTATATCGGGAGGTATTAATGGAGAGCAGAAGGGTATTGTTTGTTTCGCAGGAGATCATGCCCTATCTCGGTGAAACCAAGCTTTCAAAGATCAGCCGTGATCTGCCGCAGGGCATACAGGAACGGGGGAAGGAGATCAGAACTTTCATGCCCCGATATGGTTCAATCAACGAGAGAAGAAACCAGTTGCATGAGGTCATCCGCCTCTCCGGGATGAACCTGATCATTGATGACACTGACCATCCGCTTATCATAAAAGTAGCCTCCATTCAGAGTGCACGGATGCAGGTATACTTCATTGACAATGATGATTATTTCCAGCGTAAACATACTGTGGCTGATGCCGCAGGCAATGAGTACGAAGACAATGACGAAAGGGCAATTTTCTTTGCCCGTGGAGTTATTGAAACGGTAAGAAAGCTACGCTGGAGCCCTGATATAGTGCACGTCCACGGATGGCTTGCAGCTCTGGTGCCCCTGTATCTCAGGAAACTGTATTCCGATGATCCGGTCTTCAGCAAGGTCAAATCAGTATATTCGATTTATAATAACGGATTCAAAAAGCCGTTAAAATCTTCTCTGTCCGACAAGCTTCAGGCAGACGGGATTGACAGCGGCACTCTCAAGTCTATAAAAGGAAGCGCTGATTTTCTCAACCTGACTGCACTTGCCGCAGAGAACTCTGACGGAATTATTTTCGGATGCGAGAAGATTGACGAACAGGTAAAGAAAAGAATCACTGCCATGGGAAAGCCTCTTCTTGAGTACCAGGGAGAGGAGAATTATATAGATGCATACAATGACTTTTATGACAAACTCCTTCTGGAATCTGCAAAATAAAAAACCCGGCATTACCCGCAAGGGAGCGCCTTCAACCATACTGACCCTCTCCGCCCTGCTCACCGCAGCATTGCTGTCGTGCTCACAGGATCCCGTCAAGATAGGCATCGACCTCCTGCCTGACAGTGATTTCATAGATATAGGCTCAACTGACACTGTCTCAATCAAGGCTTATACCATGTATGACGAACTCTCCGTCTCGAGTGACTACACGACAATGATCATCGGGTCACTCTATAATGAGTATTTCGGCACAACATACTGTGACTTCGTGACACAGCTCAGGCTTACAGACAAGTGGCCTGCCAAACCGTATGTTATCGACTCTGTCCTGCTGACCATGTTCCCTTCGGATGTTTCGGGTGATGATTCCACATCAGTTCACCGGATACGCCTGTGCGAAACCGGGACGAAGCTCACAGACACTGCTGAATACTATGCAGGTCAGGACCCGGACACAATCAAATTCCTCGGCGAGTACGTGCTTCCAACAATGAAAGCCGGCACACCTCTTAAGGTAAAGCTAGATAACTCGGTCGGCGAATACCTGCTGAGAGACACCACTAAATTATCCAGGGGAGCTCCATTCTACGAGGATTATTTCAAGGGACTCTACTGCATGATCAAAAGCTCGCCCAACCCGGTTCTGGTTGTTATGGATGCATCAGAGAGGGCATCCGTTGACCCGCTGGGTATAACCATCTTCTATAAATCTGACACACTCAGGCACTCTTATTCATTCGTGGCTACTCCCAGGGCAGTGAACTACAACAGGTTCACCCATGACCGTTCAACAGCTGACCCTGCCAAACAGATACTTCATGTCAATGACCTTGTAGCTGACACTGCCGTCTTCGTTCAGACATACAATGGTGTATACGTGAAGCTTGACATGCCAACCCTGGAGCCTTTCAGGGATGTTGACAACCTTGCCGTCAATAAGGCAAGGATTATTGCCCCGGTAATTCTTGACGGTGAGATCCTCCTTGACAAGACCATGCCACAGAGGGTATATGTACGTTATCGCGACGCCGACGGGAAAGTCCAGGTTATCCCTGATTATCTGCATGATATCAGCTTTATGGATGGCACCTACTACAGTGACAATGACTACTATATCTTCAACATAACCACCTTCGTCCAGAAATACCTCGATGGTGAGATAGAGGAACCATCAGTGGAACTCTTTCTTCCCCTCACTTCAACCCGGAATGCTGTCTTCAGGGCTAACGCAAACGAGCCGGCATTTAAGCTGGAGTTTGCTTACACGATATTTTGAGTACTAATATTTAGTCTTTATTTATGTGTGGAATTGTAGGATACATTGGATCCCGTCCTGCCCGTGATATAGTTATCAACGGACTTAAAAGGCTGGAATACAGGGGCTATGACTCGGCGGGTATTGCCATCAGTAATGGTGAAAGAACAGAGATATTCAAGTGTGCGGGGAGGGTCCGTGAGCTTGAGGAGATGGTGCGCAACAAAGATTTCGACGGTTCCATTGCCATGGGGCATACCCGGTGGGCCACCCATGGCGAACCCAATGAGATCAACGCTCATCCGCAGGTCTCCTGCAGGGGTCATTTCATAGTTGTCCATAACGGTATTATCGAGAACTACGCACGGATCAAAAAGCATCTTGAGAGCCGTGATGTGAGTTTTACCAGTCAGACTGACACGGAGGTGCTGGCCAACCTTATGGAGCATCTCTACCTCGAGGGTGATCTCTCTGCCGAGCAGGCTGTTATCATGGCCCTGAATAAGGTGGAGGGAACATATGGCATAGCCGTCTACTGCCGTGATGAACCCGGCAAGCTCTTCGCCGCCAGGCAGGGCTCACCGCTGGTGATAGGTGTGGGTGACGGAGAGAATTTTATTGCCTCTGATGCCACCCCCATTGTTGAGCATACACAGCGGGTAATCTATCTCAATGACGATGACCTTGCGGTAATCAGGAAGGATGAGATGGTGCTCAAGGCTATCAGGAACAAGAGGGTTGAACCCGAAGTAAAGGAGGTGGACCTCAAACTCGGTGAGATTGACAAGGAAGGCTTCCCCCATTTCATGCTCAAGGAGATATTCGAACAGCCAAGGGCTATACATGATACCTTCAGGGGCAGGATACTCCCGAACCAGTCAGGTCTCATGCTGGGCGGCCTGCACAATGTGTTTGACACAATGGCTTCAGCCGACAGGGTCCTGATAGTAGCCTGTGGTACCTCGTGGCATGCCGGCCTTGTAGGAGAATATATCATTGAGGAGTATTGCCGGATACCTGTGGAGGTTGAATATGCTTCAGAATTCAGGTACCGTGACCCGGTCATCAAGAAGGGTGACATTGTACTGGCTATCAGCCAGAGCGGGGAGACGGCAGACACACTGGCTGCTATACGGCTTGCAAAGGAACGGGGCGCACTTGTGCTTGGCATCTGCAACGTTGTGGGCTCATCTATCTCACGTGAAACCAACGCTGGCGTCTTCACACATGCCGGACCGGAGATTGGTGTTGCATCAACCAAAGCCTTTACCACCCAGGTTGTTACACTGGCAATGGTTGCCTTCGAGATAGGGTACAGGAAGGGACTTATTGATGAGGTACGTTACCGCGGACTGATACATGAACTGACTTCGTTGCCCGGCAAGGTAGACATTGCGCTGAAGATGAATGACAGGGCACTGGCCCTGGCGAAAATATATAAGGACTCCACCAACGCACTGTACCTGGGAAGGGGCCTGCTCTATCCCGTGGCCATGGAAGGCGCACTCAAGCTTAAGGAAATATCCTACATACATGCCGAGGGCTATCCTGCTGCAGAGATGAAGCACGGGCCCATAGCCCTCATTGATGAACATATGCCTGTGGTTGTGGTAGCCACGAAGGAAAACTCGTACGACAAGATCGTCAGCAATATACAGGAGGTCAAGGCACGCAAAGGCCAGATCATTGCCGTTGTGACTGAAGGCGACCAGGTCATAAGCCAGATGGCTGACCATGTGATGGAGGTCCCGGAGACGATAGGTGTCTTTGCACCTGTGCTTGCCGTGGTACCCCTCCAACTGCTCTCATATCATATAGCTGTCCTTCGCGGATGCGATGTAGACCAGCCGAGAAACCTTGCAAAATCAGTTACTGTAGAATAATTAAAGCTGGGAATAATGGCTGACGGTTACAGAAGTCTGAGCATAGGAGAAATTCGCGGCCTGGAGGCTGCAGGCTGCAGAAGCAACTCATGGGAAAGTGTGTTTGTCAAGGATCCGTTCAATGCAGAGAGGATACAGAATGTCACTTTCTCCGGTACTGTAAGGCTGGGTCTCTTCAACGGCGTTGCCCGCGAGAGATGCGGCCTGCCCCTGATGCACGGCATAAAGAATGCACATATACATAACTGCACAATAGCTGACAATGTCACAATCACTGACATAACGGGTTTCATAGCCAACTATGACATCGGTGAAGGGGTGGTTATCAGGAACTGCGGACATATCTCAACCGAGGGGCACACCTCTTTCGGCAATGGTACCCGCGTCGCCGTTCTTAACGAGACCGGTGGAAGGGAGGTTCCCATCTGGGACCGGCTGACATCGCACATGGCCTATATCATTACACTCTACAGGCACAGGCCTGCAGCAATAGCGGAAATAGAAAAACTGATAGATGAGTATGCCGGTAGCGTCAGATCTGACCGAGGCGATATAGGCTCAGGATCATACATCGCCGGCTGCGGCACCATCAAAAACGTAAGGATTGGAAACGGCGCCGTGATAGAGGATGTATCAAGGCTGGCCGAGGGATCTGTCAACAGCTCTTTCAGGGATCCGGTGTATATCGGCAATGACGTGATCATGGATCACTTCATCATCTGCTCGGGGTCAAAGGTGAATGATGCCGCCGTCATTGACAAGTGCTTCATCGGGCAGGGCTGCACCCTCTCTAAACAGTATTCGGCCGAGAACTCCCTGTTCTTCTCGAACTGCGGAGGATATCACGGGGAGGCATGCTCAATCTTTGCCGGACCCTTCACGGTAACTCATCATAAATCAACTCTCCTGATTGCAGGCATCTTCTCATTCATGAACGCCGGCAGCGGCTCGAACCAGAGCAACCACATGTACAAACTGGGCCCTATACACCAGGGTATCATGGAGAGAGGCTCGAAGACCACATCAGATTCATATGTGTTGTGGCCTTCGCGAATCGGACCATTCACGTTGGTGGTGGGCCGGCACTATCATAACGTTGATACAACCAGGTTCCCCTTTTCATATCTTACTGAGGTTAGCTATGAGTCACAGCTGATCCCGGGTATCAACCTGCGCTCGGTGGGTACCATCCGCGACGCCCAGAAATGGCCTAAACGCGATATGCGCAAGGATACGAAGAAACTCGACCAGATCAACTACAATCTTCTCAGCCCTTTTACCGTGGGGAAGATGATGAAGGGACGGGATCTCCTCAAAGAGCTCATTGATGCAAATCACGGCCAGGAGGTCATCACCTTTGAAAGAATGAGAATGAAAATCTCTGCTGCCGAGCGGGGTATTTCACTCTATCAGATGGGTATAGACAAGTTCATAGGCAATTCTGTGATTAAAAGGCTGGAAGGAGCCGGGTTTAAATCTGATGCGGAGGTCCGTGCCAGGATGAAACCGGATACAGACAGGGGTACCGGTGACTGGATAGACATGTCAGGACTGATCACACCACTCAGCTCGATAGAGGAGCTGCTGGCATCAATTGAGAGAAATGAAATGAAGAGCGCCGACGCCATCAACCGGAGCTTTGAGAATATCCACAAACACTATTATAATCTTGAGTGGACATGGGTATATGACCATCTGCCCAGTGAGACCGGAAAGCCCAATGAGGAGCTGACCGCAGATGATATTATTGACATTGTGGAGAGATGGAAGAAGAGCGTGGTTGACCTTGACCGGATGCTGTATGAGGATGCCCGCAAGGAGTTTACCCTCTCATCAATGACCGGCTTTGGCATTGACGGTGATGATGAGGTTAAGAAGCGTGATTTCGAGCAGGTGAGGGGTGATTTTGAAAAGAACGGTGTGGTGCTCGCCATTCTCGATCATATAAAGGCCAAGACTGAACTGGGCGACGAATTGATAGGACGTCTGAGGGTCTGA
>DHUL01000018.1:14742-22187 GCA_002409145.1 Bacteroidales bacterium UBA5235
GTCTGAGGGTCAGGAAGAGAAGTCAGCAGTCGGCAGTACCAGTCAGCAGTGGTAAATCGCAAATCGCAAATCTCAAATCGCAAATCTCAAGTCCTATCTCTGCCCGTACATTTCCTCGTAGTACCTGGCGTAATCTCCGGAGATGATGGCCGAGAGCCATTTCTCGTTGGCCAGGTACCAGTCAACAGTCTTCTCAAGCCCCTGCTCGAAGGTGACTGACGGCTTCCATCCCAGCTCATGCTGCAGCTTCCTGCTGTCAATGGCATATCGAAGGTCATGCCCTGCACGGTCAGTCACAAAAGTGATCAGCTTTTCCGAACTGCCGGTGTTGCGTCCGAGCTTACGGTCCATGATACTGCACAGCAGCCTGACGAGATCAATGTTCTTCCACTCATTGTCTCCACCCACATTATATGTCTCACCCGGCTTGCCCTTATGAAAAATAACGTCAATTGCCGAGGCATGGTCCTCAACATAAAGCCAGTCGCGGATGTTCTCCCCCTTTCCATAAACCGGAATTGGCTTCATGGTCTTTATGTTATTGATGGTCAATGGTATGAGCTTCTCAGGGAACTGGTTTGGTCCGTAGTTGTTTGAGCAGTTTGAGATCACGAACGGCAGTTTATATGTATTGCCAAACGCCCTTACCATGTGGTCCGAACTGGCCTTGGAGGCCGAATATGGACTGCGGGGATCATAGGGAGTCTGTTCTGTAAAGAATCCTCCGTGCTCCAGTGAGCCATACACCTCGTCAGTAGAGATGTGGTAGAACAGCTTGCCAGCACCGGTTGCCGGCACTACATCCCTGAATGCCGCCAGAAGATTGACGGTGCCGATAATATTGGTATGAATGAACTCATCAGGCGAGGTTATTGACCGGTCTACATGTGATTCAGCTGCCAGGTGTATCACACCGTCAAACCTGAACTCGTCGAAGAGTGCATTGACCGCTTTTTTGTCAACAATGTCAACCTTACGGAAGAGATAGCCCGGCTTGTTCCCGATATCAGCGAGATTGCCCAGGTTTCCAGCGTAGGTGAGATTGTCGGCATTGACAATCTTATAACCGGGGTATTTGTTCACAAAGCGTCTTACAACGTGTGAGCCTATGAATCCGGCGCCGCCTGTAATGAGTATTGTTCTGTTCATGATTCCTTGTTTTTCAGCCTGTTTTCCCAGCGCCAGGCTGTCTCCATAGCCTCCCCGATGCTTATTTCGGCCTTCCATCCCAGTTCCCTGTTGGCCAGTGAGGGATCAGCCCAGATCTTTTCAATGTCGCCTGCCCTGCGGCCGGTGATGGAGTAATTCAGTTTTACCCCGCTGGCTTTCTCGAATGCGGCAATTGCCTCCAGTACGGAGATACCCTTACCCATTCCCAGGTTGAAGACCTCGTAATTTGCCTTATTTTCTCCATTGAGCATTCTTTCCAGGGCCACCACGTGAGCCTTTGCCAGGTCAACCACATGGAGGTAGTCGCGTATACATGAGCCGTCCGGGGTGTTATAATCGGTTCCGAACACCTTCAGCTCCTGCCTGAGTCCTATGGCCGTCTGGGTGATATAGGGCACAAGGTTTTCCGGCACGCCGCGCGGGAGTTCACCGATGAAAGCCGTCGGGTGGGCACCAATAGGATTGAAGTACCTTAGTGATACTGCTCTCTGCCCTGGTCTCGAGGCCATGGTGTCACGAATGATGATCTCGCCGGCCTGCTTAGTGTAGCCATACGGCGAAGCGGCTTCCTTCACCGGGGAGCTCTCTGTCACCGGCAGGGTGTCGGGCTGTCCGTAAACTGTGCATGAGGATGAGAAAACCAGTGCCGGGGTGCTGTGGCGTTCCATCGCCCCGAGGAGGTTCATCAGCGAGGTCAGGTTGTTGCGATAGTATTCCAGCGGTTTCCTGACTGATTCACCCACAGCCTTGTATGCCGCGAAGTGAATTATGGCGTCTGTCTTTCCCTCTGCCCTGAAGACCTCATCCAGCTTCTGACTGTCACAGAGATCATAATCATAGAACTTCGGGGTGATACCTGTAATGGAACGAATCCCTTCGAGTACCGATATGTCTGAGTTATAAAGATTGTCTATGACAACCACATCGAACCCGGCGGTTATCAGCTCCACGGCAGTGTGTGAACCGATATAACCTGTGCCACCTGTTACTATTACCTTTCCTTTCATCACAGACTCCAGTAGGTAAGCCACTTCATTCTGTTCCTGTACAAACCCTTCAGGTCAACAAGAATGCCTTTTTCATTTAGCAGGTCAAGGAAGTATTTCTCATCAAGATTGCGGTACTCCTTATGAGACACAGCAACAATAATGGCATCATATTTTCCTTCGGGACCTTTTTTGAGATCGATGCCATATTCGTGCTTCACCTCCTCCTGAGAGGCTCCCGGGTCGATGACGTCGACTTCCACTCCGAAGTCGCGCATCTCGTTGACCACGTCAATTACCTTGGAGTTGCGGATGTCAGTAACATCTTCCTTGAAGGTCATTCCCATCACCAGTACACGGGACCTGTCCGGGCTCTTGTGGGCAGCAATCAGTTTTTTCACTGTCTGCTTGCCGGCATATGCTCCCATACTGTCATTGGTGAATCTTCCGGAGTCAATCATCTGCGGGTGGTAACCCATTGACTTTGCCTTGTAGGAGAGGTAGTAGGGGTCTACGCCGATGCAGTGACCGCCCACCAGTCCGGGGTAGAACTTCAGGAAGTTCCACTTGGTGCCGGCCGCTTCGAGAACCTCGTAGGTATTGATGCCCATCCTGTTAAAGATTATTGACAGCTCGTTCATGAAGGCGATGTTTATATCGCGCTGGGTGTTCTCGATGATCTTGGCGGCTTCAGCAACCTTTATTGAAGAGGCGCGATGCACCCCTGCCTCAATGATCATCTCATATGTTTTTGCAATGTTCTCTGCTGATTCAGCATCGCAGCCGCTGGTTACCTTAACGATCTTTGTCAGGGAATGGTTCCTGTCTCCCGGGTTGATGCGTTCGGGCGAGAAGCCCACCTTGAAATCGGCAGGGCACTTCAGCCCGGAATACCTCTCGAGTACAGGAATGCACTCTTCCTCAGTGCAGCCCGGGTAGACGGTTGATTCATATACAACATAATCACCCTTTTTCAGAATACGGCCAACGGTTTCGGAGGCCTTGATCACCGGTTCAAGGTCGGGGAGGTTGTGCCTGGTCACCGGGGTGGGAACAGCAATGATATGGAATGACGCTTCCCGAAGATCCTGCGGGTCAGAGGTAAATTTAATATCTGTTCCTTCAAACGCCTCGTGTTCAAGCTCATTGCTGGGGTCTATGCCCTTATTCATCAGTTCAATGCGGTCAGGCCTGATGTCAAAGCCCACTACGCTGATCTTTTTTGCAAACTCGAGGGCGATGGGAAGGCCGACGTAACCGAGGCCTGTGAGAGAGAGCTTTGTCTCCCTGTTTATTAGTTTATCGTACATAATCATTTTTTAATGAGAGGGTGATATTCTCCAGTCAGCACTGATAGTGCCGAGTTTCTTATCTGATATACTGTTTCTATGCTCTGCCGTGCATCTTCCAGTCCGTAACCGTTTCCTCCGAGGATTTCATGGTAGGTGACGGTGTGCAGGTCGGTAAATCCTTCCGAGAACTCCAGTTCCTCACCGTCTACGGTTATATTCCGGTAGGTTCGCCTGCCTTTTTCCTTTACATCGGCGGGCAGGTCATTCCAGTCGATGCTGAGGAACCATCTTATCCGTGCGTTTTCCAGCTCCAGGTATCCTGATGCCTTGTCGCGCTCGAGGAGGTGCACCCTGTTTGAGACCACCGGCCCGAAGATCCATCCGAGCATGTCAAAAAAGTGGACGCCGATATTGGTGGCAATTCCGCCCGACTTGTTAACGTCGCCCTTCCATGAGATGTAGTACCAGTTCCCACGGCTGGTGATATAGGTGAGGTCAATGTCATGCTTCTTGTTTCGCGGCATGGCCTTGATTCTCTCCCGGAGATCCATTATCACCGGGTGGTACCTGAGCTGAAGGATATTGAATATATGACGTCCGGTCTCTTTTTCAATTTCCTGCAGGGCGTCTATGTTCCACGGGTTGAGCACAATGGGTTTTTCGCAGATGGCGTCAGCCTGGTGGCGGAGTGCGAACCTGATATGTGAGTCGTGAAGGTAGTTGGGTGAGCAGATGCTGACGTAGTCAAGCTGTACGCCACTTCTCCTTAGTTTGTCAACATGCCTGTCAAATCTTTCGAACTCGACGAAGAAGTCGCTCTCGGGGAAATAGTTGTCTATTTTTCCCACGCAGTCGAATTTGTCGAGGCTTGCGAGCAGTGTGTTACCGGTATCCTTTATGGCTCTGAGGTGGCGTTCGGCTATATAGCCGGCAATCCCTATGAGCCCGAAGTTCCTGGGTGCAGTTTTCATCAGAATGTTTTTAGAAGGCATAAAAATACTAAATAATTCTTGTCACCTCGCCTCCGGAAAGCCTGTATTGCTGGCCGCTCTCCGGACATATGGCAAGGCCTCCGTCGTCAAAGGAGAGCTTATGTCCGTATTCAGATACCCAGCCGGTCTGCCGGCCGGGATTACCTACAACAAGGGCATACGGCTTCACGGGTTTGGTGATCACTGCCCCTGCTCCGATGAGCGAATACTGTCCTATCTCATTACCGCACACTATGGTGGCATTGGCGCCTACAGAGGCACCGTGCCTGACCATGGTGGTCATATACTGGTCACGCCTGATGATGGCGCTCCGGGGGTTTATTATGTTGGTGAATACCATTGAGGGTCCAAGGAATACATCATCCTCACATATAACTCCGGTATAGATAGACACATTGTTCTGGACCTTTACATTATTTCCGAGGACCACGCCCGGAGAGACCACCACGTTCTGGCCTATGTTGCAGTTCGTGCCGATGACAGAGTTCGTCATGATGTGACTGAAGTGCCAGATCTTCGTCCCGTGGCCGATGGCACAGCCTTCGTCTATTACGGCTGTTGCGTGGGCAAAATATTCCTTTTCCATATTTTTCAGTTGAATTTTGAACGGATGCAGCCGGTTATGTAGGAAAGCTGTTCATCGTCCAGTTCTGTATGCATTGGAAGCGAGAGTACCTCACCTGATAGCTTGGTGGTGACGGGGAAGTCATCAGACCTGTAACCCAGGTGCAGGTATGCTTTCTGCATGTGAAGAGGCACAGGGTAGTAGATCATTGCCGGTATTCCCTCGTTCTCAAGGCACTCCCTCAGGCTGTTGCGCTCGTTGCCTGCGATCCGGAGAGTGTACTGGTGGTAGATATGTGATGAGAAGCCGGATCGTTCAGGCACTTTAATTCCGGGCAGCCCTGACAGCAGGGTGTCATAGTATGCTGCCGCCCTGGCGCGCGCCTCGTTGAATCCGTCAAGGTGCCGCAGCTTGACCCTGAGGATGGCAGCCTGGATGGTGTCAAGCCGGGAGTTGACCCCGATGGTGTCATGGTAGTACCTCACCTTCATCCCGTGGTTGGTTATGCTTCTTATAAGTGCGGCAAGTTCGTCATTGTCAGTGAAGAGGGCTCCCCCGTCGCCGTAACATCCAAGGTTCTTTGAGGGGAAGAACGAGGTACAGCCGATTGTTCCCATAGTGCCCGCTTTTTTCACTGTGCCGTCGCTGAAACGGTATTCGGCGCCTGTAGCCTGTGCGACATCCTCAATTACATAAAGGCCATGTTGTCTGGCCAGGTCAAGTATCGGTTCCATATCGGCGCACTGCCCGAAGAGGTGCACAGGCACAATCGCCCTGGTGCGGGGGGTGATGGCTCTCCGGATGGCTTCGACGCTTATGTTGAAGCTGCTGTAATCTGGTTCAACAAGTACTGTCTTCAGTCCCAGGAGCTCTATCACCTCCACGGTGGCGATAAAGGTGAAGTTGGTGGTTATCACCTCATCTCCCGGTTTAAGCCCCAGGGCCATCATTGCAATCTGGAGTGCATCGGTGCCGTTGGCGCATGAGATGACATGGCGGTTACCCAGGTAACGCTGCAACTCCTCCTCGAAGAGACGCACCTCAGGACCTTTGATGAAGGCAGTGGAGCTGATAACTCCGGATATAGCATTGTCAATGTCAGCCTTAAGCCTGTCATACTGTGACCGCAGGTCGACCATCTCTATCTTTTTCATATTCTGAGCTCTATCTTTAAAGCGAAGATAATAGATTTTAATTAACCCTTTTTTCAGGAGCCTGATCAGGTTTCTTTTTTATCTTTGTTCATTATTTGCTATACATGGCGAGGGATATCAGCGAACTTATCAAGGAGCTTCTTTTAAAGCATGACTGTGTCATTATTCCGGGGTTTGGTGCGTTCATCGGAAATTATTTTCCTGCCCGCACTGACCGGAAGGAGGGTCTCTTTGAACCACCTTCAAGGAAGATCACCTTCAACCGTCACCTCACCGGGAATGACGGGTTGCTGATAGGGCATGTATCTGCTGTGACAGGAACCGGATACGGAGAAGCACGTGATATTGTGAACAACTGGTCCGGGGAGCTGAGATGCAAAATCATGACCGGCAATCCGGTGATGATTGACCACCTGGGAACTTTCTCGCTGAATTATGACCGGGCGATAGTATTTGAACCTGACCTCACCGTTAATTACCTCCTTTCGTCATACGGCCTCAGCGCCTATCACCGGAATCCGGTAAGTGGTTTTGACGTCAGGAAAATGGCTATTGAAAAACGTTATGCGCCTGCCGTGAGCCAACCCTCGATGAGAAGTCTGCTTACCAGGGCCGCAGTGATAATACCTGTGCTTGTAGCTCTTGCGCTCGTACCATTTAATGACCGGATATTCAGAAGCAATATTGAGGAATCAAACCTCAATCCCCTGGCCAGGGCTGAGCTCGAATTCAACCGTGAACAGATTGATGCCGACAGGTCAGCTGCAGCAGCTGAGGTCAATATAACCGGGGATACAGGCACTGCGGAAAATACAGTCAATGAGATGAAAGCTTCTCTCGGCCTGACTGTTCGGGATTCTGGACCGGTTGCCAGCTCAGCCGGGGCAGAGACCAGACCCACCCGGGAGGCTACAACCGTGCCTGTAAAGCCTGCAGCCACTGTTGAAGCGTCGGAGACGAAAGCTGTGCCTGACACGGCGGTGAACAGGCCTCCGGTGAAGAGGACTACTGCTGTTGTGGTGGAAGAGTACAGGTTCATGGTAATAATAGGCAGTTTCAGGGGCGAGGATAACGCACTTACCATGGTTGAAAAACTCCGCCGTCAGGGCTATGATCCGGAAGTGGCTGGCGGACCTGACGGGTTCCTCAGGGTTAGCGCACAGGCTTTTCCCACGCTGGACGATGCGAAGGTTACCCTTGAAAAGCTGCGCAAAGAATATCCCGGGGCGTGGGTGTATAAGGCCAGGCAGTAGGCAAGAGTGAAGTCAGCAGTACCAGTCGGCAGT
>DHUL01000018.1:22357-22596 GCA_002409145.1 Bacteroidales bacterium UBA5235
CAGTCGGCAGTAGTCGTAAATCGCAATTCCTCTGACTTTCAGGCCTTCAGACTTTCAGACTTTCAGACTTTCCGTCCTTACTTCACCGGGCTTCCGTTCTTGATTTTTTTCTCGGGAGTGACAAACACCAGTTTGCCGTTCTCGTCCTCGGCAAGCAAAACCATACCCTTTGACTCAATACCCTTGATGGTCCGAGGGGCCAGGTTGACAATCACGGATATATTCTTTCCGGGCAGTTC
>DHUL01000018.1:22879-35305 GCA_002409145.1 Bacteroidales bacterium UBA5235
ACCTTCTCTGCCTCAAGTATTGTTGCCGTGCGGATATCCATCCTGGTGAACTCATCAAAGGTGACATCCTCTTTCTGAGGCAGGACCGGAGCTGTGGCGTTCTGGTTTGCCTTTTTGGTGTCAAGAAGCTTTTGTATCTGCTTTTCTATGTCTGCATCATCGATCTTGCTGAAGAGCAACTCACCTGATGAGACGGCATGGCCGGGAGAAAGAAGATCCGAACGGCCGGCGGCATCCCAGTGCAACCCTGCGACACCGAGCCATCCTCTCAGTTTGTCCATCGAGAAGGGAAGGAAAGGCTCCAGAAGAATGGCAAGGTTTGCTGTGATCTGAAGTGAGACATACATGATAGTTTTCACCCGCTCCGGGTCGGTCTTGACAACCTTCCAGGGTTCAGTATCAGCAAGGTACTTGTTTCCAAGTCGCGCGAGGTTCATCGCCTCTGCAAGTGCCTGGCGGAACCTGAAGGCTTCCAGGTTGCTCTCTGTGTTCTCACGGCAGCTCATGATCGACTTCACCGTCTCCTGATCATATTCAGTCAGGACGCCGGGGACGGGAACAATGCCCTTGTAATAGTTTGCTGTCAGCACCAGTGTGCGGTTGACGAAGTTGCCAAGAATGGCAACAAGTTCATTGTTGTTCCGGGCCTGGAAATCCTTCCAGGTGAAGTCATTGTCTTTCGTCTCAGGCGCACTTGCACAGAGTGCATAGCGAAGAGAGTCCTGCTTGCCCGGGAAATCCAGGAGATATTCATGCAGCCATACTGCCCAGTTCCTCGAAGTGGAGATCTTGTCGTTCTCGAGGTTCAGGAACTCGTTGGCAGGCACGTTGTCAGGAAGGATATAGCTTCCCTCGGCCTTCAGCATGGCAGGGAATATGATACAGTGGAACACAATGTTGTCTTTTCCTATAAAGTGTATCATGCGGGTCTCCGGATCTTTCCAGTACTTCTCCCAGTCGGGGGTCAGCTCCCTTGTGGCGGAGATATATCCTATGGGGGCATCGAACCATACATAAAGTACTTTGCCCTCAGCACCCTCGACAGGTACAGGTACGCCCCAGTCGAGGTCACGGCTGACGGCCCTGGGCTGAAGCCCCTGGTCGAGCCATGACTTGCACTGTCCGTACACGTTTGTCTTCCATTCGGTATGATCCTCGAGGATCCATTTCCTGATCCAGGGTTCGTATTTGTCAAGCGGAAGGTACCAGTGGAGTGTGTCCCGCATCACCGGTGCGCTGCCGCTGATAGTCGACTTTGGATTAATAAGGTCGGTGGGGCTGAGTGATGTTCCGCATTTCTCACACTGGTCGCCGTAGGCATTCTCATTCCCGCAATAAGGGCAGGTGCCGGTGATATAGCGGTCAGCAAGGAAACATCCGGCCTCCTCGTCATAATACTGGCTGGCAGTTTTCTCTACGAACTCGCCCTGGTCATACAGCTTGCGGAAAAACTGCGAGGCAGTTTCATAGTGAATCTTGTTTGATGTGCGGGAGTAGATGTCAAAGGCGATGCCGAAGTCGGCAAAAGCTTTTTTGTTCAGCTCATGGTAGCGGTCAACCACCTCCTGCGGGGTGATACCCTCCTTGCGGGCTTTCAGGGTAATGGGAACCCCATGCTCGTCAGAGCCACAGATTGAAATAACGTCCTCGCCACGCATCCGGAGGTATCGGGTATAGATATCCGACGGCACGTAAACCCCTGCAAGGTGTCCTATGTGAATGGGCCCGTTGGCATACGGAAGGGCTGATGTAACCAGATGGCGCTTGAACTTCTTCATTTGTTGAAAGTGATTGCTGATTTTAACCCGGCAAAGATAATGATTTTCAAAAAGCGCCGGGAGGAAGGCTATTCAACATGCCCGAAAGCTGCTAGTACATCGTGCATGTAAGTGCGTGACACAGGTACCGATGAGGACGGGGTGCTGTCGAGCTCCAGGAGAAGACCCTCTTTCTCCCTGCGTATCAGCTTGACCTTCTCAATATTTACCAGCCATGAGCGGTGGCAGCGGATGATGGCTTCCTCCTTAAGTTCTTCCTCCAGGGCCCTGAGAGTATTGCGCAGCATGAATTTAGTCAGTCTATCTTTTGCCTGGTAAAAGACAGTGACATAGTTATCGCTTCCCTGCATATAGAGAAGGTCGGCATGCTTCAGTGAAAGCCTCAGCACTCCCTTTTCGTCACGGAGGTGTACCATCGGGTGCCGGGAGGCTGTCTCAGGCTGCTCCATAATCCCTGACAGCTTCTTTTTGCTTTCGCGCCATGCGAACCAGAGCCACAGGAAAGTATAGGGTAGAAGCAGTGTTAGCGAGGTGTTCTGAACCGACCTTGCCAGAAGCTCGGTAAAGGGACGGTGGTCATGAAGGATGACAATCTCGAAAAGATTGAAGAAGAGAGCCATAGCCAGGATCTCAGCAGCCACCCAGACAAGGTAATGCCAGATGAGGAGACTCCTTCCGCTTTTGACGTAATGGTACATCAAAATGCGGCTTATTGCCACTACCAGCACTCCGGCGAGGATGACACCGCTGGAATAGAACAGGAGGGTCGGCTTAGAAACCTCAAACCATGTACCGACACCAAAGGGTGTGTACAGGTTGAGAAAGAGCAATGCAAAGCCGGCTGTGAAGAGTATCGTGGTAACGATATTCCCCTTTTCAGTAAGGTAAACGGGTAGTTTTTTGCTCAGGTCTATATCCATGGGATCAAATGCAATTGCAAAAGTAACACTTTTGCCGACCTGCCGTTTCCATGACAAAAAAGGGACATCAATTTCAGGTACCGGCGCAATTACATGACCGTGACAGGGGAGAACGGGTTTCTCAGGCCTCTGCGGCGCCATTCAGGCCGGCAGCAATGTGATAATTTTCACCCCTGAATCCTGTATTTCGCCCCTGCCGGGAGGTTTACGGCCCGCTGCGGGGCAGGAGGCACCAATTTTTTGGAGTGTCGCTCATCCTGTGTTTTGTTTGCCCTAAAATTAAGCTATGGGGTATACGGCTGTTGAACGGCAAATTTCATCACACTTCAGGGGGAACCTGCTTGAAGGGGTGATTCCAGGCGCCGGGGTAACAGTCAATGCACGGAGGTTTTGTTCTGCTGTCGACAGCTCTGTTCCTGACGGGCAGGATGTGCCGGGTCTGTTTCGCGCTCTCTTCCGCTCGGGCGAGGTTGAAGAGAGCAACAGGGATTTCAGTTATTATGTTATGATTCCTGCCGGAGTTCATGACAAGCTATCCGCAGAAGGCGCCGGAACTGCCGCAGACGAATCTGGCAGACGTGGCGCCATTATCCTTCTGCATGGCCTTAATGAGCGGAGCTGGGCCAAGTACATCCAGTGGGGCTCCAGGCTGGCTGAGAATACCGGGCGGCCGGTGGTGCTTTTCCCTCTGGCGTATCACATGAACCGGTCACCTCGCAGCTGGATAGACAGGCATATCATGATGCCACTGGTCTCGGCCCGCCAGGCACTGCTGCCTGACACCAGGCTCTCAACCTTCGTCAATGTGGCGCTGAGCACCCGGATGACCGTCTCACCACAGCGTTTCATGCTCTCAGGATACCAGACCGCAGGTGACCTCGCAGCACTTATCCGCTCCATCAGGGAGGGCAGCATCCCAGGCATCGACGCCGGCGGGCCGACAGATATCTTTGCCTATTCCATCGGGGCGCTGATGACACAGGTAATGATGCTCTCCGATCCATCCCCGCTTCCGGATGACAGCCGCATAATGCTTTTCTGCGGCGGTAGTGCCTTCAGTATGATGAACGGAACCTCCAGGCTGATAATGGACAGCCGTGCGTTCGAGATGCTGCTCTCATTCTATGTCAGGTGGCCTGAGGGCGCCATGAATGGCGGTAGGGAGAGACTTATCCGGTTAATGAATGATACCCCCGAGGGGGAAGCTTTTTATGCCATGACCTCGCAGCAGCGACTGAAAGACCTTCGGGGCAGACCATTCAGCCGTTATGATACCAGGCTGAAGGCGGTGACATTTAAAGAAGATACTGTCATTCCTGCAAAAGCAATTATTGAGACACTCCGGGGAGCTGATGTGGAGGTGTGGAATCCGGACTACCCGTATACGCATGAATCACCCTTTCCCGTTCTCGCCGGTGATAAGGGAAATGAGGTTGACCGTACCTTTGACAGACTCTTTGAGACTGCTGCGGGATTTCTTTCCTGAAATGACTATTTTTGATACGTTCACCGTATCAGGATAATCTATGAAATCACTTTTGATTCCGCCGTACCTCAGGGAGGGTGACCGTATTGAGATCATTACCCCTGCCAGCCCTATCGAAGAGGACGTGGTACACAGTGCTGTACGGATGCTTGAGGAGTCAGGTTTCCGTGTCACCCTGGGCAGGCATGTTTTTGCCCGCAGCGGCCCCTTTGCCGGGAGTGAAACAGACCGGCTGTATGACATACAGCGGGCTACGGATGACCCGGATGTCAAGGCTGTACTATGTTCACGCGGCGGTTACGGCATGTCAAGGATCGTTGACCGCATAGATTTCTCCGCTCTGAAGCAGCGACCAAAGTGGTACGCGGGCTACAGCGATATCACCTCCCTGCATCTTTGGCTCAACAGGGTATGCGGGATTGCCTCGCTGCATGCCGAGATGCCTCTCAACTACACCAATCCTGATTACCTTCCGGAATGCTATGAAACTTTGGTCAGGGCCCTCCGCGGCGAAGCTGAACCGGTGAAATGGACTCCTTCACGTGAGGCTTCAGTTGAGGTGTCGGGCCTCGTCACAGGGGGCAACATATCACTGATCTACAGCCTTAACGGAACACCGGCACAGCCTGATACTGACGGAGCAATTCTGTTCATAGAGGAGATCGGGGAACACTTCTACCATCTTGACCGGATGCTGGTGGCAATGAGGATGGCCGGCCTGTTGAGGAACCTGTCGGCGCTGGTGGTTGGAGGAATGGAAAAGATAACTGAGGGAGAGCATGTATTCAATCAGACTGTTGAAGAGGTTGTAATGAACGTGGTGGCAGGTTATGACTATCCCGTTCTTTTCAACTTCCCGGCAGGCCATATACCAGATAACAGGGCAATTTACCTGGGCAGGAATGCAAGAATCAGTCAGTCGGGCAGGGAAGCCGTAATGAGCTGGATCTGACCTGCCCCTACTGCCTATTGCCTACTGCCTCCTGCCTGATTCTCAGAACGCTGCCAGCAGCAGATTGATGTCCTTTGAAAGGATCCCGAACTTTTGTCCCAGCACCTCATTGGTGAGGATGCCGTTTAAGATATAAACACCGCTCCGGAGTCCGGTATTAAATTTTAGCATATGGGTAAGGCCTCCGGCATCAGCTATCTCCTGCATCAACGGCCTGAAGACATTACTCAGTGCTATGGAGGCAGTCTTGGGCACCCGTGACGGCAGGTTCCATGCAGAGTAGTGTATCACTCCGTGCTTCTCATAGATCGGATCCTTTATCGCCCTCGGCTCAGCCGTCTCCACACAGCCGCCGGTGTCAACACTGAGATCGATGATGACCGAACCGCGCTTCATCCCCTGCACCATCTCTTCAGTGACGTAAAACCAGGGCATGAGGATGTCTGTAGAGAGGGCTCCTATGAGGACGTCGGCTGATTTAAGCGCTTTCTGCAGCACCTGCGGGTGGAATGTTGAAGTGTATATCCTCTGCCCCAGCAGGTTCTGGAAGTTGCGCAGACGGTGCACCGATGTGTCGAACACCCGCACTATGGCCCCCAGTCCAAGCGCTGCCCGTGCTGCATACTCGCCGGCTGTGTTGGCTCCGATGATGATCACCTCCGTAGGTGTCACCCCGGTCACTCCTCCGAGCATCACTCCCTTGCCCCCTGAAGTGGCGCTCAGGTATTCGGAGGCCAGGAGCACTGATGTAACCCCGCTGATCTCACTCATTGACTCAACCACAGGCAGCATCCCGTCGGCATCCTTTATATTTTCGCTTGCCAGGGCCGTCACCCTCTTGCGCATGAGTGTCGACAGAACATCTTCGCCCATGGTTGCTGCATTCATGAATGAAATGACCGTCTGACCCATCCTGAGCTGTGAGGCTTCCTTCTGCTTGAAGGGAGCTATCTTGATTATTATGTCACACTCATATATTTTGGCCGGAGTGTCAGCCACCATCGCACCATTGTCACTGTACTCCCTGTCGGTGAAGCCGGCAGCCTGCCCGGCACCTCTCTCCATAAAGATCTCGTTGCCGGCATCGGTCAGGATCTTAACCGCTTCAGGTGTGAGAGATATTCTTTTTTCATCATCGTGAACATCACGGGGAATACCTATCGACATCTGTTTCCTTCCCACGGCTTTTTCAATCTGCTCCTCCCTCGGCAGGAAAGCGCTTCTGGCCGGTTCATTCATCTGACTTCGTTTTAAATGGTTAGGAGTGAGAAAAATATTACAAGATCAAAATTAAGATTTTAATCGGACAGATGACAGGATAAACGAGATAAATCGGAGAGAAGGAGCCTTGTGACAGCCCGGGGCGGCAGGTCAGAGTGAAGCAGGCGGATTTACGGCATCAACAGGTTCGATGATCCTGCTTCCGTCAGGGGCGACGGTGATTGAGAGCTTCATTGTCTCATCCGGGAGCAGCGGTTCAATTAGTTCGGGCCACTCCATGAAGCATGGTGAACCGGAGTCAAAATACTCCTCAATGCCGAAATCAAGCACTTCGGTGATATTTTTAATCCTGAAAAAGTCAAAATGATAAACCGGTGTACTGCCCGGCCTCCGGTACTCGTTGACCAGGGTAAAGGTGGGACTGGTGACGGTGTCGGCCACACCCATCTCATGACACAACGCTCTTATGAATGTGGTCTTTCCGGAGCCCATCTGACCGTAAAAGGCAAAGAGCTTTTTCCCGGCTGTCTCCTTCAGGAAATTCCTTGCAGCATCACGCAGGCGGCTCTTATCGGCAATAATGATTTTCATGCTGCAAAAATAGCAAATCAGACCGGTTCAAGAGAGACCAGCGGCAGCAGCATCTCCTGAAGTGATATGCCTCCATGCTGGAAAGAGTCACGATAGTAGGAGACAACGCTGTTGTAGTTGTTAGGGTAGACCAGAAAGTCATTCGCGCAGGCGAAGATATACTTTGAGGTTATGTTCACCATCGGCAGTCCTGCCTTTGCGGGAGCAGTGATTTCAAACACCTCGCGCGGATTGTAGTCGAGATTCCTTCCCGTCTTGTAACGCAGGTTCATCGATGTCTGCCTGTCGCCCACCACCTTCAGCGGTCTCTGCACCCTTACTGATCCGTGGTCAGTGGTGAACACCACCCGTGCGCCGCGGGTGGAGGCAAACCTCAGCAGCTCCATCAGTGGTGAGTGGATGAACCATGAGTGTGTCAGTGTGAGCCATGAGGCCTCGTCAGCAGTAAGGTCACGGATGAGGTTGATCTCGGTACGGGCATGGCTCAACATATCGACAAAGTTGTATACCAGCACGTTAAGGTCATTGTTCATGAGCTGGGTGAGGCGGTCATTGACGCTTCTGCCCTCAGCGTCGGAACTGATCTTGTGATAGCTCCACCGGCAACTGATTCCTGCCCTGAGCAGGTTCTTTGCCAGCAGCTTCTCCTCATTCAGGTTCTTGCCCTCATCCTCATGTTCATCAATCCAGTATTCTGGCATCAGCTCCTCGATGGCAGCCGGCATGAGACCTGCAAAGAGTGCGTTGCGCGAATATTGAGTGGTGGTGGGGAGGATACTCAGGTAGAGCTCCTCGTCAACCGTGCGCATAACCTGTCTCAGGTCGCCCGCAATTGTCTGCCACTGATCAAGACGCATGTTGTCAATGATGATGAAAAAGAGCGGAGCCCCCTTGCTGATCATGGGGAAAATCCTTTTTGACAGCACTGCCGGTGACATAAGGGGCCTGTCAGCCGCTTCGGCAGAAACCCACTTCATGTAATTACCGGAAATATACTTGGCAAAAGCCCTGTTGGCGTCTGCCTCCTGCATTCGAAGCACCTCTCGCATGCCTGTGTCTGAAGACCTGATCAGTTCACCCTGCCAGAAGATGAGCCGGCGGTAGAGCTCGCTCCACTGTTCAAAGGTGGAGGCTGATGAGATCATGTCAGCTATGCTGCTGAACTCTTCCCGGAAGACAGTGGTGGTCTGCCTGGCTACAATCTCCTCAATATTAAGTATACGCTTAAGGGTCAGCAGGATCTGCTGTGGCTTGACAGGCTTGATGAGGTAATCAGCGATCTGTGAACCGATGGCAGCGTCCATGATGTCTTCCTCCTCGCTCTTGGTGATCATGACGACAGGGATGGCCGGTCTTATGGCCTTTATCCGGCGCAGGGTCTCAATGCCGCTAAGACCGGGCATATGCTCATCAAGGAAGATGATATCATAAGCTTTCTCCCTGACCATTGTGATTGCATCATTGCCTGAATGACAGGTATCAGTTTCAAACCCCTTTTCTTCCAGATACAGGATATGGGACTTGAGAACCCCTATCTCGTCATCTACCCAGAGAATTCGTATTTGTCTCATTTGCAGCCTTTCACGTTACCGAAGATTAGAATATGCTTTCGAGTGAAAGATAGCATATCTGTCGGTATTCTTGTCTTCCCGGAATTTCTGCAGGTTGTCACGACTAATAAGATAAACTGTCAGGCCTGCGGTGGCTGCGTCCCTGACGGTTTGTTCAGGATTGAATGATATGTACCAGGCGGCTGCTTCTGCTGTTTTTTCAAAAGGTCCGACTGTAATAAGCAGGTAGCCGGCGTCTGTCGCCGCTCCCTCAGTTCGGTAACTCCGGTCCGGGTACTGGTCGAGGTTGTAGTTGATGATGTCAAACACCATCTGGTTCATGTTTGCCCGCGGATTGGAGGCAACGATTATAACATAATGCGGCTGCAGCGTATCTGCAACATATATTTCTTCTGCGATGCGTGTATCCTCTGCGATCCTGATCTCCGGTTTCTCCTTGCGGAGGAAGTCGGTGATCTCCGCTGCCCGTTTCCCTTCAGGTGTTGAGGGGAACTTTGCCACCAGTGAGTCAAGTTTTGCCTTGTATGCCAGCTCGCCCTCCAGGGCGCCTGTGGCCATCGCATCAAGAAGCATGAATTTTGGCATCATTTCATCTTCGGGAAAGAGTCTTTCGGCTTCGGTGCAGAGGATTATTGCATCTGCAAACCTCTCCTCGGTAAATGCCAGGTAAGCCCCGTCATAGCTTCGTGAAGCTCTTGCTGCCATCTCCTTGTACCTGTTTGCATAATCCGGGTCGGAAAGGATCAGGGCATATTCTGAATCGGGGTATGATGCCAGCAGCTCGGCCCTGCGTCTGTCAGCCCTCGGCGGGTCGCTTTTGCTCAGCAGCCGGTATAGTTCATAAAGTGCTTCTGCCCTGGTGTTGACATCAGTTCCCGTACTGGCAGCTTCTTCCAGTGAGGTGGCGGCTGAGAGAGTATCATTGAGCCTTGATGCAAGTATCTTGCCCTCTCCAAGCAGCGCCTCCGCACTACGCTTTACGGAGATTTTGAGAAGTGAGTCCGTGAGAGGCAGGTTACGCAGGTAGTATTCCTTTGACCGTTCCGGCGCCACACCGGCGCTGTCAGCCTTTTCCTTCTGGTTCTCGGCTTCCTGCTGTGTTCCGGGTCCGAATGCTGATCGGGTTTTGTTTACCCTTCTCCAGTTATCCTCGAGCCTTCTGTCACCCCACCGGCGCCTGAATTCAGTACGTCCGAAGGTAAGGGCTGCCTGGTTGTAAAAATACCATCCTCCTTCGGCTGAGATGGCACCTCTGTATCGTTGCTCGTTCTCATAATACTGTCCCATATTGTACCTGTCGCTGCCGTCACCGGTTTGCTGGCCGGTCATCTTCGACTCCAGATTACTGATCACACCCGCGATCAGTGCATCGCGCTCTTCAGTGCTCATGGCTGCCACCCTGCGCAGGCTGTCCTCAGTGACCACCACGGTGTGAAAACCCGCATATTCGCCCAGGTCGGAAGTCCTGCGGCTGATCAGCTCATAGTTGGGGAAACGGTTGTCGATGAGGTATGAAGCACTGTCATAGTACTGCCATGACTTCAGGTAATCAGGCTTCTGGTAAAAATGCCCGGCAATGGCAAGGTATGAACGTGCTTTCTGCCTGGTGTTGACTGTGCTGCTGGCTGCAGCCTGCGACCATAGTTTCAGGGCTTCGTCAGTGTTTCCCCGGCGCTGTTCCAGCTCACCCAGGGCGAAGTAGATCTGATCAAGATAATCCTTGTTCCTCGAGTCACGCAACATTTTTCGCAGCGACTTGAAAAGGTCATCGGCGTCGCTGTGCGTAATATCTGTCACTCCTGCCAGGTTGATGCCTGCGTTGAATTCCAGGTCATAGGGAGGATTCATTTTCATCACCTGGCTGAAGTACCGGGTTGAGAGATCATTATCACCGGCGGCCCTGTATGCCTGGGCAAGGAGATAGGTCAGACGCACTTTTGTCCTGTTGTTCCCGGCGTACTCTGTGGCTGCAGTGAGAGGTTCAAGAGCCTCACGATACCTCTTTTGTCTGAGAATAATGTCTGCCTGAGTGGAGTAATACATCGCCTTCAGCGGACGTGACAGGCTCTCAGGACTGGCTGTTTCCTGAAGCACGCGCAATGCCTCTGAATAATTGCCTTCCTCCGTCTGAATACGGGCCATCCAGATGCCGGCCTCGGTAATAAGATCCCGGTCAGTGGCAATGCTTACAGCGAAGGAGAGGGATGAGCGGGCTCCCATATAATTCTTCTGGTAGAACTGCGCCTTGCCCATAAGGAGATAGGAGTCATCAACCCATTCGTTGAATTCCCTCCTGTTGTAAAACTCCTCGCTCTTCGCAGAGGCATTCCTCCGGTTCTTTTCCTCAGGTTTCGTGGTTATGGAGTGAAGCGCTATCACCTTGGAGGCTTTTTGAATGGCACGTTCCATATCAGAAGAGGCCATGCGTGCCGACTCGGCTGCGGAGTATTCAAAAACGGGAAGGAGATCACTGTAGTCATCGATGTGGGACTCTGTCACCTTCTTCACTCCGGCCTTGTAGGCCTCATTACCGTTGAACCAGATATTGTATTTGGAGATAAGTGAATTGTAAAAACGGCTCGCACCGGTGTTCTTTTCAGCAGAACACCCGGCAAGAATCAGGGCGATAATTCCGATCGCCGCTGAAATGTATCCCCTATGCCGTAATCTCAACAAATATGGTTTATACTCTTATAACTGAAGAGGCCCTCCGAAAGTATCCAAAGTTAAGAAAAAGAGGAGGGAAAAAGGCATCAGCCTGCTGAAGGCGGCATCAGGCTCACTTTACCTCAACCCTCCTGGTCGGGGCTAAATCAGTGTTGCGTATCTCCACCTGGCGCACCACCATCTCAGCGAGGTTCATGAAGGCGGTCCCCGTTGCAGTGTCTCCCAGCGCCACCGGCCTGCCTGAGTCACCGCCGTCACATATGCTCTCCACAATGGGTATCTGTCCAAGGAGCTCAGTGCCGCTCTCGGCGGCAAGCCTGCTGCCGCCCTCCTTTCCGAAGATGTAATACCTCCTGCCGGGAAGCTCGGGAGCCTCGAAATACGACATGTTTTCAACAAGACCCAGCACCGGCACATTAATGGATTCGCTGCGGAACATGGCTATCCCCTTTCGGGCATCTGCCAGCGCCACCTCCTGAGGTGTGGTCACCACTATTGCTCCTGTCACAGGTACCTCCTGCACAAGGGTCAGGTGTATGTCACTCGTCCCCGGAGGCAGGTCGAATATCAGATAGTCAAGCTCACCCCAGTCGCCCTGGCTGATGAGCTGCTTCAGGAAACTGCTTGCCATGGGCCCGCGCCAGATGACGGCGTCAGAGCCCTTGACGAAGAAACCTATGGAGAGGATCTTTACACCGTACTTAGACATCGGGACAATGATGTCTGTTCCGTTCTCACTGTGCACATCGGGACGGTATTCTCCGGCATCGAACATCCCTGGCACTGAAGGGCCGAAGATGTCGGCGTCAAGCAGCCCGGTGGCGTAACCCTTTCGCGCCAGCGCTACTGCCAGGTTCACTGCTACAGTAGACTTGCCAACGCCGCCTTTGCCCGAGGAGACTGCAATGATGTTCTTCACCCCCGGCAGCACGTCTCTCTTCGGTGCTGCCATCTTCTCAACCATGATCCTTGGTCTGACCTCTATCGATGAGATGACTGCGTCGGGGCCGAGGGATTCCTTTACCGCCCTCACACAGTTGCTCCTGACCGATGCGATAAAAGGATCATTCGATTTTTCCGGTATGAGTACCAGCGAAATCCCCTCACCGGTCTGTGTAATGTCACCTACCATTCCGAGGGTGACGATGTCAGTTCCCTTCTCCGGATGGGTGACCTTGCGAAGGGCGTTCAGAATATCATCTTTTCTGTACATACCATGAATTATTTGCGATTTGCGATT
>DHUL01000018.1:35483-62209 GCA_002409145.1 Bacteroidales bacterium UBA5235
ATTTGCGATTTGCGATTGAAGTTTATGATTTTATAATTCAACACCCGGATCCCAGAACCGTTCATGGAATTCGACAACCCTGTCGTCTTCCACTGTGAAGCCTTCGTTTTCCAGCAGCTGCTTCATTGTTGATGAGTTGCCGAAGTGATGCTTCCCGGTGAGTATACCGTTGCGGTTCACAACACGATGGGCCGGGATGTACCCGTGACCGGAGTGCGACGAGTTGAGAGCCCACCCCACCATCCTCGCTGAACCTCCTGTGCTGAGATACCTGGCAATGGCACCATATGACGTAATCCGGCCATAGGGTACCAGCTTCGTCACCTCATACACGCGGCTGAAAAAGCCTTCATTATCACTCACCGGGACTGACGATCTCTTTTTCATCTGGCAGTCTGAACGACAGATAAGTTATAGGAACACCCTGTTTCAGGAAAAGTTCTTCGTAATGTGTCCTGATTGAAAGCAGCGTATCACCGGGCATCTCCCGGTAAAGATCGGTGACGGATGTGATTATCTCGAGGCCGTTTGCCCTGACAAGCGCAAGAGTATAGTCATACAATTCACGGCAGTCAGTCTTCAGGTGCACTATGCCACGGTCTTTCAGGTACTGCCTGTAAAGGTTCAGGAACTGCGGGCCTGAGAGCCTTTTCTTTTCCCTTACCCTCTTCATCTGAGGATCAGGAAAGGTCAGCCATATCTCATCAACCTCGCCACGGGCGAAGAACGAGGTGGTGAACTCTATGCGGGTACGGATGAAGGTGGAATTCGGAAGCCCCATAAGATGAGCATCCTTTGCGCCCCGCCACATACGGGCACCCTTGATGTCAATGCCGATTATATTCTTATCAGGATACAGTCCTGCAAGCCCCACAGTGTATTCTCCCCTGCCGCATCCAAGCTCAAGGATGACAGGATTGTTGTTACCGAACCAGTCTTTGTGCCACTTTCCCTTCAGCTCGTGGTCACGCCTGAATACCTCATCAAAAGGGGGCTCGATAACACGGTCGAACCCTTTCATCTCAGCCCACCGGGCATGCTTGTTCTTGCCCAAAACCCAGGTTATTTTTTATTCCCGTCTGTCAGCGAGATCTTCATCCCCATGTCATAGACACCGTTGAGGAGCGTGTCCCTCATACCGTGAATAACCCTGAAATGATAGTCGCCAGATTCGGGAAAATAAACATTTGACTTAAAGGGAATCGTCAGTTCCCGAAGATCTCCCGTCCCTTTACCCAGCCACCTGCCTTTTTCATCGGTCACTGCTGCCTGAAGAGTGTCAGTAACAAAGGCTCCTGACGGGAAGGAGGTAACAATGAAGAGGTAGATGTTGCGGTACGGGTAATCCGTCGAGGTGCGCAATGACAACTGTATATCATAAGTCTTTACCGTATCATCAATGGGACAGGTGTATTTTGCAGGATCAAACATGCTCCATTTCCCTTCATCCAGAGTATAGTTCTCCGAGTATTGTATGCTCCGGTCGCATGCCATGGCCGCTGCCGCAATCATCAGGGCAGCTGCTATGATCTTATTTCTGCTTCCTCTCATGTCTCCTGTGATATGGTTTGTTTTTGCCCTTGCCCTCACGCGGGCGGCTCTTTGATTCAAACCTGTCAAGCCCGCTGTTCTGCAGCAGCAGGTCATTTCCTTTTTCCATACGGTTGTTTGCCGGCTCTGCCAGGAGGGTGTCAGGCTTGATGCCCTTACGGTTCAGCTGGATGATCTCACGTACCCGTGACACCGGCACTGCCGTCATATTTGCGGCAATCCGCGGATCAGTCGAATACCAGTAAACGCCGGTGTGCACCTCCATCTTCATGAAATAGGCAGTACCTCCTGCAAGCTCAAGGGGTATCTCCTTTGAGGGAAATTCCTTCTGTGCATCAATGTAGCAGTCGAGCTCATAATTCAGGCAACACTTCAGTTTGCCGCACTGCCCGGCGAGCTTCTGGGGGTTCAGAGACAGGTCCTGGTAGCGGGCATGGGAAGTGGTCACAGAGATAAAATTTGTCACATGGGTCGAGCAGCACAGCTCCCTGCCGCAGGTGCCTATACCACCTATACGCCCTGCCTCCTGCCGTGCGCCAATCTGCCTCATCTCAATCCTGATATGAAACTCCTCAGCAAGAACCTTTATCAGCTGACGGAAATCAACCCTCTCGTCGGCCAGGTAATAGAAGATGGCCTTTGTCTTGTCACCCTGGTACTCAACATCGCCGATCTTCATTGCCAGACCAAGGTTTTCTGCAATCTTCCTTGAACGAAGCATGGTGGTAACCTCAAGCTTCTTTGCCTCCTCCCATTTCTGAAGGTCAACAGGCCTGGCCTTCCTGTAGATTTTCTTCAACTCATCGATAACAGGCCTGGTCTTCATCTTTTTCAGTTGCTGACTGACAAGGAAGCCGGTCATTGACACAAACCCGATATCATGCCCCGGAGAGGCCTCAACGGCAACAATATCATCAACTTCCAGCTTCAGGCCGTTCACATTCCTGTAGAAACCTTTTCGCGTGTTCTTGAACCGGACTTCAACCACATCATTGTACCTTGCGTCGAAGGGAAGGTCGGCAAGCCAGTTGTACTCATTCAGCTTGTGCGTTCCTATAGTGTATTTTACTTCAGGCTTCGGCGCCTCTTCGGCAGGCTGGACCTGTATATCTTCGTATGTCATAATATCATGTTAACCGTTGACGGAAGGAAAAATCAGTTTCATGCTTCCCGCCAGGGTGAATGCAAAATTAGGAATAAATGAGCTATTTTCAAGGGATTCCCCACAGTTACCTGATAAGTCTCATTGTCCTGAGGGCCAGGTCAAGGAAAATCATTTTTGTATTGCCGTTGCTCTCGACGTGGGCATATGCAAGGTTGAACTCACGGTCGAGTGCATTTATGTTCTTCTCATTGATGAAGGGATGGAATTTTTCTGAAAATTCATCCTCGGCGCGGGTGAGGTATACAAGCCTGTTTTCCTTCCCGTTGAAATTAAGTATGAAATTCTCGCGAATCATCCTCAGTGAGTAGGAGAGGAAGCTCTTCTGCCTCTCCCTTCCCAGTGCCGCGGTCTCCTCTGACCAGGTTACAAGTGAGTGGATATCACGGGTCCACGCCGTACGCATAAGCCTGGTGAACCGGTCGAGGTGCACAGCACTGTTGTCATCTTCCCGGGCAAGTTCCATGGCCCTGACCATGTTTCCGTTTGCGATAGCGGCTATTTCTGAGGCTCTGACATGGTCCATGCCCATGGTCCTCACCAGGTGTGCACTGAGTTCATCCGATTGTATAGATGGTATTCTTATATGCTGGCATCTCGAGGTTATCGTCGGCAGCAGCCTGTCATCCTCTTCCGAAACAAGGATGAAGAGTGTGCGGGCCGGGGGCTCCTCTATCATTTTAAGGAGCTTGTTCGCCGTCTCGGCATTCATCTTTTCGGGGAGCCAGATAATCATAATCTTGAAGTCAGACTCAAATGACTTGAGACTGAGCTTTCGTATTATCTCTGCTGCCTCGGCCACCGGTATCAGAGCCTGCTCATTGGCTACTTCCATCGCTTCAGTCCAGGTGCTGAGCGAGAACCATGGTGAACGGAGAACCATTTCGCGCCATTGCGCGATATAAGTATCACTTACCGGCTCCGTTCCTGATTTCTTTTTAATGACCGGGAAGACAAAGTGGAGGTCGGGATGGATCAGCTTGTCATACTTGACGCAGGAGGGGCACACGCCGCAGGCGTCTTCTGCAGTACGTTTCTCGCAGCTGATGTATCTTGCGAAGGCCAGAGCGATGGCAAACTTTCCACTCCCCTCAGGACCATAAAAAAGCAGTGCGTGACTGACGCGGTTCTCCGCAACGGAGCTCCGCAACCTGTCAATCACTGCCTTCTGTCCCGGTATCTGTGAGAAATTCATTATGCCCTTCGGATGATGAAGAGCAAATGTAGTAAAAAACGGATTATTACGTTTTTTTAAAGCGCTGCCAGGGCTTTATCATAATCAGGCTCCTGGACTATCTCCGGCACCAGCTCGGTGTAAACCACGTTGCCGTTCTCGTCAACAACCACAATGCTGCGGGCATAAAGACCGGCCATGGGTCCGTCAAGGAGGTCAACACCGTAAGCCTTTCCGAATTCAGCATTGCGGAACCCTGACAATGTCACGACATTTGTTATCCCTTCGGTTGAGCAGAAACGTCCGTGCGCGAACGGCAGATCCTTCGTGATTGCCAGCACAACAGTGTTTTCCCTACCGGCTGCCAACTGATTGAATTTACGCACTGCGGTGGCGCAAATGCCCGTATCAAGACTTGGAGAGATGTTAAGTATTACTTTCTTTCCTGCCAGCTCATTCAGAGAAAGGTTGCTGAGATCTGATTTAACAAGTGTGAAGCCGGGAGCCTTGCTTCCCTTTTCGGGAAGCGAACCTGATGTGTTTACGGGGTTACCCCTGAGCGTGATTTTTGCCATAATGTAACTTATTTGTTTAGTAAATATTTCGATTTATTGAACCTTTAAGACAGGTACCCGCCATGAAGTCATCGCATTTTCCTGTTCTGCCTGTAGTTTCTCAAATTTAACAAATCATCGCGGCATTTGTTTAATAAAAAATAAACTGACATAATTAATCCTTTGCATGTACTGGAACCTTTCAACTTATTATTTTTGTACAATACAAACGAACATCTAATCCGTAAACAGAAATTTTATGAAAATCATTGACAATTTCAACTTTAAGGGTCTCAGGGCTATTGTCCGGGTTGATTTTAACGTTCCCCTCGACAAGAATACACGTGAGGTCACTGATGACACACGTATCCGCGGGGCTCTTAAGACAATAAAAAAAATAACGGCTGACGGCGGTTGTGCCATCCTGATGTCACACCTTGGACGGCCGGAGGGAGTTATGGAGAAGTATTCACTCAAACCCGTTCTCCCGGTGCTGGAGAAGCACCTGGGCATGAAGGTGGCATTCGCTCCTGACGCCCTTGGCGAAGAGGCTGTGGCGATGGTCGCTGCCCTAAAGCCCGGAGAGGTGATGATGCTGGAGAATGTCAGGTTCTACCCAGAGGAGGAGGGCAAGCCGATACTCCCGGAGACCGCCACAGATGAGGAAAAGAAAGCTGCAAAGGCCGCACTGAAGTTGAAACAGAAGGAGATGGCGAGAAAACTTTCGACCTATGCCGACGTATATGTCAACGATGCATTCGGTACGGCTCACAGAGCCCATGCTACCACCGCGGTAATAGCCGACTTCTTCCCGGAAGACAAAAGGATGTTCGGCTTCCTCATCAACAGCGAGCTTGCAGCTATGGACAAGGTGCTGAAGAGCGCCGGGAAGCCATTCACCGCAGTAATGGGTGGAGCCAAGGTGTCAGACAAGATACTCATTATCGAGAACCTTCTTGACAGGGTGGACAACCTGATTATTGGCGGAGGCATGACATACACCTTCATAAAGGCAATGGGCGGCAGGATAGGTAATTCGCTCTGCGAGGCCGACAAGCTTGATGTGGCAAAGGCTGTCATTGAAAAGGCAAAGGCAAAGGGGGTCAACCTGCTCTTCCCGGTTGACGGCGTCAATGCAGACAAGTTTGATGCTGAGGCTGATACATATACTTCGGCAATTGATGACGTTAAGGACGGATGGATGGGCCTTGACATCGGCCCGAAGAGTATAGAGCTCTTTGAGAAGGTAATAATGGATTCGAAGACCATTCTCTGGAACGGACCAATGGGTGTGTTTGAGATGACCAGGTTTGCCGCCGGTACCACCGCAATAGCCAAAGCCGTGGCAAAGGCCACTGAAAAGGGAGCATTCTCACTGATCGGCGGGGGCGACTCGGTTGCGGCTATCAACAAGAACGGACTGGCTGACAAGGTGAGCTATGTCTCTACCGGCGGAGGTGCCATGCTGGAATACATGGAAGGCAAAAAACTCCCGGGCATAACGGCTATCAGGGGTGAATAATGAATCGGTGGTTCATACCGGCACTGGCCCTGATGCTGATGTTTGCAGGGTGCGGAGGCGACGACCAGAAGACCTCGGGAACCATCATTCTGTCGAGTGAGCTGCTCGACAGCGGATCTTATTATTACGCAATGGGACTCTCCTTTGATGAAGCAGGGGAAGTCCCCACGCAACCTGATCAATACCGTGCTGATATAATACTTGGCGCAGGTCCGGTTGGCGGAGGGCCGTCGGTAGCATACCTTACTGCCAATACATTCACTCCCCCCTTCGCGCTGGCAGGAGAATACGGAAGTGAGAGCCTGGCGAAGAATGCCTTCAGCGAACTGAAGAGCGTCGGGAGTTATACATGGGTTGAATTTGCAGCACCGCTTGCCGCTGACCAGGTCTGGGTGGTAAAGACACGCGATGCAAAATATGCCAAGCTCAGGATCATCAGCGTGATGCTTAACACATCGGTCACTCCCGCAGTTGCCACCTGCTCCCTTGAATGGGTATGGCAGCCTGACGGATCGTCAACATTCCCGGCGAAATGATGGAGTGCCCGGATGAGATATTCAGGGTCTCCGGCGCCGCTTCCTTTGAAAAGATGGCGCTGGAGATCTTCCGCTTCCAGGCTGCGGGATGCCCGGTCTACGGGGAGTATATAAGCCTTCTCAGGATTAAACCGGAAGAGGTTTATTCACTCTTTTCAATCCCCTTCATGCCCATCTCATTCTTCAGGGACCATATGGTAATGACCGGGGGAGGGGAGCCGGAACGGATTTTTCTCAGCAGCGGCACAGCCGGCATGAAACGGAGCAGGCATCATGTCAGGAACCCGGCTATCTATGACGAGAGCCTGGAACGAACATTCAGACTTTTTTACGGTGAACCCGCGAACTATGCCATTATGGGGCTGCTTCCCTCGTATCTTGAAAGGGAAGGCTCATCTCTCATTTATATGGTTAACAGGTTGATGCAGCTCTCAGGCAACAATTCCGGGGGATTCTTCCTTGATAACCACTATGCATTGTTCGCTGCCATTGAAAAGGCCAGGGCAACGGGACTGAAGGTGCTGCTGATAGGAGTTACCTTTGCCCTGCTTGACCTGGCGGAGAAGCATCCGGTTGATCTCAGCGATGTTATCATCATGGAAACCGGTGGAATGAAAGGCCGGAGACGTGAGATGATCAGGGAGGAGGTACATGAAATAATTATGAAAGCCTTCGGTGTCAGCTCAGTACACTCGGAATATGGGATGACCGAACTGCTCAGCCAGGCCTATTCACAGGGAGGCGGACTGTTCCGTACCCCACCCTGGATGAAGGTGCTGATACGTGACAGCCATGACCCGATGTCACATTCTTCCGAAGCCGGAGCAGCCGGCGGCATCAGTGTCATTGACCTTGCAAACCTCTGGTCATGTTCATTTATTGCCACTGCTGACCTGGGCCGGATGCACCAGGGCGGACTCTTTGAGGTTCAGGGCCGGTTTGATGAGGCTGATATACGGGGATGCAATCTGCTGGTAAGCTGAATACAGGCAGTAGGCAATAGGCAATAGGCAGTAGTGAAGTTGCTGCTAATCATACAATTACCTGATGAATTGTCAACACTCTTGCCTAATGCCTCTTTTATTATCAGATTCCCAGTTTTGCTTTGATGTCGGCAGGGATGGCGTTCTTATGAACCATGATGAAGACCGTCTTGGCCCTCACATAGCTCTCTGACATGTTCAGGTAACCGCCATGGGGGTTCCTGTCGGTACCCCATGAATTCTTAGTGATGTAGTACTTCGTGCCGTTCTGGTCCTTCACCATTCCGGTGACGTGCATCAGGTGGTCATCAGAAGTTACGAAAGTCTCATATCCCTTCTGGCGGACTTCCTGGGTGACATTAATTTCGGGACCCGGTTTTTCAAACATTGCAAGATTGGCATAGACGCCACCCTGAGCTGCCTCAAAACGGGCCCTGTCAGTGCTGGCTGAGGGATCCATCCTGGTGAAGTCCGGGTTGATGGCCACACCATTGGCATGGGAGAAGCCCCTTTCGCTCACGTCGCCGTCCCAGTTAACCGTATAACCGTTGTTGAGTGCATAATCCATGATCGTGATCAGTTCATCCAGGGGTACATTGTGGAAACGGTTCATCTCCCAGTTGTCGGGCACTTCTAAGAGTCCTTCGGTATAGAAAGGAAAATGTGAGAATGAGGTAATATGTACATAATCATCCATGTTCAGTCCCAGGCTGGCAGCAAATGTTTTCGGAGTATAACTCTGGCCCTTGTAGGTGAAGGTGGAAGGTACCTCTCCCATATAGATGTCGAGGATGGCTCCGGTTACTTCATTCGACTCCTTGCTGAGGCGTTTCATCTTTACCGGAACAGCACTAACCGCATCGACGTATGACTGCAGCTCACGGTGATTATGTACCGGGGAATCATAGCTGATGCCTGTATATGCTTCCTGGGGGACTATTCCGTCTTCGATGAAAACCCTTAACCATGAGGGTGACAGGCTCCCCTCACCCAGATTGCCTTTTCCCTGGCGAAGGTAGTTGTCAAGTATCCTGTTCTCATATGTTTTCCTTACCACGAACATCTCTGAGAGGTCATATTCGCCCTTGCCCATGCGCAGAAGCTCAGATTCCATGAATGATGTGGTAGCAAAGCACCAGCATGTTCCGGTAGCCGACTGGTTCTTCACCGGTGAGGCTGGCAGTGAGACGATGGTGGTGAATTTGTATCCTTCAGGCTCTGGAGCAGCTTGTTTCCTGCTCTTCTGGGCGTGCGTCGGCATGGCGGCAATAACCATTGCAAAGAGGATCAAAAGGGTCTTTTTCATATGTATCGGATTTTGGTTTATATATTTCAGGAGGACCCAAAAATATATAATAAAATTCACAAGGGAAATGTTTTTGAACAACAGCACAGGCGTTGGAAGATCACATTGTGGGATAGTAGGCGCCCTCAATGTGGTCTATCTCATGGCCGGCTTCGCTGATGATGACAGTAATGATATCGAACCTGGCCTCCCTGGTTATACCGTATGTATCTATATAATTGGATGCCGCAAAGATGATTGTTCTCTGTTTGGGTACGTTGACCGCCTCGGAGGGGTGCACCCAATAACCGGAAGACCTTGTCTTTACTTCGGCGAATACAATGAAGCAGTTGTTTTCAGCTATTATGTCAATTTCCGTGCGTCCCGAGCGCCAGTTTCTGTGGCGGATCGAATAGCCCTTCCCTGCAAGGTATGCTGCAGCAATCTCTTCACCAGCGGGTCCCAGTCCTTTGGTGTCACTCATCTCAGACCTCTATCAGTCTGTTCTTTATTGCATAGAGGATCAGGCTGGCGGTGTTTTTGGAACCTGTCTTGGCAAGCAGGTTGGCCCTGTGCTTGTCTACGGTCCGCTTGCTGATAAACAGTGCGTCAGCAATCTCGTGGTTGGATAGTCCTTCGCAGATCTTGAGGAGGATCTCCTTTTCGCGCCTGGAGAGACTGGAGTTCTTCTCCTCATGCTCCCTGTTCTTGATACGCCTGATGACATGGTAAAGGAGCTCCTGCGAGAAGTAGTTGCCTCCGCGGTGTACCGCAATGATGGCATCATGAACGTCTGAGATGTCGGAGTCCTTCAGTATGAATCCCTTCGCTCCGGCGTCAACCATCCTGTAATAATACTCTTCCTCCCCGTACATTGACAATGCGATCACGCATGCCGCCGGAATCTGGCGTGATATGCGCGATGTGGCTTCCACCCCGTCCATCTCGGGCATGCTTATATCCATCAGGACGATATCAGCGGGGCAGTTTTCAAGCATCTTCAGCAGCTCGGCGCCGTTTGATGCCTCTGCCACCACCTCGAATTCGGGATAGCCGCCGAGAAGGATTTTCAGTCCGTTACGGAAGAGCTGGTGGTCATCTGCGAGAGCTATTCTGATTTTTTCCATACAATGCTTTATCCCCTATGGGGAAGGTTATATATGTTATTCTTCTACAATTCTTTATCCCCTACGGGGAAAGTCGTTATTCGCAATCCTTGCATCTACAATTCTTTATCCCCTACGGGGAAAATCACAAATCACAAATCGCAAATCGCACATCGCAAATCGCAAATATCACTGGTCCACCCTTATCAGCGCACTCGTTCCCTTGCCGCGTGCGCTTTCAATGACAAAGACCCCGTCAACCGACCTCACACGTGTTTCGATATTCGGTATTCCCATTCCTGCTGCCCCTTCGGATGACAGCTTCTCCATGTCGAATCCGCGGCCGTTGTCAAGATACTGCAAGGTAATTATTTTTTGGTGGCGGCGAAGTTCTATTTCAATCCTGGAGGCGCCGGAGTGCTTCATGCCGTTGTTGATAAACTCACATGCAGCACGGTAAATAACCACCTCCTTGTCAGTATCAAACCTCTCTCCCTCCATATTTGTCCGGAAGTCTATCAGTATTCCGCGCATCATGTTCACCTTTGCTGCGAAGGCGCTGATGGCGCTTGCCACCCCCAGGTTAGTCAGGACATGAGGACTCATGTTGTTGGAGATCTCCTTGATGGTATTCAGGGCCTCATTGACGACATGGTTCGTGTTTTGAAGAATTTCCTTTCCCACCGGGTCGGTGACCCTGTTGTTAAGGGCTGAGAGTGACATCTTTACGGTTGAGAGCAGTGGACCCAGCCCGTCGTGCAGGTCCTTAGCAAACCGTTTTTTTTCAGTCTCTTCGGTATTGATGACGGCGTTCAGAAGCCTCCTGTCAGATCTTGACCTGTCAATCTCCGCCCGTTTCAGTGAATAAAAGATCTCCCTGATAAGCACTACGCCCGTTATTATCATCACGGAGATAAGCACATTCATCCACTCGTCAACCATCATCAGCTCAAATGAGGGTTTGCCCTGGAAATACTCGATAAGCTGGATGAGGGTGCGCACTGCCATCAGTACAAACGATGTTGAAAGAAGGATCCATGAGAGGCGGTAACGTGTTATCTTCATGAACCTTATGGCTATGCCTGCAGCCACTATCTGCAGCACAACCGATATGAACAGGGCTACCAGGCGTACCATTGCAACAAAATTTAATTCATACAAAAGTATGAGTTTATTACCTTTGGGGCGCCAAAATCGGGAAATGAAAACCATCTATACCGGCCTCATCGCGCTTTACTCTGCCATTGCAGGTGTGACTTCGATCTTCAGCAATAAGGCCCGGAGATGGGTGAGAGGCAGGCGGGGATGGAGAGGCCGGCTGAGTTCTTTCAACAGGGGAGAAGGGAAAGTGGCATGGGTGCACTGTGCATCACTGGGTGAGTTTGAACAGGGAAGACCTGTTATTGAAAAGATAAAGTCGGAGCACCCCGAATGGAAGGTGGTTATCACCTTCTTCTCTCCCTCGGGATACGAGGTCAGGAAGGATTACAAAGGGGCTGACACGGTCATGTACCTCCCCACGGATATGCCTGCCAATGTCAGGTTTTTCCTTGACCATATAAGACCTGATCTGGCGTTGTTTATCAAGTATGAGTTCTGGTACAATTATCTTAACGAGCTGAAGAAGAGAAACATACCAACCTATCTGGTCTCCGGAATCTTCAGGCCTGACCATTATTTCTTCAGATGGTACGGTCGCTTCGCAAGAGGTGTGTTTCTGGTGTTCAACCGGATATTCCTCCAGGATGAGCAGTCGGGCCGGCTTCTTGAAAGTATAGGATACCACCATTACAGAGTGACCGGTGACACACGTTTTGACAGGGTTGGTCAGATTGCCGCTGAAGCGAAGGACCTTCCGGTAATTGAAAAATTCCGGGGCGGTGAGTCTCTTTTCGTTGCAGGCTCAAGCTGGGATGAAGATGAAGAGATAATTGCCAGGTATATAAATGAAAACAGCGGTGCAATGAAATGGATCATCGCTCCGCATGAGATAGACGAGGCTCACCTGGGACGCATAGAGAAGAGGCTTGTGCCCGGAACCATCCGCTATTCCCGGTTTGGTGAGAATAACAGTGATTGCAGGGTAATGATAATTGACAATATCGGCATGCTGTCATCGGTCTATCGCTATGCTTCAATAGCTGCCGTGGGCGGAGGGTTCGGAAGGGGAATACACAACATACTTGAGCCTGCATGCTGGGGCATACCGGTCCTCTTCGGCCCGAACCACATAAGGTTCCGTGAGGCAATACAACTTATTGAGAGGGGAGGAGCCGTTTCGTTCACCGATTTTGAAACATTTTCTGCGGCTGTTGAAAAGTATCTCGCTGATCCGGCTGCACTTACTGCAGCGGGCAAGGCATGCGCTTCGTATATATCTGAAAATAAAGGATCTACGGATGAGGTATATAATGAAATATTTGCAAATCAGGGCACTGAAAACTTATTGAAAAAGCGTTAAAAAGTTGTTAATAATTACAAAATGACAATTCTGACTAATTGTGCCCGTAAATGTAATTTAAACCTCTGCCCGAGAAGAATAGCGGTATAATCTGAATCAATTGAATATCAATTACTTTATTAAAGTAATAACAACTACCATAACTTTCATAACTTACTCAACTATGCGAAAACTAAAATTTACCCTCATGCTGTTGTCCCTGGTTATCGGGTCTGCCACCCTTATGGGTCAGGTGACAACTTCAACTCTCAGTGGCAAGATTACGGAGACCGACGGTCAGCCGTTGCCGGGTGCCACGATAATTGCAACCCACGTGCCTTCCGGTACCCTTTATGGTGCCACGGCAAATACCCAGGGTTCGTATTCAATCCAGGGCATGCGTCCCGGAGGCCCCTATACGGTCAATATAACTTTCATCGGCTACAAAACCCAGAGTTACACTGAGATTACCCTGGCGCTCGGAGAAAACACAACCCTGAACTCGACCATGGAATCAACAATGACCGAGATGACAGAGGTTACCGTGATTGGTTACGCGACATCAAGATTCAATACAACGAAAACCGGTGCAGTGACGAATATCACAAATACCCAGATAGCTAATCTGCCTACGGTAAGCCGCAGTATTATTGATGTTACCCGCCTTTCACCTTACGGAGGGAATGGTATGAGCTTTGCAGGCACAGATGGTCGTACGGCAAACTTTACAGTGGATGGAGCGAATTTCAACAACAACTTCGGTTTGAGTTCTGCTCTGCCCGGTGGAGGCAACCCAATTTCTATTGAATCTATCGAAGAATTACAGGTTGTGATCGCTCCGTATGATGTTCGTCAGACTAACTTTATAGGCGGTGGTATAAACGCTATTACAAAATCCGGTACCAATACCTTTAAAGGCAGTCTCTATACTTATCACAGAAATGAAAACATGCGCGGTGATGCTGTTAATGGTAAGCAAATCGCAGGTGCGCGTGATGTTGACCGCAATACATCTTATGGTTTTACTTTTGGTGGGCCTATTGTCAAAAACAAGTTGTTCTTATTTGTAAACGGTGAAATGGCTAAAACACCAACAATTGTCAATCGTTGGAGAGCTTCAGAGGATGGTGTAGCTGATGCCGACAATTATATTTCCCGCACAACTCTGAGCGATCTTCAGACAGTTTCTGATTATGTTAGAAGTAAGTATGGATATGAAACGGGATCGTTTACAAATTTCCCTGCTGATGAAAACAATTACAAACTTCTTGCGCGTTTGGATTGGAATATCACAGACAAACATCGTCTGGCCTTACGTTATAACTACACAAAAAACCTTTACTGGAGCTCTCCAAATGCTTCATCTATGGACGGAGGTACCCGTATGTCCGAGGCAAGAATGTCACAAGCCTCAATGTCATTTGCAAACTCGATGTATTCCATGAACAATCTTGTTCATTCATTCTCTTTTGACTTAAACAGCCGTTTGTCTGATAATGTATCCAACCAGTTTTTGGCAACATTCTCAAAACTTGACGATCTCCGCGGATCAACTTCCGATGAATTCCCGTTCATCGATATTTTGAAAGACGGACAAGCCTATATGTCTTTGGGATATGAACTTTTTACATGGAACAATGCTGTTCACAACAACGTTTTGAATATCAAAGACGAACTGACACGCTATTTAGGCAATCATAAAATCATAGGTGGAATAGCCTACGAATATAAGATGGCAGATAATGCTTATATGCGTAATGGTACAGGATACTATCGCTACTCAAGTCTTGACGACTTCTTAAACGAAGGAACGCCTGAAGTTGTAAACCTGACTTTTGGTTATGATGGTGAGAGCAATCCTGCAGCTCGCATAAGAACAAACAAAATTGGAGTTTACGGGCAAGATGATTGGAGCGTTGCTTCAAATTTCAAACTTTCGTATGGACTTCGTATCGATGGGCTTTTCTTCGATAATAATGATTTGATGACAAACAAAGCTATTTACGACCTTGACTATGATGGTCGTCATATCGATACGGGAAAATGGCCTACAGCAAATCTCATATTCTCTCCACGCATAGGTTTTGTGTGGGATACATTTGGCGATAAGAGTCTGAAAGTTCGTGGAGGTACCGGTCTTTTCGCGGGTAATTTACCGCTTGTATTCTTCACCAATATGCCTACCAACGGTGGGATGGTACAGTATCAGGCACAGATAAATGCAGCGAACGCTGCAAAAAAAGGTTTCACAATGGATGAATTCGCCGGCGGTCTTGTAACTGATGCTGACGGAAACGCCAATATTGCTGCACTTTATGCCAAGTTAACATCATTGGGATATCCTTCAACTATTTCTCCCGAAGATGGGACAGTTCCTTCTGCTGTTAACGGTGTAGATCCGAATTTCAAAATGCCACAGGTATGGAAAACATCACTTGCCGTTGATTATGAATTCAAAACATCTTTCCCATTATCGGTAACGGTAGAAGGAATTTACAACAAAACAATCAACGGTGTTTCTATTTCTGACTGGAGTATTCCAAATGTTGGTGGTTTCGCCCGTTTTAACGGTGTTGACGATCGTCCGGTTTATCCTGCCGGTTATCGTACCAACACAAAAGCCTTTGTGCTGGAAAACACAAGCCTCGGTTATGGCTGGTCAGGCAACATTACTGTCAATGCTCAACCGGCAAAATGGCTCAATTTGATGGCTGCCTATGCACACACGGTTGCCAAAGATGTGACCGGTATGCCCGGATCGGCTGCAGAATCTGCATTTACATACGTACCCACGGTGGAAGGTCCCAACTTCATCAGATTGCACAATTCCCAATACAACACACCCGATCGTCTGGTGACTTCGCTTACTGCCCGCGACAACAGCGGTAATCACTATAGCCTTATCTATGAAGCATGGCTTGGTGGAGCAAACTACTCATACATGATGGTTAACGATATCAACAGTGACGGTTACAACTACGATGCAATCTATATTCCCACCGACGCTGATGTTGAAAGCAATCTTTTCCGGTTTGTTTCAACAGACGACAAGACCCGCTTTATGGACTATGTTCATGCCAACAGTTATTTGAAAAATCACCAGGGGGAATATGCAGAGCCCTATAGCGTTTACTCTCCCTGGGTTCATCGCATTGACTTCGGCTACAAACACGATTTTGTTCTTAATGCGGGCAAAGACGTACATAGGCTGCAACTTAGCCTCGATCTCAAAAACGTGTTGAACTTGTTTAACTCTGAATGGGGCGTCGCCAAATATCTGAATCCGGTAATCGGTTCAGAAGCTCGTATCCTCAAATATGAAGGTGTGGATGCTGAAGGTGTGGCTACATTCTCCACACCCTCTTCAATCAACGGTAATACCAAAACATTCACACCAAGCTACTCATTGGGTCAGTGCTGGTATGCTTTAATAGGCGTCAAATATATTTTCAACTAATAAAAAGTACAGGCAATATGAAATTGAAATACTTTTTCCCAATATTCATCGCGGCAGTTGCCCTGATGGTAAGCTGTGACGATGAATTCTCCGCGACGTTGCTTGATGAAATTCAGGTATCGCAGTCTTACGTGGCTATCCCGGTAGCGGGTGGCTCTGCATCCATTACCGTAACAGCTACTGATAGCTGGACAGTAGAGAACAGTTTACAATGGCTGACTATCTCTTCATCCTCTGGCAGTGCCGGTGAATCAACGCTTACGTTTTCAGCTACATCTACCCTGGATGGTCGCAACGGAGAGGTGAAAATTAAATGTGGAGACAAAACTCAGAGAATAAACGTCATCCAGGGCCTGGCAACAGTTGCAACTGCCACCTGTGCGGATGTGATTGCCGGACCAAACGACAAGACCTATAAGGTAACCGGGGTTTGTACGGCAATAGCCAACACAACTTACGGTAACTGGTATTTAAAGGACGCAACTGGTGAAATATATATCTATGGTACTCTTGATGCGAAGGGCGCTGAGAAAAACTTTTTAAGTCTAGGACTTGAAGTGGGTGATGAAGTAACTGTTCAGGGACCAAAAACTACCTACAATGGAGTTGTGGAGTTGGTAAATGTTACAGTTATCAAAATCAATAAATCACTGATTAAAGTTGATTCTGTTGAAAACGCAGTACTTCCGGTTGAAGGTGGTGAATTTATTTCATACCTTACATGTAAAGGACAAGGAGTATCGGTAGAAATTCCTGAAGATGCCGAATCATGGTTGTCAATTTCCTCCATTCAATCGGAAGGAACGTATGCTGTTGTGACTTTCAAAGCCGATGCCAATACAGGCGGAGACCGCGGAACCACAATCACATTCCATACCACTGACGGGACTAAAGACTATACTTCACAAACAAAACTTACCCAAAAAGGAGCGATTATAAATGCATCTATTGCCGAGTTTCTTGCGGCTGAAGTCAGCACTGCACAGCAATATCGTTTGACAGGTGTTATTACCGATATTTCCGATGCTACAACCGGTAAATTAAACATAAGAGATTTCTCCGGTACAGTATATGTTTATAAAATTGTTGATTTTGCCACAAAAGGCCTGAAAGTAGGTGACATTATTACAATTGTCGGAACACGCGCTGCATATAATGAATCTCCACAAGTTGGTGGTGCAGTTCTGGAAAGCTTTATTCCTGTAACAACGGCAACCATTGCAGAGGTGCTGGATAAACCTGTAGATGCCAATACATACTTTATGGTAACCGGCGAAATTACAGAGATTGTCAATGCGACATACGGCAATCTTAACCTGAAAGACGGTGAGAGTGTGATTTACCTGTATGGATGTTATCCGGGTTGGGGTGCAACCGGCGATGCCAGGAAAAACTTGTTGGCTGACAAAGGGATTGAAGTGGGAGACCAACTGACGGTTATTGCAACGAGGGGCGTTTATTCCGGAGTAGCTCAGCTTTCAAATGGCATTTATTTCAGCCACGTAAGTGCGGCGAAGTAAGAAATACACATCTTTGTGACAGATAATAAAAGAGGCTGCCTCAAACCGGGGCAGCTTTCTTTTTTATCCGCTTGCCGGGGGTGATACATGGCCGGAGGTCAGGTTGGCGGGCATGAAGAGCAGTTTGCGGGACATGGACAGATAGCATCCGCAAAGTTCATAAAAGTTAATATGTATGTTGATAAAAGAAAACTTTTCTTCTTGCCTTCTGTTTCATGCTTGCCTACTTTAGCAAAACCCGTTCATTTTTACGGAAGGTAGACTAACTAACTTATTTACAAACTTTAAGATTTTTTAACTATCAATGGGAGATTCTGTTGTCCATTCGGCTGCCGTCGCCTCTAATGAAAAGGAAATGGTAAAAAAAGAGGAGAAGAAAAGTATAAAGGAGGAGCCGGTGATGGGTAAGCCAGGCAAGACCCGGGGTGAAGGCTCAAAAAGGACATTCACCTATGAGGAAGCTATAATGGCTACCCGTCAGTACTTCGGCGGTGATGACCTGGCGGCGAAGGTGTGGGCAAGCAAGTATGCTCTCAAGGACTCGTTCGGCAACCTCTATGAAAAGACGCCCGATGACATGCATATGCGTCTTGCCTCCGAAGTTCACCGGATTGAGATGAAATACCCAAATCCCGTTCCGGTTGATGTCATCTATGAGGCATTCAAAGACTTCAGGTACATCATCCCTCAGGGAGGACCGATGACCGGCATAGGCAACGATTTCCAGATTGCCTCCCTCTCGAACTGTTTCGTGATTGGTAACAAGGGTGACTCCGACTCATACGGCGGCATCATGAAGATTGACCAGGAGCAGGTGCAGCTGATGAAGCGCCGCGGCGGCGTGGGACATGACCTCTCGCACATACGCCCAAAGGGCTCACCGGTGCTTAACAGCGCACTCACCTCAACAGGTGTGGTCCCTTTCATGGAGCGCTATTCAAACTCAACCCGCGAGGTGGCCCAGGACGGCCGCCGCGGCGCGCTCATGCTCTCCATCTCAATCAAGCACCCTGATGCCGAGAGCTTCATTGATGCAAAGCTGGAGGCCGGAAAGGTCACCGGCGCAAACGTCTCGGTGAAGATTACCAATGACTTCATGCAGGCGGTGATCGATGGCAAAAGCTTCCGGCAGCAATACCCCATCAAATCGGATAATCCGAAGTATGTCAAGGATATAGATGCCCGCAAGCTCTGGAACAAGATTGTCCACAATGCGTGGAAGTCAGCCGAACCGGGAGTACTGTTCTGGGATACCATCAGGAACGAGAGCGTTCCCGACTGTTATGCAGATCTCGGTTATGAGACCGTTTCAACCAATCCTTGCGGTGAGATCCCTCTCTGTCCGTATGACAGCTGCAGACTCATCGCTATCAACCTCTTCAGCTATGTGAAGGATCCCTTCACACCGAAGGCAAAATTTGACTACGATCTCTTCCGCCAGCACGTGCATCTCTCACAGAGGATAATGGATGATATCATCGACCTCGAACAGGAGAAGATTGATGCCATCATTGCGAAGATAGAAGCTGATCCGGAGGACGATGAGCTCAAGAGGGTGGAGCGTAACATGTGGGAAAACATAAGGCACAAGACCGGTGAAGGCAGGCGTACCGGTATCGGCATCACGGCCGAAGGCGACATGCTTGCCGCACTTGGTCTCCGTTACGGGACTGATGAGGCTACCGAATTTTCCGTGAATGTGCATCGTACACTGGCCATCGAAGCCTACAGGGCATCAACGGTAATGGCAGTTGAGAGAGGGGCATTCCCTATCTACAGCGCCGGGAGGGAAAAGAATAATCCCTTCATCAGTCGCATGCGCGAAGCAGATCCTGAGATGGTTGCTGAAATGGAAAAAACCGGCAGGCGCAACATCGCCCTGCTGACCATCGCCCCGACAGGATCCACAAGCCTGATGAGCCAGACCACCTCGGGCATTGAACCGGTGTTCATGCCCTTCTACAAGCGTCGTCGCAAGGTTAACCCAAATGACAAGGATGTGAAGGTGACCTTCATTGACGAGGTAGGAGACCACTGGGAGGAGTTCACGGTCTTCCACCACAAGTTCATCGACTGGATGAAGGTTAATGGCTATAACTATGAGGAGGTGAAGGATTTGTCAGAAACACAGATCAATGACATCGTCGCTGTCTCACCATACTACAGGGCTACAGCCAATGACGTCGACTGGGTAGCAAAGGTGAGAATGCAGGGAGCCATACAGAAATGGGTAGACCACTCAATAAGCGTCACCATCAACCTCCCTGCCGAGGTGAAGGAAGAACTGGTATCTGAACTCTATCTGACCGCATGGAAGGAGGGATGCAAGGGAGCAACCGTTTACCGTGACGGTTCAAGGGCAGGAGTGCTTGTCTCCAGCAGCAGCGAGGAGAAGAAGAACGAATGGTCACCCATCAGACCCAAAGTACTTGATGCCGACGTCATCCGCTTCCAGAATAATGAGGAGAAATGGATTGCCTTCGTGGGACTGAAGGACGGCGTTCCGTACGAGATCTTCACAGGCCTCCAGGATGACGAGATGTTCCCGATTCCTAAAAGCATAATCAAGGGAAAGATCATCAAGAATAAGGATGACGCCGGGAACTCACGCTACGACTTCCAGTACACTGACAAGTACGGTTACAAAAACACCCTCGGAGGGCTTTCACATATGTTCAAGCCCGAGTTCTGGAACTATGCACGCCTCATTTCGGGAGTGCTGCGGTACGGAATGCCGGCAAAGGACGTAGTTGAACTTGTCTCATCCATGAGACTCGACAGTGAGTCAATAAACACCTGGAAGAACGGAGTGGAGCGCTCACTGAAACGTTATATACCCAACGGCACAAAGGCGAAAGGCAAGTGCGAGCACTGCAACTCAACTAACCTGGTCTATCAGGAGGGTTGCCTGATCTGTACTGACTGCGGTACATCAAAGTGCAGTTAACCATTTATTAAACTCCATATCAGATTGAAAGAAGAAAGGAGCGTCAGGCTCCTTTCTTCTTGGTTATCGGTTATCAGTTATCGGTTATCGGTTAGTCAATGCTAACCGGGACAGATGAATTCAGCAGTGACTGGCTGATCTCCTCTGCCGTGGTCTCGTGATCGGGGAGGTTACCCTCAAAGTATTTCTCATAGGCGGAGATGTCAAAATGACCATGACCGCTGAGGTTGAAGAGGATGGTTTTCGAAACTCCCTCCAGGTCGGCTCTCCTGGCCTCATCAAGCGCCCCGGCGATGGCATAGGATGACTCCGGAGCAGGCAGTATTCCTTCTGCACGGGCAAACAGGATAGCTCCCTCGAAACACTCACGCTGGAGCTTGGCTTTTGCCTCAATCAGACCGTCATTGCGCAACTGGCTGACCAGCACACCGGCCCCGTGATACCGTAACCCTCCTGCATGAATCTTATCCGGGATGAAGTTATGTCCGAGGGTGTACATGGGCAGCAGCGGTGTCATACCCGACTGGTCACCGAAATCGTATGTGAATTTACCTTTTGTGAGTTTGGGGCATGATGCCGGTTCCACCGCCACCATCCTTGTTTTTTTGCCATTGACGAGGTTCTCCCTGAGGAAGGGAAAGGCAATTCCTGAAAAATTTGACCCCCCTCCGAAGCAACCGATAACCACATCCGGATAGTCACCTGCTTTTTCAAGCTGTATCATCGCCTCCTGGCCTATGATTGTCTGGTGAAGGATAACGTGGTTGAGCACACTGCCAAGTGAATACTTCGTGTAGGGATCCTGTGCTGCTATCTCCATGGCTTCGGAAATGGCTATTCCCAGGCTGCCCGGAGAATCGGGATTTTTCTCAAGTACATTCCTCCCTGCAGAGGTCATTGTGCTGGGCGAGGGTACCACCTTTGCGTTGTAGGCGCTCATCATCAGCTTGCGCCCCGGTTTCTGGTTATAGCTGACCCTTACCATGAAAACCAGCAATTCGAGCCCGAAGTGGTTGCAGGCGAAGCTCATGGCGCTTCCCCACTGACCTGCTCCTGTCTCGGTGGTGATACGGCGCACACCCTCCTGCTTGTTGTAGTAGGCCTGCGGGATGGCAGTATTGGCTTTGTGCGAGCCTGAGTAGTTGCCACCTTCGTACTTGTAATAGATCCTGCTCTTTGTCCCCAGGGCTTTCTCCAGGCTACGAGCACGAAACAGTGGCGATGGGCGGAATGTGCGATAGAGATCAGCAACCTCATCAGGGATATCAATGTATCTCTCAGTTGATACTTCCTGTTTTATCAGTTCCATCGGGAAGATAACAGACAGGTCTTCCGGACCAACTGGTTTTCCCGTGGCAGGGTTAAGCGGTGGCATCGGTTTGTTGGGCATGTCTGCAATGATGTTATACCATTGGCGAGGCATTTCTTTTTCAGTCAGCAGAATTTTCGTAATCTTTTCCATTTCAGTGATTGTTTAAGAAGGTTATAAAAACAAGAAGCACGCTGTGATCAGCGTGCCTCTTTGTACATTTATCTTATACGGGTTACATAACGGCGTGATTCACAGCTTCATCCTATGAGCTGCGCCAGCGCCAAATGTATAACCCCATTGCTTTCATTGATACAAACATAGTGATTATTTTCAGTTAAAACCTATTAATGGGAGATTTTTTATAGCATATCCCGAAAAAAACTTTCAAACCTGTTTATGTCTTGCGAGCAGGACTTCCTCAATCTCAGAGAGATTTACCGATTTTGCCCTGAGCAGAACAAGAAGGTGATAAATGAGGTCTGCTGCTTCGTTCTTAAAAAGGCCGTCATTTTCACCCATAGCTTCGATAACCAGCTCCACTGCTTCCTCACCTACTTTCTGTGCCATTCTCCCTGTTCCCTCATTGAAAAGCCTGCAGGTATAAGATCCGGGGCTTCCCTCCACGATCCTGCTGTTGATGATTTCTTCCAGCCTGTAGATGAAACCTCCGGATTTAGGTTCCCCGAAGCATGACCATGTTCCGGTGTGACAAACAGGGCCGGCCGGTTCGACCTTAATAAGTATTGCATCACTGTCGCAGTCGGTTTCTATTGAAACCACACTGAGGTAATTGCCCGATGTTCCACCCTTGGTCCAGAGTGATTTCCGGCTCCTGCTGTAAAATGTAACTATACCCTCGTTTACCGTCTTGAGATAAGCCTCTTCATTCATGTAGCCCACCATAAGGACCTGCAGAGTGACGTTATCCTGTATCACTGCGGGTACCAGCCCGTTACCCTTGTTGTAGTCAATGTTCAGCATCTTGTTTCTATATTATTTTCTGAAAGATATTTTTTAAGGTCAGGAATTCTTATTATCCCGTAGTGAAAGAGTGTTGCGGCCAGCGCAGCCGTACAGCCGGTTTCTGCAAACACTTCCCTGAAGTGTTCAGGTGACCCTGCACCGCCTGAGGCGATCACCGGTATATTGACGCTATTACACACTGCCGAGGTAATGTCAAGTGAGAATCCCTCGCCGGTTCCGTCACGGTTGACGGAGGTAAGGAGGATCTCTCCCGCACCAAGTCTTTCCGCCTCATGGGCCCAGGTGACCGCAGAAAGTGTGGTTATGCGCTTTCCACCGTGGGTGCAGACCACCCATCTTCCATCAACAAGTCTGGCGTCAATGGCGACAACAACGCACTGGCTGCCGAACTCATCTGCCAGTCCGGTGATGAGGGAGGGATTAAGTATTGCGGCAGTGTTGACGGAAACCTTATCGGCTCCTGAGCTGATCAGCATTGAAACATCTTCCCTTGTACTGATGCCGCCACCCACTGTGAAAGGGATGTTTATTGCCTCTGCAATCTTCTTTACCAGCGGTGTAAAGGTCTTCCGCCCTTCATCCGTCGCAGATATATCCAGAAAAACCAGCTCGTCGGCCGACTGTTCTGCATAGGCACGTGCCAACTCAACAGGGTCACCTGCATCACGAAGGTTGACGAAACTGATCCCCTTGACCGTCCGCCCGTTCTTTATGTCAAGGCATGGTATGATTCGTTTTTTCAGCATATTTCAGCAATTTCGTTGTATGTTAATCTTCCCTCGAGAAGGGCCTTGCCAATTACGGCTCCCTCGCAACCGGCATCACGCAACACCCTCAGATCATTTGCAGTTGCAATGCCACCGCTGGAAATCACCGAGAGTCCTTCCATAGCTGTCAGTTCACGGTAGATATCCACGGAGACCCCGGTCAGCATTCCATCTTTTGAAATATCAGTGCAGAGGGCATACCTGATACCTGCTGAGCTGTATTCCCGGAGGAAATCAGCAATGTCTCTCTCCGATGTCTGCTGCCAGCCTCCTGTGGCTACCTTTCGTTCCCTGAAATCAGCCCCAAGGATTATTTTGTCAGGTCCGTACTGATCGAGCCATTGTTTGAGCAGGTCAGGACGGCTGACTGCAATACTTCCGATGGTTACCTGCAATGCGCCGCATCCGAATGCAAGGCAGACATCCTCTTCTGTTCGTATACCTCCGCTGAAATCAGTTTTCAGACCGGTGGCGGAGGCGATTCCTTCAAGCACCTTATAGTTTTTTACACTCCCGGTACGGGCGCCGTCGAGATCAACCAGATGGAGGTACCTGATGCCATTATCCTCCATCTCTTTTGCAAGTTCAACGGGATCAGCACGGTAGAGTGTTTTCCGCCTGAAGTCACCCTGCGTCAGCCTGACGCATTGACCGTCAATGATGTCCATAGCAGCAATAATTCTCATAGTTCAAGGAAGTTTTTAAGCAGCTGCGCCCCTGCCTCCGCAGATTTTTCCGGGTGGAACTGTACCGCATAGAAGTTATTACGCTGCATCGCCGCTGAAAAGGGGAGGATGTAATTGCAAACAGCTGTTGTATCATCCACTGGATCAGCATAGTAGCTGTGTACGTAATAGAGGTCATCGTCCTTCTTGAGACCCTTCAGCAGCGGGGCACAGGAGAGGCTCTTAAAATTATTCCAGCCCATGTGTGGCACCCTTTCATCAGAAGGGAACCTTCTGACAATGGTGTCAAAGATGCCGAGACATTCGGTATTATTTTCTTCCGAGCGGGAACACATCAGCTGCAGTCCGAGGCATATTCCCAGCACGGGCTGTTTCAGGGTAAGAATCAGCGAATCGAGGCCCCTTTCCCTGAGGCTGCTCATGGCTGACCGTGCTTCGCCCACACCGGGAATTATCACCCTGTCAGCCTTCCGCAGGATTTCCGGGTCAGATGTCACCACAGACTCATGCCCCAGCCTTCGCAGGGCCACCTGCACTGACATTGTATTACCGGAGTTGTATTTCAGTATAGCTATCATAGTGTTCCTTTGGTTGACGGCAGATATCCGCTGCCAGTTTTTGCCACAGCCATTTCCAGTGCCCGGGCAAAAGCTTTGAAGATTGCCTCTGCCTTATGATGGTCATTCTCACCTGTGGCCCTGACATGGATATTGCATTTTGCATTATCACAGAGTGATCTGAAAAAGTGCCGGAACATGTCTGTTGAGAGATTGCCGATCCGGTCTGACCTGAATGACACGTTCCATTCAAGCCATGGTCTTCCCCCCAGATCGATCAGTACTTCTGCGGCAGAGTCATCCATTGGCAGTGCAAAACCATACCGTGCCATTCCTTTCCTTTTCCCAAGGGCATTGTCAAGAGCCTGCCCGAGCACGATAGCGGTATCCTCAACCAGGTGGTGCCCGTCGACATGCAGATCACCGGAAGCCCTGAGCGTTATGTCGATACCACCATGCCTGGCAACCTGCTCAAGCATATGGTCGAAGAAGCCGACTCCGGTGCTGATTATGCTCTTCCCGCTTCCATCGAGGTCAATTTCAATAGAAATATCTGTCTCATTTGTTTTCCTTGAAACGGATGCCCTTCTGGGGAGTCCGGTCAGGAAGCGCTTTATAGTCTGCCAGTTGCGGGTACATAGCGAAGCCTCCCCGTTCTGACTGCTACTTACAAATATGGCCCGGCAGCCCAGGTTTTTTGCCAATTCGATGTCTGTGAGGCGGTCACCGATCACGAATGAAGAGTCCAGGTCAACTCCGCCGGCAAGGTACCTGGTGAGCATGGCTGTACCAGGTTTGCGTGTGGGGGCGTTGTCGGACTCAAATGACCGGTCGATAAAAATCTCTGCAAATTTTACTCCTTCGCCGGCAAGGATGCTAAGCATCTTTTTCTGCGGGGGAAGGAATGCCTCCTCAGGGTACACGATGGTCCCCAGTCCATCCTGGTTTGTAACCATCACCAGTTCGAAGTCGGTTTCCCGGGCTATAGCCGAAAGGGCTCCTATCACCCCCGGCATGAACTCCAGTTTTTCCAGGCTGTCAACCTGCTGATCATCCGGCTCCTTCAGGATGGTGCCGTCCCTGTCAATAAAAAGTACCTTTTTCATATACCGATTTTTTCAAGTTCACTGATAAGCCGGTTGTTTTCTTCCGCCGTGCCGGTGGTGATCCGGATGCATCCGGGGATCTCACGGCTGCGGTTTCTGACTATGATCTTCCCTGAAGCCAGGGTATTGTACACATAGTCTGCGTCTTTCACCCTTACCAGCAGGAAATTGGCATCGGAGGGCCAGACTTTCTCCACCACCCGGAGCCCGGCGAGTCGTGAAACCAGGCGGTTGCGTTCCGCGATAACGGACTGTACCCTGCTGGCTACAATGTCTGCTTCGTACAACCTTTGCAGAGCGGCCTCCTGGTTGATTGTACTTATATTGTAGGGTGGCTTCATGGCAAAGAAATATTTCAGTATATCGATATCAGCAAAGGCCATTCCCACTCTTGCCGCAGCCAGTCCCATCGCCTTGCTGAAGGTCTGCATCACTATGAGGTTGTCAAATTCGCCTGTACGTTTCGCAAAGGAGGGTTTCCCGCTGAAGTCGGCATAGGCTTCATCAATCACCACTATCCCTTTGAATTCCCTGATGATTGTCTCAACCGTTTCGCGGTCCATGCAGTTGCCCGTCGGATTGTTGGGTGAGCAGATGAATATCAGTTTGAGTGTTTCATCCTGCAGCCATGGCCTTGCAGCCTGAAGGTCAATATTGAATGTCACGTTGAGGGGGATACTTATCACTTCAATGTCGTTCACGGATGCTGCTACTCGGTACATGCCGTATGTGGGGGTGAATACCATTGCCCTGTCCTTTCCGGGATTACAAAAGATGCGGAAGCAGAGGTCTATGATCTCGTCGCTACCATTGCCCAGGAAGATGTTTTGGGCAGGAATTCCCTTATGCCTGCTGATGGCTTGCCGCAGTTCGCGCTGGCGCGGATCGGGGTATCTGTTTAGCGGGCCGTACGGGCTCTCGTTTGCGTCCAGGAAGGTGCCATCGCTCCCCTCGTACTCATCCCTTGCGCATGAATAGGGGACAAGCTTTAACACATTAGGCCTTACAAGATTATCTGTTCTTCTCATCATCAATGTCTTAGATCAGTATCTTCACTGCTGCTGCGGATCTTTATCA
>DHUL01000018.1:62414-71242 GCA_002409145.1 Bacteroidales bacterium UBA5235
TCTTTATCAAGGTATTCAAGCCTGGCTGACACTGCTGCTGCATGTGCTCCAAGCATCTCAGCCTCTGCCATCAATATGGTATCAGGCCCGATGGCACGGATCCCTTCTGCCGTTACCTCCTGGAAGAATATCCTCTTCATGAAGCTGGCGGTGGTGACTCCGCTGAAGCTCCTGGCTAAGCCTCCGGTCGGGAGGGTGTGATTCGGTCCTGACATATAGTCGCCGGTACTCTCGCTACTATAGTTACCAAGGAATACCGAGCCGGCGCACGTAACCTTTCCAGCTGCCCGCATCGGGTCGGGAGTGGCGATAATCAGGTGTTCCGGTGCGTACAAATTGGCAGTCTCAAGGCATTTTTGCTCTGACTCCAGGAGTATCAGGGAGCTGTTTTCGAGCGACTTTGCTGCAATATCTTTCCGTGGCAGAAGTTTCAGTTGGCGTTCAGTTTCCTTCTCCACGAGGGTAATCATCACAAGGCTGTCAGTGAGCATTATCACCTGGCTGTCGGTGCCATGTTCAGCCTGGGAGAGGAGGTCAGCCGCTACGAACGCCGGGTTGGCGCCGGTGCCTGCGATGACCATCAGTTCACTCGGCCCGGCTGGCATATCAATGGCGGTGCCCTCAAGCTGAACCAGCTCCTTGGCGCGGGTAACGTACCTGTTTCCCGGGCCGAAGATCTTATATACAGCCGGTATTGATTCCGTACCGTAAGCCATGGCAGCTACTGCCTGGGCACCGCCCGCACGGAAGATGGCATTCACCCCTGCAACCTTCGCCGCCCAGAGGATCAGCGGGCTGATATTTCCATCGCTTCCTGGCGGCGTGCACATGACAATCTCCCTGCAACCTGCCAGCCGGGCCGGGATACCAAGCATCAGAACAGTTGAAAACAATGGAGCGGTTCCCCCCGGGATGTACAGTCCCACCTTTTCAATGGGTACGTCGCGATACCAGCAGCGGATACCGGGTGCTGTTTCAATGACCTCTGCGGCTCCGATACCTGCAAGATGGAATTTCTCAATGTTTGATGCGGCTGACAGGATTGCCTTTTTCATGGCCGGGCTGACCTGAAGTTCCGCCTGTTCAATATCTGCAGCCTCCACTCTCAGTGAGGCGGACGAATAACCGTCAAACTTTTCAGAAAATGCCTTGAGAGCAGCATCTCCGCCGCTCTTTACGGCTGAGAGGATATCCCTGACCTTCAGGTCAATCTCCCTGTTGCCGTCCGATGGGCGCTCCAGGGTTGCAGTCAGCTCTGCGGCACCGGGGTACAACAGTTTTCTCATCACACTATCATTTTTTCGATGGGTATTACAAGTATTCCCTCCGCGCCGGCAGCCATGAGACGGTCTATCCTCTCCCAGAACTCATCCTCCCTGACAACGGAGTGAAGACTGCACCATCCCTGCTCTGCGAGGGGCAGTACTGTCGGGCTTTTCATCCCGGGAAGGATTTTACAGATCTCAGGTACGGCTGCTTCAGGAGCGTTAAGGAGTATATATTTGTTCTCGCTGGCATTTTTCACCGCCCTGATGCGAAAAAGCAACTTTTCAAGGATCTCCCTCTTTATCCCGCTGATGTTCCGGTTGGCTATGATGACGGCCTGGCTCTTCATTACTGTCTCCACCTCCTTCAATCCGTTGGTAAGAAGAGTGCTGCCAGAACTGACTATGTCACATATGCCGTCAGCCAGTCCGATTCCCGGAGCTATCTCAACGCTTCCGCTGAGCTCCTCTATTTCAGCCCTGATGTTCCGTGATCTGAAATATTCAGAGAGCAGAGACGGATAACTTGTTGCTACCCTTTTATTCATGAAATAGTCCGGGCCGGTGTAATTCTCCTCCTTCGGTATTGCGAGGGAGAGGCGGCATCCGCCGAAACCAAGCTGTTCAAGGATATCCACCTCCTTCTGTGCCTCGAGGACGATGTTCCTTCCTACGATTCCTATGTCGGCCACCTGTTGCTCTACGTACTGCGGGATGTCATCATCACGGAGGAGGAGTATCTCAGCAGGGAAGTTGTCTGCCACAACCTTCAGGGTACCCGCGCCATTGCTGATCCTGATCCCGCACTCATCGAAGAGTTTCCGGGAGCTATCGCTCAGTCTCCCGCTTTTCTGGATTGCTATCTTCAGTATGCTCATTCTGCATTCGGTTTTTATGCCTGAGCAGATCAGGGAGCAACAAAAAACCCGCCTGATCTGCTCAGACGGGTTTATGATATTCAGTTTTCACCACACACCATTTTCATCTCGCCTGAGAGCAAGTATGATGATGATGGTGATGTATCTTGTTAGTGTTCATTGTCAGTTGTCAGGTGCAAATATAAATAATCATACTTTAATGCACAATAGTTCTTAGTTGTTCGCAGATTCTCCTTCCCATTTCAGATGTTGAAGAGGGATTATCCCTGGTGAGGTCCTGTGTAACCACCCCCTCCATGATTGTCGCTTCCACCGCCCTTGTGATCAGTTCGGCTTCCTTTACAAGGCCGAAGCTCAGGTCAAGCATCATTGCCGCGGAGAGAATGGTTCCCACCGGGTTTGCGATGTTTTTTCCCGCTGCCTGTGGGAATGAACCGTGAATAGGCTCATAGAGAGAAGCTGACAGGCCTATTGATGCTGACGGCAACATCCCGAGCGAACCGGTGATCACACTCGCCTCGTCGGAGAGAATATCTCCAAACATATTCTCTGTAACAATAACGTCAAAAGCTGAAGGATTCCTGATAAGCTGCATTGCAGCATTATCAACGAAAATGAAGTCCATTTCAACCTCCGGGTATTCCCCGGCTATCTCCCTCGCTGTCTGGCGCCATAACCGCGATGTTGCCAGAACATTGGCCTTGTCAATCACCGTCACTTTTTTTCTGCGTTGCATGGCATACCTGCAACCCAGATGCATCACACGTTCAATCTCATAACGGCTGTAAGTGCATGTATCATAGGCCGTCAGTCCGTCCTCAGAGCGTCCGCGGGGTCTGCCAAAGTAAATGCCGCCCGTCAGCTCACGGATCATCACAATATCCGTTCCTGCCACTATCTCCTCCTTCAGCGGTGACAAACCTGCCAGCGCCGGCATGCTCCTCACGGGCCTGATATTGGCATAAAGGCCAAGCTCACTCCTCATCCTCAGGAGTCCCTGTTCCGGCCTGACCTTTGCAGAGGGGTCATTGTCATACTTAGGGTGACCAATGGCGCCGAACAGAATGGCATCCGACCTGCGGCACAGGTCAAGGGTCTCATCGGGAAAAGGATTGCCGGTATGATCTATGGCCACGGCACCAACCAACCCTTCAGTGAAAGCGAATTTAAGGCCTGTAACTTCACCGGTGACATTCAATACTCTGACGGCCTGTTCAATTACTTCCGGACCTATGCCATCTCCCGGAAGAAGAGCTATCTTATAATTCATGCGCTATTTCAATTAGTTTATTGTACTCCTCGTTTATCTCGTTGCTGCAGATGATGTTAAGCATCTTTTCAGTCGCTTTGATGGCCGACTCAGTCTGGTCGGCATCAAGCCCCCTTGTACGGAACTCCCTGCCATTGTGGTCCCATCTGATGACTGTTTCAACGAGGGCGTCGGTTTTTCCTCCGGGGGGAATTGATACCTCATAATCTGTCAGCAGGGGTAGTCCGGTTCCCAAGGACTCATAAATCTTTCTCAGGGCCTTCATGAAGGCATCATACTGTCCGTCGCCGGCGGCGGTCTCCTGGTGGAGGACACCGTCAATCTCCACCTGAACGCTTGCCGAGGGCTTAAGGCCGCAGGTTAGATTCAGAGAGTAGTTCCGGATAAAAACCCTGTAACCTGAGCGGTCTTCACCCAGAACATCGGCGATGATGAAGGGGAGGTCATCGCGGGTGACACTCTCCTTCTTGTCTCCCAACTCTATCACTCTCTCTGCCACCCTGGCAATCATCTCCGGGCTCAGTTCAAGCCCGAACTCCTCAAGGTTTTTACGGATAGTGGCCCTTCCTGATTGTTTCCCCAGGGCATATTCCCTCTTTCTTCCGAATCTTTCAGGACTCAGAGTGCTGCAGTAAAGATTGCCCTTCCTGTCACCATCGGCATGCACACCAGAGGTCTGTGTGAATACATTTGCTCCGATAACCGGCTTATTCACAGGAATTCTTATTCCGCTGAATTTCTCCACCATCCGGCTTACTCTGGTAATCTCATACTCGTTCACATCTGTTTCGGCCCTGAGGTGATCCCTGAGCAGGGCGATAATACTTGAGAGCGGGGCATTGCCAGCTCTTTCACCGAGGCCGTTCACGGTTGTATGCACCCCTCTTATACCGGCCTTCACCGCCGAAAAAATGTTCGCAACAGAGAGGTCATAGTCGTTATGAGGATGAAAATCAAAATGGACTTCCGGATGCCTGGCAGTCATTTGCAAACAGAAGTCATAAGCCTGGTCGGGATTCAGGATGCCAAGGGTGTCAGGAAGCATTATCCTCCTAATGCTGCTCCCGGAAAGGGCGTCAACCATCCTGAAGACGTAACCCGGTGATGAGAGCATACCGTTTGACCAGTCTTCAAGGTAGATATTGACCACCATGCCTCTGGTCTCAGCCAGGGTAACAATATCCAGGATATTACTGATATGCTCATCCGGGGTCTTTCTCAGCTGTTTTTCGAGGTGGCGCAGTGAACCCTTGCAAAGCAGGTTTATCACTCTTCCGCCTGCTTCCCTGATCCAATCCAGTGAACCGGCACCGTCAACAAATCCCAGCACTTCGACCCTGTCATTCATGCCATTTTGTTCAGCCCATGAGGTTATGAGGCGAACTGCCTCCTGCTCCCCCGGCGAGACTCTGGCTGAGGCCACTTCAATACGGTCGGCCTTTAGATCACGGAGTAGCATGGTGGCTATATGCAGCTTCTCGAACGGCGTGTAGGATACTCCCTGTGTCTGTTCGCCATCCCTTAGGGTGGTATCAAGTACTTCAACCTTCACTTCTGCCTGCTTTTTTCGAAAGCGATGATTTCTTCCTTCATCGAGAGAAGGTAATCAATGTTGTCAAGTCCCTTTGTGAGGCACTCCTTCCTGAAGGCATTCAACGGAAACCCGGACTCCAGTTCCGCTTCCGGGACAGAGATAATCTGATCCTGCAGGTCTATTCTTACAATTGTATCCGGCCTGGATGTTATGATGTTTGTGAGCTGTGCCAGGAACTCCGGTGTTACTGTGACAGTAAGAAGTCCGTTATTCAGTGCGTTGTTCATGAAGATATCCGCAAAAGAATCAGAAACCACCGCCCTGAAACCATGGCCGGTGATGGCCCAGACGGCATGCTCCCTGCTCGAACCGCAGCCAAAGTTGCTTCCGGTGATGAGAATCTCACCCCGGTATCTGGGATTGTTGAGCACGAATCCGGGAATGGGGTTGCCGTCACCGTCAAACCTCCAGTCGCGGAACAGCTTTTCCCCGAACCCCTCCCTGACGGTTGCACTCAGAAAGCGGGCAGGAATTATCTGGTCAGTGTCAATATTTGCCAGGGGCAGGGGAACAGCCGTTGATTCAAGTATTGTGAATTTGTTTCTTTTCATTGTCAGTGTTCTCATTTGTCTACAATCGCCACCCCATATCCCTGGGATCTGTTATTCTTCCTGTCACCGCTGCGGCGGCTGCCACCAGTGGCCCGGCCAGCAGTGTTCTTGCCCCGGGTCCCTGTCTTCCCTCGAAGTTGCGGTTTGAGGTGGAGACCGCATATTTACCGGCCGGAATCTTGTCTTCATTCATAGCCAGGCATGACGAGCAGCCAGGCTGCCTCATCTCAAACCCGGCCAGCCGGAGTGTCTCTGTCAGTCCTTCCCGTTCTGCCTGGCGTGCTACCTGTTGTGATCCCGGCACTATCAGGGCAGTAACCCCGGTAGCCTTTTTCTTTCCGGCAACAGCTGCGGTAAAGAGTCTGAGATCTTCAATCCGTCCGTTAGTACAGCTACCCAGGAAGACATAGTCGATCGGATGACCCAGCAATTTCATGCCGGGCTTGAATCCCATATATTCAAGTGATTTCAGATATGGTCCGTTGACTTTGTGACCTGCCATCCCTGTTGACGGCTCTTCCCCGGATGATGAGGGGAGTTTTTCCCCCGGTGATACACCGGTCTCACCGGGATAGGGGATGACGCCGTCAACAGCCATTCCCATACCGGGACTTGTGCCGTACGTTATCATAGGCGGTATTCCGGAAGCCTCAAAGGTTGCTTCCCTGTCAAAGTGTGCTCCGCTGTCACTCTGTAGTGCGTGCCACTGATGAACCAGGTGTGAAAATTCAAGGTTTTCAGAAACGGATGGTATCTGCGCCAGCCAGTTGAAGGTCACCTCATCGGGCGCTATCAGTCCCCCCCGGGCTCCCATCTCGATGCTCATGTTGCAGACTGTCATGCGCGACTCCATGCTCAGCTTTCTGACTGTCTCACCGGCATATTCGACGAAAAAGCCAGTGGCGCCTCCGGTACCGAGAGAGGCTATAATGTAAAGTATCAGGTCCTTGGAGGTAACCCCCTCCAGCAATTTTCCGCTTACATTGATCCTCATCTGCTTCGGCCTGGCCTGGAGCAGACATTGCGTTGCAAGTACCATTTCCACCTCGCTGGTGCCTATGCCAAATGCTATTGTTCCGAACGCTCCATGGGTTGATGTATGGCTGTCTCCACAGACAATCGTCATTCCCGGAAGGGTGTATCCCAGCCCGGGACCGGTGACATGGACAATGCCGTTTCCCGGATCACCCATCCCGAAAAAGGTGATGCCCGAGGTTCGGCAGTTATCTTCCAGGGTCTCCACCTGTAACCGGGACACAGGATCAGCTATAGGTAAGTGTTGGTTTATGGTGGGGATGTTATGGTCAGCAGTGGCAATGGTCCTCTCCGGCCGGAAAACGCCTGCACCCCTCTGCCGAAGTCCGCTGAAGGCCTGTGGGCTGGTGACCTCGTGGATATAATGACGGTCAATGTACAACACATCCGGCCCGCCGCTTATTGACCTGACAACGTGGGTATCCCAGATCTTGTCAAAGAGTATCTTTCCGTTCATTCTCTATCTTTGAAATTGCATCAATGAATGCCTCAACGGATGCGGTGACTATATCAGTATTTGCGGAGAAACCGTAATAGATGTTACCCGAATGTTCAACCTGTACGTGGACCTTACCCATGTCATCGCTTCCCCTGGTAATGGCCTGGATGAGGAATTCCTCCAGGTGGACGTTCTCCTGTATCAGGTGTTTTACGGCGGTAAAGGCAGCATCAATAGGCCCGTTGCCCGAAGCCGTTGAGGTGTGTACCTCCCCGTTGACCCTGATACCCACCGTGGCCACAGGCGTTACCGAATTACCACAGAGAACCTGCAGCGACTCAAGCTTCAACCGCTTTTCTCCCTGGAAGACCTCACCCGACAATATTCTGATGTCTTCATCATTGATCTCCTTCTTTTTGTCGGCAAGCATCAGGAATCGGTGGTAGATCTCATCGAGTTCCTCCTTGCCCAGTTCAATCCCCAGTGTCTCAAGCCTGTGATTCAGTGCAGCCCTGCCGCTGCGGGCGGTAAGGATGATTGACGACTCCCTGACTCCCACCTCGTTCGGATCAATTATCTCATAGTTCTCGCGCTTTTTTAGCACACCGTCCTGGTGTATGCCGGAGGAGTGTGCAAAGGCATTCCTCCCTACGATGGCCTTGTTGGGCTGGACAGGCATACTCATGAGTGTGGAGACAAGCCTGCTGGTGCTGAAGATAAGTTTCGACCTGATGCCGGTGATGAGGTTAAGGTCATGATGGCTTTTAATGATCATTGCCACCTCCTCGAGCGAGGTGTTGCCGGCCCTCTCACCAATGCCGTTGATTGTAACTTCTGCCTGCCGTGCACCGTTGATAAGGCCCATAACGGTGTTGGCGGTGGCCATGCCCAGATCGTTGTGGCAGTGAGTGGAGAGGATGGCCTTATCAATGTTCGACACATTTTCCATCAGATACCTGATCTTGCTGCCATACTCTTCAGGCAGGCAGTAACCTGTGGTATCAGGTATATTGACCACTGTGGCACCTGCGCTGATAACCGCCTCGATCACCCTGGCCAGATACTCATTGTCACTGCGGCCTGCATCTTCTGCATAGAATTCCACGTCATCGGTGAATTTTCTGGCATACCTGACGGCATCTGCAGCCCTTTTAATTATCTCCTCCGGTGTGGTTCTGATCTTGTATTGAATGTGCCATGGCGAGGTGCCGATGCCGGTGTGGATTCTCTTTCTCTCAGCGTATTGCAGCGCTTCGGCAGCCACTTCTATATCCTTCTTCACTGCCCGTGTAAGTGCACAGATAACCGGCTCCCTGACAGCCCTGGATATCTCAACTACCGAACGGAAGTCACCCGGACTGGAAACCGGGAATCCTGCCTCAATTACATCAACACCCAGCGCTTCGAGCGCCTTTGCCACCTCGATCTTTTCAACCGTATTGAGCTGGCATCCCGGAACCTGTTCCCCGTCGCGGAGGGTGGTATCAAAGAAAATTACCTTGTTTTTATCCATGATTTATGCCGTGACGTTATTTGTTTTCAGGTCTCAGTTTCCTTACCGCAGCGCCGGCTTTCCAGAGCTCGGATGATCCCATCTCAGCCAGTTCGGCATTAAGCTGTTCCCTGTATCCGGTGGCACCGGTCGAGGTCAGAACCCTGACGCACTCTTCGCCCGAGCTTACTTTTTCATACAGATCCCTGAAGACCGGGAGGGTAGCTTCCCTGAACCTTGGTTTCCAGTCGAGTGCACCGCGCTGTGCCGTGGCGCTGCAGTTGGCATACATCCAGTCCATCCC
>DHUL01000018.1:71412-109859 GCA_002409145.1 Bacteroidales bacterium UBA5235
GGCATACATCCAGTCCATCCCTTTCTCATCAACAAGCCTGATCAGGCTCTGAGTCAGCTCCTCCACTGTTTCGTTGAAAGCTTCCGATGGTGAATGACCGTTTTCGCGAAGCACCTGGTATTGCGCCTCCATTATCCCCTCAAGGGCTCCCATGAGTACGCCGCGTTCGCCGGTGAGGTCACTGAATACCTCCTTCTCAAATGTGGTGGGAAAGAGATATCCCGAGCCAATGGCAATACCCAGTGCAATAACCCGTTCTTCAGCCCTTCCTGTATGGTTCTGGAAGACTGAAAAACTGGAGTTGATACCGGCTCCGGCAAGGAAATTGCGCCTGACGCTGGTACCGGATCCTTTCGGTGCGCAGAGAATCACGTCAATGTCAGGCGGAGGTATCACACCCGTATGCTGTTTGTATGTCACCGAGAAGCCATGAGAGAAGTAAAGGGCCTTTCCGGGAGTAAGGAATGGTCTGATGACCGGCCACAATATACGCTGGGCGGCATCCGATACAAGGTACTGGATGATTGTGCCGCGTGCAGCTGCCTCCTCAACGGTGAACAGTGTCCGGCCCGGAACAAATCCGTCTGCAACAGCTTTGTCCCAGTCGGCCCTGAACTCCGGCGCCTGGCCTACAATGACGTTAATGCCGTTGTCACGCATGTTCATGGCCTGTGCCGGTCCCTGAACACCATAACCGATAACGGCAACAACCTCATTCTTAAGTGCCTCGTGAGCTTTTGACAGTGGAAATTCCTGCCTTGTTATCACATTCTCAACTACTCCTCCAAAATCAATCTGTGCCATAATAAATATCTGTTAGGTTAGTGTTTGGTTTAGTTATAAAATTCAAGTGCCTCCTGGCGGGTTCCCCTGGCTTCATCCATCTCGCGGAGGAATGCGTTGAGTTCCTTCACCTGACGTGTGACCGCCACCCTACCGGAGCTGACAAACTGCAGCACCCCGCAAGGCTCCAGCAACGCGAGCAGTTCCTTTATCTCAGCCCTGGTGCCGCACTTCTCCACAACCATGTATTCGGGTTTTACTTCCAGTATCCTTGCATTATGTTTCCTGACGATGTCACCTATCATACTGCCTGACATTAGTCCCCTGGTAGCAACCTTGTAGAGGGCCATCTCCTGGCAGATGATTTCGGAGGATGTGTGCACGAATACCTTGAGCACGTCAACCACCTTTTCTATCTGGCGGGCAACTTTCTGCACCATATCCGGCGTGGTGCGCACAACCATTGTCAGCATCTGTACTCCCGGAACCGCTGATTCCGAAGCGGTTATGCTTTCTATGTTGATCTGCCTCCGTGTCAGGATAAGGGTAATCCTGCTGAGGATCCCAATGTGACTTTCACTGAAGAGTGATATTGTAAATTCCTGTTTCATGACTTGCTGTTGTATGTAAGTGTTACTTCAGATACTGATGCTCCCGGTTCAACCATAGGGAGGATGTTTGCCATGCGGCTAACCTCCGCCACCAGGATGAAGGGGCCTTCTGAGCGGAGCATCTCTGCGGCAGATGCTTTCAGCTCTTCGCGATTGATTATCTTTCGTCCCGGGATGCCATAAGCCGAAGCCAGTGTTATAAAGTCGGGGTTGACCATCTCTGTTGAGGCGTAGCGGCTGTTAAAGAACATTTCCTGCCATTGGCGCACCATTCCCAGGAAGCTGTTATTCAGAAGAACTATTTTCACAGGAATGTGGTACTGCATAATTGTTCCCAGTTCCTGGATTGTCATCTGAAAGCCGCCGTCACCGATAAAGGCTATCACCTGCCGTTCAGTGGTGCCGGTGGCGGCTCCCAGGGCGGCAGGAAGACCGAAGCCCATCGTTCCCATGCCCCCCGAGGTAACGAGGGTGTTGCTACCGGTGAACCGGTAATAGCGGGCAACTGCCATCTGGTGCTGGCCAACGTCGGTCACCACCACCGCATCTCTGCCGGCAAGCTCTGAGATTACCTTCACCACTTCACCCATCCTCAGCTCGCCCTGGCCCGGTTCTGTCTCGGGGTTAATGACCTTTTCGTGCTCTGTCCGGTCAAGGATCCGGAACTCCCGTATCCATTCCTCCCTTTTTCTTTCCCTGACATGTGGCAGAATAGCCGTGAGGACCTCCTTCACATCGCCGTTGATGCCAAGGTCTGCCCTGACGTTCTTGTCGATCTCTGCCCTGTCTATGTCAATGTGTATCACCCTTGCCTGCGGAGCATATTTCTTAAGGTTGCCGGTGACACGGTCATCAAACCGCATTCCGGCTGCAATGATCAGATCTGCCCTGTTAGTCAGAATGTTCGGGGCATAGTTGCCGTGCATGCCGAGCATCCCGGCGAATAGCCTGTGATCATGGCTGAATGCCGGTATGCCTAACAGGGTGACAGCAACGGGAATACCTCCCTTTTCGGCAAGTGCCTTAAACTCAGCTTCGGCACCTGAGATTATTACCCCGTGGCCGGCCAGTATCAGGGGCCTCTCCGCATGGTTGATCATCACTGCGGCTGATTCAATATCCCTGCTGACAAGTGGGTTAGCCGGATTGTAGCTGCGTATGTAGCTGCATTTGCGGTAACGGAAGGTCATGCTCTCAAGCTGGGCATCCTTTGATATGTCAACCAGTACGGGGCCGGGCCGCCCGGTACGCGCTATATAGAATGCCCTGGCAATTGTGTCCGGTATTTCAGCGGCTTTCTTCACCTGGGCATTCCATTTGGTGACAGGCATCGAGATACCCAGAATATCAGTCTCCTGGAAAGCATCAGTGCCTATGAGTGCAGAGGTCACCTGTGCCGTAATGAAGACCACCGGCACCGAGTCAAGATAAGCATTGGCGATGCCAGTCACAAGGTTGGTGGCCCCCGGGCCGGATGTGGCGAAGCAGACTCCCGGCTTACCCGTTACCATGGCATAGGCCTGGGCTGCATGTGCGGCACCCTGCTCGTGCCTTGTGAGTATATGCCTGAGACTGCCTCTGTAGTCGAGCAGCTTGTCATATACAGGCATGATGGCACCACCGGGGTAACCAAAGATTGTGTCAACCTCCTCCTCGACAAGTGATTTAAGGAGTGCTTCTGCGCCGGTAACTTCATTACCGGGTGCTGTACCGAACACAGAACCCGCTGTGGGCGCATTATCTGCTGCAGTTGTTTCAGTCAGCCCGTCTGTCGCCATGAATGATTCTGCCATTCCCGGCATTTTATGATTATTATATTTTTTCATAGGCCTGATTACTTTTCAGATCTCTCTTATTGCACCCCTGTCCGCTGAGCTTACATGAGCTGCATAAACTTTCAGTGCATCTGATACCGTACGGATCCTGTTCTCCGGGGTGAATGCCGCGGTTCCCCTGGCTTCCTCTTTTCGGCGTCTTGTTTCAAGGACGGACTCATCCACTTCCAGCCTGATGGTCCGGGCCGGTATGTCAATCATTATCCTGTCACCGTTGTGTACCAGGGCTATTGTTCCCCCGGCGGCGGCCTCGGGTGAGAGGTGCCCGGCTGAGAGACCTGCAGATCCTCCCGAGAAGCGGCCGTCAGTTATGAGCGCGCACCGGCGGTCAAGGTCTTTTGACCTGAGATATGATGTGGGGTACAGCATCTCCTGCATACCCGGACCACCGCGGGGCCCTTCGTAACGGATCACCACAACATCACCCTCCATGACCATACCTCCGAGAATGCCGGATACGGCATCCTCCTGGGAGTCAAAGACCACTGCCGGTCCGTTGAATCTCATCATTGTACTGTCAATGGCTGCCGTCTTCACCATACATCCGTCCGGAGCCAGGTTTCCGTAAAGAACGGCCAGCCCTCCATCAGTGCTGTATGCATGGCTTGCATTCCTTATTGCTCCGGCAATCCTGTCAGTGTCATGTGAGTTGTACCTGGTTCCGGAGCTGAATGATTGGGGACCGGCTGACCTGTCAGGGGCCGAAAGAAAGAGATCAATTGCTTCCGGTAAAACGGCCGGACTCAAAATATCCCAGCCGGCCAGCGCCTCTCCCAAAGAGGGATAGTCAATTCTACGGGCAGAAGCATCAATCAACCCTGCTCTGTCAAGTTCACCCATGATTGCAAAGACCCCTCCGGCACGGTTTACATCTTCAACGTGATATGCCGAAGCAGGGGAGACCTTGCATAAGTTGGGAACACGGCGTGAGAGAGAATCAATTTCCTTCATTGTGAAGTCAACCCCTGCCTCACGGGCTATGGCAAGCAGGTGAAGGACAGTATTAGTCGACCCTCCCATGGCAATATCGACAGTCATAGCATTCATGAATGCCTCCCTGGTAGCAATCGATCGGGGCAATACTGTTTCATCGCCGTCACTGTAGTACCTTTCAGCAAGATCAGCTATCAGCTGTGCTCCTCTCCGGAATATCTTCATCCTGTCAGAGTGAGTTGCCAGCACAGTGCCGTTGCCGGGCAGTGCAAGACCGAGCGCCTCAGCCAGGCAGTTCATGGAGTTGGCGGTGAACATGCCCGAGCATGAGCCGCAGGATGGACATGATGATCTCTCAAGTTCGAGAAGCTTATCCATGGTGACCCGGTCATCAGCTGCCGCAACCATTGTGTCAATCAGGTCTACCGACCTGCCGGCCGAGAGGCCCGCCTCCATCGGTCCGCCCGAAACGAATAGTGCGGGAATATTCAGCCGCATTGCGGCCATCAGCATACCGGGAGTGATCTTGTCGCAGTTGCTGATGCAGATCATCGCGTCAGCACAGTGTGCGTTGCAGACATATTCCACACTGTCGGCAATAAGGTCACGGGAGGGGAGAGAGTAGAGCATTCCACCGTGCCCCATGGCTATACCGTCATCAATGGCGATTGTGTTAAACTCGGCCGCAAAAAGTCCTCGGCGGGCAAGCTCTTCCCTGATTACACTGCCAGCTTTCTGCAGGTGCACATGACCCGGCACGAACTGCGAGAATGAGTTGACAACAGCTATCACAGGCCTTCCAAAATGTTCCTCCTTCATGCCATTTGCACGCCAGAGACTCCTGGCACCGGCCATCGTCCTTCCGCTCATTGTCTGCAGGCTTCTGAGTTCTTTCTTCATTAAAGTGATTTTTAAAACAAAAAAAGCTTCCCGTTTTTCCGGGAAGCTTTCATATACTATTATCATCACTATATACTACTCCCCGGTTATCCGCTTATGGCGATAATAATAAACAGGGCAATAAATAGTGTTGTCTGGTACATAGTCTTACTTATGGTTGGCAAAAATAACCATTAATTTAAAAATACAAGAGAAAACAGAAAATATTTTAATTTTTTAAACCAGGTCTATACCTATTAATAAATGGAAAGAATAAAAAAATTTATTTTCTTCATTACGCCGTCCACTTTCAGTTACGATCAGCATAATACTTCAGGAAGTGATCCTTGGTAAACCTGATGAACATTCCGGGCCGGCGCATGGTCACGAGTAAATCCATGTCCGGCTTGCCGCTGGCATCGCGGACAAGCTGATAGTTCCCTTTGCTGTGCAGGAAGACGGATCTTTCAGTTCCGGGAACCTGTGATGGTACTTTAAAGCTCAGGCGTGCCTCATTATTGATATCGGGTTGTACCAGGTATCTGTCGTCATCGTGAAGCAGGAGCGATGTGACCTCTTCCCCAGTTTCATCTGTGGCATTATCAATGGCAGCAGTTGTACATTTAACACTGGCATCTTCGGAGAAGTCCATCGCGGCATTATCAAGATCCCAGAACATGACTCCCGAGACCAACCTGACATTCACCCGGTCTCCGGTGACTCCCGAAAGATCAATCTGCAGGATGTCTTTCCTGTCTTTGACCGGGCCGGGCACGTTGTAGTAGTCGACAAACACCAGGCCGGAAGCAGTCTCCAGGTAAACGGCGAGAGGTATCCCCTGATCGAGGGACCATTGCAGCAAATACTCCGGTGACCTTTTGTTCCTTATCCTGATCCATTCATCATACCTGTTGCCGAACATATCAGACAGGCGTGCGAACATATAATCAAGCCACATTGTGTTTTTCGCCGAAATTATCAGCTTTGCCCTTTTACTGTTATGGGGTTTTTCAAACGAAAGACTGATTGTATCAAGCAACAGACCGTCGTTCCGGATTTCACTTAAGTATCTTGCATTATCGCATTTTGAAAGCTCACTGACTATTGACCTTCCATAAGCGTTGACTGCACTGACAGGTTGCCTGATATCACTTACCGTGTGTGCGATGCCGTACTTATCAACCAAAACTTCTGCATTTGCCGGATGATCATAAATCTGCAGTTCAGCAAGGTTTGTATTCTGTATTTCATGGACTTCATTCGTAATTCTGATATTATACCTGTTATTCACAGGTGAAATAGATTTGAGAGCGAGGTAATCATCCCTTTCAATGGGTGTGGCGGTTGCACCGCTGTACACCTCCCCTTCGAAATTGATCTCCGTGCCATCCTCGCTGTATACGAAGGGGCATGATGACATAAAGGCGATCATCAATGCAGACCAGAACACTGCGTTGGCTGTTCCTGCTCCAATGAGAATGGCTTTTCCCTCATCTACATCGTAAATCTCGGCTTTTGCGATGTTGGAAAACGGAAAACTCACAAGGTTGTCTCTGACACTTATTACTGAATCAGGGGCTACATATATATGCATTACCTTATTCTTTTCAGGCGGAGATATCGGATTGGTGATCAGGCCGGTCAGGATGCCATCAGATATTGCCATACCGGATATCTGGTAGTATGAATTCTGCCCGTGTACATAATAATGCTGCTTTTCCGCATACTGTATCTCGTTGAGGGGAATACTTCGCAGGCTTCTGCACCCTGAGAACTGTATCAGGAAAAGAGCAGACAGCAACAACGCCACAGTTTTTTGAATGACCAGGGAGCTTCTCATAGTGTGTTGTTTAATAAGCGTTACAAACCGGATACTTTCCGGCAACAGGGATACCGGGTCTGCAATTCATGCACTTCAACCAACTATCATTGTCAATGTAAACAGCAGAGATACCCAAATAATTCCAAATCCGAGAGTCTCAATAATATTCAACTCCTGACAATCCGTTTTTGCGATATTAAGGAGGGGGACAGTCAGGGTAGATCCTTTTACAGTCACAGCTGAAACCGGGGCCACATAAACATGAACAGTCTTTGTTTTTGTAGCATTTACTTTACCCTGGCTGATCTGTCCTGTCAGAAGGCTGTCAGTAACTGAATAATTGATAATCGTCCAGGAATTTTTATCCGCATGGACAATAATAACTTCCGTAATCTTTGGAATTGTGGTCACAGATATGGTCCTCATGGTGTAGCAGCCTGTTGTAATAAGACAGGTCATGAGAAACAATACGATCCTGAATGCCTTCCGCAGGCCTGACGGTTTTAGCATTTCAATGATATTTCTGTAAATATAAAGAAATTACTAAAACATCAAAGAAAAAAGGAGAAAGATTTAGGCTTTCTCCTGTAAAAAGTTAAATATTTCAATAAGGTCCCGGGATGCTATTTCAACACTCCCAGCTCTTTCCCTACCTTAATAAAAGCATTGATGGCCTTGTCAAGATGTTTGGTCTCGTGAGCTGCCGAAAGCTGAACCCGTATCCGTGCCTGATCCTTCGGAACCACGGGATAGTAGAACCCGATCACATAGATGCCTTCCTTAAGGAGCCTGGCAGCCATTTCCTGCGAGAGCCTGGCATCATAGAGCATCACGGCGCAGATGGCTGACTGTGTAGGCTTGATGTCAAAACCTGCCTTCAGCATTCTCTCCATGAAATACTTTGTGTTATGATGAAGCTTGTCCTGAAGCTCGTTGGTTTCGGTCATCATTTCGATCATCTTCAGACCGGCCGCGGCCACGAGGGGCGGGATGGAGTTGGAGAAGAGGTAAGGCCTTGAACGCTGGCGCAGCATCTCAATGATCTCCTTCTTCCCTGTGGTGAAGCCGCCGATGGCTCCGCCAAAGGCCTTTCCGAGAGTACCGGTGATGATCTCTATCTTTCCACGGAGATTGTAAAGCTCGGTGACGCCGCGGCCGGTATCCCCCACCACGCCCGCAGAGTGCGACTCATCGACCATCACCATTGCATTGTATTTGTTTGCAAGCTCATAGATTTTCCCAAGAGGCGCCACATTGCCATCCATTGAAAAGACACCGTCAGTGACAATAAGCCTGAAGCGCTGTGCCTGTGCTGCCTTCAGCTGCTCTTCCAGGTCACTCATGTCAGCATTGGCAAAACGGTAGCGCTGTGCCTTGCATAGCCTGACGCCGTCAATTATGGAGGCATGGTTCAGTGAGTCCGAAATAACTGCATCTTCCTCCGAAAGCAGCGGTTCAAACACACCGCCGTTAGCGTCGAAACAGGCAGCATAAAGTATTGTGTCTTCCGTGCCGAAGAATTCAGCTATCTTTTTCTCCAGATCCTTGTGAAGGTCGCCTGTCCCGCAGATGAAACGGACCGATGACATGCCGTAGCCGTGTGTATCAAGCGCTTCCTTTGCTGCTTCAACAAGCTTTTTGTTTGCCGAGAGGCCCAGGTAGTTGTTGGCGCAGAAATTAAGCACTTTCTGCCCTGTATCCAGGGTTATCTCTGCCCCCTGGGGCGAAACAATTACCCTCTCGTTCTTGTACAAACCTGCTTCCTTGATCTCATCAATGGTTTTCTCGAGATATTTCCTGTAATCAGTATACATATCCTTGATTTTAAAATTCAGTCAGTTGCACAGGTGCGAATCACTCCCAGCTAAGTATCACCTTTCCGCAGTTGCCCTCTTCCATCACGTCAAAACCCTTCTGGAAGTCGTCAATGTGGTAGCGGTGGGTGATGATCGGGTCAAGGTTAATGCCCCCGATGATCATCATCTGCATCTTGTACCAGGTCTCCCACATCTCACGACCGTAAATGCCTTTCAGGGTCAGGGCCTTGAAGATAATGTCACTCCATGGCACCTCGAAATTTGAAGGGAGTATTCCCAGCAGGGCGATGTTCGATCCGTTATACATGTTCGCGATCATCTCGCGGAAGGCTGCCGGTGATCCTGACATCTCAAGCCCTACGTCGAAGCCTTTCATATTAAGCGGTTCGAGGACATCCTTGATCTTTTCTCCCTTTTTAGGGTTGACAAGCATGGTGGCGCCCATCTTTTTTGCCAGATCAAGACGATAGTCGCTAAGATCACTGGCGACAATATGCCGTGCACCGGCAAACCGGGCTATGGCGACGGCCATGCTGCCTATCAGTCCGGAGCCTGTGATGAGCACATCCTCGCCAAGAAGCGGGAATGCAAGCGCCGTATGCGTTGCGTTGCCGAAGGGATCCATGATGGCTGCCCAGTCGTCCGGTATGCGTTGGTCAAGGAGCACTACGTTACGAGCGGGAACCTTAACATATTCAGCAAAGGAGCCGTCGATGTTCACACCTATGCCGACGGTGTTCTCGCAGACATGCTCACGCCCGCGGCGGCAGTTGCGGCAGGTGCCGCAGAAGAGATGACCCTCGCCGGTAACCCTGTCGCCCACTTTTACATTTGTGACACCCGGACCAGCCTTTTCAACATGACCCATGTACTCGTGGCCGATTGTCATGGGTACTTTTATTGTCTTCTGTGCCCATTCGTTCCACTCATATATATGAAGATCAGTGCCGCAGATTGCTGATTTTTTGACCTTTATTATGACATCATTGTAGCCCGGTTCGGGGATGGGTACCTCCTGCATCCATAATCCTTTGGCAGCCTGGGCCTTGACGAGTGCTTTCATCTTTTTCATCGGGAGTGATGACTAATTCGTTATGCTGTAAAAGTAATACAAACAGAGGTAACAAAATATGATTTTTGCCGGAGGCTGAGTGTGATCTCAGTAAACCGGTTTTACCAGGTTTTCGGCAGGTTCATGCCGGCTTGCAGCGCTCCAGCGTATTCCCCTTTTAAGAATCTCCAGGGCTTCAGGCACATCCATGTCTGTGGCAACATGTCCCAGCGAGGAATAAAAAATCCTTCCCCTGCCGTACATCTTCTTCCAGACCACCGGAATCGTGCATCCATCAGACCAGTTGTCATGGTCACCGTTGAATGTGGTTGTTGCCAGCACCTTCACATTGGGGTCAACATGCATGTAGTACTGCTCGCTGTGCATTGAGAAGGATGACAGCCCTCTGGTAACCGGGTCATCGCTGTCTGTAATTGTCACACTATAGTCTATAACTCCCCCCGGGTGGGCTACCCATTGCCCGCCAACCATATACTGATATGCCGGATTGTTCCTGAAGGCATCTGCAAGGCCTCCGTGCCAGCCTGCCAGGCCCGCACCACCTCTCACTGCCTCCAGCAGACCCTCTTCCTGTGAAGGAGTTATTGAAGACATAGTAATTGCCTGAATTATAAGGTCAACGCTATTCATATAAATGCTGTCAGTGTATATATCAAGCGATGATGTTGTATCAGCAACAGCTCCTTCGGAGCGAAGCCAGGGCAGGAGTATGCCGGCATATTTACCAGGTTCATGCCCGTCCCATCCGCCGAAGACAATGAGGACACGTTTCCCTTTCAGGTCCTGACTGTTACATTCCGGGTTTGCAGCCAGCAGCATGAGTGACATCAGGGCGATTGCCGGCAGGTTGACAAGGATAATTGGTCTCTTCATATTGTTAATATAATTTATATTTGCCTGCAAAAGATGAATCATCGTAAATATAATCTATAATGAAAAGAAAATCCAGATCACTGAACAGGAGAGAATTCCTGGGCAGTGCAGCTCTCGGCCTTGCCGGGACAATGATTATTCCGGGTGCAGTCAGCGGGTGTTCCGGCCGGAAAGACCCCGGGCTGGTGAGGCTTGGATTCATTGGCCTTGGCCGGCAGGCAATGTACCTGATGGACGGATTCATCAGGATACCGGGCGTGGAGGTGCTTGCAGGATGCGATGTATATTCAATCAAGCGGAAACGCTTTCAGAACAGGGCTGACGAATACTATGACGGGGAAGGCAGAAAGGTGAAAATTCAGACCTATGAGAAATATGATGATCTGCTCGGAAGAAAGGATATAGATGCAGTTGTGATTGCCGTTCCGGATCATGCTCATGCCATGGTTGCCATTGCGGCTCTCAGGGCAGGAAAGGATGTCTATCTTGAAAAACCGATGACATTTACGATTTACGAGGGTCAGCAACTTAAGAAGACAGTGCGTGAGACAGGCAGGATACTGGGGGTGGGCAGCCAGCAGAGATCGGATCCCAACTTCCGGCACGCAACCAGGCTGGTAAGTTCCGGGGCACTTGGCGCCATCACCCTTGTCAATGCTCATGTGGGGCCGCCGCCTAAACCATATGACCTGCCTGCCGTGACGATACCTGAAGGACTGAACTGGGACCTGTGGCTCGGACCGCTTCCCGAAACAATACACTACAATCCGGAGCTCAATCCGCCGATCTCCCTCGATCCTCCGCGTGATGAGGAGTTCTGGGCGGGATGGCGCTGGTACCGTGAGACTGGCGGAGGATTCACCACTGACTGGGGTGCCCATATGTTTGACGTTGCGCAGTGGGGCCTGGGAATGGACGGAAGCGGGCCGGTTGAAATAGCTCCGATCGGTGACGGATCGGAATATATCAGATGGGTCTATAAAAACGGGACAGTAATGACGTCCGAGCCATTCAATGATAAGAAAACCAAGGGTGTTAAATTCTGGGGTGAAAAGGGGTGGATAGAGGTGTCACGCGAACACTACAGCGCCTCAGACCCTGCCTTTAATCCGCCGCCGGCAGCGGCAGGAGAGCAGGAGGGTCCGTATGAGACGAAAATTCCGCACCAGCTTGACTTCATCGATGCTGTACGAAAACGGACCGATCCTGTTGTACCTGTTGAGACCGGGCACAGCTCCTGCACTGTATGCACACTCGGGAACATTGCCGTGATGCTTAACCGCACTCTGAGGTGGGATCCCGTCACGGAAACTTTTATCGATGATGCTGATGGTGCAGCTTCTGCCATGCTGCACTACAACTACCGGGATCCTTATAAGTTGTAGGTTCAGGAAGGCGCCGGTGTCTGCCTGGAAATTCAGGTGGCAGGCTGATAAATGAGACGGTGATTAAGCCGGTCTTTACTCTATTATTTGCTTATTTTTGCGCCAGCATCCGCTGCTATGGCAGGATGCATAGCAGGTAACCCATCAAGGATATGGCAGACAGAAACATCAGGGTGCGCTTTGCCCCGAGCCCCACAGGCCCGCTGCACATAGGCGGCGTACGTACGGCACTTTATAACTATCTCTTCGCAAAACATCACGGCGGAACCTTCATCCTTCGTATAGAAGACACCGACCAGGCACGCTACGTTGAGGGCGCGGAGGATTACATAATGGACTCACTTGAGTGGGCAGGCATAAAGATTGATGAGGGGGTACGCGAGGGCGGTCCGTTTGCCCCTTACCGGCAGAGTGACAGGAAGGAGATTTATCACCGCTATGCCGACGATCTTATCCGCAACGGCGATGCCTATTACGCTTTCGATACACCGGAAGAGCTTGAGAGACTCAGGCACGAATATGAATCACGTGGTGAAACCTTCAACTACGGCTGCACCAGCAGGATGACCATGTGCAACTCACTTACCCTTCCTTCGGAAGAGATTGAGAAGCGCCTCGCCTCCGGTGAACATTATGTTGTCAGGTACCGCATGCCGGAAAACGAAGACATACACTTCAATGACCTTATCAGGGGAGATATAGTGGTCAACACCTCTACCCTTGACGACAAGGTGCTGTACAAGTCTGACGGCATGCCAACCTACCACCTGGCTAATATCGTCGATGATCACCTGATGCAGATCTCGCACGTGATAAGGGGAGAGGAATGGCTTCCATCACTGCCGCTGCACGTGATGCTATACCGAAGCTTTGGCTGGGAGGCGCCTCTTTTTGCGCATCTGCCACTGTTGCTCAAACCCACAGGCAAGGGGAAACTGAGCAAACGCGACGGCGACAAGATGGGATTCCCGGTCTTTCCGCTTTACTGGCCATACGGCGAAACAGCCTCCGGCTATCGTGAAGAGGGTTACTTCCCCGAAGCGTTTGTCAACATGCTGGCCCTGCTGGGATGGAACCCGGGAACGGAACAGGAGATATTCACAATGGATGAACTGATTGCTGCATTCACGATTGACCGGGTAGGCAAATCAGGATCGCGCTTTGATCCCGATAAGGCGAAGTGGTTTAATGCCAGGTATTTCCAGATGAAAAGCGATGAGGAACTTGCTGATCTTTTCATGCTTCTCCTGAAAGAAAAAGGAATCACTCCCGACCGGGCCACGGTGGTGAGGATAGTCTCTCTGGTGAAGGAAAGAGCAGGGTTTGTAAAGGATCTCTGGAACGAAGCCGACTTCTTCTTCGTTGCGCCGGAGAGCTATGATCCTGAAGTTGTCAGGAAGCGGTGGAATGCAGACTCGCCGGGACAGATGGTTGAACTGCGCGGGAAGCTTGCCGGTGTGCAGCCTTTCGCACCGGAGGTGCTGGAGCAGAGCGTGAAGGAGTGGGTTACCTCAAGGGGGTATAACACCGGGGCGATTTTCAATCTCTTCCGGTTGTTGCTGGTAGGTGCATCCAGGGGCCCTCATCTCTTTGACATCGCGTCCCTCATTGGCAGGGAGGAGACGCTTCGCCGGCTTGATGACGGCATCAGACGGCTCTCATCATAAACCTCATGAAACTCCCCGGGGAGATAAGATATATTGACTTTCACACCCATTCACAGGGTGGTGGGAGTGACGCTGTAGCTGTCAGAAACCTGATGGCAGGAGATGAGGTGCCGGCTGATTTTGCCGCAAACACCCTCTTTTCGGCAGGCATCCATCCGTGGCAGCTGACAGATGGCAACCTCGGGCAGATGCAGACTGAGTTGCTGTTAACGGCAGCGCACCCTCATGTGGTGATGATCGGTGAGGCCGGGTTTGACCGGCTTCGCGGGGCGCAGGGGGAGGTACAGTACCGTGCCTTCCTTTTCCAGGCTCACATTGCCGTGGAGATGGGGAAGCCGGTGGTGATCCATTGTGTGAAAGGGTGGGATGAACTGAGGCGTGCGCGCAGGGAGGTCAAACCCGGCCGTCCATGGGTCATCCACGGATTCAGGGGCAGCGGCAGCCTTGCAGCTTCGCTTGCAGAGGAGGGATTCTGGTTCTCACTGGGAGCAGAAGGATTGACAGCAGAGGTGCTTGAGTCAGTATACCATGAGAAACTGTTGCTCGAGACTGACGATTCCGGCCGGCAGATAGCTGAGGTTTACCACCTCTTTGAGTCTGTCACGGGGTATGATGAGCAGAGGGCGGAGAGACTTGTCCGCAATAACTTCAACTCACTCTTAAACTTCAGCCTGTGACAGAAGGATGGCTTTCACGCACAGAGATGCTGCTCGGTCCTGAGGCACTGCAGAGACTGAAGGAGTCACACGTGCTTGTAGCGGGACTGGGAGGCGTGGGATCATGGGCTGCGGAGATGATATGCAGGGCAGGCGTGGGTGTAATGACAATCATCGACGGCGATGTGGTGACAGCCGCAAACAGGAACAGGCAGCTGCCGGCACTGACTTCAACCACAGGCAGAAAGAAAGCGGAAGTAATGGGAGAGAGGCTGCTTGACATCAATCCTGACCTTCGTCTCAGGATAATTCCTGAATTCATTCGTGATCAGAGGATGATCGACATCCTCGAAGAGGAAAAATACGACTATGTGGTTGACGCCATAGATACTCTCTCACCCAAGGTTTTTCTTGTCTATCACTCGCTCAGGCTGAAACTGAGGGTGGTAAGCTCGATGGGCGCCGGGGGGAAGTATGATCCCACCTCAATCAGGGTGGCTGATATCTCGGACACGAACTTCTGCAACCTCGCGCGCATGCTGCGCAAAAAGCTTCACAAGCTGGGTGTACATGAAGGATTTCCGGCCGTTTACAGCCCGGAGGTGGTTGACAAGAATCTGATTGTAAGAGGCTCCGATGAGAGCAACAAAGCATCGAGCGTCGGAACGATGTCATATATGCCAGCAGCATTCGGCATTGCCTGCGCCTCAGTGGTCATCAGGGAACTCGCCGGTATCACTCCGGTGGTCTGACCTATTTTTCCATGACAGCTTTAACCGGAGGTATGTCGAATCCCGGAGGGGGACTGAGTCTTGTATTCATGACCATCGTATCACCTTCAAAGGTGCATTTAATCCTTATATGGTGAGGACTCTCGATGTATCTGATAATCATCTCCAGAGTGGAGTCTGTTCTCCATTCATATGCAGCCGCAATTTTATGTGATTGCAGGCTTCCGGGTCTGCTTAAAATATTCGGGCCTGCAAGTTGGGTCTCAGATTTTTCCCATCTTCCCCTTCCGAATGGGATGATGTACTTCTGACCGTTCATCTCCAGCTCCACCCGGCAGGTGTCACCGGTAAACAGAGGTGAGAAGGATTCCAGGTTAAGCTGGTTTTCTTCGGGCATAAATCTCTTTCCTGATATCGCAGAAGCAACAGGTGAATCTGGTTTTTCTGCCGGAACAGGAAGCGCAAGACCGGCGAGCCGCTCCTTCAGCATTGCATGTGATTCCTTGTCCTCAGGCAGGGATTCGTCCTTAAGGGCAGGAAGTATAAAATCCCATACCAGGTTGATCTCATCCTGCATATCAGGCGTTTCGCAGGTGATAGCCACCACTGCATCCTTTTCAGGGATGACGATAATATACTGCCCGAAAGCGCCGTCAGCCCTGTAAGAATTGTGGCGGCAGCGCCAGAACTGATAACAGTAACCCTGCATCCATTCGCTCCTGGCTCTTACCTCAGGCAGAGCACCAGGGGACTGGTCAATTTTGAAGGTGGTCGCCTCCTCCACCCATGCTGCCGGGATGATCTGCCTGCCGTTCCACATCCCCTTCTGCAGGTACAGAAGGCCGAACTTAGCCATGTCCTCAGTCCTCACCCTCAGGCCCCATCCGCCAGCGTTGATTCCTTCCGGACTCTCCTCCCAGTCATATCCCTCAATGCCCAGCGGTTCGAAGAGACGGGGCCGGAGATAATCAGCAAGCTTCTCACCGGTTACCTTTTGTACTATGGCAGAAAGCATGAATGTAGCCATAGAGTTGTAAAGGAACTCCGTGCCCGGTTCTTTCAGCACAGGTGTGGCCAGGAAATCCTTTACCCATTCACCTGATGAAGAAGAGATCTTTCCTGTCGGATCGGGTGCCTGTCCGGCTGACATTGTCAGCAAATCCTTCACCGTCATCTGCGCAAGGAAAGGAGAGACAGTACCAGGCACCTGGTCCGGGAAGAACGATACAACACTGTCGTCAACTGTCAGCAGCTTCTCAGTAACAGCAAATCCGACTGCGGTGGAGGTGAAGCTCTTGCTTGTGGAGTAGAGGGTATGTCTGAGTTCAGGCCTGTAAGGGGCCCACCAGCCCTCCGCAACCACCTTCCCGTGGCGGATGATCATGATACTATGAAACTCGTGCCTGTCTGCAGCGGCAGAGTCTAGAAAGGTTATCAGGCCTGCTGATGACACTCCTTCAGCCTCAGGGGTACTGCGGGGTAGTGAAGAAGAGGCCGGGACGCTGCTTTTACAGCTGCCAGACAGGATCAGAATAACAAACAGGAAATAAACGGAAAAGACTCGCGGAATTTTCATGGGACAGTGATTATGGTTAAACCAGTCTGGATATCAATATCCAAAAGTATAACAATAATCCGGTTCCCGGCAACCTTACTGCCTGCTCACCTGCGGAGTTCCTTCCTCCTTTTTCTTTTCAGTCATCTCCTTTGCAGTAAAACCAAGCTTCTCGATTGACCTCTTCAGTGTTTCAGGGGAGATCTTATCCTTCTGGTACTGCACGGTAACTTCTTTGGTTGCCAGATCACATTTCACATCCTTTACACCCTTTTCAAAGGGGACGTTCTTCATGATTGTATTGACACAGTTCTGGCAGTCAATGCTTGTCGCAAACCGGACCGTGGAGAGATCCTTTTTGTTTTTCTCCTGCGCGCTGAGCGTGAGTGCGGAGAAGAGGAAGAGAAGGACTGTTGTGACTATAAAATTGCTTTTCATTGTATTGAGTTGTTTTATTATTGTCATTAATTCTGTGGTCTGTCAAGTGCGAACCTGAAACCGGCATATAGTTTCCGGCCGTGAACCGGACCATATATCATGGACGCGTCAAAATATGGGCCAAAAGGACCATCGGCTGCAATGATTGCGTCATGCTGCCTTGATCCGGTGATGTTCTCGGCGCCGATATAGACGCTCCATTTCCTGAAATACCTGGTAACCTGGGCATTCATTACAGGGTAGGCATTGAAGTAATCAGGTCTCCTGTAAGGCTCCGGGTTTGCCGTTGTTGAAGGTATTCTGCCGGGACCGTTGTACTGCAGGGTGTAATCTGCCTGCCACTTCCTCATGCGTGTTGTGTATGAGGCAGTGAGGAGTCCCTTGTAGCGCGATGAGAGCGGTTTCTCGCGAAGCTCACCGCCTATTGTCTGCCGGACATCATTCCAGCGCCATGCAGCGGTAATATCGAGCCCTGTCACCGGCTGCACCTGTGCCTCGAGCTGGAAAACATTTGAATATGACTTTCCGTCGAGGTTATAAAATGATACCCTGTCGATGTCGGAATCGAGGTCGGTCACTATCTGCTTTACGAAGCTTGTCCTGTATGCTTCCCCGGTAAGCCTTAGCTCACAATCACCGATGTGGACATATCCAGTCAGGTTGATGCCTGCGTTCCATGCCTCTTCAATGTCGAGGTTATCTGCAATCACCAATTGCCTGCTGCTTGAAAGGAAGTACATATTCTCAGCCAGTACATGGACTGTCCGGTAGCCTTTTCCCGCGGAAGCCCTGAGGGTCAGACGGGGTGTGATCTCATAGCGCAGGTGAAGGCGTGGTGTGAACTGTGCACCGTGATTATGGTAAAAGTCGTACCTGGCTCCGGCCAGAAGGGTTACTTTCGCGGAATCAGTGTAGGTATACTGCACGAAGACTCCTGGTACTGATTCAACCGTTTCAGCATCAATGGCATTTGAAACCGGGCCAATGAGCGGCATGTAGATGCCCTGCAACTCGTCATAATGGTCAAAGCGATAGCTGAAACCAGCGTCAACAGTGTGTTTCTCGGCCGGGAAGTACTGGTAGAGAAGGTTGGTGTAATAACTCTTCTGAGTAGCGTCGTACTTGTTGTATCCAAGCCAGGAGTTAATCTCATGGAAGGTGAAGCTCTGTATCCAACCTAACGACATATTGTCTGAAGGGCCGAACATACCGCCCAGCTTGGTGAAAGCCTCAGCCCTCTCTGTAGCCATGTTTATCCCGTAGCCGCTGTCCCATGTGTTGGCGTCATTGCGGCTATAGTCAAACTGGCCGCCTATCCTCTCCTCATTCATGTACTTTATGCCTGCGCGGAAGGTGAGGTTGTTGCTGAGGTAGTCCCACCGGTTCATGAAACTGTACTGTCTGACGTCGGGCTCATCGCGGAAGCCGTCTTTATTGTGGTCGCCGGCTCCTGACTGTGTTTCGCCGTGGCCAAGCAGCATCGTGCTCCAGAATTGATTGAGCTTAAGTGAAGCATTTGCATTGGTCTCGATCTTACCTGCATCGCTCACGAAGCCATTGACAAATACGATCTCACTTGTCGCTGGCTTTTTGTACTCGACGTTAATCTGCCCGGTGATTGACTCGTTTCCATTTCGCACCGAAGAGGTGCCCTTTGAGACTTGTATAGATTCCATCCACGGGCCGGGGATATAGCTCAGCCCGTAAGCTGCTCCAAGTCCGTACATGGCCGGTATGTTCTCGGTAAGTATCTGCACGTATGAGCCGGCAAGGCCGAGAAGCTGTATCTGTTTCGCGCCGGTGGCGGCGTCAGAGTAGTTGACATCAACGGAAGCATTGGTGACAAAACTTTCCGAGAGGTTACAGCATGCTGCCTTACAAAGCTCAGCACCAGTGATGTTTACGGTAGCAATGGTGGCCTCACGGTCAATGTGCGTACCAGTGGCCCTTGCTATGACCGTGATCTCACTGATCATACTGTTCTCCTTCAGGATGATCTCTATGTAATCAGTGCCGGGATCAATCCTGACAGTGTCACTTGTATAACCGACGAAACTGGCTACAAGGAGGTCGTGATCCTTTACTTTCCTGATTATAAAGTAACCGGCTGCATTGGCCGAAGCTCCGACGGTTGTTCCGGCCCAGACGACGTTTGCGCCAGGCAGACCTTCTCCGTCAGGAGCACCATCACTGCCGGCTACAACAACTTTGCCCTCCAGGCGTCCCTGAGCCACCATGCAGGCAGGTATGAGAAGAATTGTTATGAGCGTAATTAATTGTTTCATAGGGAAAATGTTGAAAATTAATTTAATGGCATTACTGCGGTGGTTATTGTGAACCAATACGCAGACAGCGTCAACAACAATGTCCGGGCATGGCGTTCAGCCTTTTCCGGACGGTTGTTACCCTATGAAAGTATCAGGAACGGATCCGGCAGAGCATTGTTGTCAGGTCGCGTCCGCAGTGGAACGGTTGCTCTCCCGAAACATGATTGAAATTATTGGTTTGATTTTCTTCCAGGACAGCGACTACTGTTGCTGCAAGGAAGTAAGGAAGAATCTCATTCTGTGCCTCTGTACGCACCAGTTCGTCAGTCACAACCCTCTCTGTTTCGTGTGTGCAGCAGTCGTCAGAAAGTACCGGGTCACCGGTGCAATGGCGGTGATGCCTGTCACCCTCTTCACTATTGCAGCACAGAGTTTCCTGGCTGCCGATGCAGTTACCAGCGTGGATGTTGCAGCAATTATTCGCAACAAGGTCACCCGACAGGGAGGCGAGTGTCTCATTGGTACCGCAATGGAAACAGGTATGATGAATAAGAGTAAAGCCGAAACTGCCCGATAAAATAAGTGTAATCAGAAATGCAGAAATGAATGGCGATATGATGCGTATCTTTTTCACCGTTGCAAATATAACAACAATATTGATCAGATGTTGTACGGAAATGGCAGAGGCGGGACTCAGCCCCGCCTTTGCCATTGATAATAGAAATATGCCATCATTTATGGTAAAGACGGGTCTCAGATCCGTCTCTACATCAAATAATGGAAAATATGATGTTATTTGATTGGAGGAATAACCAGAACCTGCCCGGGATAGATGAGATCGGGATCCTTGAGCATGGGTTTGTTTGCTTCGAAGATGATCGGGTATTTTTTGGCGTCACCGTAAACCTCCTTGGCAATCTTCGACAGGTAATCACCCTTTTTGACCGTGTAGAACTGCTTCTCCGGCTCGGGAGGAACAACCGGCCCGGGCGCTGTGACCAGAAGGTGATCTTCAACCACAGAGATGCCTTCAATGTTACCTGCTGTAACTATGATCTTGTTCTTGTTTGAGAGAGTGTCAACCGATCCCGTAAGTATTACCTTCTCGTCATCGACCACAACCTTCACTTTGCTTACATCAAATCCAAACTTCCTGATATGCCCGGTAATCAGGTCCGCCTTTTCCTCTTCACGCTTCTCCTCTGATTTGAAGATCTTTGCACCTGCATTTTTAATGAATGAAATAAGTCCCATAATTATTCATTTTAAATGGTTGATATTTAATATATAAACACCATTTCCTGATTTGCCGGGAAACACCGTAAGTTAATCAAAAAAAATTGGTTTTTGTCAACTACGGCCGGGAAAACTAAAATCAACTGCTAAAAATGAGATGTCATACCTTTTTGTATATTTGATAGCAGTTAACCTGTTCGTATAAACAAACCAAAAACTTTATCAATTATGGGAATAGTTAAGGAATTCAAGGAGTTTGCCGTAAAGGGAAACATGCTTGACATGGCCGTTGGTATCATTATCGGCGGAGCATTCGGAAAGATTATCACATCACTTGTGAATGACGTTCTTATGCCGCCTCTTGGCCTGCTGCTGGGAAAGGTTGATTTCGGCAACCTGAAGGCAGTACTTCAGAAAGGATCGGATGCCGTTATGGACGGTGCGACAGTCGTACAACCTGCTGTTGGCGAAGTGTCAATCAAATACGGAATGTTCCTTAACAATATTATTGACTTTCTGATTGTGGCCCTCTGTATCTTCTTCGTGATCAAGGGGATGAACAGCCTGAAGAAGAAGGAAGAAGCAGCTCCTGCAACTCCTCCTCCTCCAAGTGAGGAAGTGACCCTTCTGAAGGAAATTCGTGACCTGCTGAAAAAATAGTTGGGGATACAATAATTCCTGCCGATAATTGTTTGCATATTTGCAGACGATTTTACTATGGCAAGAATAAGGAAATATTACTGGTGGCGCAGGTTCTTCCCTGACAGAGGCTAGAACGGCCCGCCGCAACAGATACGAAACAGAGGCTGCATTCGGAAGAGTGCGGCCTTTTTTGGTAAGGCAGTAGGCAGTAGACAGTAGTGGTTGGTTATAGAGGATACATTACTGCATGTACACGAAGTGTCGGGATAGCAGCCGCCAGTCAGTCATACCCCGTAGGGGTTACAGAATTATAACAGAAAACCGGCCCTGATGGGCCGGTCTCCTTGCCTCCGGAAAAATCATTAAACAGAACCTTTTCCTGAAAGATTATTGGATGTAAAAAACGTATTCGTAGGACAATCCCTTTTCGCGCAACCACCTGCGAAGTGCTTTAGCAATCTTCCTTTTCCGGAGCAGTACAATACCTATTCCTTCTGCTGTTATCTGATAGTACGGTTTCATCTTCTGAAGAAATGAATTATATACTAATATACGTACGAAAACAGCTTTCAGCCAGTCTCTTTTGACAGATTAAGGCCAGGCATTGACCAACAGAGGTCCCGTTATGATGATGTCTCGGATCAATTGTTCCTCCCCGGCAGTGGAGAAGAGCAGTTTATCAGTTGAAACCGTTCAGGTATCTGTAAAGATCACTGTCAGTTGACAGTATGATTGTCGTGGTGGAGTCGAAGGTGTGTCTGAATGTCTCCATAGACTTAATGAATCCGTAAAGGCTCCGGGCTGATGCCGACTGGTCGTAGGCGCCCGCATAGATGGCTGCTGCCCTTGCATCGGCTTTACCCCTTATCTCCTCCGCCCTGCGGTAAGCCTCAGACTGGATGGTCTTCAGGTCACGCTCCTTCTCCCCGTTGATCTTGGATGCTTCTCCCTGGCCCTCAGACCTGAAGCGCTCGGCAATACGGTAACGCTCACTCTTCATCCGCTCATAGATCTGGGTTCTCACCTCCTCGACATAGTTAAGACGCTTGATCCTCACGTCAAGGATCACTATCCCCAGGTCCTTTGCCTTTTCATTTGCCGAGGTCAGGATCATATCCTCAATCTTCTGCCTCCCGGTTACTATGTTGTTTAAGGTGTCTCCGGTTTCTTCGCCGATGAGCCCGGAAGATGCAGGGGTCCTGTTCACGGACCTTACCACCTCCTCCAGGTTGTGGCCTGCAATATGATCACGGGTTTCACCGTCAAGGATATCCGCAAGTCTTGACTGTGCGCCTCTCTCGTCTGTCAGGCGCTTGAAGAACTGAAGCGGATCAGTGATCTGCCAGCGGGCGTAGGTGTCTACGAAGATGAACTTTTTGTCCTTGGTAGGCACCTGGTTGGGATCGCCATCCCATTCCATGTATCTCTTCTCGAAGTAGTTGGTGCGCTGAATGAAGGGCATCTTCAGTTTGAGGCCAGGGGTGGTCTTCGCCTCCCCGACCGGTTTACCGAACTGTGTCACCACAACCTGTTCGGTCTCCTTTACCTTATAGACGCACTCCAGGATGAGCAGCAGCGATACCAGGAGCACCGAGAGCGTAACAATGAGTCTGGTTGAATTTGTGCGCATGGTTTACTTCTTTGAGGTGAGCTGCATTTGGAGGAGCGGGAGCAGGTTGTTGCCGCTCTCATCAGTTATGATCTTGTTCCCGGCACGGGGAAGGATCTCTTCCATCGTCTCGAGGTATATTCTCCGTTTGGTCACTTCGGGTGCCTTGACATATTCAAGGTAGAGGGCATTGAAGCGTGAGGCTTCGCCGAGTGCGTTATTCACCCTTTCGGTAGCATACCCTTCAGCGCGCTGTATCGTCTCCTCGGCCTGACCCCTGGCACGGGGAATCACCTTATTGTATTCCGAACGGGCCTGGTTGATGAGTGTCTCGCGCTCCTGCTGAGCCTGGTTGACGTCATTGAAGGCATCCTTGACAGGATCAGGGGGATTGACATCCTGCAGCACCACCTGCTCTATCCTTATTCCGAGCGAGTACTCGATACACAACTCCTGTATCTTCTGCTGAACCGTGGTGGCAATGTCAGCCCTCCCGACAGTAAGTACCTCGTTCACGGTGCGGTCGCCCACTATCTCACGCATAGAAGCTTCAGAGATATCACGGAGGGCCACAACCGGATCACGCACCCTGAAAAGGAAACTGTAAGGATCCTCTATACGGTATTGCACCACCCATTCCACATCGGCAAGGTTGAGGTCTCCGGTAAGCATCAGAGACTCGTCAAGGGTTCCCTCCTTGGTGTATTCAGAGCGGACTCCAGGAGAAGTGGTACGGAATCCGAACTCCTCCTTCTGCTGCCGCTCCACGGCAACTTTGTAGAGCTTCTCTATTATCGGGACTTTGAGGTTGAGCCCCGGCTCAACCTTGCGCACATACTTCCCGAACCTGGTGATCACACCCACCTCCTCAGGCTGAATCTGGAAAAGAGTTGTAGCCAGAAGGATGAGAATTAACAGGGCAATGGAACCATATTTCAGGTAGAGCCCGTTTTTGTCCATCCAGGCTCTGTAGCCTGATTTTCTGAATGTCTGTTCTGCCAATGTCTGTCAGTTTTGTGACCCTCTCTATTCACCAACAATCTTGATGTATTTGCCTGCAGGCACCTGTTCATTAAGCTCCATGTTGTTGAGGAGAGAAAGCTCTTCCATCATTGCCTGGGGCATGTTGAAATAGCTCAGTGTGCTGGCAAGGGTTCCCGCACGAGGGGCTTTTCTTATATATAACCTTTTTGGCTTTACATTGATCCTTGACTGGTCAGTAAGCTGTGCGAAGGTCTTCATTGATGCTTCCATGGCAGGGGCATAGCTTGCGAAGTCAGCTTCAGTGGAGACACCGTGGAAGACATAAATCATTGATCCGTACTGAAAGAAATAGGAGATGACGGCATTGGCGCCTGTGGTTCCTGTAGACTGGTCCTGAACCTGCTGTTTTGAAAGAGTGACCATTGCCTGCAGACCGTTAACTGTTTTTTTTTCGGAGCGCTGCAGCTGAAGGCCGTACTGTGCCAGAGTTGTGTCAACAGCTGACTGAAGGGTCTTCTGGTTGGCGAGGGTGAAGAGCATCAGAGCCTTGCCGTCAGAAGGCTGAATGGTTACCTGGGTAGGTGCATTTGTCAACTGCCATCCGAGAGGGTACGAGAATTTGAACCTGAGCTCAGGGTGATAGAAGGTATTGTCCATGGTGTAACCCTGTTTCGGATCCTCGCCGTAGATCATCCCGTCAATCATCTGCAGGTATGAGTCGGCGTTAACCTTGTAAGCCGGAAACTTCAAGCTGTCCTGCCAGGCCTTTGCGTTCCTGAGCACTGCATTGTAGCGGTCACCCGGATCAGGGTGGGTGGAGAGGAATGTGGGGACTCCCCCTTCGGATTGAGCGAGGTTCATTCTTATCAGCACCTTGTAAAAATCGGCCATCTTGGTGCCGTCATATGCCATCTTGGTGGAATATTCGGATCCCAGGGCGTCAGCCTCCCGTTCATCCTCGCGGCTGAAGCTGAGGAACAGCAGTTCAAGTCCCTGCATTGCCTGCTCGGCATAGTTGGCGAACTTCGGGGAAGCTATCATTCCGCCTATCAGAAGAAGCGTACCCAGCTGCTGCTTGGTCTGCTGGCTGACGGAGTGACGGGCGGCTATATGCCCCATCTCATGACCGAGAACGCCAATGAATTCAGCTTCGTTATTGAGATTTGCCATTATTCCCCTGGTAAGATAGATATAACCTCCCGGGACAGCAAAGGCGTTTACCACAGGTGAGTCAACCACCTTGACATGATATTCCAGGTTCGGCCGGTGTGACAGTTTGCCCATCTCGGTTCCTTTGGCCTGGACCCATGACTGAAGAGCCGGGTTATTGTATTCACCGAAACTGGCGAGTACCTGCGGGTCATATGATAATCCCAGTTGAACCTCCTGTGCTTCTGACATAAGCATGATCTGCTTCCTCCCGGTTACCGGGTTGACAGCGCAGGATATCACCGTAACCAATGCTGCGGTAATTAGCGCTGCATAGATAAGTGTTCTTCTTTTCTTCATTGTATTATGTAAATGATTTCCTTGTAATTGGTTTAGGTTCTCACCATAAATATGGCGGCTATCTCCCAAATTTAGGCATTAATTATTCAAAAACAAAAGCCGTGCCGGAGGGGCACGGCTTAGTTTTAAGCCATATTATACTGTTTCAGCCTGTTACTTTTTAGTGAGTTCGAAATTCTGAATTGTTTTATTTCCGGCAATGATATTTACACCGTCAAAACGGACTGTATCATAACCTTCTTTGGTGGCTGATACTGACCAGGCGCCTGCAGGCACACCCAGGATGGCATAGTAGCCAAGGGTATCAGTGAATGCAGTGGCAAGAACTGTATCCTGCTCAACCCACACGGATGCCTCACTTATCTTCACTCCGGCGGTGTCAGTGACCATTCCTCTTAAGGACCCTGCCTTTGCCATATTGGCCGCCCTTATAACAGGCTTGAAGATGAAGCCGTTATTATGTACAGGATTGCCCCTGAGAACGAATGACCTTGAGAGATCGATGTCAAGCAGCACCTCCTCCAGATTTCCCTCAACGACTTCAAGAGCCGGATGGAGGAAAATCTTTATCCCCGTCTGGCTGCCACTGGGGACCTTCACACTGTGTATCTCTTCAGAGTCCTTCAACTTAAGTCCTGCCTCGTCTATGTAAAGGCGAACCATGTCATATGTCCCGGCCGGGATATCCATGTCAAGCAGTGTCTCGGAAACACCATTCCTGAGGTCAATCAGGTCAAGGGTCACGGTATCTTCTGAAAGGGTGATGAAGGGATTGCCATCGCTGATGCCATCACCTTCTTTTTTCAGCTCGACTTTTGTTATAGTTACGAGAGCTGATTCAATATTACTTATGTCAAACGGGGCGTCAGTCACCTTCAGAATCACTCTTCCGGTATCATTCCCATTCCTTATTTCGTTGCATGCTCCTGCGATAAGTATTAATGCCGCAGTTAACAACAGGGTTGCTTTCTTTTTCATCTTGCTTCTGTTTTTACGTTTTGCACTATACGTGCGAAAGTAGGATGTGCCGGATGAAGAAATGATGAAATTCAGATTTTAAAAATCCGGCCGCGTATGAACCGCCTGCGCCGCGACTCCTTATGGTAGTCAATATTGTTATCCTTGAAGATATCGATCAGCCTGTCGAAGAAGCTCTTATCCCTGAAATCGGGGCAGTCAAGCGCCATCTCCAGTTCGGGAGGCAGGGGAGCGAAGGGGGTATTGATCAGACTCATTATCTCTTTATTCTTTTCCACTTTTTTGAGGGTCATCGCCACAAGCGGCAGAGCCAGGGCACTGCCCGAACCGTATGATCCGTTGTTGAAGTGGATAGATGGTGTGGATGCTCCCACTCGGCTTACAATAACCAGTCCCGGGTTGAAAGCTGCAAACCAGGCGTCGGCATAGTTCTGCGAGGTACCTGTTTTGCCGGCAAGGGGTATCTTCACACCGTAAACGCTGTGAACAGAGGCCCCTGTTCCTTCCCTGATGGCCTTTTCAAGCATTGCTGCCATGAGTGTGGCAGAACGTTCGGAAAGAACTCTGTTCCATCCCTGTTGAGGTGTGTACTGCCATAATATCCTGCCGTCAGGTGCCTTCACCGACTCAATAAGGTATGGCGTGACCATCATGCCTCCATTGGCGAATGAAGCATATGCCCTGGTAACTTCCAGTATGCTGGCTTCCGCAGTACCCATGGCAAGCGAAGGCATATTAACCAGAGGAAAAGTGAAGCCCATATCCTGCCAGAGTCTGTCAACCTTGTCGAACCCGATCATAAGGAAGAGGCTGAAAGTGGGTATGTTCATGCTCTGTGCCAGTGCGCCTGCAAGAGAGTACTTGCCGCCGTAGGAGTGGTTATAGTTTTCAGGGCTCCAGTCGTTGAATCCTGACAGGGTCACGGAGTCGTTGTCGAGATACCTGCACGGTTCCACCCCGTCTTCAAGTGCAGCTGCATATATGAATGGCTTGAAGACTGAAGCCATCTGTCTTCTGGCAAGCACCTGGTCATAGGGCTGAGTTTTAAAATCAATTCCCCCGGTCCAGGCCATAACAGCTCCTGTAGCAGGGTCCATGGCCAGGAGGCCTGCATGAAGTGTTGTCATCATTTTCTTCAGGCTGTCAGGTATCTCTTTCAGGGCTCTGCGCCCGGAGGATGTGCTATACTGATCATCGAGCCTCTTCTGCATTCTGGGCATATGGGTGTTGAATGCTTCGCCGGCAGCCTGCTGCAGAGGCAGCCTCAGGGTAGTGGTGATGACCAGGCCGTCACGCTCGATGTCCCAGTCTTTCCCGCGGAAAGCCGATATCTCTTCCAATATCTGCTCCGCCTCCATCCTTACCCTGACCATGAAGTAATCGGCCGGCCCGGAAAGATCTGCCTTGCTGTAGTCGAGCTTTAACGGAAGTGCGCTGAGTGAATCGGCAACCCTGCCCGCCAGGTAACCATATTTCTCCATCTGCCCCAGCACCACATTACGCCTTCTGACGGCATTGTGAGGATAGAGACGCGGATTGAACGCGGTATTGGCCTTGAGCATGCCTGTGAGCAGGGCCGCCTCCTCAACCTTCAGTTCAGCCGTTTTTTTGCTGAAATAGCGTTGAGAAGCAGCCTCAATTCCGTAAATGTTCTCGCCGAACGAGACAGTGTTCAGGTAAAGGTTAAGTATCTCATCCTTGGTGAAGACCTTTTCAATTCGCCTTGCCAGGATAACCTCCCTGGTCTTGTTCAGGATAACGGAAAACATCCGGTAATCCTTCCGGCCGTACATATTTTTCGCCAGTTGCTGGGTTATGGTACTCCCTCCGCCGGCACTGCGGTCACTGAAAAGGATGGTCTTGAAAACCACCCTGATGAGACTCCTTGAGTCTACCCCGGAATGCTCATAGAATCTTGCATCCTCGGTAGCCACCAGCGCGTTGATCAGGTGAGGAGGCATCTGGTCAAAGGGGATGACGATCCGGTTCTCTGAAAAAAACCTGCCAAGGGTCTCTCCTTCATGCGAGAGCACCACCGAAGCCGTGGCATTCCGGAAACTGCTGAGCTCCTTCTTCCCGGGCAACCGGCCAAAGATCCCGGCCTGGACCGAACTGATGAAAAACACCGGGAGGAAAATAATCACCCCAAGCGCAACAACAGATATTTGCCATCCTCTTTTCATCATCTGGCCCAAACTCCTTTTAATTAATGATTCATTTCAAAAATTGTAAATTTAATGTAAATTGTAGGTAAAAACAGAAATATGGTTCATTCGCTTCATGACAAACTCCGGTGAAGCATGGGATTGAAGGTTCATTACAGGATACATGTCACCGGCATTGTGCAGGGGGTGGGTTTCCGTTGGAGCACTGCCCGTGAGGCATGGAGACGTGGAATCACCGGTTATGTAAAGAACATGGCTGATGGCAGCGTGTTAATCGAGGCTGAAGGAGACAGGGACCAAATGGAAGAGTTTGCAGCATGGTGCAGAAGGGGTCCCGGAACAGGATTAGTTGACAATGCCGAGGTGACCGAAGGGCCTCCGGCAGGCTTCAGGGAGTTCAGAATTGATCACTGAAGCAAATTTTACTTGGTTATCTGGCAGGTTTTTATTGAATTGCCCCGGGTCAGAGTAATGACAGGCAGTTCCGCTCCCGAAGCCGCGGTTGAGGTAAAAACCGGGCTCAAAATGGCAGACAAATGCGTAAAACTATTTGATAAAGAAAGAAATAAGTCATAATTAACATATTGACAAGCTGACAGGTAAGTATAAGCTTATTTCTGATTATCCCCTGTTTGGTTCCGTTGGTCAAAGGGTGGGGTTCGAACATCAAAATAGTTTGGATCGTATGGTGAAGAGTGAATATCTTCGGTGTGAAATCCTGCAAAAAGGACTCTGTCGAAACTTAATGGCACAAGAATTGTTTGAGAAAAGGCATCTGAAGTAAAAATGGATAAGGGAACCATCGGGTTAAATAAGGAAACAATCAGGGATCAGGCCGTGGTAAGGATGAGTCCGCGAAAGCTGTCGCTCAGGGACAGCGGGCTGACACATCTGTTCAACGAGCTTGATATTGAAGTTCGTCAGGCCCTGATTGACTACCTCGACCGCATGGGCCTGGTGAAGGAATCAGGTATGCTTGTCATTCCTGCATCGCGTCACTATTTCTACGATGCCGAAGATATGAAGGGAATCAGGACCGTCATCACCCTCAGGCAGCTTAACTATATCAGGGAGGTACGTAACTTCCTGAAGCAGATAACGGGTCTCCTTCCTCCAAAAAGTAATTTTATCGGGTGTTTTATTGACAACAGGGCACAGGGTACAGCTTCTGAAAAAAACAGCAATTCTTCCGGGCCGGTATCTGACAAGACCGAAGCCTATGAGAACGGAATCGAGTCAAGGATTCCTTTTATAAACAGGATGTACAGCATCATTGACTTCAGGACCAACAGGTACCTGACCAGGAGGGCTGTGACTAACCTGCTGAAGGAGTCAGGCCTTGAGCTGGTGGGTATGACTGATATAAACGGGTTTACTTATTTCCACGCGCGCAAAAACAATCCGGCTGCCTAGAGGTCCGGGCATCTGCACTGCAACAAACCGCTGAAATTTACTGCAGGGTGATGGTCTCCATCAGCCAGCCGTCTATTTTGTAATACAGACCTTCTGATGCAGTGCATACAATACCAAAGTAAAAAAGTTCAGGATAAATTTCTGGTCAAACCGTAATAAAAGGTTCGGCAGGAAATGTGAGCCTGATAGTGGTTCCCTCACCCTGGCGTGATGTGACGGTTATCTTTCCGTTGTGGATGTCAATAATCTTGCTGGCCAGGGAGAGGCCTATCCCATGGCCCCTTACCGATGCAGTGGATTTGCTGCGGTAGAAGGATTCAAAAATACGCTCAATTTCATCCTCAGCGATGCCGGGACCTTTATCGGTGAAGCTTACAATTATGTTATGAGTGTCATGCGAAAGAAGGATCCTTACAGACCTGTCGGGGGAATACTTGCAACCGTTGTCCATGATGTTGGTTACTGCTGAGAGCAGCAGCTGCTCATCACCTCTCATGGTAAGGTTTTCAATGTCTGAGATGTTCTCGTCGAGGGCAACTGTTACCGTATATTCCTTTTCGTGTTTCAGCAGTTCCTCGCGTGCCTGCCACAGTATCTCATCGATTCTGACCTCCCTGAAACCTGCCCTGGCTCCTTCGGAGCTGGCGTGGGCCATAAGCAGAAGCCGGTCAAGCAGTCGGTTCAGCTTGCTGATATCCTCCAGCACGGCAGCAGTCGACTCCCTGTATTCTTTATCCGTACGGTCCTTCATCAGCAACACTTCAAGCTGTCCCCTGATGGCTGTCAGCGGTGTCCGCAGTTCATGCGAGGCGTTTGAAATGAAATCCTTCTGTACCTCAAAGGCTGTTTCCAGCCTTTCAAGCATGCGGTTAAAGGTGTGCGCCAGGTGAGCCATTTCATCCTTTCCATTGCCCTCATCAACCCTCAGGTCCAGGCTGGCAATGGAGATCTCTTCCACGCGGTCAACCACTTTGGATATCGGAGAGAGTGCCCGTGCCGCGAAAAACCATCCTGCAGGGTAAAACAGCAAAAGGAAAATACCTGTAAGAAGTACCAGTATCGCCCTCAGGTTCTTCATTTTGTCAAAACCGTATATGTCACGGGCCGCACTGAGAACCACAAAACGATTAAACTCCTCCGGGAAGAGAATTCCCATCAGTTCATACCTGCCGCTTTTCGTCTTTATCTGTCCTGAGGTCCTAATCCTCGTCAGCAGATCGTCGTCATAAAGAATAACATTCCTGGTATCAGTGGAGTAAACAATTTCATTCTTGTAGTTGAAGATTATGATCTTCTCATCGGGCAGTGATACCGGATTATCCTCTTCGATCTTATTCAGGAGGTCGGTATCAATCTCATCAACTTCAATCAGCAGCCTGGCTGTGCTGATAGCCCTGCTCTCAAGCCGCTGATAGAAATCGTCACGACGGTAGGTAGCCGACAATATATAGACTGCCAGCGAGAAGAGCAGCAATATGACGCTGGCCATCAGAAAAAACTGAAGGGTAAGTTTCTGCCGTATCTTCATCTATGTGTCTGTGAAAATGTATCCGAGACCTATCCGGGTGTGGATGAGCTTCGGCTCGAAGCCCTTGTCTATCTTCTTCCTCAGGATGTTCACATAGACCTCCACGATATTCGTTCCGGTGTCATAGGTTATATCCCATACCTTCTCTGATATTTCAACCCTTGAGAGGACTCTTCCGCTGTTGCGCATGAAGTATTCAAGCAGGGCGAATTCCTTGGCTGTAAGCTCAATGACTTTATCTCCGCGGATTGCCACCTTTCTCATGAGATCCAGCTCAAGGTCAGCCAGTCGGAGTGACTCCGGCTGGTGGGTGGCAGCTCTGCTTCTCTTGAGCAGCGATTTGATACGTGCCAGGAGCTCCGGGAAATCGAATGGCTTTACGAGGTAATCATCTGCCCCGGCGTCAAAGCCCCTGACCTTGTCGACAGTGGTGCTGAGCGCCGTCAGCATCAGGACGGGAAGGTCAGGCCGGACCGCCTTGACTGACCGGCAGACGTCAATACCGCTTTTGCCAGGGATAATAAGGTCAAGGATGACAAGGCCAACCTCCTCTTTCAGCGCAGCCTCCTCTCCTGAGAGCCCGTCGTATGCCACAACCGTTTCATACTCTTTCTCCTCGAGGCCTTCCTTTATGAACGAAGCCACCCTGGGTTCGTCTTCAACTATGAGTATCTTCATGGGGAACCGGTGATTTTGATCGCTGGCTTTTTCCGCCTGGCGGTTTATTAATGTAATCCTGCAGTCCAAAATTAGTAAAACTATTTCAGGGAGAAAGTAAGACGGGGACACTTCCGTTTTATTCCGGGAGTTATCTTTGCGGTGGTTTTTTGCACTCCGCCGCTTAAAGTAACATCATAAAGGATCTTAATGACCTCCGCTATCATACTCCGACAGATAGGCATACTGACAGCCATAGTTGTTATCGGGCTCATTGCCTGCCGTGCAAGGGTGATCACTGCCGGCACCAAGGATTTCCTTGCGAAGCTGATCTTCTACGTGACGCTTCCGTCCATGCTCTTTACCAGTTTCAGCTCCATCGAGGTCACCCCGAGGCTCCTGGCAAACAGTCTCCAGGCTCTGCTCCTTGCAGTGCTGATTATGCTGTTCATGCTCTTCGCCGGATGGCTTACTACCGTGATCTTTGGAATAAAGGGGGGACATGGATCCATATTCAGGCTGCACAGCATGCTTGGTAACATAATCTACCTCGGGCTGCCTGTGATCTCGGCCCAGTTCGGGCAGGAGGGACTCCTTTACGGCAGCATCTTCGTGCTGGTATCAAACATTCTGATGTGGACGCTCGGAGTTGGTATTATAAGCCCGGCGGGATCATTCAGGCTGAAATCAATGGTACAAAGAATCTTTAATATCAATACGATAGCAATCATTTCAGGATTTCTGCTCTTTCTTTTTTCATTGAAACTGCCACAGTTTGTTCTTGATACAGTCGGAGCTCTGGGAAAAACGAACACTTATCTTTCAATGATTTTTATTGCCTCAGTGATATATTTTGCTGACGGCAGGAAGATGCTCCGCAACAGGAATGCCTACCTGCTGTCGTTCAACAGACTGTTGCTGGTACCATTAATTCTTCTGTGTTTGTTCATCCTTTTCGACCTGCTGTTTCCGGGCATACTTCGCAAGGAGGTGGTTTCGGTCATGCTGATGCAGGCGGCAATGCCCTGCATGGTCAACGTGGTCATAATGGTTAATATACTGGGTGAGGATGACGGCACGGCGACGGCCAATGTCTTTGTATCAACCATTCTCAGTGTAATAACGCTGCCGATCATACTGCTGAGTCTGAGTCTGTTCGGATGATGTGTAAGGGTAATGGCGCCACAAACTACCCCTGAATTGTGGCTGGCATCAGCGCTGCGGGCAGTCTCTGACCTGTGGCAGGCAGTTTTACCAACGGCGGTTGCCGTCGATCTCTTCGAAATAGATCCTGTAAAGTGAACCGTTGCGCAGTGTGATCTCTGCGCCAAGCGGCGAAAATGCAGGGGTGACATCCAATATCCTGATCTCTTGTACCGGATCAAGTTCTTCGGGGCTCCAGGTACAGCCATCGGTCCGGTGCAGAAAGACAGATATCATCAGCTCCATGGCAGGGTTCTTATGAGTACGTTTTCTCCTGGCAAAAATTACTGTACTGTCATCGGTTTCGGCATTGCGGTTGGTGTGGGTGAGGCTGTCAACGCTGTCCCAGCCGGCATAGGTTATCAGGGCAACGCGCCTTCCCTTTACTGATGCAGTGATAACCATTCTGCCTCCATCTGCAAAGCTTTCTACTTCAGCCGGTACGCCTTCTGAATGAGGCAGGCCAAAGTGACCAAGAGTCAGCTCATGCTCGAAGGCCATTCGTGAACGGTCAACCCGGATAATACCGCCGGGAACTATTATGTCTGCAAGGTCAATGATGTATCCCACACCGTTGTTGGGCGGTCTTCTCATCAGAGCCTGACGGTAGATGACGCCATCACGGACACCGTTGAAGACCATGCTCTGGGAGGTTGAAAAGAACCTGGTTCTTTCGGAAGTGTTACTGAGGGTGGCGCCGGTGAGGTAAAAGTTAATGTCCTCACCCCTTATGTCGCGAGGATCAAGGCTCCTGAAACTGTACTCCATCGAAGTGCCCCCCTGCGGATCATGATCCTCCCATGGGAAGTGAGTGTTATATACCAGTTTGGAATAGTTTGGATCATCATAGAAGACCTTCCCCGGAATTATCTCCGATGCCCCTGTGGTTCCATGATTGACCAGCACCAGTCCGGGGTTCTCAAGCACCGTCACCCTCGACTGTTCCTTCAGATCAGGCCAGAAACCCTCATTCTCCCTGGCAGTCCAGAATGGCGAGTCTTCCGGCAGTGCCAGGCAGATGAATGGAAGGAACATTATGAAGGGGCTGGCGGGACAGCTATAGTTCTGGATCATGTATTCCCTGCGACCGTAGAAGCCAAGACTGGGGATGTCATTATGATAAAAATCCTCACGTCCGGTGAATTGCAGCAGCGAACCGGAACAGAGGCGACGCGCAAATCCGGGGTTAATAAGGCCGGTGTCCTTAAGCATGAAGGCCACCGGAAACGCCCCTGAGACCCATGTCCTGTAGCAGATGCTCCTTGACCACATGTTTACATAGCCATCCCGGCCGAAGAAGGAGGTGATTGACTCCATAAGCTTCTGTGCTGACCGTTCAATGACTGATGCCAGTTCCGGGTAGTACTTATCGCCGAAGGCCCTGTTCCAGATGGTGGTGTAAACGATGAAGAGGCTTATTGAATAGTAGTTGTATGTCTGCTCGAGGTACCAGCCGTTTCCGGAGTGGTATGATGCCACCCAGAGGATGTGACTCTTAAGCAGTTCATCATCAATCTCGTAACCATATTTCTTAAGGAAGGAGAGAGTGACAATGTTGAAGATGCGCCAGTTGTTTTGTGTGGTACGATGATGCCCCCATTTTGAGATAGTGACAGCCATCTCATCCTTCTCCTTCTGAGTATAAGCTGACCACAGGGTGTCAGGCATCAGCAGAAGGGTCTTGAAGAGACCTCCGAACTCGCAGGTGAACTGGTAGGTTGCGTCAGGCAGCTCTTCCGGCAGTGGCAGTGAGTTGGGGTGACCAGGTGTCAGCGCGTTATAGAGATGAAGTTTGTAATAGTCGCGCAGCCTGATACCCTTTATTTCCACATCCGGATTAACATGAATGAGCGGGCCGGCAAGGGTGAAAGTTCTCTCCAGCGCCTCGAACTCCAGTGAGCGGAACCGCCAGTCTGGCGAGCCCTCCTGCGGATAACTCTTCCCGGGCACTATGGGAAATGTGATGGGGTCATCAAGTGACTTTACATGAGTGAAAGCTCTTTCGAGGAGATAAGCAGCCAGTCTGATGTAATGAATCCTGGTCATCCCCGTAAAGGGGCTCAGGCAAAAGTCGGGATTCTCTACTTCAAATTTCTTCTTCATTCCTGTCGGTCCGGTCCCTGGCCACCCAGGACTGAATTCATTTTTTTATGTAAACTGAAGTCTGCTTTCGCTCTCCGGAAGGAGTTGTGGTGGCTGTCTCTATCTGAAGAGTCTTGCCGTCAGTCATGCTCCATACCTCAATTGAAGTAATTGTTGTCGATCCGCCGTTCCTGTTCATTGTCCGGGAGGTCTTAATCGTTAGCTTCTTCCCGTCAGGTGACCATGTGGCGTACGACTTGCTTTCGCCCATACGGGTGGTATTGATGCTTTCCTTACCGTCGAGGGTATATTTTGAGGCAGTTGTTCTTGCCATACCGTCAGGTCCGGTCATGGTCCTTTCAACGGTCAAGAGATTGCCCTCCTGGGTGACGGTTAAGTCGCCGCCGCCGAAACCACCGCGGCCCTGGCCTCCGGGAAGCTGTCCCTGGCCCTGTGGCTGACCCTGTGGCTGGCTGCCGGTGCTCTTTGCGGAATTATAAGTCCAGCTGCCCGTGAAATTTGTCTTTGAATCCTGAGCCATCAGAGTTCGGGGGAGAAGAAGTGCTGCCATCACCAGCAGCGATAAAGCCTGTAACCTGATTACATTAGTTTTCATAATTCTGTTTGTTATGGTACAAGTCCGGTTATTTTTCATTCAAAGGTATTTCAGTTTAGGTTAAGAGGAAGTTAAAATGAATTTTATTTTTACCACCCTAAATGTCAACACATCCAGGCGGGTACAGAGCCTCCTTTGTCTATCCGGGCCTTTCGTCCCGGGTGGTGCATGACGAACTCTTCCGTGACTGAGCCGGGGTATGGCCCGGAGAGATAGGGATCAACACGGTCATAACGAGCCGATAGCCGGCTTCCCACAGCCTCAGAAGGCTTTTGTAAATTTCTCCTGTTTTATCTGGGCGAATAGAAGCAGTTTTTAGGGGAGGTGATTTTGTCTTCCTTTTTCAGGGCTTTGATTGCCTTGTCAACCTCAGCTTTGTCAATTCCTGCCTTTGCAGCAATCTCTGCAGATTTCATCGGATTCCCGGATTCCTTCAGGGTCTTCAGTACCAGTGATTTTGTATCCATTTTGGTGTTGTGTAAGTGCCGTTCCAAAAATAAGTGAACATTTCAAATTTAAAGTTGTTTTTTCTAATCAGAAACATGTTTCAGTTTATTGGTGTAACCGGAAAACCACATCAAAACCGGGGCAGAACTGAAAAGCCTTAAGAGTAGGAATCATTTTAAATTTCCAATAATGAAAAGAACTTTAAAAGGACTGGCGCTTTTGCTGGCAGCCGGAGCGTTCTCTTTTTTCCAATCTTGTCAAAAGGACGACGGATTTATATCCCAGCCCTCAGTTGATCTCAAAAGCAGGCAGGCATCTGTCAATAATGCCAACCCTGAACGAACCTTTTACAGCAGTGCCCATCACTTCGGTAACGGGGAGGCACAGGCATGGGTAACCGAAAACAGGGCAGGAGAACCAGTCTCTGTAGGCCTGACTCTCTCAGCCGGAGCCCTTAACAACCTTCCGGAGGAAATGACAGGTGTGGTAATTGAGCTTCCAAAAGGAAAGGGCAGAAACTTCTACACTTTCGTGATGCTCGACTGGAATCCGATGGGACATGAACCTCCCGGGATTTATGATTTACCTCACTTCGATGTTCATTATTACATCATCCCCGATGAGGAACGCCTGGCAATGACTCCGGACAAAATCGGAGAATTTGAGAATCTCCCTTCGGCTGAGTATGTACCTGCCGGGTATTTTCGCGGTCCGGGTATCGTCCCCTTCATGGGGGTCCACTGGCTTGACGCCGCATCTCCTGAACTTAACGGGGCCACTTTTACCAAAACATTCATCTGGGGCTCCTATGATGGCGAATTTGTGTTCTGGGAACCGATGCTGACGCGCGATTACCTCCTGACGCAACCGAATGATCTGATTGACATTCCCCAGCCGGCAGCCTTTAAAATTGACGGTTGGTACCCTATGAAGTATGAGATTTCGTACTCGAAATCCGGGAACAAATACATCATCGCCCTGCGTGACCTTCAGTTCCGCCAGGGGCAGTAATCGGAATTTAAGTATAGGTTAACAGTTTTTAAGCTTCCCGGCAACGTGCTGCCGGGAGGCTTTATGATTCAATAAAAAAAGAGTCATGAACAGGAAATCTTTTTTAATGGGGTTGTCTGCAGCGGGCATAGCACCCCTGGCAATGGGATTTAAAGGTATAGGTACTGCTGTCACTGATGCGGGGACACCGCAAATGCTGATACCTGAACTTAAGAATTCATACTGGTACATAGGGCACCTGATTAGCATCCTCCTCTCCGGAAAGGATACTGGTGGGTCATTTGCCCTGATCCACGGATATGAGATAAAAGGACTTGAACCGCCTCCGCATATACATACCAGGGAGGACGAATCATTCTACCTGCTTGACGGGGAAATTGACTACACCGCTGGTGATGAGGTGTTCAGGGCAAGGAAGGGCAACTGGGTCTTTCTTCCCCGTGGAATTCAGCACTCATTCCGGGTGGTGACTGACCGGGCCGAAGTCTTGATTCACCTTTCTCCCGGGGGATTTGAAAATTACTTTATTGAGATGAGCCAACCCGCTCCTGAAATGATAATTCCACCACGGCCGCAGGGTCCGCCTGATGTCAGGAGGATCATAGAAACTGCATCAAAGTATGGCGTCAGGTTTCCCGGCCTGACATGACCTCCGGGATTATTCACTTTTCAAAGGGTCATAATTTCAGGACCAGATTATCCGATGCAGGTCGTGTTCGTAAGGTGCCTCTTTGTTCTGTCCGGTCAGTATGATTTGACACTGCTCTTATCAGAAGTCACTGTATGACGAGAATCAGTCATTGACTCCTGTACAATTCCTATATTTGGGGCTGATGATTGACTACGGCGCCGCATCCCTGAAAGGAGCGGAGTGGCAGTGATACAAGTTGGATTCATTCTATGGAGGTATTTAAAAACCTGTTTACCGGATCGGGGATTACTGCGACAATTCTCTATCTTGGCATTACAGCCTTTACAGGAATACTTCTGGGAAGGCTGGAAATCCGGAAACTTAAGCTGGGAGTTGCCGGTGTTCTGTTCTC
>DHUL01000007.1 GCA_002409145.1 Bacteroidales bacterium UBA5235
CAATAACAATACCACGGCAAATGCTGGTGCCGGCGGCGGCGGTGCAGGAGGATCGGTTATCATAAGCGCAAGACATTTCCTTTCTGCACCAGTGCTGTCTGCTGACGGCGGTAAGGGAGGAAATAATGTAAACCAGAATGGCGCCGGCGGCGGTGGTGGCGGCGGGCTGATATGGACTGCCGGGGTCTTCCCCGGAACGGCAACGGTTGCCGGCGGGCAGGGAGGCATACACAGCAGCGGCGATCCAAACCGTGACGGTTTACCCGGACTTGTACGCAGCAACCTTAACCTGCCGCTTAACGGATTCCTCTTCAATGAGATATACATAGCCTACAACCAGAACCAGCTTGACTCAATCTGCGAAGGGATGGTTCCACCGAAGATTACCGGCACGAGGCCGGCGGGAGGAAGCGGCACCTACACCTACCAGTGGCAGAGAAGCTATGACAACATTACATGGTCAGACGTGGAAGGCCCCTCAATCGAATATACACCGGCAGAAACCGAATCAGCAAATGTCTGGTTCAGGAGGGTGGTCAGTGACGGCGCCGGCATCATTGACCTGAGTCTCCCGGTACAGATTGTAGTTCATCCCCGCATAACCGGAAATATCATAGGCAGTGACACCACGCTCTGCTACAATATGGATCCTGAAGAGCTCTATCCGCTTAACTCAGGTCCGGCCGGCGGCAACGGCCTCTATTTCTACCAGTGGGAGCAGAGCGCTGACAATGTTACATGGGGCAATGTTGCCGGCGCCGGCACTGCAGCAAGATATAATCCTCAGTCCCTGACCTCGACGATACACTATCAACGGAGAGTCAGCTCTGGAGCCTGCACCGATGTCAGCTCACCGGTCACAATAACAATTCTGCCTGCGATTACCAACAACAGTGTAACAGCTGACCAGACCATCTGTGAGGGGACTTCCTTCAGCAACCTGTCAGGCAGTACACCTGCCGGCGGGGCGGCTCCGGCATTCACTTACCAGTGGATTAGCAGCACTGACAACACCAACTGGGAGCCGGCACCAGGCACAGCCACGGCACCAGGTTATGACGTGACAGATGATTCTCCGGGAACAACATGGTTCAGGAGGGTAGTATACAGCGGCCCCCTTAACACATGCCAGTCGACCAGCAACAGCGTAGCACTGGTCTGCCACCCGGCAATAACCAGTAATACCATATCTGCTGACCAGACCATCTGCGAAGGCAGTGCACCTGCAACCATTGACGGAACCATTCCTGCAGACGGGGCCGGAGCCGGCACCTACGGCTACCAGTGGATGAGCAGTCCCGACGGGGTGTCATTCAGTAATATCAGCGGTGCCTCCTCTGAAGATCTTCCCGGCGCTCCTCTCACCGCCGGAATATGGTACAGGCGTGTGGTGACATCATCAGCCTGCACCAGCTACAGTAATGATGTTCATATCACGGTTGAACCTCGGATAACCGGATTTGCCATAAGCCTTCCGGCACAGGGGCATGATACTATATGTACAGGGACAGCACCTGCTCTCCTCTCGGGATCTCCCGGGGGCGGGTTGGGAACATTCACATACTCATGGGCCTCATCAACAGATAATAACATCTTTACACCTCTTACTGAAACAGGTCACTCATACCAGCCCGGCAACCTCACTGCAACAACATGGTTCCGCAGGACGGTAACTTCAGGCACCTGTGCTGAGAGTTCGGTATTCGCTATTACCGTACTGCCTGCAATAACAGGCAATGTCATTAATACCGATCAGACGATTTGCAACACGCATACTCCTGCTGCACTTACCGGCGGCACCCTTTCAGGCGGTGACGGAAACTACAGGTATCTGTGGGAAGAGAAAGATTCACAATCACCTGACTGGACAGCTGCAGCTGGTACTAACAATGCCGCGACATACCAGCCTGCAATGCTGGACGAAACAATCCAGTTCAGGAGGAGTGTCTTCTCCGGTGAGAACAACTGTTGTGTCTCGGTGTCGGCACCTGTTACCGTGACTGTTAACCTTATGCCGCAAAATATAAGTGCAGGTACCGACCGGACTCTTTTGCCCTATCAGTTTGCAACTGTTCTTCAGGGCAGTTTTGACGGTGATGGAACCTCTGCCTGGAGCTATGATTTCAACAGCGGGAACGCAGAGCCGGTCCTTGTAACACCCCTTGGCAAGACCACCGGGGTGAAGAAGCTGGAGTTCGGAGACAACACTTTCATCTTCTCAGTCACAAACGGTGCTTGCATAGCACCTGAGGTGACGGTAACCCTTACAGTACCTGATCTGACAATACCTCAGGGGGTAACCCCTAACAATGATGGCATAAATGATTACTTCAACATAGAGGGACTGGAGTTCACACGCAATGAGCTTGTCATAATCAACACGGCAGGTGCGGTTGTTTACAGGGCAGATGATTATCACAGCAATGATCCTCTCGGTGCCTGGACAGGTCTTGACGTTAATGGCAGGGAGGTTCCCGATGGCACCTATTATTACCTGTTGACAATTAAGGGAGCGCAGGATCTTGATGTTCCTGAATATTCAGCACATATAAGCGGATTTATTATTCTCAGGAGATAAGATGAAGTGCAGATTATACATATCAGTTCTCCTTGCATTGGTACTTGCGCTGCCGGTTGATGGGCAGCAGGTGCCTGTCACCAGCCAGTATCTTACCAACGGCCTTGTCATCAATCCTGCTTATGCCGGTACCCGCGAAGCCCTGAGCGCCAACCTATCATACCGTAAGCAGTGGGCACGGATAATCGGAGCCCCTCAGTTCCAGACACTTTCACTGCACAGCCCGGTAAACACGAAAGAAAAAGTATCACTCGGACTGATGGTTGACTATCTCACATACGGAGTGACAAAGGATGTCGGCTTGTATGCCTTTTACGCATATAGCGTTAGGCTTGGCAGGGGCAAGCTGTCGATGGGACTCAAGGGCGGACTGGACCTCAGCAACACCAATTACAACCGGCTGCAGTTCCCTGACGGCAATCCTGCTGATCCTCTGCTCAACGGTGACATGAAATACACTCTGCCCAATATGGGAGTCGGATTCTACTATTATACTGACAAATACTTCGCCGGATTGTCAATACCTTCCCTTCTGACATATAAAAGGGACGAGACTGACCAGTCCAGGGTGAGTCCTGACTATTCCCTGTTCAGGACATACCTTACTGCCGGTACCCTTATCCGGTTTGCAGATGTCTTTAAGGTAAAACCTTCGGTACTTGTGAGGTATTCAATGCACGAGCCCCCGGAAGTTGACCTCAATGCCAACCTGATCTTTGCCGACATGCTCTGGGTCGGAGGCTCATACAGAATTGCAGAGAAGGCAGCGGTAGCCCTCCTTGACCTGCAGGTCACCCCTCAGCTTAAGGTTGGATATTCCTTTGATTATCAGCTTGGTCATCTGAACAAATATACATCCGGGACACATGAGGTGTCACTCAGGTATGAGTTTGCAGTTGCTGTAAGCGCAACATCGCCAAGGTATTTCTGAAAATATGAGGAGAATTCTGAAACATATCGCAGTCACGGGGTTTTTCCTCTTCGTCCATTTCGCTCTCCTGAGCGGACAGGCAAAGGGGACATTTGAGGTTATACATATCTCAAAGATCAGCTCCTCTTCTGATGAAATGGCACCGGTGATAATGAGTGACGGAATACTGTTCTCTTCCAACAGGAAGACCAATCCTTTCCTTACGAAGAAGAATCTTGAAGGTATAAGGCTTTATGAACTTTATTTTGCCCCTTTCAATGAGGAGGGTGAGCCTGTCTCTCCTGTCCGGTTCGCGCCCAACCTGGTCAGGGATGCAAACATTGGCCCGGCTTCTGTGACCAGTGACGGCAACACTCTCTGGTTCACCCGCAATAACAGCGAAGGTCGCAAACTTGGGAAGAAACAGCCCAACAGGCTGGGCCTATTTACTGCCAGGCGTTCCGGCTCACAGTGGATTGATATCACCCCCTTTGAATACAATAACACTGAGTATAACTACTCCTTCCCCTATATTTCGGCAGACGGCAGGTATCTTTTCTTCTGTTCCGACATGCCGGGAGGACTGGGCAGGTATGATATCTATATGTGTGAGAATGTTGACGGCCGCTGGACCAAACCCGTAAATCTTGGTCCGGAGGTCAACAGCAGCGATGCCGAGATACATCCGTTCCTCCACAGTTCAGGAAGACTCTACTTTGCCTCTGACAGGCCCGGGGGGAAGGGTGGTCTTGATATATGGTTTTCGAACCTGGTGTTCGGCTCATGGACCAAACCGGTGGCACTGGATGAGCCGGTGAACTCTGCTGCTGACGACTTTGCCTTTTATGCGGTGCAGGGTGGTTTGAATGGTTATTTTGCCTCAAACCGCCGCAATTTCAATGATGATATTTACAGTTTTGCCTCAACCATCATCAGATGGTCAGCCTGCGATTCGCTTCAGAAGAACAGCTACTGTTATGAGTTCATAGAGGAGAACGCTCTCAAACAGGATACTGTCAAGACAGGTTTCAGGTGGGAGTGGAACTTCGGCGATGGCGCAACTGCCACGGGTATAACTGCAGAACACTGTTTCAGCGGTCCCGGAGTCTATGATATCAGCCTTGATATTGTGAACCTTATTACCGGAGGCATTGAGAAACGGCAGGCTTCCTACGAGCTTGAAATTACGGATATCGAACAGCCGGTGATCACCAGTCCCGATACTATTGCAGCCGGGGAAACGTTGTTTCTTAATGCTGGCGCTACCTACCTGCCCGGGATGAAAATAGGCCGTTACTACTGGAATTTCGGAGATGAGACTGTTGCTACCGGACTGGAAGTGTCGAAGGTATTTACCCTTCCGGGAAGATATAATATTCAACTGATAGTCAGTTCGGCACCTGATGCAACAGGAGTGGTGCGTGAGGTATGTGTTTGTAAGGACATTGAAGTATCAGCGAATGTAAAATGATTATTGAAGGAGGAAGATGAGAGTAACCCGCTTAATACTGCTGCTTTTTGCACTTGTTCTCACGGCTGCCCCGACAGGGTTAAGAGCCCAGGAAGTACCGGGCCCTGATGAGAACATACCTTTCCTGATAACCTTTGGCAGGGATGGAGGCATCACATCTTGGGGAGATGATGACTTTTCACAGACGTTCTTCTTTGCCCTGCCTAAGGATTACAGAGATCCATTTTACATCAGGGTTTATGACCCTGATATCGGAGGCAAGACTGATGAACTCAACAACTTCTGGAACACCCGTATGGTGTACTCAATCTATGGTGGGAAGGGCTGCTATACCAATCAGGAAGCAAACGGAATTGAACCGAAAGGCAATTACAAGAGCGGTACGCTGCTCGCAACACGCACATTCGGGATGGACAACAAGCTTGATGAACGATGGTTTACCTTCGGACCTTTTAACCCGGCTGATGGTGAATATTACCCGAAGTTCCTGAGCAATATCTTCAAGATCGTCTGTGACGGTGTCTCAGGTGATGACGGCAATCTTTACAGGTATGCCATCTCGAGGAGACCAGACACAAATGTGCCTGTTGACGGCGCCAACGCTTTCACCTATGAATACACCTTCAGGATGTGGAATAACAATGATACCTCTTTAGTCTCCCATATTTATCCGTTTATTGACAGCGGCTGCATCTGGGTTCAGCAGAGCAACTTCGACTGGGACGATGACGGGAATTCCATGGTCGTATCCGTTGAAAGAAAGGGTCAGATTCTCCCGCTTTCAGGCGATGATGAATGGGTGAGATCGAAAATACAAATCTACGAGGAAGAAATTGGCAAATCGCTCGACTTCCGCTTCTACAAGAGGAAAGATGAACTGGTAAAAAACAACAATGTGGTGGTATCAGTTCAGAACCAGTACGGTGAGAATCTTCCGTTCTTCAGCGCCCCGATCGGAGGAGTGCCCGTATATAAGCCACGGATAAAGGTAGTACCCAAGAAATAATCATGGCCGGAAAATTCAAATTTTCGATTGCAGCATTATTTATAGTTATTATAAATATTCTGCATCCGCTGGTTTCGTCTGCACAGACGTACAGTTTTCGTACATATGATGAGTATACCGGCCTTCCGGGACCCTGGCTGAGTGTGATTGCGCAGGACAGGAGCGGCCTTCTCTGGGTGGGTGTTGACACGGGCCTCTACCGTTATGACGGTTTCTCTTTTCATCATATGAAGTTCCCTGACACCCTGCCACGGGGCAACGTGAGCGCCCTGTTCTGTGACCCGATGGGAATGATGTGGGTGGGAATGAATGATGGCTCACTCTTTACCTGGAACCCGGGAGGAGGAATGGAGAGAATATTACTTGAGGAGTCTGATAAGATCAACCGCATCATCGGGAGTCCTGACGGAAAGGTTTGGATTGTTGCGCAGACCGGCGGCATTTTCATTGCCAATTCCGGAGGTGGTGAAAAGATCACCAGGATGAAGATGCCTGAGGATATGGCACTGTTTGACATCGCATTTGCCGGTGACGGAACATTCCTGGCTGCGACGCAGGATAATCTTCACCTCTGTGTTGCAGAGGGGGACAAGGCAGAAAGCAGTCTCACTTTCCCTGAACTTGAATATACATCGATGCAGACAGTTCTCCGGATGGATGATGACACCTGGTTCGCCGGTACCAGCGACAAGGGACTTTGGATGATACGTCGGAGCGGTGACTCAATGACTGCCAGGTCTGTGGGTGACACACTCCTCATGAATATGAACATCCCGGCACTTAATGCAGGACCGGAAAGGACGCTTACCATTGCCACAAAGGAATCAGGGGTATTAAAAGTTGAGTTCAGCAATGACTTCAGTGAGATGATAATCACCGGGAGATATGATGTAAGCTCAGGCCTGCCTGATAATAACGTCCGCACACTCTTTACAGACCGGGAAGGAAACCTGTGGATAGGCCTCTATACCAGAGGTCTGGCTGCAGTTACAACAAACGCCTTTGCCTTTTACAAGCCGGAGACCAACAAGGAAATCACCTACATTGGCCGGGCAGGTACACAGGTGGTTGCAGGCACAAGGAGCGGGCTTTTTGACTTCGATCCGCTTACCGGCAGTTTTACCCGGTTCCGTAACCTTACTGCAAGGACAGGCGGATCAGGCATTGCATCCTGGTCTGCTGATGACACCGGAAACATCTGGATAGGCACTGCAGGTGACGGTTTATGGCTGATGAAGCCTGACGGGAATCTTAAGCAGTTTTATCACTCCGGCAACCCGGGTCAGAACCACATCAATTCAGTGGTTGTGGAGAATGACAATGCCTGGCTCGGAACCAGTGACGGAGTGGTGCTGCTTGACAGGGAGACAGGAAGGCAAAAGGCTGTTTATACCACTCTTGAACTGATGCCGCACAACTATATCTCACAGGTTGTTGTCAACCGCGGGGGTGAGGTGCTGGTGGCAACAAAAAGCGACCGGCTGTGCTACATACATGTAACCGGAGGTGTACGCACTGAAGGCGCTGTCATGGAAGGAAGGCTGGTTAACGAGATTCTCAGCATCTCAGTTGCACCTGACCGTTCAGTATGTGCCGGAACAAAAGGCAACGGGCTCTTTCTCTTTGCTGCTGACACACTTCTGAATTATAACGATGATGACGGTTTGCTGACCAACTTCTGCTACAGTGCGATGATTGCCTCCGACGGCAGGATCTGGACAGGTCATCAAAAGGGATTCTCCATAACCAATCCGGAAACGGGCTCGGTAAGGGCTTACAGCACAGAATTCGGGGTGAGGGGCGATTGTCTCCCCAATGCGCTTGCAGAGCTCCCTGACGGTACTGTATGCGTCGGAACAACTGAAGGGATTGTGGTATATAATCCTTCACTCGAGCCTGATTCAGCAGTTGCACCTCAGGCCGGAATCATCTCTGTGGTCATCAACAATGTTGTTTATCCCTTCCGCGAGAGTTACAACCTGCCCTACAGGAAGTCATACACTGTGAAGGTTAATTACGCAGGGATATTTCTCCGCGATCCCCTTAATGTAGTTTACCGTACCAGGCTTGACACCGACGAACAGTGGAGTGATATAACTGCAGACAGGTCAGTGACCTACAACAGCCTGCGCGATGGTCACTACCGGTTTAGTGTGGAGGCCATGACCATGGATGACCCTGGCAGCGCAACATCTGCATCATTCAGCCTCATAATACAGAAGCCTGTTACTGAAAGGTGGTGGTTCTTTCTCTTAATGCTGGCTTTCATAGCCGGTGTGGTTTACCTTATTGTGAGACTTCGTGAGAGAGCTCACAGGAAGCAGCGTGAATATCTCGAGAGCGAGCTCCAGAAACGGACTGCCGAGGTCTACGAGCAGAAAGAGGAGCTTGCACAGAAGAACCAGGATATCACTGAGAGCATCAAATATGCCAAGCGTATTCAGAGCAGCGTACTGCCTGACACCGCACGCCTCAGCGCCGTCTTCAGGGAAGCATTCGTCTTCTTCCAGCCGAGGGATATTGTCAGCGGCGACTTTTACTGGTTTGACTGGATCGACAAGGACCGTTTCATTGTTGTCTGCTCTGACTCCACCGGGCACGGAGTGCCTGGCGCATTCATGTCAATGATAGGCACGGCTCTGCTTCAGGATATAATCACTGTAAAAAAGATAACCAGACCATCACAGATACTTCATGAGCTTGACCGGCAGATATTCTCCACCCTGAACCAGAACCAGGAGATGGAAGCATCAAATGACGGTATGGACATAGTGGTGTGTGAGTTCAACCTGACCACCAGGCAGCTGGTCTTCTCATCAGCCATGAGGCCGGTAATACTGGTTATTGACGGTGTCCAGCACTATGTGAGAGGAAACAGGTCTTCAGTAGGTGGCGAATCAGTAACCGAAAAATTCTATGATGACCAGGAGTACCACCTGAGGGAGGGAGATATGGTCTTTCTCTTTACTGACGGCTACTGTGACCAGTTTGGGGGAATAGGGGGAAAGAAGATGAAGATCAGCCGCCTCAAAACACTGATAGATGACATCACCCCGCTGAGCGCAGCTGATCAGCACAGGGAGATCAAGGACTTTTTCTTTCAATGGATGGGTAAGAGTGACCAGGTTGATGATGTCCTCTTCATGGGGTTGAGAGTCTGATCACTCAGCAAGACAGGTGCCGTTTTCACCCAGGACGACTATGCAGGTCGTTGCGGTGTTGCTTTCATTGCCGCCCCTGTCCTTTATCCAGAAATCGTAATAAAGTGTATCATCCGGATTGTATTTCAGGTAGAAAAGGGTAACGTCTATTGTTCCCTTAAGTATTTTGTTCTGCCCTTCTGCATCAATGTAAGGTATGCGATATTCAGACGGGAAGAGAGGGTCTGAAGGTTGGGCAAGCTCAAAAGTGCCGTTTATTTTGCGGTATAACCTGAAAAAGAGGTTACTTGAAGGGTCAACATCAGGTGTCACAGGCGGATCAAGTCCGAGGTCCCCGTCGCCATCCTCGAAGTAAAACGTAATTTTCCCGGCTTTAGCGGGATTGCCAAGGAGAATCGTATCATACAGTGAGAAAGCCCTGAACTCAATGTCCGGCTCCGGTGGCAGTGTCTCAATAGGCCCGCATGAAGCCATCATCAGACCACCCATTATAACCGTAATGATAAGTACATTTTTCATATTCAGGGCAACACACCCTCGCATCAAAAATCACACCAAATGTATCTATTTTTTTCTGAAAAAGATCCTGACTGGCGCTCCGGTAAGCTGGAAGCTCTCCCTGAGTCTGTTCTCAACAAACCTTTTGTAAGGCTCCCTGATGTACTGAGGCAGGTTGCAGAAAAAGGCGAATGCCGGGTATTCTGCCGGCAGCTGGGTCACATACTTGATACGTATATGTTTTCCCTTTGTAGACGGTGGAGGAGTTTCACCGATAATATTAAGCATTACCTCATTCAGTTTTGAAGTGGGTATCTTCCTGCTCCTGTTTTCATAAACGCTCATTATCAGCTCTAGCACCTTGTGGATCCTCTGCTTAGTGATAGCGGAGATGAAAAGTATCGGGTAATCGGTAAATGGCGCAGTTTTTCTCCTGATCTCTTCCTCGAACTGCTTCGCCGTGGTCTGATCCTTCCCGATCAGGTCCCACTTATTCACCAGGATAATTACCCCCTTGTTGTTCTTCTGGATGATGCCCAGGATGCTCATATCCTGTGCCTCAAGGCCGCGGGTGGCATCTAACAGCAGCAGGCAGAGGTCGCTCTCCTCAATGGCCCTTACTGACCTCAGGATTGAGTAGAACTCGATATCCTCATCCACCTTTGCCTTTTTTCGCAGGCCGGCCGTATCTATAAGCAGGAAGCGATGGTTGAACTTATTGTACAGGCTGTGTATTGAGTCACGTGTCGTGCCTGCAACAGGGGTTACAATGTTTCTCTCCTCACCCAGCAGGGTGTTTGCCAGTGATGATTTGCCGACGTTCGGACGGCCTACCACCGCTACCTTTGGTATATCCTCGCCGGCCTCTTCGGGTGTATCCGGAAGATGTTTCACTATTTCGTCGAGTAACTCTCCTGTACCGCTTCCATTGACCGAGCTTACCGGGAAGTAGTCTCCAAGTCCCAGACCGTAGAACTCTGCCGCATCAAGAAGGCGTTTGTTGTTGTCAACCTTGTTGACCACGGTGATTACCTTCTTCTGAACCTTCCTAAGCATTGCTGCCACGGCCTTATCAAGCTCATGGATACCCGTTTCAACATCAACCATGAAGATTATAACGTCGGCTTCGCTGATGGCAAGCTTCACCTGCCTGTTTATCTCGCTTTCAAAGACGTCGTCAGAGTTTTCCACGAAGCCTCCCGTGTCAACAACGGAGAAGTCCACCCCGTTCCATGTGGCTCTTCCGTAGTGCCTGTCGCGGGTGACGCCGCTCTCCTCGTTCACTATGGCCTTGCGGCTCTCCGTAAGCCGGTTGAACAGGGTTGACTTGCCCACGTTTGGTCTTCCGACAATTGCTGCTATCTTGCTCATAAACAATAAAATCTACAGGTATCCGAATTTTTTCAGCATGTGGGGATTGTCTCGCCATTCATGAGCCACCCTTACATATAACTCAAGGAAGACTTTTTTGCCGAGGAACTCTTCCATCTCCTTTCTTGCAGCAGTGCCTACCCGCTTGAGCATTGAGCCTTTATGGCCAATGATTATTCCCTTCTGGCTGTCTCGGGCAACATGGATTACTGCGGCAATCCGGTTAATCTCAGGTTCCTCGCGGTAACTCTCAATCTCCACTTCCACTGAATATGGAATCTCCTTCTGGTAGGTCTCGAAAATTTTCCCCCGGATTATTTCAGTGACAAAGAAACGATCATAACGGTCAGTGAGCTGATCTTCCGGGAAGTAAGGTGGTCCTTCAGGGAGGCGGCTGATAATCTCCTTAAGCAGCAGGTCAGTATTGAACCTGTTAATTGCTGATACAGGCAGTACAGGCACACCGGGAGCTGTCTCAGTCCACTTTTCAACGAGTTTTTCAAGGTCGGACTGGTTTGTCAGGTCAACCTTGTTTATGACAATGAGTTTTTGCACCGGGGAGGCGAGGATGCGGTTCAGATGCTCACTATGCTTTGATGCAGTCTCAACCACATCTGTTACATATAGTATCAGGTCTGCGTCATCGAGAGCTGATTCAACCGACTTCATCATGGCCGACTGCAGTCTGTATTTCGGGTTAAGGATGCCGGGAGTGTCAGAGTAAACAACCTGGTAACCGTCTCCGTTAAGTATGCCCATTATCCTGTGGCGTGTGGTCTGCGCCTTCGGGGTGGTCACTGAGAGCTTCTGACCTACCAGTACGTTCATCAGCGTCGATTTCCCTACGTTCGGGTTACCGAGGATATTTACAAAACCTGACCTGTGTTCCATGGTGAGCGGCTATTTGCGGATGCCTCGCAAGAGCATGTTTACTTCCTTTGGTGTAAGGTTTCTCCAGTGACCGCGCTGAAGGTTCTTTTTAGTCAGTCCCGCAAAGCTGACCCTGTCAAGTTTTCTGACTTTGTACCCCAGCTTTTCGAAGATACGCCGGACCACCCTGTTCTGTCCGGAGTGGATTTCGATGCCCACCTGGGTACGATCTTCAGTGTCAGCATAAGAGACGGCATCTGCGCTGACCATTCCCTCCTCCAGTTCCACTCCGCTGACGATTTTCTCCATGTCATTCCTTGTGACTTCCCTGTCGAGGAAGACATGATAGACCTTTCCTGCGCCATAAGAAGGGTGTGTTAGTTTTCCTGCCAGGTCGCCGTCATTTGTCAGGAGCAGTACGCCTGTTGTTGCCTTGTCAAGCCTGCCTACGGGGTAGATGCGTTCTGTTGTGGCTTCCTTCACCAGGTCAAGGACGGTACTTTCTGCATGGGGATCCCTGACAGTTGTTACATAGCCCTTCGGTTTGTTAAGCAGTATGTAAACCTTTTTGCCTGGCGTCAGCAACCTGCCCCTGTATTCCACTTTATCAGACGGCACCACCTTTATTCCCATATCGGTCACTTTCTTCCCGTTGACCGAGATATATCCCTGTTTTATCAGTTCATCGGCTTCGCGCCTTGCGCAGACTCCGCTGTTTGCAATGTATTTATTGAGCCTGACAGGTTCGGCCTTTGGCTTCGGGGTGCCTTTGCCTTTTTTAAACTCTTTCCGTGGCCCTGCCGTCTTTTTTTCCATCCTCTGACTTTTTCAGGGTGCAAATTTACAACTATTTACCGGTTTTATCCCCCTCTTTTTTGCACCTTTGCATTTTACCTAAACCTGCAAAGTATGGCTCTGATTAAATCAATTTCCGGAATAAGGGGAACTATCGGGGGAAAACCCGGTGAGTCGCTCACACCTGTTGATATCGTGAAATTTGCATCTGCATATGGCACCTGGCTGAGGCGGAGGGGCAGAGGCCCGCTGCGTGTGGTCACGGGCCGTGATGCACGTGTTTCAGGCCCGATGGTTGCCTCCCTGGTCAACGCATCGCTGCGGAGCGTGGGGATAGATGTCATTGATGCCGGTCTGGCCACTACCCCTACGGTTGAGGTAGCCGTGACGGGCCTTGGCGCGGGAGGAGGCATCATACTGACTGCGAGCCATAACCCGGCGCAGTGGAACGCACTCAAGCTGCTTAACGAAGACGGAGAGTTCCTGAGTGATACTGACGGCAGGGAGGTACTGGCCCTGGCCGAAGCGGAAGACTTTGACTATGTGACCTATGACAGGCTGGGTACGGAAACCTGTGACGACAGCTGGACGGAAAAGCATATCAGGATGGTGGCCGGAATGAAGCTGGTTGACCGTGATGCAATCCGGAATGCCGGGTTTACCGTAGCCGTTGATGCGGTAAATTCGGTGGGAGGCATAGCCATCCCTGCACTTCTCAGAGCCCTGGGAGTCAGAAAGGTGATTGAGCTTTACTGTGAGCCTACCGGCCTTTTTCCCCATAACCCTGAACCATTACCGGAGCATCTGTCAGATATCTCCCGAACAGTGAAGGAGGCGGGTGCTCATCTTGGCTTCGTCGTTGACCCTGATGTTGACAGACTGGCCATCATTTGCGAAGATGGATCGATGTTCGGAGAGGAGTATACCCTGGTATCAGTATCAGACTATGTTCTGAGCCATGTCAAGGGGCCCACGGTATCAAACATGTCATCAACCAGGGCGCTCAGGGATGTGACTGAAAGTCATGGCTGCAGCTATACCTCTGCACCGGTAGGGGAGGTAAATGTGGTAGCAGAGATGAAGCGTACCGGAGCCGTCATTGGCGGCGAGGGAAACGGGGGAGTGATATACCCTGCTTTGCACTACGGGCGTGATGCCCTGGCAGGAATAGCACTCTTCCTGACACACCTTGCAAAACAGGGTGTCAGATGCAGCGAACTGAGGAAAAGGTATCCCGGCTACTACATCGCAAAAACGAAGATAGACCTCCCGGGACATATTGAGATGGGAGAGCTCCGGGAAAAGCTGGCCATGGCATATCCGGAGGCTGGCTGTGACACCCGCGACGGGATAAAACTGGACCTTCCGGCAGGTTGGGTTCAGATCCGGAAATCAAACACTGAACCGATCATGCGTATTTATTCCGAGGCGAGAACCATGGAGCAGGCTGAGAAACTGGCCGAAGAGGTAACTGTCATTGTTAAAAAAATTTAAATTTAGGCGTCAGGCGCAGACCTCAGATCTTTTTTGAACAGTTTTTGTTCTTCTTCCACAGGCAGAAGTTAATGAAAGTTAATGTTTCCTTAAAAAGAACACAGCAAGCTTATATTTGTAATAATTTCACGCCTTTAAATAAAACAAACAGATAATTCAGCAGATGAAAAGGACTATTATCATTACCTCGATCGTTGTATTGCTGGCAGTAATCGCCATGATCATCATCAGCAAGCTTACGCGCAAGGAAGACATGAGCACACTGTTTACCGAGGTCCGTCGGGGTGATTTCGAGGTGGTTGTCACCACCACCGGTGAGCTGCAGGCAGAGGTTTCACTTGATGTCAAGGGACCGGAGGGTCTGAACAGTCGCAACATGAGGTTCGGATCAATCAAGATCTCTGACCTGGTGCCTGAAGGTACCGAGGTGAAGGCCGGTGATTATGTTGCCACCCTTGACCGCTCGAGTGTTGACAATAGCCTCAAGGATGAGCTTGACAGGCTGGAGTCATATGAGACCGACCTGCTGAAGAAGCAGCTTGATACCACAATTTCTCTCGGCAACCTGAGAGATGAGCTTCTGAATCTCAAATTCAATATGGATGAGGCTGAGATTACCCTGGAGCAGTCAAAATATGAGCCTCCGACTACAATCAGGCAGGCCAGGATATCACTTGACAAGGCCCAGCGCTCTTATGAACAGGCGGTCAGCAATTATGACCTGAAGGTCAGGCAGGCAAGGGCAGATATCAGGGACACAGAGCTCCAGGTCTCAAAGCAGCGGAGAAAGGTTGCCGAGATGCAGGAGATCATCCAGAAATTTGTTATTTCAGCCCCTGCTGACGGGATGGTGATTTATAAGAGGGAGTGGGGTGGTGCCAAGCGCAAAGTAGGTTCGGAAATCAGTCCCTGGGATCCGGTAGTGGCAACCCTTCCCGACCTTTCATCGATGATATCCAAGACATATGTCAACGAGATTGACGTCAGCAAGGTAAAGGCAGGTCAGCGCGTCAGGTTAACCGTTGATGCTTTCCCCGAGAAGTCATACACCGGCACTGTGATCAGTGTTGCCAACATCGGAGAACAACTGCCAAACACTGATGCAAAGGTGTTTGAGGTAATAACAAAGATTGACGGATCTGATCCCATTCTGAGGCCCTCAATGACCACGGGCAACCAGATAATTACCCAGACATTCAATGATGTTACCTTTATTCCGCTTGAGACAGTTTTTGCCACGGCTGACAGTGTACCCTTTGTTTATAAGAAGGACGGGTCACGCCAGGTGGTGGTACTGGGCGAGTCTAACGAAAATGATGTTATAGTGGAGCAGGGCCTGAAAGAGGGTGATAAGTTATACCTTTCAATTCCTGAAGACGGCAACAGGTTCAAGCTTCAGGGAGAGGATCTTATTGCAGTCATCAAGGAGAGAAAGAAGCTGGATGCTGAGGAGGAAGCCAAACGTCAGCAGAACGGTAACCAGCGTCAGAATATGATGCCCGGCAATATGACACCGGAGAAGATGCGTGAATTCATGGAGAATCTGACACCCGAGCAGCGTGAGGCCATGCGTCAGCTGCGCGGTGCCGGACGCCCCGGCCAGATGCAGGGCAGACCGGCAGGAAGCGGCAGTGATACAACAATCACTGTGCAGAGGGTAAGAACGCCCAACCAGTAGCATAAATAAAGGATTCTGAGGCAAACAAACATGGAATAACATGTTCAAGAGATACGGACACGACATACGCATTGCCCTTGAGTCAATCCTTTCCAACAAGCTCAAGTCAATACTAACCGCACTTGGTATTATCTTCGGGGTTGCGGCAGTAATCAGCATGCTGGCGATAGGCAAGGGCGCACAGCAGGAAATACTTGACCAGATAAAGATGGTCGGTGTGAATAATATACTCATCAGCCCCATTGTGCAGGAAAAGGAGTCTTCCGAGGGTGAAGGGGAAATGCAGCTTAATAAATTCTCCAGGGGTCTTACCCTGCTTGACGTGGAGGCAATACGCAGCACTATCCCTGCAGTCAAACGGATCAGCCCCGAGATATCATTCAACTCTACTATTGTGCTCAGCGGTATGCGCTATACAGCGAAGCTGGTAGGGGTCTCAAATGACTACTTCGAACTTTACAACCTTCCGATCTCTATGGGCGTCTTCTTCAATGACTACCAGGAAGAATACGGCATACAGGTCTGTATAATTGGCGCAAATATCAGGGCCAAGTTCTTCAGCCAGGTTGACCCAATAGGACAGTACCTCAAGTTTGACAACGTATGGCTGAAAGTGATCGGTGTGCTTGATAAGACCAACGTAACACTTACTGGCTTTGAAGAGCAGGGCGTGAACGTTTACAATGACAACGTTTATATCCCTATAAAGACCATGCTCATGCGTTACCAGAACAGGGCGCTGGTCAACACCAAACTTGCCTCTGAAGCCACTTCAGTTCAGGTTTTCGGAGGTGGAGGCAGACATGGCAGGGTGGTTGTCAGCAGCTCAGACGCCAGCACCACCAGCACCGAAACCAACTATAACCAGCTTGACAAGATTGTGGTTCAGGTTGCCGAGACTGAACAGCTTACACCTACCACGGAGGTTCTCAGCAGGATGATGCTCAGGAGGCACTCCGGGGTTAAGGACTTCGAGATCACGGTTCCCGAGTTGTTGCTGAAGCAGCAGCAAAGGACAAAGGATATTTTCAACATAGTACTGGGTGCCATTGCAAGCATCTCCCTCATTGTCGGGGGTATTGGCATCATGAACATCATGTTTGCCTCAGTAATGGAAAGGATTAAGGAGATAGGAACAAGGATGGCCATCGGTGCCAAAAAGATGGATATTGTTGTACAGTTTCTGTCCGAGGCTGTCCTTATAAGCGTTTCCGGTGGTTTTATCGGAGTGTTCCTTGGAATTATACTGGCGGTACTGATACAGAAGATAGCAGGCATAACTACTATTGTGTCGTTCTTCTCAGTAGTAATTGCCTTTGGGGTCTCAGCTGCCGTCGGCGTCATTTTCGGTTACTCACCTGCCAAGAGGGCGTCAGAAAGAGACCCGATTGAATCACTTCGTTATGAATAACAGGAAGATATGAAAAGTTTTAAAGCACTTTCACTCACCGTTTTATTTTCTGCACTCTTCATCCAGCCGGCGAAGCCACAGGAGATCATGCGCCTTACCCTGGATGAGGTTATTAAACTCGCATCAGATCAGTCACCAAATGCTTATATGGCAAAACACCGGTTCCGTGCCAGCTACTGGCAGTACAGGACCTTTGTTGCGGAATACCGCCCGACACTTTCACTTACGGGAAACCTCCCCGACTACAGTACTGCCTACAGCAGGGTCTGGAACTCAACCGCCCAGCAATGGGAATATGCATCGACAAACGTGCTGCAGACCTCGGGTAATCTTTCGCTTGCACAGAACATCGGGTTGACGGGCGGATCCATTTCGCTCTTCTCAGACCTGACCTATGAGAAGAACTTCGAGAATGACGCGGAGAAGTATATTACCTCGCCTCTGAACATCAGGCTGACCCAGCCCATCTTCCGGTACAACGAGCTGAAATGGCAGAAGAAAATTGAGCCTCTCAAATACGAGCAGGCGCGGAAGACATACCTGAGTGATGTTGAGAATGTGCATATGATGGCAGTTCAGTACTTCTTTAACCTGGCGCTGGCTCAGATCAACAGGGAAATTGCAGAGACAAACATGCAGAATGCAGACACCCTTTACCAGATTGCCAAAGGGCGCTACAACCTGGGAACCATTGCCGAGGATGAGTTGCTTCAGATGGAACTCTCATACCTCAATGCAGGTACAGATATCAATTCTTCAGAGATGAACCTCCGCGACAGGGAGCTGAAATTAAGGTCATTTCTCGGCTTCAACCAGTCTGTCAGGTTGGAACTGATTATCCCCAGCGAGATACCTGACCTGGAGGTTGAAGTCAGTGAGGTTCTCAAGCTGGCCGAACAGAATAATCCGCAGTTGATTGATTTTGAGAGTCAGCTTGTGGAGGCTCAGAGCTCCGTAGCACAGGCGAAGGCAGAGAAAGGTCTCAACGCCAACCTTACGGCATCGTATGGTTTGCGTGACCAGGATCCGTTGCTCGATATGGCCTATAACCAGCCCAACCAGCAGCAGACAATCAGGCTGGGATTCTCGCTCCCGATACTTGACTGGGGGCAGGGAAGGGGCCGTTACAAAATGGCCAAGTCAAAAGAGGAACTGACCCGCATGCAGGTGGAGCAGGACCGCATAGACTTTGAGCAGAGTCTGTTGCTTGACGTGCAGCAGTTCAATATGCAGGATGACCAGGTGAGGATTGCAGCCAAATCAGATACAGTAGCAGCTAAGATGTTCGAGGTTACCAAACAGCGCTTCCTGATAGGTAAAATCGATGTACTGGAATTAAACAACGCTGACACGAAGAAGGACCAGAACAAGCGCAGTTACATCCAGGCCCTGAACAATTACTGGACCTACTTTTACAATATGAGAGCGCTCACCCTGTTTGATTTCATCAATCGCAAGCCCTTGGAGACCGACTACGAAAAACTGGTTGAATAAACTTAAGAGGATAATGTGAGACTGCCGGTTTACGCCGGCAGTTTTGCTTATTAATCATATGGTTTAAGAAAATAAAGTTTTATATTTGCGCCTCGTAAATAAATACGCGTTTCACATACAATCATAATTTTAAAAGAGGATACAGATGCAGAACAAAGGATTAATTTCAGCTCTGGCTATTGCCCTGACCCTTGTTTGCATGTACCAGCTCTCCTTTACAGTGGCCTCATTCAAGGTCAAGAAGGAGGCGAAGGAATATGCAGCAGGTGATCTGAACAAGGAGGTGGCATATATTGACTCGGTTGCCTCCCTGCCAAAGGATCAGTGGGGGTTCCTCGGCAATACCTATAAAGAGGTGCAGACTAAGGAAATCAACCTCGGTCTTGACCTCAAGGGCGGAATGAACGTGGTGCTTGAGATTTCAGTCGAGGACATCGTCAGGGCGCTTTCAAACTACAGTACGGACAAGACATTCAATGAGGCCATTGCATCGGCTAAGCAGAAGCAGCTTGGTGGCAGCAATGAGGACTTCATAACACTGTTTGTACGCTCCTTTGAAGAGCTTGACCCGAATGCCAGGCTTGCAGGCGTCTTTGGAACCGTTGAGCTGAAAGACCGCATAAACTTTAATTCAACAAATGCTGATGTACAGAAAGTGCTGGAGACAGAGACCAACTCTGCTATTGACAACGCCTTCAACGTTCTGAGGAACAGGATAGACCGTTTTGGCGTTGTACAGCCCAACATATCACATCTTCAGCCGCGAGGCCGTATCCTGGTTGAACTACCGGGTGTGAAAGATCCTGAGAGGGTACGTGACCTTCTGCAGGGAACAGCTAACCTCGAGTTCTGGGAGACATATGAAAACCCGGAAGTGATAGGATTCCTGATGCAGGCAAATGACTATCTCAGGTCAATTATGCCAACTGATGCGATTGCTGCTGCAATTGACAGTGTGGCAGAGGGAACTGTTGAAGGAGCTGCGCAGGACACAACCGCTGCAGGTGAGAAATCGCTTCTTGACATAGTCAGCAGTGACACCACTGCTGCAACAGAAGCCTCCTCTCTCGAGGAGTTCACCCGTCAGAACCCCCTCTTCGGGTTACTGAGACCTAATGTTTCACCTGAGGGACAGGCCGAGCCGAGCAGTATAGTGGGCTTCGCCGCAGGCAAGGATACTGCAAGGGTCAATGACTACCTGGCGATGAACCAGATCAAATCACTTTTCCCAAGGGAACTGAAGTTCTACTGGAGCCAGAATCCGCATAAATGGGATCCGACAAACACTCTCTACGAACTTCACGCTATCAAGATCACCACACGTGACGGCCGGGCACCTCTGACAGGAGACGTTGTCACTGCTGCACGTCCTTCAACAGGTGTTACCGGATCTGATATAAAGGTAGATTTCTCAATGAATGCGGAGGGAGCCAAGATCTGGCAGCGCATGACCCGTGACAACATCGGGCGTTGCATCGCGGTGGTTCTTGATGATTATGTAAGATCATACCCGCGTGTACAGAATGAGATTGCCGGAGGTAACACTGAGATCACAGGCGACTTCACCCTTGAGGAAGCAGAAGACCTTGCAAATATTCTGAAATCAGGAAAGATGCCTGCACCCGCACGCATCATCCAGGATACGGTTGTTGGCCCGTCACTTGGAAAGGAAGCCATCAACAGCGGTATGAAATCATTTGTGATAGCATTTATTATTGTGCTCATCTACATGGTCTTCTACTACAGCCGTTCAGCAGGTACAGTGGCTGACATTGCAATGACAATCAACCTGTTCTTCATGATGGGTGTGCTTGTCTCGCTTAATGCTGTTCTGACCCTGCCCGGTATTGCAGGTATTGTGCTTACCATCGGTATGTCAGTTGACGCCAACGTGCTCATCTTTGAGAGGATCAAGGAGGAGCTTCGAGGAGGCAAGGGAGTCAAACAGGCCATTGCCGACGGCTACAAGGGAGCCTCCTCTGCCATCATAGACAGTAACCTTACCACCCTTCTGACAGGTGTGATACTGTACTACTTTGGTACCGGTCCTATCAAGGGATTTGCTTCAACACTGGTTATAGGTATTATTACATCACTCTTCTCGGCAGTGCTTGTCTCGCGCCTCATATATGAGTGGCTCCTGAAACGAAACGTCCATCTGAAGTTCTCTGCTCCGTATACCGAGAATTTCCTTGAGAATATGCACATTGACTTCGTACGCTTAAGAAAGTACGGGTATATCTTCTCAATATCACTCTCCATTTTAGCTGTAATAACCCTCGCTACAAAGGGTCTCAGCCAGGGCATTGACTTCACCGGCGGCCGTACATATGTCGTAAGATTCGAACAGCCTGTCAACACAGTTGAGATCGCAAACCTGCTTTCAGACGAACTTGAGGGTGACCCTGTAGTAGTTACCTTTGGATCTGAAAACCAGGTAAAGATCAGTACGAAATATAAAGTTAATGACCCTGCAGCATCTACTGAGGTTAACGGCCTGCTCTATACCGGCCTGAAGGAACTCATTCCCGGGGTTGACCAGCAAACATTCATCAATGATTATATTGTCAGCTCGGAGGCTGTGGGCCCGACAATTGCAAAGGACCAGTCTGCCAAGGCCGTCTGGGCTATCCTTCTGGCTCTTGTGGGGATGTTCCTTTATATCTTCATCAGGTTCCGCAAGTGGCAGTATGGCCTCGGATCAATCGCTGCCCTTGCTCATGACGTACTGATCGTTCTCGGTCTATATTCAATACTGCAGGGTGTGATGCCATT
>DHUL01000078.1:0-4725 GCA_002409145.1 Bacteroidales bacterium UBA5235
CCTGTCCCGGCCGGTGATCCGCTTCCCTGTCCCTGAGTTTTCCCATTACCCGATCCTGATCCTGATCCCGATCCTGATCCTGATCCTGATCCCGATCCCGATCCTGATCCCGATCCTGATCCCGATCCCGATCCTGATCCCGATCCTGATCCCGATACCTGGCCTGTGCCCGTACCCGGTCCCTGACCCGTACCCGATCCGGTTGTGATAGTCGTGGTAACCGGGGTTGTGAACGTCTGAGTGGTGGTTATGAGTTCAGTTCCCTCATAGGTTGAAAATGTAATAAGATCACCAAACAGTATATTGAAATAAGGATAAAATGAGATGTTGGCTTTCTTTCTGAAGAAGGAGGGCGTTTTAAAATATCTCGAGTTTTTAACCTGGAGATAGGCAGGAGGTTCCTTCATCAGAAAGGCTCCATAGTTTATCTCCGTATATAGGATTTTCCAGTCGATCCCCAGGTTTATGTCAGCGTAATTGAAACTGCTGAACAAAGTATCGGAGAGGGCTGACCGGACCATATAACGGTAGGCGCCTGCGGACACGTCAAGCCATGAAGTGATATCATGGCTGAAGGAGATTGATGCATTATAGAAAGCTGGTGCTGACGGTTCAAGATTCGGCAGTCGGAATGCAGAACCTGTAAGGGTCAGCTTTTCGAACAATGAGTAGGCGACTGCTCCGTACTGGTAGGGTTGATTCTGTGATATGGTTGACCCAAGCCATATCATGTTGCTGCCATAGCCCAATCCTGAATATAAAGCATGACGTTCGGATTTCTCTGACTTTGATAAGGTGTCGGATTGTGCCAATGATTTATGTGGTATCAGCAGCAGTATGAAAAGGGCTGTTTTAAGGGTCTGCCAGGTCATCACTATTTGTTTGAATACATAATGGCCCCGGTCCCGGTCACAGGAACGGAAGGAGCATCATGTCGGATCTTGGTATTATCTTTTACCTTCTTTTGGTCACTCTGCGCCTTCACGGCAAAAGGAAGAAAAATCTTCGTAAACTTCAGTTCCGCTCTTGCTATGACAGATCAAATTTACAGGCCTGAAAATGAAAATATCATGAAGTTAAGAGAAATCATTCATTTTCTTCGATTGCCTCAATACAACGCAGAAGTTCTCCGATATAACGTTCTGCACGCTTGTTCATCGACTGGGCGTCAGAGGGGTGACCCTCTTCATCAAAGGCCTCCACGACCTTTGGTACGGGGAACATCGCCGGGACTGTCATGGCGCCCTGTTTCCACAGTGTGAACTGAAGTGAGGTGATGACCTGTGTTCCCCCGAAGGGGCCGTCAGAGACAGTAGAGATGGCAACCGGCTTGCGGCGCCACTCATCAGTGAGCAGATCGATGGCATTCTTCAGACTGGCGGGATAGCCTCCGTTATATTCCGGGGTGACAATTATGACGCCGTCGGTGGAACGGATCCTGCGGGCGAAATCAAGAGCTGCCGGCAGAGGCTTTTCCTGCAGCTTAAGTCTCTCCTCAAACACCGGAAACCTGTATTCCGCCAGATCAATGATATCGGTTTCGGCCAGTTTATTTTGTTCAAGGTACCTGCGGAACCAGAGCGCTACCCTGTGGCTCTTCCTTCCTTTCCTGACGCTGGAACTGATTATTGCTATCTTTTTCATATTTGCGAAGATAGCTTAAAAATTAACCCGGGGATACATAGGTTACGGGTTAGCAGAGGCTCATCGTGATTACTTATTTTGACTTACAGTTTTACCGGGTTGCAGAGGTGGGGGAAATTCAGTATCTTTACACCCGATTCAGGCATAAGTTAGATCTGTTTAGACAGAAAACACCCCGGGCAGGTTCCGGAGATCCTCTCTGCCACCACTAGTTTGCGCTGAAACATTTTGCCATAAGAACATTGCCATTTTGAACAGATAACTGGTTAATGATTTTTCAGCGGCATTAACCAATTAATTCAGAATGGGATATAAAAGAGAACCCCGGAACACGGGAATGAAAAGATTCAATCAGGAAAAAAAAGTAAAAGCGAACTTCAACAAGGGAAAGAAACATAATGTCAGCGGACTCGCTCCGGACAGCTTCATCAGGAAAGCTGTTCCTGCGGCTATTACTGCCTACAGGTCTGAAAGGCTTATACAGGAACTGCCTGTTGATGGTTCAATAATCAGTAATCTTCGTAAAAAAGGGTACGAGAAGCCCACAGAAATTCAGGATAAAACTCTGGAGGCAATCCTCGAGGGCCGTAATCTCATCGGCCTGGCACAGACAGGAACAGGTAAGACCGGAGCCTTCCTGATACCGCTGGTACATAACCTGCTCAGGAAGGATTCGTCAGGCCAGGTACTTGTAGTATCGCCAACCCGTGAACTGGCCCTTCAGACTGACACTGAGTTCAGGAGCATAGCCTTCGGACTTAAGCTGTTCAGCACATGCCTCATAGGCGGTACAAGCGTAAGACGTGATATTGACCGGTTGAGAAAGCCGGGGCAGATCATTATAGGGACACCCGGGCGTATTGCTGATATGGTGCGACAGGGGGCACTTGACCTGGGCAGGTTTAAGGTACTGGTACTGGATGAGTTCGACAGGCTCCTCGATATGGGTTTCGCGCCTGAGATAAACCGGTTGGTTGATGGCATGAGCCGGCGCAGCCAGACAATACTCTTCTCCGCTACGGAGGACAGGAGCCAGCAAAAGCTGATCGGAGAACTTGTTGACAATCCTTATGTAGTCAGGGTGCGCCCCGATAATGTCAGTGCTGAAAATATTGATCAGGATATTGTGACAGTCAGGGACGGGGAGAAGAAGATAGACATTCTCCTGAACATGGTGCGTGATGATTCCTTTGAGAAGGTGCTTGTCTTTGCTGACACGAAACGGGGAGTAAGCAGGATCTGCCGTGATTTACGGCGGGCAGGCATTTCTGCCGATGAGATTCATGGCGACAAGTCACAGAATTACAGGGTGAAAGCCCTGGAATCATTCAGGAACAAGAAGATCAGGGTGCTTGTTGCCACCGACGTGGCTGCCCGCGGGCTTGACATCTCACATGTTTCGCATGTAATTAATTTCCAGCAGCCCAGAGACATGGAAAGCTACATCCACCGTATCGGCCGCACTGGCAGAGCCGGGGCTAGCGGCAAGGCAATTACTTTTGTTAATTAAAAACAACTATTATATGGCAGGACCAAACAACAGTTTTATTAAAAAGCAGAAGACCGAAAAGCGTCTGAAGAAGAGAAAGGAAAAAGAACAGAAGAAGCAGCTTCGCAGAGAGAACTCACCGGGAGGCGGGTTGGATAATATGATAGCTTACGTCGACAAGTTCGGGAACATAACCTCCGAGCCACCGGCTGATGAAGTCGCTATCAAACCGGACCAAGCAGAAACGGCACCCGGCAGGTAAATGCCGGATGTCCTTCCCTGGATTTAACATGTTTCCCTGCCGGGTGACAGAATGCCTGCCCACGACAGTTTACCGTTCAAACTTCAGATCACATGTCTGTTTTTTACACGCGGCAAGAGTCACGGGCTGACTATCCAGTCTGAATATTTGCGCCCTGTTTCAAAAGAAGTCATTATTTCCGCACTTTTCTGATAAGTTTGCTGCAGGTGTTGAAAACTCTGTGCCGCACTGGTTCTTTATTGGCGTCTTTATTGTACACCACGATAAAACACTAATCATGAAGAAACCAGGATTTATTATGGCAGCAATGCTGTCGGCAATTGCTCTTCTTATCACTGTTCAGATTACAGCTCAGCCTCTTAATATTAAAAAGCTGGCGGTAGACTATGACAAAATGCTTCTGGAACAATTCAAGCCTGACGAGACCGGTTGCGCAGCCTTGGTGGCGAAGGGCGGGCAGATAATTTATCATAAGGCCTTCGGTCTGGCAAACATGGAGCTCAATGTGCCCATGCAGCCCGAAATGGTGTTCAGGATAGGCTCAATCACAAAGCAGTTCACTGCAATTTCGATACTGCAATTGATGGAACAGGGTAAACTCTCCCTCCAGGATGATATAACCAGGTTTATCCCTGATTACCCTACTCATGCCTACAGCATTACCATCGAGCATCTCCTGACGCACACTTCCGGGATAAAGAGCTACACGAACATGGACAATTACATTGAGAACGTAAGAACAGATATGAAACCCGCGGAGCTAATTGATGTTTTTAAAAATCAGCCCATGGAATTTGCACCGGGAACGAAATGGAATTACAATAACTCGGGCTTTTTCCTCCTGGGATATATTATCGAGAAAATTTCCGGGAAGAGCTATGCAGATTATATTCAGGAAAATATTTTCACCCCGGTCGGTATGACATCGACATGCTTCGGCAGTGATTCAAAGATTATTAAAAATCGTGCATACGGTTATCAGCCAGGCTATGAAGGAACGGAGAATTCAATGTACTGCAGCATGACACAACCTTACTCAGCGGGTTCCATAATGTCAACCGTAGGTGATCTCTTCAAATGGCACCAGGCGTTATATGCAGGCAAACTGGTAAAAAAAGAGACTCTTGAAAGGGCTCTTACCGAGTACAAGCTTAAAGACGGAAAAGGAACGAATTACGGGTACGGATTTTCCCTCTCTCAATTGCAGGGCAGCCCGACTGTAGAGCATGGAGGCGGAATTTTTGGTTACCTGACATTTGCGGTCTATCTTCCCAAAGAGGATGTCTACGTCGCACTCTTCTCCAACAACACGGCCAAAGCACCTGAATTC
>DHUL01000078.1:4973-5184 GCA_002409145.1 Bacteroidales bacterium UBA5235
GAACCGACACTGGATCAATACGCCGGGATATATGTCAATGAAGCCGGCAGGGAGGTCACGGTAAAGAGGGAAGGAACCCACCTCTCGGCTACGCTGTCAAGATCAGGAACCAGGAAGTTGTTCCCGCTGGAAAAGGATAAGTTCCTTCTGGAAGATGCATTCTTTTATGTAACGTTCAACAGGGATGCCGCCGGGAAAATTGGATCATTCG
>DHUL01000078.1:5461-22329 GCA_002409145.1 Bacteroidales bacterium UBA5235
GAGTTTGAACTGCAACCCGGATTTACGATCACCTTCACCCGTGAGGGCAACAGGTTATTCACCCAGGCTACCGGACAACAGAAATTCGAGATCTTCGCTGAAAGCGAAACGAAGTTCTTCCTGAAGGTGGTTGATGCGCAGGTTGAATTTGTGGCAGAGCCCGGCGCGAAGGTCAATAAGATAGTATTGTACCAGGGAGGACAGAGGATTGAAGGGAAGAGGATAAGATAGCCGGCAGGAGCAGTCAGCAGTCAGCAGTGAATGACCGGGACGGCAGATCATTATGTGAGGCCCTGAACGCAGTGTCGGGTTAAAAAATCTTAACATACTGCCGGCCGGCCACATACGGGTTAAAAAAAATATAACTTTATCCAAACTTTATTTTAACCCCTATGAAGAAACTTACATTGTTTGCTTTTCTGATGCTGCTTACCGGCGTCACTGGTGAGGTTTGGTCATGCACCACATTCCTCATGTCGGGCAAACATACCCCTGACGGCAGGCCGCTGCTGTACAAGAACCGCGACACCGGCACCCTTGACAACGCCCTGGCATACTTCACCGACGGCAAGTATGATTATATAGGGCTGGTCGATTCGAAGGAGTCGTGGAAGCGCGAGGTGTGGGGAGGGTTCAACTCCGCAGGCTTCGCCATAATGAACTCAGCTGCGTACAACAACAATACCGGTGATACCACGAAGCTTGCCGACCGTGAAGGCGAGGTGATGAAGATGGCTCTTGCCACCTGTGCCACCCTGGCTGATTTTGAGAAGATGCTTGGCGATATGCCCAGGCCACTGGGGGTGGATGCCAACTTTGGCGTGATAGACGCCCGGGGCGGGGCAGCCTATTATGAGACCGGCAACTTCAGCTGGAAAAAGATCGATGCCAATGATCCGGCTATTGCCCCGTATGGTCTTGTCATACGCACCAACCACTCATTCACAGGCACTGCTGATGCAGGCTTCGGATATATAAGGTATGAAGCCGCCAGTCTCGCCCTGAACATGGCCCTGGCCCGGAAAAAACTGGATCCTCAGAACCTGTTCAACAGCATATCGCGAAACCTGGCACACGCCCTGACTGCGGAAAACCTTCGTGACGACATTCCTGCAAGTTCTGCAGATGACAGGTTCAGATATTTCGAGGACTTCATTCCAAGACCTTCCACCGCATCAGTCATGATGGTTGTGGGAGCGGCAAAGGGTGAAGACCCGTCCGGTGCCATGATGTGGACAATGGCGGGTTTTCCGCTGACGACGGTGGCAGTACCGGTGTGGGTCAGTGCAGGTAAAAACATGCCTGCTGTGGTTAGCATGAAGGATAATATGCACGCTCCTCTCTGCGATGCGGCCATGACCCTCAAGAGCCGGCTCTTCCCCATAAAAAGGGGATCTGGCCCGAAGTATATTAATGTAGCTGTTCTCCTTAACAGCGAAAAGACCGGAATACTGCAGAAACTTGAACCGGTGGAAAATGAGATCTTCAGGACAACTGCCGGCATGGTTGCGGCATTGCCGGCAAAGGGAAAACTGCAGAAAGAGGCTATCCTCGAACACTATAAATGGCTTGATAGCTATATCATACAGTCTTACAGAGAGCTATTCGGAATCGAAGTAAAATAGCGGATACCACTCAAAACCAATTCCAGGATGAATCTGATGAAATTGCATGCGACAGGAGGCATGATGCTTTTGGTCGCTTTGCTGCTGATGGCACCGGCGCCGGTCAGTGCAACTGAAAAATACAGTGATCCGGCAGCCGTGAACCGCCATATAGAACAGCTCCGCATGGCGAATCCTTCGCTGGTGAAGGTGCATAAGCTTGCAGTCACCCCCGGTGGAAGGGAGATGCTGATGATTGAGATCGGAAAGTCCGGCACTGCTGTTCCGGCAGTACTCACCGGAGCCAATTTTTCAGGCCTGACTCCGCTTGCCACGGAAGCCGCCCTGGCACTCGCCTCAAGGATTGTCTCTGACGCTTCGCTGAATAGCGGGCTGACCTGGTATATAATCCCGGTGGGTAATCCTGACGCATACGCACGGTACTTTACAAGACCCCTCTGGTCCGATCCGGCCAACAGCAGACCGTTCAACGATGACACAGACGATCAGACCGACGAGGATGGTTACAATGATCTCGACGGCAACGGAATCATAACCCTGATGAGGGTGAAGGCGCATGATGGCACATGGATACCCGTTGAGAGCGAACCGCGCCTGATGCGAAAGGCTGATGCCGCAAAGGGTGAAAAGGGAATTTATAAACTCTATACTGAAGGCATTGATGACGATGGCGACGGCCAGTATAACGAGGATGTGCCGGGCGGCACTAACGTCAACGTCAACTTCCCGCATCTCTTCAAGAACTTCGGAAGGAGGAGCGGACTCTATCCCGGCTCTGAACCCGAGTCTGAGGCACTGCTCAGGTTTGCCTTTTCGCATCCCGAAATAGCCATGGTTCTTGCCTTCGGTCAGACCAACTACCTTCTTTCGCCCCCGAAGGGTGGCAAAAAAGGAGCGGTTGACACCGAAAATATCCGCATTCCGCGGGAAATCGGTAGCTCCCTGGGCATTGATGTCTCGCGTACCTATACCTTGGCCGAAGTCATTGAACTGGTGCAGCCTATGCTGCCTCAGGGCATGACGGCCGACGAAAGCATGATAGCCAGCTTCCTGGGACTTGGAGCTGTGGTTAACCCGATGCCTGATGACATGACATTCTATAATGAGATGTCGTCAGACTACAAGGAGTACCTGAAGAAGAAAGGCATCACCGCAGAAAGGTTTGACCCGGCACAGCCGGAAGACGGATCATTCGAGCTGTGGGCATACTATCAGCTTGGGCTGCCTGTCTTCACAATGGATTTCTGGGGACTTCCGAAACCTAAGGATGAGAAGAAGGAGGCCGGGGACGATGAGCTGAAGAGTGATACCGTTAAAGGTGATCAGAAGACAGACGATGCAGTGAAGGCAAACCCGGGGAAGGTCGACACTGTTAAGGCAGACACGAAGAAGGGCGATCCGAAGGAAATGGCACAACTTGCTTTTTCCGATAAATGGCTTAATGGCCGCGGATTCACTCCATGGAAGAGCTACAGCCATCCCACACTTGGCGAAGTGGAAATAGGCGGGTTCACCCCGTTCAGTGACAATACCCCTCCGGAGAGCATGATTGACTCACTGCTTGACCTTCAGCTTCCATACATCTCTGAACTGGTTAAGAAACTGCCCAGGCTGACAATCGCCGAATTGAAGGCAACGGAAAAGGGAGGCGGCGTTTACCAGCTCGAGGCGTGGGTGGCAAACGAGGGTTACCTCTCCTTCCCAATAGCCATGGGCAAACGGAACAAGGTACCGGCGCCTGCCATCCTGACCCTCGAAGGCGATGGGATTGAGATCCTTTCCGGTAAGAAGAGGACTCCTGTCAGTGATGTCGGAGGCATGAAGTCAGTCAAATATATCTGGCTCGTGAGAGGCCCGAAGAAAGAGACAATGACACTCACGCTGGAGTCGAAGCAGGCAGGTAAGGACATTGAAAGGATAAACATCGGAGGGTAGAGCCATGGAAAGGAAAAGAGTATTTATGATATCGGCATTGATGGCGCTTGCCGTCATGCTCACCCGGGCGCAGGAGGTGAAGGTGCCCCTTCGCTTTGATTTCTATTACAGCTATGAAAAGATGGCTGAGGCTATGAAGGCCCTGAACGCTGCTTATCCTGACTTTACAAAGCTTGATGAGGTGGGGCGAAGCGAGGAGGGCAGGATAATATGGGCACTGACCATCAACAACCCGAAGACGGGTGAGCCGTTCACCAAACCAGGCGTTTATGTCGACGGCAACATCCACGGAAATGAGATCCAGGCAGGGGAGGTATGCCTTTACCTGGCCAACAGGCTGCTTACAAACTACGGAAAGATTACTGAGATAACCGAGGTTGTTGACCGCAATGTTTTTTACATAATTCCGGTGGTCAATGTGGACGGCCGGGCGCATTTCTTCGCTGATGCGAACACCCCCAGTTCCAACCGCGGACTGCGGATACCTGTGGATGACGACCGTGACGGGCTGTTTGATGAAGATGGTCCGGATGACCTTGACGGCGACGGGAACATTACCAATATGAGAATAAGGGACACCCTCGGCAGGCTGAGGAGCGATCCCACCGACAAGAGGCTGATGATCACCGTCAAACCAGGCGAGAAGGGCGAATGGACCAGGCTGGGACAGGAAGGGATCGACAATGACGGTGACGGCCAGGTCAACGAGGATGGCGAAGGATACGTCGACGGCAACCGCAACTGGGGAATGAACTGGAATCCTCCTTACGTGCAGAGCGGAGCCGGAAACTACCCGTTTGAGGGCAAGGGTATAAAGGCCATCGCGGAATGGATGCTGGCAAGGCCAAATATCATCCTGGTGTTTGCCTTCCACAACAACGGAGGGATGTATCTCAGAGGCCCCACCTCAAAGGCTGCCGGCGAGCTGCCGCAGGGTGACGTGGCAGTCTATGATTACCTTGGAGAGCACATGGAAAAGATTGTGCCCGGATACCAGTACCTGATCAGCTGGAAGGATCTCTATTCGACCTATGGCGACTTTACTGATTTTACAGACAAGATGGTGGGGTCTTACTCATTGGTGGGAGAACTGTACCAGCCTGAGACGGAGACCTATGACGGAACCCCTAAGAGGGGTGAGGAAGAACGTTCGAGGAGTGGCGATGCCTCCGCGGGCGAGAGGCAGAGGCTGCTGTTTGACGATAACGTCAACCAGGGCGAGCTCTTTAAGGAGTGGAAACCTTACAAGCACCCGTTGTATGGTGACATCGAGATAGGAGGGTGGACGAAGATGAGTTCACGTCTGCCGCATCCGTTCATGTTGCAGGACCTGGTGCACAGGAACGCCTCTTCAGTAATCTTTGCCGCGAAGCAGACACCGAAGATAACGATGGATGTGTTTGAGGTGAAGAAGGCTGGTGGTGACCTGTGGAGTGTGAGGGTACGCCTGGTGAACAGCGGCGCCATACCGTCAGTGACCTTCGAGACGATTAAGAACAAGTTGTATCCCATTGACAAGCTGACTGTTGCCGGACGCAATGCGAATGTGGTCGGTGGCGGGGTGCTGACCAATGCATGGATGAACCTCGTCAGTTACAAGGAGTACCGTCCCGAGGTGCATATGTGCCAGGTGCCGGGACTCGGCAAGGTGGAGTACCAGTTCCTGGTCAGCGGCAAAGGCGATATAGAGATAAAGTACGAATCACGCAAGGCCGGCATTATCAGTAAGATTGTGGAACTGAAATGATTCCGGGTCTGACTGCAGGGTACTGACCGGACAATTGCCTGATCTGAATATCTCAAATAGCTATATTTGTGACAGCTAAACTGAGAACATGAAACATAACAGACCACTCAGGAGAATACTCCATTTGATAAACCTTGAGAGTGATCTAGATGAATATGAGAATATTCATGAAACAATAGAAAAGGAGCTCGTCTTCAAGGGCACCAACCTCTGGATCCTCGTCTTTGCCATACTGGTTGCATCGGTAGGACTGAACATGAACTCCACGGCGGTGATTATCGGTGCGATGCTTATCTCGCCGCTGATGGGCCCCATCAACGGTATCGGATACAGCATTGCCACCTATGACCTCTCCCTGTTCAGGCAGGCTCTGAAAAACTTCACCTTTGCTGTGATAGCAGGGCTTCTGGCCTCAACCACCTATTTTGCCATCAGTCCGATCTCCACTGCCCATTCCGAGTTGTTAGCCCGCACCAGTCCTACTATATACGATGTGCTCATTGCGTTCTTCGGAGGAATGGCAGGTATTGTTGCAATCACCAGTAAAAAAAAGGGCAACGTCATCCCCGGTGTGGCCATCGCCACCGCTCTCATGCCACCGCTATGTACCGCCGGTTACGGGCTTGCGACAGGACAGTTCACTTTTTTCTTTGGAGCACTCTACCTCTTTACCATTAACACTGTATTCATAGCACTGTCTGCATTTCTCATTTCCCAGGTACTTAAGCTCCCTATCAGGGGCACCATCGCTGATTCCCAGAAGAAAAGGATCAATCAGATGATCTCAGCGGTTCTGATCTTGGTGCTGATTCCCAGTATTTATTTTGGATACCTGATGGTTCAGAAGGAAAAATTCACAGAACGTGCCGGAATGTATGTTGAGAATGTCAGTATAGTGGAAGGTAACTATCTGCTGAACCATGAGATAAACCCCAAAACCCGTACTATCCAGCTGGTCTATGGAGGAACATCGCTTACCGAGGCACAGAAGGATGACATCCTTGAACGGGCCAACGACTTCTCTCTAACGGATGTGAACATCCGGGTCGAACAGGGCTTCTCATATGCAGATCTCAATTTGCGAAACAGTGAGGTAGAGACGCTGAAGGCAGAGATCAACCATCTCAACATGATGCTCAAGGAGCGAGATACCGAAATCTCCGGGATCTCAGCCTCCCGTGAAAAGGGGAGAGATCTTCTTGCAGAGCTCGCGGTTCTGTACCCTGAGGTTTCCGGTGTATCATTTGCACAGACGCTGAACTATGTAAAGGGGCTGGATACTCCTGATACACTCACACTGGTTATGGTGACCACGAAAGGAAACGACCTCACAGAAAAGGAAAAGGAGAAGGTTGAGAAGTGGCTCTCAGCCAGGCTCAAGGCTGGTGCCGTTAAGGTACTTTTCAATAAGTAGTCAGGCTCTATCTTATTACAACAGGCTGTTTTATCTGCTGTCCGGGTCTGACTGACGGTACACCGGGTTCGGTGTGAACCGTCGGACGGCCCGTTTCTGCCGGTCTTCCGGGAAGATCATCCCTGCCAATTCTGTCAATTACGTTTGCTGGAGCAGTGCATGATGCGCATTCATTCGTGATGATTGAGTACCCAAGATTCTTTTCCTTATAGACATATGTCACCATCTCAAATGGATGTTTCCTGTTTTTCAGGGGATTAATGGCATCGCCCGGCGAAGAATATCCGTACACCACGCTCCACGGTCCGGTTGATGCTATTGCGGCACCCGGGTGTTCCTCAAGAGGAACCAGTGTGACTTCCTTTCTGAACCATACCTTAGCCTTTCTTGCATCCGGCAACTCAGGCACGGCCTGGGGCGTTGTCAGCGAGGCGTGTGGTGCATCGGCACCCCGGACAAGCGTAACGGTTCCTTCCGGAGCTGTCTCGCCGCGTATTGCACTTACCACCACAAAGCTGCTGTCTGCAGAGAAAGTCTCGCTCCCGGGCCTGACGGATGCACTGAAGTTATCATTCTCGATAGCTGAAACCATGAGTCCGTCGGTCTCAATCCACTCAGACTCCACCGTGAATCCTTCCACCTCTATCCGGGCTTTTACCTTCTGTCCCGGCTCAAGGGTGAGTCCGCTGACAGAGAACATCCCCAGAGGGTTGTCAACCGTGCCCCGGTTAGCAATTGCCTTGCCGGCAGATGAGGGAATGTTCGCAGTTGCCCTGTTACCCGGGCTGACGGTGACTCGTGCTCCTGAATTCTGTACTGCTGATACACGGGATCCGGCAGCTTTCTGACCGGTATTTCTCATAGGCGAACCTGTGGTGTTGCCGGCTTCGAAGGGCCCGCCGATAAGTTTGACCTCATGTCCGGAACTGGTGACGAATTCTATCGGTCCGCGGTAGACGATGAGGTTATTCCTGAACTCATTTAACCTTCTGACAGCTTCCTGCTGTGGAACGGCTCCTTTGAAACGGTCTGTGTGAGTGCTCCCGGAAACAGCAGATGCAGCGGCAGCCGAAGATCCCTGCTGTGCTCCGGCCAGTTTGGCCCATCTGCTCGCGGAACCGGAAATAATGCCCTCGGCCACTCCGGTATAATAATCCGCTGCATATAGCTTTATTTCCCTGAACGGTATTGTTACACTGAGCCCGGGGCTGGGATTGGGTACCTCAGGAAGTTTTACCATCACCCTGTCACCCTTCTTCAGAAGCACGTTCCGTGCGATGAAGACACCATCATCACCGGTGCTGACACAGTATTGCGCCAGTGTGTTATCAGGCCGGCGAACCATCACCGTGAGATTGCCCCTGTACGGCACGGAATCAGTCACTCCGGGCACATTTCCGGGAACAAGTCTGTATATCTCGCCCGCAACATAGTCGCCCCAGGCGCAGGCCTCGTGAATAACCATACTGTAACTATGAAAATCAGGCTTCTTGTATTTCCACAGGGAATAGTAACTGTCAAGCATTGTGAATTTCCTGGATACTATCTTTCCTCCTGCCTTGAGCCTCAGCCCCACATCAGCATCGAGGGTCATCCCGTCAGTGGCGACGGTTCCCTCCATGCCACCGTTGACATATACATCGAGGGCATTATATCCCTTCACCTTAAGGTTGGCTGTGCACTGGAAACCGATAAATGCCTTCATCTGTGAGGTAATATCATAATCGATGTCGCACCATGAATCGATGGTGGAAATATTTTTTATGCTTGTCGGGATATAATAGACTGTTGAGCCTCTGGCTCCAATTGCCATCTCGATCCCCTGGTGAATCTCCACTGCCAGGGTCACATGACCTTCAAGGTTGGCGAGGATGAACAGTCCAATCTCACACTTGCCAAGGTCTGACATCTCTATCTCCGTTCCCCATATCGGGGTTTTTGATTCCTCCTTCAGCTTCATACTTGTATAGATCTTCATGTCAACCTGTTCAGAGGCCAGAAAGACGAGACGGTAACCGTTATTCTTCGAGTACTTTCCTTCAACGCGCGGATTGGTCAGCAGAATCTGCCCCACCAGGGTCACCAGCAATGAGTCTTTGTCCGTCTTGTCGAGAACGTAGGTGACACTGTCAAACCGCAGGTTTACTGCATACTTGTTGTTAACCTGCAGTGAACTCTCCACAATACCTTTGGCCATCGAAACAGTGTTTGCCAATGTCACCGGAACCTCCTGTTCGGGTACGTCAATGTCCTGAAAGACGGCTGACATCGAGGGCCGCAGGGCCAGCATCCGGCTTTCGTCAACCGGTTCCGCCTGCATGACCAGGTCACTTTCAGGATCAAGATAAACAGAGTCAGGACTGGGCCTGAATGCTCCGCCTGACAGGTCAAGGATACCATCCTGCTTAAGCCTGATACGGCTCTTCTGGGCAGGAGTCAGCATCCTGACGTTCGGAGCCAGCTCATACCTGACGTTTTTAAAGGTACCGGGATTCTCGCCGCGGGCCATTGCACGGGCTGCCACAGGATGAATGTCCTGCCTCGCAGGGTGAAGATCCCCGATGGTGACCACACCATCATACCTGACTGCGTTTTTAATCTCCAGCTGTTGTGCTGTGAGGAAAGCCGGAAACAGTAATAGTAATGATAGAACAAAGAATAAAAAACTCTTCATGAAGTTCAGGGGTTAGTGCTTTTTTACAACGCAGAGAATCATAGGTTTAATATGTGACCCCCCCTTATGTTTTCAAAAAATGTACAATTATATTCGAAATCAGTATTCCTCAGCTATTATTCCTAATTTAGCGGAAGATGAATAAAAAACATTAAATCATGAAAATTTCAGAGCACCCCACTTTTAACAAGGAATGGGACAAAAAGGAGATACAAAAGAAGACTAAAAAGATTCTGAAGGAGACAGGCGAGCTTCAGCACAAGATGTACGCCCAGGGAAAACACAGCATCATCGTGGTGCTTCAGGGCATCGATGCTTCAGGCAAGGACGGGGTGACAAAAGGACTCCTGAAATACTGCAATCCGGTGGGAATAGAGGTTCACAGCTTCAAGAAACCGACTGACCTGGAGTATGCACATGACTTCCTCTGGAGGGTCCATAACGTCTGTCCGGCAAAGGGTGTGATGCAGGTATTCATCAGATCACATTATGAGGATATACTGGTGCCGTCAGTCGAGAAATTCATCCCGGCTGAGATAATTGAGAAGAGGTATGATACGATAAATACTTTTGAAAAGATGCTCGAGGATCACGGCACAAAGGTGCTCAAGTTCTTCCTCAACGTTTCGAAGGAGACGCAGAAGGAGAGGCTGATGGAGCGTATCGAGCTGGAGGAGAAGCACTGGAAACACAAGGACGGAGACTGGGATACGAGGGAGAAGTTCAGTCAGTATCTGAAAGTTTATGAGAAAGTCCTTACCCGCTGCAATGATGTGCCCTGGTATGTGGTGCCGGCCGACAAAAACTGGCAGAAGCTCTATGCTGTTGCCGAAGTGGTCCTGAAAACGCTGAAGGAGCTGGATCTGCAGTGGCCTTCCCTGGTAACGGAAAGGTTTAAGTAATAGCGAATCCGAAAGTCAGCAGTTGCAGCCGAAAGCCGGCAGGATTGACCTGCCGGGTTTGGAAGCGTTATGCAAAAAATGTAAATTTGCCGGACACTTAAAAAATCGGACATGATAAAGGTAAATGAGTATTTTGAGGGGAACGTAAAATCAATGGCACTGGAGAACGAAGATGGCAAAGCCACTGTGGGAGTCATGGCAGCCGGTGATTTTGAGTTCGGCACCTCAACGGTTGAGTATATGACAGTGGTGTCAGGAACAATGACCGTACTCCTTCCCGGTGAGACGGAGTGGAAAACATATGCTCCCTTCCAGACTTTTGTGGTGCCGGCTAACCAGAAATTCAAACTGAAGCTTGCACAACCCGCCGCTTACAGGTGTCTGTACAAGTAAACCGCTTTACTGATGGCAGGACATAAGGGGCAACCCTACTATGACATTTTCCTCAGGTACGAGATGTGGCTTGAGACGGTTGCGAACGATCGTATCCTCGACGGAGAGGGGTTCGAGCTGCTGATTGATCTTGACCGGACAGGATCACTCACTGCAACTGCCCGTAACCTGGGAATAAGTTACCGGAAAGCCTGGGGTATCCTTCACAATGTGGAGCTGCACCTGGGCTTCAACCTGACGGAGAAGAGACGTGGCGGCGCATCCGGCGGCAGGACGTTACTGTCAGATAAGGGAAGACAGCTGGTGAGAGCCTACAACAGCCTGCGTCATGAGACTGACATTGCCATGAAGAGCATAGCCAGGGTCTTCTTTAACCGTATCAATGAAATAAACGGATTGAAATGAAAAGGATCCTGCTGGTCATGGCTGTAGCAACGGTCCTGTTTTCCGGATGTACCGGAGGCAGCGGTCGTGGCGGGAAGAAGCTTATCATCTTCCATGCCGGCAGCCTGTCAGTACCGGTTAAGGAACTGTCTGCAGTGTTCATGAAAGAGAATCCCGGTGTTACCATCCTCACCGAGGCGTCCGGAAGTCTTCATACTGCCCGCAAGATAACAGAACTGGATAAACAGTGTGACATCATGCTGTCAGCTGACCATTTCGTCGTAAGCAGCATGCTTGTCCCGGATTATGCATCATGGAATATCCGGTTTGCAACAAACGAGATCGTCATTGCATACAGGAGAGAATCAAAGTACTCCTCAATTTTCCGTGAAGACAACTGGGCTGACATCCTCCTGAAGAATGATGTCATAATGGGCAGGGCAGATCCGGATGCCGATCCGTGCGGATACCGCACGGTCTTCGCCGCGAAGCTGGCGGAAGAGTATTATGGCCGTACCGGACTGGCTGATTCGCTGCTTGGAAAGAACACCGAATACATAAGGCCGAAGGAGGTGGACCTGGTAGCGCTTGTCTCTTCCGGTGTGATTGATTATATGTTCCAATATAAATCTGTAGCTATACAGCACGGATTCAGATACCTGGAACTGCCTGATGAGATTAACCTCTCGTCGCCGCTGCTGGCGGAAAAGTATTCAGCTGTTTCATACATGATCCCCGGGGAGACTCCGGGCGTTCGCACGGAAGTGCGGGGTGACTATATCAGTTATTCCGGGACGGTGCTTGACAAGGCACCTCAGAAGGAGCTGGCACTGAAATTTTTCGAATTCATGCTTAGTGAAGAGGGCGCCGCGATCTTCAGGGGTTGTGGCCAGGATCCGCTTGTCCCTCCTGTTGCCGATGACACAGACGCAGTGCCTGCATCACTGAGAAAATTCATGGCTGCCGTGACAGCCAGGTATTCATTGCGATGAAAGGTCATACCCTCTTCAACTGGATCTTTGCATTGCTGGCATCGCTGGTACTGCTCTTTATCATTGCTCCGCTGGCAGGGATGTTCCTTCAAACCACCACTGAAGAGATGCGTATCACCGCCTCGGATCCGGCTGTCACACGGAGTGTCTGGTACACCCTGGCGATAGCCTTTACAGCGACACTTCTCTTTGCTATCGGAGCTGTTCCGCTGGCATGGATCATGGCACGCAGGAAGTTCCCCCTGAAAAATGTTGTGCAGGGTATCATAGACCTGCCCGTGGTTTTGCCGCACACCGCTGCAGGCATAGCCCTGCTTGGCTTTCTCTCACGCGACGGACTGTTGGGTGGCGCTGCTCAGAAAGCGGGTATACTGCTTGTCAACAACGGTGCCGGTATAGCGATGGCCATGGCCTTTGTCAGTCTCCCATTCCTCATCAACGCTGCACGTGACGGCTTTGCAGCGGTACCGGAACGCACAGAGAAAGCAGCGCTGATGCTTGGAGCCACACCGTCGCGCATTTTCTTTACCATCTCACTGCCCCAGGCATGGCGGTCAGTGGTGTCAGGCTTTATCATGATGTTCGCCCGGGGCATGAGTGAGTTCGGGGCGGTGGTGATCATTGCATACCACCCGATGATTGCCCCCGTGCTGATCTATGACCGCTTCAACACCTACGGCCTCAGCTCTGCCAGACCCGCTTCAATAATTTTTATCCTTGTGGCCCTGTTTTTCTTCGTGCTCTTCAGGGTGCTGGCCACAGAACGCCACCAGATATTCAGGAGGGAAGATGATGCTACGGACTGAACGGCTCTGCAAGAGGCTCGACTCCTTCCAGCTTCAGGAGATATCACTTGAGGTGTCACGGGGTGATTACTATGTGCTTCTGGGCCGCTCCGGCGCCGGCAAGACACAACTGCTCGAGCTCATCTGCGGTCTTACTCCGCCAGACAAGGGTAAGATAATACTTGAGGGTGAGGATATCACCCGGAAGCGGGTGCAGGACCGGGGCATCGGACTGGTATTCCAGGATCTGGCCCTCTTCCCGCATTTTTCGGTGAAGGACAACATCATGTACCCCCTCAGGATAATGAAACTTCCCCTGAAGGAGAGAGTTGACCGGGTACAGCGTGCCGCAGAGGAGATGAACATCGCTGACCTGCTGCTTCGCAAGCCTGAAAATCTCTCAGGAGGGGAAAAACAGAGGGTGGCACTGGCAAGGACACTCGTGACGCAGCCTAAGATACTCCTTCTTGATGAGCCGATGGCTTCAGTTGATGCCAGCCTGAAGGACAGCATCAGGAGGATGCTGCGCCGCCTTAATCGCAACGGCCAGACAATAGTGCATGTCACACATGACTTCGGTGAAGCAATCAGTCTCGCAAGTCGAGTGGGTGTGATGCATAACGGACGTATCATCCAGGAGGGGACCCCCGGCGAGGTGTTCACCCACCCTGCCAACAGGTTCGTGGCACGTTATGCCGGAATAAAAAACTTTTTCCGGGCCACTTTCGTCAGGTCATATAACCGTTTCTCATGCATAACTGACAACAGAACCGAATTCAAATTGCCGAAAGGTGATTACCCCTCCTCAGGCCTGCTTATCCTTGCTGCTGCTGATGTACTGCTCTCGAGGCAGGGTGCTGCCGGAGTGCAGATAAACAATATCCACGGTGTAATTGAAGACATCGTACCATCACCAATAGGCTACGAAATCACGGTCAATGCCGGTGATCATTTTTTTGCTGATATCACACGCCGCGAGATGGATGATCAGAAGTATGTCGCCGGTGAACCGGTAATCATTTCTTTCCGTACGGATTCGCTGAAACTGGTAGGGGAGGGAGAAGAAAAGAAAGAATACTGAATTGATATGATAACATTTGAGGAAGCATTCAGAATTGTGACGGAATCATCATTCCGTCTGGGCAGGGAAGTTGTCGGCCTTGCAGAGGCTGCCGGGCGGGCACTTACGCTGCCGGTAAGGAGTGACATGGACATGCCTCCCTGGAACAAGAGCGCCGTTGACGGCTATGCCTGCCGTCATGTTGATCTTGGACATGAACTCACTCTTCTGGAGACAGTCGCGGCAGGGGTTATGCCTCAGAAGGAGATTGTCGCCGGCACCTGTTCACGCATAATGACAGGAGCTGCCGTACCCGCCGGAGCTGATTATGTATTCATGCTCGAGGAGAGTGCGGAGATGCCTGACGGGAGAGTAAAGTTCACCGGCAGACCCGGGAATGACAATATTGCAAAGGCCGGGGAAGATATCATGAAGGATCAGACTGTTCTGCGCTCCGGCCATTATATCAAACCACAGGACATAGCAGTGCTGGCCTCTGTCGGAGCCATGGAGGTGACTGTCAGCTGCCGTCCCCGTATTGGAGTCATCAGCACAGGTGATGAGCTGGTTGAGCCCGACTGTGTCCCCTCCGGGGCGCAGATACGCAACAGCAACGCATCACAGCTCATGGCACAGATAGCCAGGGCCGGTGCAAGAGGAAAATACTACGGTATTGCACGCGATGATGAGGATTCAATCAACACCCTGTTGAAGATGGCGCTTGAGGAGAACGATGTGGTGCTTATCTCCGGCGGTGTCTCGTTTGGTGATTTTGACCTCGTACCCCGTGTGATGCGTTCACTGGGACTGACCATACACTTTGACCAGGTTGCCATGCAACCCGGCAAACCCCTTACATTCTGCACCGGGGAGAAGAAAGCGGTATTCGGATTGCCGGGTAACCCGGTCTCCACCTTCGTGCAGTTTGAGGTGATGGTCAGGGCATTCCTCGACAGGATGGCGGGAGTTACCGAGCAGGCACCGGTGCTTCAGATGCCCCTGGCAGCCGACTACTCACGCAAGAGGGCAGAGAGGATGTCATGGGTACCATGCACCATCACTGCAGCCGGCGAGGCTCTGCCCGTTGAGTACCATGGCTCGGCCCACATTTCCGCCCTGTCGGGGGCATGGGGCGTTATCATCATACCCCGCGGGCAGAGCTGGATTCAGAAAGGAGAAATGGTAAGTGTTAGACAGGTATAACAGGCATATTAATTATCTGCGCATCTCGGTCACTGACCGCTGTAACCTGCGCTGCCGCTACTGCATGCCCGGAGAGGGAGTGAAACTCATCAGGCATGAGGATATTCTCACCTATGACGAGATTGCCGCCTTCACCCGCGTTGCAGTGGCTGCTGGCATAAGCAAGGTACGCATCACCGGCGGAGAGCCTCTTGTACGGAAAGGTGTGACTGAACTGGTTCACATGATCGCAGACATTGAAGGGGTGACAGATCTCTCGATGACAACAAACGGCATTTTGCTCGCCGTCAGTGCCGAAGCACTGGCAGAGGCAGGACTGATGAGGGTCAATGTCAGCCTTGACACTCTTGACCCCGTCAAATTCAGTTATGTCACCCGCGGCGGTGACCTGTATTCCGTTCTCAGGGGTATTGAAGCTGCACAGAAGGCCGGGCTGCGTCCCGTAAAGATCAATTGTGTGATCAAGGGCACACCCGATGAGGAAGATGCCAGGGCGGTGGCTGAGTATTGTATGACCGGGGGACTGGAGGTCCGGTTCATCAGGCAGATGGACCTGGCAGCAGGAACCTTCTCTGTGGTGCACGGTGGCAGCGGCGGACACTGTGCGAAGTGCAACCGGCTCCGTCTTACACCCGAAGGTATGCTGCGCCCATGCCTCTTCAGCGACAGGAGATTCAGCATCCGCGAACTGGGCCCAGAAGAAGCCCTGCAGCAGGCCCTGGATGCAAAACCTGAAAAGGGAACTGTAAATCATGTTAATGGATTTTACAACATTGGAGGATAAGATTATGGCAAAGCTGACACACACCGATGAGAGCGGAAGAGCACATATGGTCTACACCGGGGAAAAACCAGAACAGCAACGGACAGCAACCGCCTCAGGCAGGATAGATATGATGCCGGAGACGCTTAAGCTGGTAGCAGACAATATGATGAAAAAGGGTGATGTAATCACTGTAGCTGAGATAGCCGGTATACAGGCGGCGAAGCAGTGCAGTACACTCATTCCGCTGTGCCACAATATCACCCTTGATCAGGTCAGGGTGAAGATTGAGCCTGATGCGGGAGGAATGGCAGCCACTGCAACAGTTCGATGCACCGGCCGGACCGGCGTGGAGATGGAGGCGCTGACGGCGGTTGGCGTGGCCCTGCTGACAGTCTATGACATGTGCAAGGCGGTGGACAAAACTATGATCATTTCCGATATCAAACTGATAAACAAAGAGAAACATGACATTGCCTGAAAAATTCAAGGTTCATGTAATAACCCTCAGTGACAGGGTTCACACCGGCAGCTATACCGATCTCAGCGGTCCGGCCGTGGTCAAGTATGTGAAGTATGCTATGGCAGCAGCTGGTTGGCATTGCGAGATAAAAACGAGCACCCTTCCTGATGAGGCTGTGGCTTTGCGTGCCGCACTGACAGAGGTGCCGGCAGCAGACCTTGTAGTAACCACCGGGGGTACAGGGATCGGTCCCCGCGATATTACCCCGGATGTGGTAAAGCCACTGCTTACAAAGGAGATACCCGGGATTATGGAACAGATCAGGGTGAAGTATGGCACGAAGAATCCAAAGGCCCTGCTGAGCCGCGGGGTGGCAGGTGCCATGGGCAATACCCTCATCTATACCCTTCCCGGATCAGTGAAGGCCGTACATGAGTATATGGCAGAGATTGTCAAGACGCTGGAGCATACTTTTTATATGCTTTATGGGATAGATATACATGATAAAGGCAATAGGCATTAGGCAAT
>DHUL01000078.1:22551-27657 GCA_002409145.1 Bacteroidales bacterium UBA5235
ACTGCCTAATGCCTACTGCCTATTGCCTGCCCTGGTATTTACCAGGGCAATGCCTGTTAACCGGTCATAACGCGTGGCTGGGTCACGGAAATAGGTGAGCACCAGGTAATCATTCTCCGTCTCCCAGTGACTGCCTTCGAATTGGAATCCCTCAGGCGATTTCGCCCCGGAGGGGACAAATGCAAATTCATAATTATACCATCCCTGCTTCAGCAGCAGGGAGGCTTCATAGCACCCCCTGGCAGTATTCCATGACATACGGTTGGCTGCGCTGTACTGCCATGCGCAGAAATCGCCCGTCACATAGACTGATCCGCCCTGAAGTTCCTGGTATGCCGGCAGAGTGAACCAGACCCAAAGGTAATCGGCCTCGCGGTCAGGGTCATTGCTCTCCTCTATGGCAACAACCGATTTGCCGTTGAAGTCCTCATTGAAGAAATATGGTTTGAATTCCCTGTTCTCGGAAGGGATGAGAAATGCATTGTACACGCCGTTTACAAAATCTATAGCCCTTACATTCTGCCTCGACTGCCTGATAGTTTTGATGTCAAAATACCTGAACTCATTGCCACCCGGGAATAAGGTCTTGTCTGACAGGGTGTTGTATTCCAGCCTGCCGTTACCCACGAAATCAGGGGTGAGGCTGGCTTTCATCCTGTCTGCCCGCCCGTTTTGCATCACGGTCAGGGTCACCTGCCGGTAAGGGTCAGTGACGGGCAGGCTGCCGGTTGTGACTGTGATCTCAGCCTGCTGGTGTGTTTCTGTGGCGCCGGGTTTCATCGGCCTGCGGAAGACCACGGTGGAAGAGGTGCTTCCCTCACTGATATAAAACCGTCTGACAAGCAGCGGTTTATCAGGTTCGCCGGCTGCCCATACGGTAATGACATAATTGCCTGATACCAGGAAACGGACATCGTTGTTCGGGAGAGTGAGCCGGTAATGGGTGTAGTTCACCTTGGTGTTGAATGAGGGGAGGAAGTCAGTCACCTGGTTCTCCTCGTATCCCTCGAGGTAGTCGCTTGTGAAAAGGTCACTCCGGTTCCACTCACGGTCACAATGCGTTATATAATACCAAAGGGTCCCGGCACTGCCGTCAATGAGGTCGAAACTGAGAGTCATCTCATCGCCTGATCCCGGCTGCAGAAAAGGGTATGCGAGCTTCCAGCCCTCTTTCTCAAAGCAGATGCTCTTCACATTCTCATCAGCATATTCAACAGGTGAAAATTCCGGCGCCGGAAAAGAAAAGAGCTGCAGAGGTAGCCAGAATATGGATAAACTTAATAATTTTATCCGCGGGATAGATTTTGCCATTATCACGATTTTAGGACTAAAATACAAATATCCTGCCGCTCTCTGAACAACCGCCTGCAAAAAGAGTTATGTGATAAAAATCAATTTTTCTGTGAATTTGTTAACAATGAATTATAATTGCATCTGAATTAGGAATCAAGATTCTTGCTATATATGCCAACAGTTATTAAATTACGCAAAGGATTGAACATCAGGCTTGCCGGTAAGGCGGAGAAGATACTCCTTCCGGAAGTTACCGTGACCCGTTTTGGTGTCAGGTTTGCTGATTTTCCGGGCCTCGTTGCGCGGCTCGAGGTCCAGGAAGGAGACAGGGTCATGGCCGGTAGTGTACTGTTCCATGACAAGGCTGCCCCTGAGGTAAAGTATGTATCACCGGTCAGCGGAGTGGTCAGGGAGATCATTCGCGGTGACAAACGTGTTCTTGTTGAGGTTGTTATTGACCAGGAGGGGAATGAGAAAATCAATTTTGGTGCAGCTGACCCTCTTAAGCTCACCCGTGAGGAGGTGACGTCAAAACTGCAACAGTCAGGATTGTGGCCGGTGTTGAGGCAGAGGCCTTACCATATTGTCGCCAGACCGGGGGTGGTGCCGAGGGATATATTTATCTCGGCATTTGACACCGCGCCGCTTGCGCCGGATATCGATTTTGCGCTGACCAACATTCATGGAGGTCACCTTCAATCAGGTATCAATGCCCTTTCAGGGCTTACAAGCGGCAAGATCCATATTTCGACAGAGGCAGGAGGGTCGAGGGTAACTGAGATGAAGAACCTGAAGAATGTTGTGTTCCACCAGTTCTCCGGACCGCATCCTGCAGGCAATCCTGGCATCCAGATACATCACATAGCACCTGTTTCAAAAGGTGAGGTGGTGTGGACGGTTGACCTTCAGGATGTAGTATCTATCGGCCGGTTGTTTGATACAGGATTTTATGACCGTGAGCGGATCATTGCGCTGGCCGGTCCCGGTGTGCAACACCGCAACTATCACCGCATCACGCCCGGCGCCTCGGTCAGCGGCATCCTCAAGGGGAACCTGGCAGAAGGCAAATGGAGGATTATCAGCGGTAATGTACTGACAGGTAAAAAGATAACTTCGGAAGGTTCGTTCGGATTCTATGACAACATGGTGACTGTAATTCCGGAGGGTGACTATCATGAGCTTTTAGGCTGGGCTGGTCCGGGACTGAAGAAGTTCAGTTACTGGCGGACATTTGTCTCCAGGCTTATCCCGCAGAAAGAGTATAAAATTGACACCAACCTTCATGGTGGTCGCAGGGCATTTGTCGTCACAGGTCACTATGAGAAGGTCCTTCCGATGGACATATACCCCATGCATCTGCTGAAAGCCATACTGACCGGCGAAATAGAGATGATGGAGAACCTGGGCATCTATGAGGTGGCTGAGGAGGACTTCGCCCTGTGCGAGTACATTGATCCTTCCAAAACCGAGATACAGGAGATAATCCGAAGCGGGATCAACCTGATGATTAAAGAGATGAATTAATAAAGGAAAGAGCTTGCTATGAGTTTCCTGCTAGATAAAATGAAAAAGATGGAGCCTCTCTTTGAAAAGGGAGGCCGCTTTGAGAAGCTGCATTCCGTCTATGACGGTTTTGCTACCTTCCTTTTTGTTCCTGACAAGGTTACCACGAAGGGGTCGCATATCAGGGACTATATGGACATGAAGCGTACGATGACCGTTGTGCTGTTGGCGCTTATGCCAGCATTGCTGTTTGGCTGCTACAATATCGGGCTCCAGCATACAAGGGCATTCGGCATCAATGACTGGGCCTGGACTCAGATGTTCTGGTTCGGGTTCCTGAAGCTGTTGCCGATGATTATCGTGAGCTACCTGGTCGGGCTGGGCATCGAGTTCATCGCCGCACAGATAAGGGGCCATGAGATCAATGAGGGTTACCTGGTGACAGGGATGCTTATACCTCTGATAATGCCGGTAGATGTACCCTTATGGATGGTGGCCATCTCCGTGGCTTTTGCTGTTATCCTTGGAAAAGAGGTCTTTGGCGGCACCGGCATGAACATATTAAACCCGGCGCTGACGGCAAGAGCCTTTCTATTCTTCAGCTATCCGGGCTGGATGACCGGCGACAAGGTATGGATAGAGGGACTGACCAAAGGGGGCGGCCTTGACGGCTTCTCGGGAGCTACACCGCTGGCACTGGCCAAGCTCGACGGATTTGCACAGATGCCCTCACCCATGGAGATGTTTCTCGGGACCATCCCGGGTTCGGTGGGTGAGACCTCGGTAGTTGCAATACTGATTGGCGCGTTCATACTGCTGCTGACGGGTGTCGGCAGCTGGCGGATAATGGTGAGCATGGTCCTGGGGGCCCTTGGCATGGGCTTGCTTCTCAACGCTGTGGGCGGAAGCGAATACACTCAGATTCCGGCTTACTATCACCTGATAATGGGCGGATTCGCATTCGGAACCGTCTTCATGGCCACTGACCCGGTTACCGCTGCTCAGACAAACACCGGCAAATATATCTACGGTGCCCTCACCGGAATCCTGGTTGTGATAATCAGGGTGTTCAACCCTGCATATCCCGAGGGAACAATGCTGGCAATACTGCTGATGAACGTGATGGCACCCCTGATTGACCACTATGTGGTGAATGCAAATATCAGAAGAAGACTAAAAAGAGTCACCACAGCTTAACAAAAGACGAGATGAAAGACTTCAGCAATAAGTATATAATGATATTCTCGGTGGTGATGGTCGTTGCCGTCGCCATACTTCTGTCGCTGCTGGCAATGGTGCTCCAGCCAAGACAGACGATGAATGTGGAGGTGGAAAAGAAGATGCAGATCCTCGCCTCGATTAATGTGCCATCGGAAAAGTCAACTGCAGAGAAGCTGTATGACAAATATATGAGGGAGAGCTTCGTGATAAACACCGAAGGAAACTTGTTTGACGGTGTTGATGCTTTCACCGTGACCCTTCGCGCCGAGCAAAAGAAGCCGCTGGTGGAACAATACCTGCCTGTATTTGTGGCAGTTGCAGATAATGGTGACACCCTGCGCATCTTCCCCCTTGAGGGGAAAGGGCTCTGGGGCCCGATATGGGGATATGTGTCACTTAAGGAGGATCTCTCAACAATTGCCGGTGTCACTTTTGACCACAAGGGAGAGACACCAGGTCTTGGCGCAGAGATAAATACAACCCCATTTGAGAGCCAGTTTCATGAGAAAAAACTCTTCGAGGAGGGCAATTTTGTCTCCGTGAAGGTGGTCAAAGGGGGAGCGAGACCCGGCAATCTGCACGAAGTGGATGCCGTATCAGGAGGAACCATCACCAGTAAGGGGCTGGAAGCTATGCTCCATGACGGCCTTGTCAAATATGAAAAATACCTCAGCCAAAACAGGAAGTAGATATGGAAAACACTGAAAAGAAACCGCTTTTATCGGCTAAGAACAAGAAACTGCTGACAAATCCGCTGGGGATGGAGAACCCGATCACCGTACAGGTGCTTGGTATCTGCTCGGCACTGGCTGTAACAGTGAAGATGAAGCCTGCCATTGTAATGGCCATTTCGGTGACAGTGGTGGTTGCGCTCTCCAACCTGATAATCGCGCTGATGCGCAAATCGATACCCGGTCGTATCAGGATCATCGTTCAACTGGTGGTCATAGCAACCCTGGTTATAATCGTTGACCAGTTTCTGAAGGCCTACGCCTTCGACGTGAGCAAACAGCTCTCTGTCTTCGTGGGGTTGATAATCACCAACTGCATCCTGATGGGCCGTCTCGAGGCTTTCGCCATGGCGAATGA
>DHUL01000078.1:27889-29356 GCA_002409145.1 Bacteroidales bacterium UBA5235
AGCGGAAGCGTAATGGGCTTCCCCGTGATGGAGAAACTGGGAGTCTACAACTTCGGATACGAAGATAACGGCATGATGATCCTTCCGCCGATGGCGCTCATAACCGTGGGCCTGATAATCTGGTTCCAGCGCAGCCGCAATAAATCACTTCAGGAAACAAAGTAGCATACGATGGAAAACCTTGTAAACATATTCGTAAAGTCGATCTTCATCGATAATATGATCTTTGCATACTTCCTTGGTATGTGCTCGTACCTGGCAGTGTCAAAGACTGTAAAGACTGCAATGGGGCTTGGGATTGCGGTGACTTTTGTGCTTCTGATCACCGTTCCGGTGAATTACCTGCTCGAACAGTATGTTCTGAAGAAGGGCGCACTGGTCTGGCTAAATGAAGGCTTTGCAACTCTTGATCTCAGCTTTCTCTCGTTTATTATGTTCATTGCAGTAATTGCATCGATAGTGCAGCTGGTGGAGATGGTAATTGAGAAATCGAGCCCCGCTCTTTATAATTCTCTGGGGATTTTCCTGCCGCTGATTGCTGTCAACTGCGCCATTCTCGGCGCTTCCCTCTTCATGCAGGAGAGGGAGTATGAGAACATAGCCGAGGCTACTGTCTTCGGTCTTGGATCAGGCATTGGCTGGCTACTGGCTATTGTGGCCCTGGCAGCCATAAGGGAGAAGATGCGTTATTCCAACGTTCCGGCACCTCTGCGCGGACTGGGTATAACTTTCATCCTGACCGGACTGATGGGTATTGCATTTATGAGCTTCCTGGGTATCACACTTTAAAATATCGTTACTGAAATGTTATTAGGTCTATCAATTGCTGGCACCGTTCTTATAAGCATAGCGGTATTCGTACTGGTGATGATACTGTTGGTGGTGATGCTGCTGTACGCCAGGCAGAAGCTCACACCCCGGGGAGATGTCACGCTGAAGATCAATGACCGGGAGATGGTTGTATCTCCGGGCTCGAGCCTGCTGTCGACAATGTCAAACAACGGGATTTTCCTGCCTTCTGCCTGCGGCGGAGGTGGTACATGCGGCATGTGCCGGTGCCAGATCACCGAGGGCGGAGGCTCAATATTGCCTACCGAAACAGGCTTTTTCACCCGTCGTGAGCAGAATGACCACTGGCGTCTGGGATGCCAGGTTAAGGTACGTGACAACATGACGATTCAAGTGCCCGAAGCCGTTCTTGGAGTGAAAAAGTGGGATTGTGAGGTGGTATCCAACAGGAACGTTGCTACCTTCATCAAGGAGTTCGTGGTTAAACTGCCTGAAGGCGAAGACCTGAACTTCAAGTCCGGCGAGTATGTCCAGATCTATATACCGAAGTATGAGGTAGACTACCGGAGGGATATAGATATTGAGGAGGAGTACAGGCCTGATTGGGACAAGTTTGACCTGTGGAGCCTGAAGGCAAAGAACGAAGAGGAGACCTTCAGGGCTTACTCGATGGCCAAC
>DHUL01000078.1:29596-31380 GCA_002409145.1 Bacteroidales bacterium UBA5235
AAGAACCGCAAATGGATGAACGTGCCGCCCGGGATATGCTCATCTTATATTTTCTCTCGCAAACCGGGTGACAAGGTCACCATCAGCGGACCTTACGGCGAGTTCCACATCAAGAAGACCGATTCTGAAATGGTTTATGTGGGCGGCGGAGCCGGGATGGCCCCGCTGAGATCCCATATCTTCCACCTGCTCAAGACGGAGAAGTCGAACCGGAAGATATCCTACTGGTACGGAGCCCGTTCAAGGCGTGAGGTGTTTTACGAGGAGGAGTTCAGGGAGCTGGAGAAGAAGTTTCCAAACTTCACATTCAACCTGGCTCTTTCAGAGCCGCTGCCCGAAGATAACTGGACGGGATATAAGGGATTCATCCACAAAGTGCTGTTTGACAACTACCTGGGCAAGCACCAGCTGCCTGAGGAGGTAGAGTATTATCTGTGCGGACCTCCGGTGATGAATGCGGCTGTTTTGAATATGCTTGACAACCTTGGCGTCCCGCAGGAGAATATTGCGTTTGATGATTTCGGGGGCTAAACAGGCAATAGGCAATAGGCAGTAGGCAGTAGCGGAATTGGCCGTAGGCCATACAGCCTTGTAGCACAGAAAGTAATTATTACGGAATTGGCCGTAGGCCATACAGCATTGTAATATAGCCATGAACCACCTCATCCCCATCTGTTCTGCCATCGCTCTGACCCTGTCAATGGCATCCTGCTCCCCGAAACCGGAATATGCCGAACTGAACGGCCTGACCCAGGGGACGACGTACCATATTGTCGTGGAAAAAATTCCGGGACTGGATATAATGGCTTTACGGCAGGATATAGAGCGATTGTTTACAGAGATTGACAACTCACTGTCAATATACAATGACTCCTCCGTGATCTCTGCCATCAATGCCAACCGTAGCGACCAGACCGATAGCCTGTTCCGGGAGGTGTTCCGGGCTTCTGCAGTAATATCCGGGCAGAGCGGTGGTCTCTTTGACATCACTATCGGGCCTCTGGTGAAGTCATGGGGATTCGGTCCCGACGCCCTGAAGAGGTTTGACCCATCGATGCTCGACTCTCTTCTTGCACTGGTCGGGATGAACAAGGTGCATCTCGAGGGCGAACGCATTATTAAGGCAAATCCCGGCATATTCATTGATGTCAATGCCATCGCACAGGGTTATACTGTTGATCTTGTGGCTGATCTTATTGTCAGGAAGGGTATGAAACAATGCCTTGTGGAGGTGGGTGGTGAGGTCAGGACAGTCGGAGACAAGAACGGGAAGGACTGGAAGGTGGGCATTGACGCACCTTCCGACGGTAACTACACTCCCGGTGCAGACATACGGGCCAGGATCACTCTTAATGACATGGCGCTGGCCACATCAGGCAACTACAGGAAGTTTTATGTGGAGAACGGGGTAAAATACTCCCATACAATTGATCCGCTGACAGGTTACCCGGTAATGCACACCCTGCTCAGCGCCACGATCATTGCCCCCACGGGTGCCGTGGCAGATGCCTGGGCCACGGCTTGCATGGTTGGAGGGAAGGATGAGGCCATTGCCTTCATTGAGAAGTATGATTTCCTTGAGGGTTACCTGATCTACTCTGGCGAGAACGGGACAATGAAGAGTTGGACATCAGAGGGGATAAGGGATCTTATAGCTACTGAAGAATAAAGTCCTTCTGACAGATAATCCGGGTTCTGGTGTTACTGTGATTCTGAAGCCGTTCAGCCTGATGATTATTTTGTAGATTTCATTACATTTGACTAGTGTCATGTCAACTATAGTA
>DHUL01000045.1:0-243 GCA_002409145.1 Bacteroidales bacterium UBA5235
GGATTACATCCCATGTCGGTATTCTGGGCACAGGTAATACCTCTCTTCCTCATCTCCTTGTTATGACCCACATGGGTGTCAGGAAATTGCCCCTTCGGCTTGAGAAGGATGGTGATGGCCAGACCTGCCAGCGCAAGGCCAACCAATATGGCTGATATTATAAGAAGCTTCAACAGCATAACTATCTTTCCAGAACGCAAATATACAACTTAATCACAAACCTTCTGACTGCCAGACCGCAGG
>DHUL01000045.1:539-11928 GCA_002409145.1 Bacteroidales bacterium UBA5235
CAAGACCGCAAGACCGCAAGACTTACCAATAAAACATTCCGGCCGTAAATTAGTTCGAATGGGAGATGCCTTTCAGACTTCCTCCTCCCTGTAAAGCTCCCTGTCGGCTTCATCAGCCTCCTCAAGCACCTTCGCATGCTCTTCAGGCGTGTAGCGCCTGATCTTATATCCGACTGAGGCAATGAAAACGCTCATGAACGGGCTGATGATGTTGAAGAAGCAGTAGGGAGCGTATGCCCAGGTGGAGACACCCAGCACGCTCGATTGTGTGGCCCCGCAGGTGTTCCAGGGTATCAGTACAGAGGTTACTGTCCCGGAGTCCTCCAGTGAACGGCTCAGAAGTTCGGGTTTGAAACCCATGTCACGGAACTTTTTAGCGTACATCCTGCCAGGGATGACAACGGAAAGATACTGATCGGATGCCGTCACATTGAAGAATAGGCATGTTGCCACAGTTGAACCAACCAGGGTGCCGGCATTGTGCACGAATTTCATCAATTTCCCGATGATAGTCTTGAGCATACCGCAGGCCTCCATAATTCCTCCGAAGACCATTGCACAGATGATGAGCCATACAGTGTTGAGCATGCCGGCCATTCCGCGAGTCTTCATCAGCTCATCCACCGATGGATCGCCGGTGGTCACCGAAACTGCACCGAACATTGTCTTCATTATGGCTATATACGACTGCTTCACGAAAGAGCCTCCGGTGGCAGCCACTTCTTTGAGGATGTGGGGCTGGAAGATGATTGCACAGACAGCTGCAAGAAGTGTACCGGCAAGAAGTGACGGCAGAGGTGGTACCTTTTTAACGATGATGTAAATAAGCAGGGCCGGCACCAGCAGCAATACGGGCGTCACGTTGAACTTCGCCTTTATGGCAGCCTGAACAGCCTCTGCATTTGTGGTGCCTCCATGGAGATCTATTGTAAATCCTAATACAAGGAATATTATTAAGGTTATGATCAGGGTAGGGGTGGTTGTTATGACCATATACCTGACATGCGTGAACAGGTCGGTTCCTGCAACTGCCGGTGCAAGATTGGTGGTGTCTGAGAGGGGAGACATCTTGTCACCGAAGTATGAGCCTGAGATGATGGCACCGGCAATCATTGCCTCATTGAAACCAAGAGCTCTGCCTATTCCCAGAAGGGCAACCCCGATTGTTGCCACTGTAGACCACGAGCTGCCGGTTGACAATGAGACCACGCAGCATATTATAACCGCTGCAAACAGAAAAATTTTCGGATGGAGTATTTCAAGACCGTAATAGATCAACATGGGCACCACCCCGCTGACCATCCACGTTCCGGCAAGGGAACCGATCAGGAAGAGAATCAGTATGGCAGGCATGGCAGTGCCAATGCCCTTTACAACCCTTTCACGGATATATAACCACCGGTATCCGAGGCTTACGGCAATGATCCCCGCCACGGCAGCGGCGAGTATAAGCGCTATCTGATTGGCACCCGACAGGGTGTCATCACGAAAAAACTTTACGTTCAGGGTGAGGAATACGATCAGCACAACGATTGGCAGCAACGATTGCACCATCGTTGGAGTTTTGTACTGTTTAAGAGACATGAATGCTTTTTGGCGTTGAATGGTGCAATTTACTATTTTCCGCGATTTTTCTTGAAAATGCCGCCAAAAGATGTTATTTTGTATGGTCAATTTTGCTGACTTATGCCTCAATATCCTGACATTTTCAGCATAAATCCCGAAGACAAGATCCCGGGAAAAGGCAGGGTGCTGATATCAGAGCCCTTCCTGACGGACCGTTTCTTTAACCGGACTATTGTATTCCTAACGGAGCATACGCCTGAGGGCACTGTGGGATTTATCCTCAACAGGGTGATTGACCTGATGGTAAGCAGCGCCGTGGAGGGATTTGACGGATGGGATGAACATCTTTCAGTGGGTGGACCCGTTGCTCCTGACACTCTGCATTACCTTCACACATTGGGTACAAAGGTACCCGGAAGCGTACCGGTGATTCCGGGAATATGGTGGGGTGGTGAGATTGATACACTACGTAACCTTATTGCCACAGGTACCGTAGGACGTGACCAGGTCCGTTTCTTCCTGGGTTATTCCGGCTGGGAGAAGGGTCAGTTGAAGCGTGAGCTGAAGGAGAACTCATGGGTAATAGCAAATGTGCCACCGGAGGTTATTATGAAAAGCCGTGGTAACATATGGCGCGATGTGCTGAGGTCACTCAACAACAAATACCGCATCTGGGCCGAGTTCCCGGAATCCCCGGAGATGAACTGACGGCGCTCTCAGTGCATTATTTTGAAAACAAGCTCCCGCAGCAGGTCGCCGGTATCGCTGCCTGCCTCACCGAATCCCTTAGCCTTCAGATCATATGACCGTATCAGCGATATTATGTTCATACAGGCCCCCACGCTATAAATAGCAGCGGCAGCCTTGAAATCCCTCACATAACCAGGGTAGGTTTTCAGCATTGCAACAATGTTACCGTCACTCTTGTCCTTCAGGCTGTGATAGATCAGCACACGGCTGAAGCTCGAGAAGAGCACCGGAAAGATCAAAGGAATGATCTCCTTCTTCGAGTGGCCCGCGTAGTAGTTCACCACCCTGGCAGCCTTCAACGGATCACGGTAGACAATCGCCCGCCACAGTTCATTGGGGGTGTAGTCCTTGCTGATGCCGATGCTCCTCTCTATCAGGTCGGTGGTGATGCGCGGATTCTCTTTCGGAAGCGATATTATCAGCTTGTCAAGCTCGTTGGCAATTTTCCCGAGGTCGTTGCCCAGGAACTCCGAGAGCAGCCTCGAAGCATCGGCGCCTGCCATGATCCCCCTGTCGGTGAGGTACCTGTCAATCCAGCCTGGAATCTGGTACTCCGGCACTTTGTCGGACTCAATGTACCAACCCTTTTTGGAGAGTGCCTTATATAGCGATTTCCTCTTGTCAAGGTCTTCGTACTTGTACGCGATGACGAGGATGGTGGAGTTGAGAGGATTTTCTATATAAACCAGCAGATCATCTATCTTCTTCAGCTTCTGCGCTTCGCGGACGATGACCACCTGCTGGTTGGCCATCATCGGGAAGCGGCGGCAGGTCTCAATAACCTGTGTCACCGACACATCGAGGCCATAAAGCACTGTCTGGTTGAAGGCCTTCTCCGACTCGTCAAGCACCTTTTCCTCGATGAAATCAGTAATGAGGTCAATATAATAAGGCTCCTTCCCTGCAAGGAAGTAAACGGGTTTATAGATCTTGTTGCGCAGATCCCTTATTATCTCCTTGTAATCGACTGCCATCAGAACCGAAGGTGTTTGACTGAAATACCGTTATCCTTTATCTCTGTAAGTGCTTCTATGCCAATGCGGAGATGCATATCTGAAAACTGACTGGTAACCTTCTGGTCGCTCTCCCCGGTCTTGATGCCTGTGGAGATCATCGGCTGGTCGGAAACGAGGAGGAGCGCCCCGGTGGGAATCTCGTTGGCAAAGCCCACGGTAAATACAGTGGCCGTCTCCATGTCAATGGCCATTGCCCTGGTCTTTACGAGGTATTTCTTAAACCTGTCATCATATTCCCACACCCGCCTGTTGGTTGTGTATACCGTACCGGTCCAGTACTCGAGGTTGTTCCTCACGATGGAGGCGGAGACGGCACTCTGCAGTTTGAACGCCGGCAGTGCCGGAATTTCCAGCGGCAGGTAGTCATTAGAGGTACCGTCGCTCCTGATTGCAGCAATAGGAAGTATCAGGTCACCGAGCTTGTTCTTCTTCTTTAGTCCTCCGCATTTGCCTAGGAAGAGCACAGCCTTCGGCTGGATGGCGCTGAGGAGATCCATCACGGTAGCGGCGTTGGGGCTTCCCATGCCGAAGTTGATGATGGTGATACCCCCGGCGGTAGCGTTGGGCCAGTTTTTGTCCTTGCCCTCGACAGGCACATTGTTCCACCTGGCGAAGGTTTCCACGTAAAGTGTAAAATTCGTGAGAAGGATGAACTCGCCGAACGAACCCAGCTCTTTTCCCGTGTAGCGGGGCAGCCAGTTATTTACTATATCTTCCTTGGTCCTCATATTCTCCGATGCTGTTTGTTTATATTTGCCCTGCCAAAGGGTAACCAAAAATACAATAAAAGTTGAAACCGCTGAAGCTGCCTCCATGTTCACTTCGGATAAAAGAGGGTCCGGGTAACAGGCTTGTCTATGACACGCTTCGAAAGAAGTACGTGGCACTCACTCCCGAAGAGTGGGTGAGACAGCATTTCGTCGGCTACCTGACAGGCTGGCTTGGTTATCCGCCAGGACTTATAAAGGTGGAGACTTCATTCAGGCTGCACGGGATGTTGAGACGGGCTGACATCCTGGTACACGACAGGGCCGGGGAACCGGTTCTGATCGTAGAGTGCAAAGCCCCACAGGTGAAGATAACCCAGGAAGTCTTTGACCAGGTGATCAATTACAACTTCAGTTACGGCGTCCGGTACCTTGTGGTCACCAACGGAATAACACACTTCGCAGGGAAAATTGATACTGCAGGGCGAAGCTTTGATCTGCTCGACAAGATTCCCGATTATGAAACCATTACGCGACAGCAGCCATGATTGACGTTACCTGTGCCATCATACGGAACGAGGAGGGGCTGGTGCTTGCTGTTCGCAGAGGGCCCGGAATGGGCAATGCGGGAAAATGGGAGTTTCCGGGAGGCAAAACCCGGGCCGGGGAGGATCAGGAAGAGTGTATCCTCAGGGAAATAGACGAGGAACTGGGGATCGACATCGTTATATGCGGAAGACTGGATAATGTTGAGCATGATTACGGTAACAAGCAGATAAGGCTTATCCCCTTCATATGCGATACCCTGGCATCAAAGCCTGTTCTGCGTGAGCACGATCAGTACAGGTGGATGCAACCGGATGAGCTGGTGAAGCTTGACATGACGGCTGCGGATATTCCTGTAGCCGTTCAGTATGCGGAAGGTCACAGGTGCTCGGCAAGCCGCGAAACAGAGGAGGAGACGGCAAAGATCACCGCCGAGGCAGGGGAGGAGCTATCCAGGATGATGGGAAGGATCTCAAGCGTGGAGGAGATAACAATGGTGGCCCAGTCGGCGGTATCAGACACAAACCTGCTGTCACAACTTGTTACCCTCTGTTCAAGCACGGAGAAGAGGGTTGGGTTTATGGCCTCATGGGCTCTTTCCAAGGTGGTTGATGTTGATCCGAAGGTGATGGCACCATTCCTTTCGCAGATCATCGATGGATTGCCATCCGTACCCAACGAGAGCGTACAGAGGTCGTTCATGAGGGTTCTGACGAAGAGTGAGATCAGCGACATCCCCCAAACGCACCATGCAAGGCTTATCGATTACTGCATGACGGCCATGGGTGGGCAGAACGGGCCTGTGGCACCGAAGGCATACGGGATGGAGATACTCGCATCATTCTGCTCACTCTATCCCGAGATGGTCAACGAGGTTGCCGGGGCAGTACAGCTGGCCATCAATGACGCAGCCGGAGGGATGAAAGCGGCAGGGCGGAAGGTCATTCAGAAATTAGGCAGGAGGTGAAGGGCTGAGAGTCTGAAAGTCTGAGAGTCTGAATGTCTCGCTGTCTTGCAGTCTTGCAGTCAAAGAATGAAATCAGCATGACCGCACGACTGCATGACCGCATGACCGCACGACACTATTTCATTTTCACAGTTTTCTTTATCCAGGCCGTCATCAGCTCCATGACCTCAGGTGAGAATGTCTCCTCAATCCTGATGTACTCGTCCGGCGAGCCCGTTTCAGAATGCTGGAACAGGTGATTCAGATCCGGGAGCATAACCGTTTTTACCTTGCGGTTGCCTCCATTTTGCAGAGCTGTCTTGATTGCCGGCAGGTTTATCTCCTGGCTTACCTGCAGGTCCTTCCCGCCATTGAGGGCAAGAACCGGGCATTTTACCTGTGACCAGAACGGAGCCGGGTCAGTGGCAATGAAATACCGCATCCATGGATTATTGGCTGAGATCAGTCCCCTGGTGAATTCGGCCATTTTCTGCTTGCGTTCATCCTGTGTAAGTCCCTTATTATCCAGCTCCCTGCCATACCATTCTATGGCATCCTTGGAGAACTTGCGCTGGTCGGGCTCGTTAATGAGCATGCTGAAGAGCCTGCTGTTGGCTGCCAGGGTCTCATCAATTTCGGCTTGAGCAACTCCAGAGGCTCTCATAATATCCTCCGACTGTCTGAGGATGATGTCATATCCCTTTACACCCGGACCGGCAAGGGAGACAATGAAAGCTATGTTCCTGTTGCGCGATGCTACTATGGGGGCAATCAGTCCGCCTTCGCTGTGGCCTGCAAGACCGATCTTACGGGAATTAATTTCCGGGCGCTCTATAAGGTATGTCACCGCTGCCTCCGCATCATCGGCGAAAGACATTGAGGTAGCTTTGATGATACTGCCTTTTGATTTTCCCATACCGCGGTCATCATAACGCAGCACGGCAATACCATTTCGGGTCAGATGGTCAGCCAGGACCTTGAAAGGCTTATGCATGTAAATAGATTCATCGCGGTCCTGCTGTCCGGAGCCCGAGATAAGAACTACGGCCGGGAAAGGTCCATCGCCTTGCGGAAGAGTGAGTGTTCCCGCCAGGCTGAAGTTCTCAACAGTGTTCATGAACATGACCTCTTCCTCGCGATAGGGGTAGGGAGGCATCGGCTCCTGCGGCCGGTTGTGAACCACTGGTTTTGCCCCTTTCTTTACTGACAGGGCATTTTTATGTCCCATCTGGGTGAAGGTTCCCGAAATCAATGAATCGCTGCTGAATCCACCCCGGTAACTTCCCTGGACAACCGGTATGTCAACAAAGACCGTATCGGCCTGAAGTGTGACTTCCCCGCACGGGATGTCAAATGCACCCTGATCCGGGGAGTCAAGTGTTGCCTTGATGGAGTCGGCTTCTGTTATTGTGAAACGGAATACCAGTTCGATTTCGACAGAGGGTGTCTTAAGTTTTCCGGACCATGCACCTTCGAGATCCTTTGATGTGCGCTGACCTGATAGCATCAATCCGGCCATGAGATACAGACCGAGTAGCAAGGCTGTTCTTTTCATCAGTTAAAAAGTTTTTATCTGCCGGTCCGGTGAAATTTGCATTGAACATGATATTCAAATCATTCCCTGAATCCCTGTTTATACAGGCTTCATTGTATCCTTCCGGGTTAAACTCAAAGGTAGCCATTTCTGACTATATTTGAAGCAATTTCCGAAGCATATGAAAACTGTAGATACAAGGGGCCTCACCTGCCCCGCCCCGCTGATAAAAACAAGGCAGGGACTGAATGAGGCGGCACCTGACGAGCCTGTTCAGATTCTGATTGATAACTCTACTTCCCTCAACAATGTAAAGCGGTACCTCACTGACAACAGGATAAATTTTGAGGTCAGGGAGGAGGGTAGCCTTTCCATAGTCACTGTCACGAAAGGTGAGAAGGGCGAATTAATTGCAAACGAAGCAGGATACTGTGATGCCGCGACAATGACAGTGCCCGCTGCCGGCAGGAAAACAGTGGTAGCCGTTACCTCTGACAGGATGGGCAGCGGCGACGATGAGCTCGGAACAAAGCTTATGGTCTCCTTCTTCAGAACCCTGGTAATGCTTGAACCGGCGCCCTCAGCTATGGTCTTTTATAATACCGGTGTGAAGATGGCCCTGGATGATTCCCCGGTACTTGAACACATCAGGGAGCTGTCTGAGAAAGGAACTGCAATCTATCTGTGCACCACCTGCATAAATCATTTTGGCATCCGTGACCGCCTGCCGGCGGGAAGCTTCAGTGACATGTACCAGATACTGAATGTGCTTAAGGATGCGGATCATATAATCCGTCCATAAGTCATGTCATTCGATCTGCTGACGACTGTTGAAACCGGAGGCTGCTCTGCCAAAATTCCTCCCCGCCAGCTCGAGGAGTTACTGAAGGACCTGCCTCTACCTGCAGATCCGCGCATCCTGGTTGATATTTCAACCCATGATGACGCCGGGGTTTACAGGATAAATGAGGAGACGGCACTGGTTATCACAACCGACTTCTTTCCGCCGGTTGTCAGTGATGGCTACGAGTTCGGCCTTATTGCTGCAGCAAACTCTATAAGTGATATTTACGCAATGGGAGGAACGCCCCTGGTGGCACTCAACATAATGATGTTTCCTTCAACCCGGATACCAATGGGGGTATACAGGGATATACTCAGGGGAGGCTATGACAAGGCTCATGAGGCCGGAGTTAGCATCATCGGAGGCCATACTATTGATGATTATCCTCCGAAATACGGGCTGGCCGTGATCGGTACTGTGCATCCCGGCAGGATCATCACCAATGCCGGGGTGAAGGAGGGCGATGAGCTGATACTGACCAAACCACTGGGTACCGGCATCATCCTCGCAGGTCACAGGATGAACATGACAACATCCTCACAGCTCGGGAACGCAGTGGGACTGATGAAGCAACTCAATGCCCGCGGGGCGGCGCTGATGCATAAGTATGGCATCAGGGGCGCAACTGATATCACCGGCTTCGGGCTGGCCGGCCATGCCCTGAGGATGGCACGCGGCTCAGGGGTGACAATAACTCTTGACATGAATAGAGTGCCCCTGCTTGAAGGGGTCTATGGGCTTGCTGACCAGGGCTGCATACCGGGAGCTGCGTTCCGTAACCTCGATTATACGGAAGGAGAGACACTCTTTGCGGAAGGCCTGAATTACAACATGAAGATGATAGCTCATGATGCCCAGACTTCCGGTGGTCTGCTCATGGCTGTTGCACCGGAGATGAGCCGTGAACTGCTGAAAGAACTGCATGAGTCAGGTCACACTGAGGCAGCAGTAATCGGTAAAGCAACCAGGAAGACAGAGACCGCACTTATGCTGGCATGAAGACAGCAATCAGGCAGGAAGGGAGAAGATAAATTCTGCTCCGCCACCCGGGCGTGTCCTGACCGAGATCTCTCCCCTGTGCAGCAATATCGCATTCTTGACAATAGCCAGCCCGAGGCCGGTGCCTCCGCTCTTGCGTGAACGGCCATCATCAATCCTGTAAAACCGCTCGAATATCCTCTCCTGATGCTCCGCAGGAATACCGATGCCATTGTCTGCAAAGGAGAAGGTGCGGAATCCGGGCTCACCGGGAAGGGTCCTCACCGTAACGGTGACCTTCTCACCGGCATAGGTGACGGCATTCTCAAGGAGGTTCTGGAATACCGATACAATCAACGACCTGTTCCCGTTGACCGTGGTGCCCGGGTCCAGGGCAATCTCCACCTTCATCTCCTTGCTCTTGATTTCAGTCATGAGATTGTCACAAACCTCCCTGACCACAACTGCAACGTCAACCTCACCGAACGGGAAGTTGCTTCCTGTCTCATCAAGCTTGTTCAATGTAACTATGTCATTGATCAGGTCAGTGAGGCGGGCAGACTGACCAAGGGCTTTTTCGAGGAAATGATTACGCTTCTCCTCATCCAGGTCTTTATTCACGAGCAGTGTTTCCAGGTATCCCCTGACCGATGCAATAGGAGTCTTGAGTTCATGTGCTATATTGGATGTCATCTGCTGCCGCATCGCCTTGTTCTGCTCGGCGGGGGTAATATCTGTAATGACAATCTCGAAGCTTTTGTCGTTGAACAGGATACATCTGACCGAGTAGTATTTGCCCCCTTTTTCAATCTGCATCTCGGTAGACGGGTTTTCCTGTTTCCCTGTCCTGGTTTTGAGATTGCTCTCCAGGAAAGTTTTGATTCCGTCGAATTCGGGGTGATCAATGAAACCCTCGGGTGTGAGTGAATATTCTCCGGTGATGGAGTTTAGGAATACCATGAAATGGCTGTTTGAGAGAGTCACTGTTCGTTCAGGGGAGAAAAACGCTACACCCTCGTTGAGCACATGAAGGTGCCTGATGAGCTTCTCTTTCTGCAGCGACAACTCAGCTGCGTTGAGGGCCAGGTTATCATAAATCCTGACTATCTCCTTGCCTGTCTCACCGATCTCATTCTTTGGGAAGATTATTGAAGGGTCATTACCTTCGCCTCGTCTCATCCTTGCTGCAAAATCACGAAGCATTGTAATGCTTTTTCCCATCCGCTGCGTTACGGCAGCAAGAAGCCCCCAGATACCTGCGAAGACAACAGCCATGAAAACGAGAAAAATCTGTTCACGCTTCAGGAATCCCCTGATATTGATATTGTATTCCTCGGCCAGCCTGACATAGTGTGTATTGAAGTATCTCGAAAAGTAATAGTAGTCCTTGCCGGTCGATTCCGAGTGCCGGATTGCAGTACCGTATGGTGAGAAGAGCGACTTGCCCACCTCGGGCCTGTTCAGATGATTCTCCATTGTTGACCAGTCGTCCACCGAGCTGTCATACAGCACTTTGCCATCAATTGCCAACACTGTGACCCGCAGGTCAGGTACAGGAATGAGGTTGAATATAGAGTCCACCAGGTGGTAGTTTCCTGATTTACTTAATGAATTGACATTTATGTAGTTGTCAACAAGCTGAGCCATGTCATTCAGCCTGTTGTCAAGAGCTGCGATTTTGATGTCTTTCTCGCGGTGATACTGGAATGCCAGGATGAGGACCGTAAAGAGGAGGAAGATCCCGAAATAGTAAAGGAACAGTTTACGTCTGAAGCTTATAGACTTTGTCATCGGACTGGTTTTTCATTCGCCAAAATAGTAACCGTACCCTGATTTGTTTCTGATCATATTACCTTTTCCGCCCAGTTTTTTGCGGATTCGGGCGATGGTCACGTCTACCGTACGGTCGGTTACAATGACGTCACCACCCCAGACTCTTGCAAGTATCTCATGCCTGGGAAAAATCCTGCCCTCGTTACGGAGGAGAAGGGAAAGGATATCAAACTCCTTGCGGGTAAGCTCGAGGGCCTTGCCATCTGAAAGGATGAGATTGCTATCGTTGTCGACTGTGAAGGAACCGGCCACTGTCTCCATCGTCACCCGGGGGGGAGCTGACCGGCGGAGGATGGCTTTAACCCGCGCCATCAACTCCCTGACGCTGAACGGCTTAACGAGATAATCGTCGGCTCCGAGGTTGAAGCCGGTGATCCTGTCATTTTCAGTGTCCCTTGCGGTAAGGAAGATTATGGGAGTTGAAAGACCATTTTCCTTTCTTATCTTTTCCGCAAGGCGGAAGCCGGACATATGACCCATCATCACGTCGAGAATGAACAGATCAAATGAGGAGAGGTTCTTACGCATTGCCTCCTCGGCCGAAAGGCAGGTGTCAACCTGGTAGCCTTCGCCCTCAAGGTTGAATGAGAGGATTTCGAGGATGGGTTCCTCATCATCTACGGCCAGTATCTTCTTCCTTTCGTTCAATTTTCGATGTGCGATGTGCGA
>DHUL01000076.1:0-10096 GCA_002409145.1 Bacteroidales bacterium UBA5235
CTGCGGATATCACTGGGATTAATACCGAACTCCCTGGTGAATGCCTTACTGAAATGGGAGACATTCTTGAATCCCGCCCGATACGCGGCTTCTGCCACCGTCAGGTCTGATGTGGTCAGCATGTGCCTTGCCTTATGAAGCTTCAACTTGAGATAGTAATCATGCGGGCTCTGTGAGGTGAGGCTCCTGAATTTGCGGTACAACTGGGTACGACTCATATTCAGCTTTTCGCAGAGGCTGTTGATGTCAAATCTGTCATCAACAAGATGCATGGTCATCACCTCGTTAATTTTCTTGATGAAACCGTCTTCGATTTTAAAATTATGGTTATCATCCGGAGGTGGTATCCCTGCAGATGAGTACCTGGAGTATAACAGCTTGCGCTGCCTGATGAGCATCCTGAGCTCGGCCCGGAGCTCTTCCCTGTTGAAAGGTTTGGCAATATAGGCATCTGCTCCCCGGGCAAGTCCTTCCACCCTTGAAGCCACATCGGCCTTCGCAGTAAGAATTACAACGGGGATATGACTCGTCCTGGGATCGTTTTTAAGCATGTCCAGCATTTTAATTCCGTCCAGGCCAGGCATCATAACATCAGTCAGGATGATATCCGGAACAATTTCGCATGCCTTTTCAAAACCTTCGAGCCCGTCACCGGCAGCAGCCACCTCGTAATCGTCAGAAAGAATTGTCATCAGGTAGCTGATAACATCCTCATTGTCCTCAACTATCAGCAGTATCGGATTCCTTTCGTCCCAGTGTGGCAGGGAGGAATTGACAACTGCTTTCAGATGCGGGACAGATTCGGGATGGTCCGGAATCCCGGCAAACTGACACCTGTCAGTTGTGTCCTGTTCCTGCGCATTCCGGGTAAGCGGCAATTCCACAACAAACTCTGATCCTTCACCATAGATGCTTTCAACCCTGATAGTGCCGTTAAGCAGGGAGACCAGCTCTTTGGTCAAAGCCAGCCCGAGTCCCGATCCCGGTGTCATCTGGCTGGCGGTAACAGATTCCCGCGTGAAGCGGTCAAACACAAACGGGATAAATGTTTCATTGATACCCGGACCATTATCAGTCACACGTATTTCGTACCTGATGTCAGTGATCTGCTCAGCCATAATAACCACCCGCCCGCCCGGATGTGTGAACTTGAGTGCGTTGCTTATCAGGTTCGAAACGATTTTAATTATGATATCCTGATCATAATCAAGCGTCAGTTCCTTATGACCGGCCATTAATTCCATCTCAATTCCCTTAGACTCGGCAAATGACCGGAACAGTTCAACTACATACCTTATGCACAGGATGACGTCAGCCCTGATCAAATTTACCGGCATGGCTCTGGACTCAAGCTTTGCCAGGTCAAGCATTTGATCAACGAGATTAAGAAGGATACGTGCATTTCTGTCTATCGTCCTGCTTCCCTTCTCCAGCCATTGACCGGGATCACTGCATATCAGGTCATTCATCCCGGTAATGACTGTCAGCGGTGTGCGGAACTCATGGGAAATGTTGGTATAGAGTTTCTTCCTTGCTTCATCTATTTCCCTGAGGCGCGTATTCTCAAGCTGCTCAAGCCTGATGCGCTGCGATATGAAATTCAGCACGAATATCATTGCAAATCCCGTGATCCATAATATATTAATGACAAAGAGTGAGATATTGACCTGCGGAGTCATTTCTGCCGGTACTGACAGCTTCGGATGAAGGACCCCTGCAAGTATAACTGTAATGATATAAACAGAATAGATGAAAATTGAATGCCTTTTTTCCTTGTAATTGAGGGTAAAGAACACGAGCGCCAGCCCTACCAGGACCAGGCCGCCGGAATTGGGAATGCCTCCAAGTTTCAGAATTGTGTAGAATGTTACAAGTGCGACGACCGTCTGGTTGATCAGTTGCCAGGTTACACTTACCGGCCGGGTCAAAAGCGGCGCAATGATACCCTGCATGTAAACCAGTGAGAGGAACAACCCGTAATATATTATAATCCTGAGTTCCGGGAAAAAGATGTGGTAGATAATTGTAAGCAGAAGGATCATTGATGTGACTGCAACACTTGAAATCCAGTACATCTTCTGCTGGGCTACAACATTCTTGTCTGCACCCGGGTAACTTAATCTGCGGGTTAGCCAATTGTCTGTTTTAGTGAGAAACGGGGGCGGCATCTCATTAACAGGTCAGGTATTGATTATCAAAATCATACCTAAGTTACACCAAAAACAAAACGAAGTCAAATTTATTTAGGAAACGCCCCGCAGGCCGCTATAAGGTTGTACCGGGAATCCACTCCAGGACCACCCTACCAGCCAGGCACGAAATTCAGCCCGAAAACTCCATTTTTAAACCCGCCGTTCTGAAACGGGAAGGCAAAGTAAGGCTCAAGGATGAGGTATCCGAAAAGATTTATCCTAAGCGAGGCACCGGTACTGTACAGCGGGAATTTTTCGTTATCAGCCGGATGAGATTCCTGGTCGTTGAAAATGATCTTATCACCCCTGTTCCACGCCATTCCCGCATCGAAAAACAGGTTTAAGTCGGTCAGAAACCACTTTGACTTTATCAGGGCAAGCCTTTCGGGACCGCTGAACGGGAATCTTATTTCTGCATTTGCCACAGCTATCCTTGTACCATTCAGTCGTGAGATGTTCAGCGATGCCAGTCCCGGGTTATCCCCGGTATTGTACGAGGCATTCTCATAACCTCTTATTAACCATGGATAACCGAGGTATAAAGGCTGAAGTATATTCTCTTCGGAGATCTTTCCGTACATTCCGTAATTATACAGCCGGAATGCAAAAGTTACCGGTTTGCGATAAAAGTACTGCCTGTAATCGATCAGACCTGTAAAGATTTCTGTAGCCCCGAAATACTTGTCAACCTGGAATCTGGCCCTGCCTCCCTGCATCGGGGCAGTCATGCCAAACAAGGAGTTGTCCTTTACATAGGCAAACGAAAGCTGTTGATACATGTTGCCATCCGGAGCCGGCATCTTCCCCCTGGTGCCACCGATACTGTAACCGTTCAGCAAATAGTAATAATTAAACCTGTCAATGCGATAATAGTACCATGATGCCGAGGCTGTTGCCTCAATTCTCCTGACCTGGGAGAAGGGTAATGAAGCATACAGGGTGATATTATCCTCAAACATACGTATATAGTCAAGTTGCAGCACATCTACCGGGACCATCTCATCCTGAAGCAATATGGAGTCTCTGGCAAACGACATGGCACCGGCCCGGTAAGGGATATGGGATAGTGCAGTACCCCATTTTATCTTTCCCTTCTGCCTGATGTAAGCCGCCTGTCCTGCAAAATCATAGATCTCACCGTTCAGCGAAAGGGATGAATAGAGCTGGTTGTCACCTACCATATCGCTGAATATCATATTGATGCTTCCGCCCAGGTTGTTTCTGTAAATTCCTGATGAAACTCCGATGCTGGCATTGTTGGAGATGTAATCGAGCTTGAATTTGGGCTTGTATGGCAACTCCTTAACCATGTCAGAGGGCAACTGTACGGCTTCCTTCCTTGCGTACAGTGTTGAATCTATGAGATCAGGGCCGGGATGTGCCAGCGGAGGAAGAGTACCAGCATCAAAATTAACTACTGATCCATCCACTTCTTCAGCCTTGAAGTCACTATCAGCAGCAACGACAATATGATACGAATTCTTTATATAGTAATTGTACGCCGTCTTGTTCCCTTCCCGGGACCAGCTCATAGCAGGTGACCAGGGCGTTATCCCGCTTATGCCGGTCATGTACGAAGTAAGCCTCAGAAGGTTTCCTGTTGCAATCTCATACCTGTACATATTCCTGAATCCGTCAGCATCTGACAGGAAATAAATTTCCTTGTCATCAGAAGAAAAAGCAGGATTCATGTTGTAGGCGCCCACAAAGACATTGATCTCACTTACTTTTCTGGTACTGAGATCAAGCATAGCCAGGGAGTAGAAAAACTTCCTGTGACCGGATTTATTTTGTTTTTCCTGCGAAAAGACTATTGTCCGGCTATCTGATGACCATGAAGGGTGTATGTTCGATGAAAAATCATCGGTCAGCTTTTCAATCTCGCCTGACATAAGGTCGTAGAGGTACAGGTCACTTATACCTTCCGAAGATCCAGTAAATACTATCTTTCTGCTGTCCGGAGACCATGAGGGATTGGAAAGTGCCGGCACTCCCCTCATGGCAACCTCCCTGATGATCCTGCCTCTCTTTATGTCGACAAATGCCAGCTTGTTTATTCCGTCGCTGAACAGGACAAATACATACTTCTTGCTGTCAGGCGACCAGCTGCCGCCTGATTCGACATAGTTAAAGTCATCATAGGTACGGGCAGCGGCACCTGAAACCTTGCTGATGATCTTCCCGCTTGAAGCATCAGCGATGAAAAGATCAAGTGTGAACACATTCTTCTCTGAAAAGAATGCTACATAACTTCCGTCAGGACTGATAGCAGGTGAGATATTTATCCTGCCGCCATTCTCACTGGTTATAAGTTGTCTTCCGGCTGGATCATCAGCATCAGCCTTCAGGTAAGGCCTGAAATAGGTCTCCATGGCACTTGCCCACAATCCCGAGAGGGCTTTATCATCCATCCCCAGGATAGTGTCAGCCGCCTTTGATAATCCATACTGGGCTGTCTTCCTGAACAGGGGCATAATAGTTGTGTCACCCCAGGTTTTCCCCACCATGGCCCAGAAAGCCTGGCCATATCTGTATGGGAAGTACCTGGAGTCAGTAGATAACTGCTTAAGAGTAGGAAAATCCTTATTCAAAACTGCATCCCTCATCCACATGGCGGTATTGGGATCAACGCTTCCCAGCGAAAAGTACTCAGCCATCCCTTCAATCATCCATAAGGGGATGTTATTCATTGAATATTTCCGGGTGGTGTCTGACCGCAGGAACATGTTGTACTGGAATGCATGCACGAGCTCATGCCCCAGGGTGTGATCAGTCTGTGACAGTGTGAGGGCAACAGGCATGATGACCCTGTTCTTCATGCCTTCAGTAACACCCCCCGTACCTGTGCCGATAAGACTGCTGACAGCATTGGTCTGCTGAAAATCAGCGTGATTATTATAAAAGATTACCGGATTCTTCCTCTCAAATGTATCCCTGAATACTTTCTGATGAATGCTGAACCACTCCTCAGACCACCCTGAAAGTGTCTTCAGTAAAGAGTCGTTCTTCATGTAATGATAGATCTCGAAATCCGGAGTCTGCAGCACATCGAACCTGAAGGAACTGTACCCCGGCTTGTTCCTTCCGAAATACTGGGCATCAGAATTTACCCCGGCTATCAGCCATGCAGACAATACAGCAAATGATAGTCTGATGACCCTGACCATGGTTGTATTTCTCATGTACGAGCTCATAGCATGTCATAGTTTTATCACCCGAATACTTGTAAGTTAATCAATGAACACCAATCAATTAAACCAATTGACCTGTATGCTTGTTCAAAAAATATGCCATTTCCCATAGATGGATTCGAGTCGGTTTATGAAGCTTAGCAGCATTATTTTTTCTATTTTTAAAACCTACAACCGATAACCGAAAACAGATAACCGATAATCCATAACATATGAAGAAACTGATCATCATCACCATTATGTTCGCCATGGCCCTGATGGGCGCATGCAAGACCGAAAAGACAGAAAAGACCTCGACTCCGGCTATAGATGTCTCACTCACTGACGCCGAAAAAGCCGGAGGGATACTCACACCGGAAATCCTCTGGAAATACGGTCGTATCGGTACAATTGCGCTCTCGCCCGACGGATCAGCAGTGCTATACCAGGTGACAAATTATGACCTTCCAACCGAAGCACGTGCCACCAACATCTGGTCCGTCCCCGCATCGGGAGGCGATCCTGTTCAGCTGACCACCGAAGGAGGCTCAGGACCGCAGTGGATAGAGAACGGCACCAAAATTGCCTACCTCGCCGGAGGCAAAATAATGGTGATGAATCCTGACGGTACCGGAAAGAAGGAGATCACCGGATTACAGGATTTCGAAATACTCTCGTTCTCACCGGCCGGAGACAGGATTTATTTTACCCGGCGCGTCAAACTCGACCAGACGGCAAACGAAAAATACGGCCTCCCGAATGCAAAGGTCCGCATTATTGACGACCTGATGTACAGGCACTGGGACTACTGGCACGACTACTCATACAGCCATGTTTTTACAGCCTCCTTTGACGGCGCCGCAATTAGCAACGAGAAGGATATTATGGAGGGGCAGCGCTTTGACGCCCCGGATGCCCCGTGGTTCGACGAGGCTGACCTGGCATGGAGCCCTGACGGGAAATATATCGCCTATGCCTGCAAGAAACTGACCGGCAAGGCCTATTCGCTTAGCACCAACACTGATATCTACCTCTATGACGTGACCACAGGCGAAGAAAAGAATATCACCGAAGGAAACATGGGATACGACAAGGTGCCGGTGTTCTCCCCGGATGGTTCGATGATAGCTTACTCAAGTATGGAGGAAGACGGTTATGAATCTGATCTCGAAAGACTGTTCGTGTACAATATCGCTACTGGCGAACGGAAATGGGTTTCCGAAGGATGGGACTACAATGTCGGCAACATGCAGTGGAACGGCACGGGCGAGATATGGTTCACCAGCCCCTACCTGGGCAGACAGCCGGTATTTAAAATCTCACTGGCTGACGGCGCTGTCACGAAGGTGACCGAGGGCGACTATGACATGGGCCCCTTACAGCTGAAAAACAACGTTCTTATTGCAGGTATACAATCAATGGCACGCCCCACCGAAGCTGCAAAGGTCGATATGGGCGGCGGACAGTTCTCGGTGATCACCGACGTAAACGGTGCGATATATGAGAGCATAAAGATGGGCAAGAGCGAGGAGCGGTACATCAAAACCAAGGATGGCAAGGATCTGCAGATGTGGATCATCTACCCGCCTGACTTTGACCCCACAAAGAAATACCCGGCGCTGCTCTACTGCAAAGGCGGCCCGCAGGGACCCCTCGGACAGAGCTGGAGCTATCGCTGGAACTACCAGATGATGGCGGCCAACGGCTATATTGTGGTGGCTGTCAACCGTCGCGGCAACTCCGGTTTCGGCAGCTACTGGCGTGAGCAGATCTCGGGTGATTACGGCGGCAATAATATGCAGGATTACCTAGACGGCATTGATGCTATGGCGAAGGAGCCGTTCGTCGACAAGGACCGTCTGGGTGCCGTGGGAGCAAGCTATGGCGGTTACTCGGTCTTTTACCTGGCAGGAATGCATAACAAGAGATTCAAGGCGTTCGTGGCTCACTGCGGCGTTTACAATACAATTGCCGAGTATGGCTCCACCGAGGAGTACTGGTACCCGAACAAGGATTACCAGGGTGCACCGTGGGACAAGCCACAGCCTCCGGGATACAACAAGTTCTCACCCCATACCATGGTCGACAGGTGGGACACTCCCATCCTGATCATCACCGGGGCTAACGACTTCCGGATACCCTACAGCCAGAGTTTCGAGGCATTCAACTCGGCCACACTGCGTGGTGTACCGGCACGGCTCCTCTTCTTCGAGAACGAGAGTCACTGGGTCACCAAGCCGCAGAACGCCGTCATCTGGCAGAAGGAGTACTTTGAGTTCCTCGATGCCTATCTGAAGTAGGATTTGCGATTTGGGATTCGCGATTTGCGATTTGCGATTTGGGATTTGCGATTTGTGATATTCCATGCAGGGAATGCAGTATTGTAACCGGAATCATCTGGCAATCAGATAATTGAAACACATATGAACCAGGTATTTATCCAATATCATAAAACCCGGTTCGGGGAACTAATCCTGGGGGCATTTAAAGGCAGGCTGTGTATGCTCGATTTCCGGTACCGGAAAATGAGACCTGCCATTGACAACAGGATCAAATCATTTTTTAACGCTGAATTCACACTCCGCGATGATGAGATCCTGGTGCAAACACGAAAACAGCTTGATGAATACCTCAGCGGGGACAGAACTCGTTTTGATATTCCGTTTTTGATGGCCGGAACCGATTTCCAAAAAACCGTATGGAATGCCCTGCTACAGGTCCCATACGGAAAAACTGCCTCATACCTTGAGCTGGCAAAAGCCATTGACAACGAAAAAGCTGTAAGGGCAGTGGCCGTCGCTAACGGGGCAAATGCAATTGCCATAATCATTCCATGCCACCGTATTATTGGAAACAATGGCGAGCTGGTTGGTTACGGGGGCGGTCTGGCAATCAAGAAAAGACTCCTGGATCTGGAGCAGGGGCTCCTGAGTATGTTTGATTACCCGTTATAAATGAAGCTGTTCTACTTATAAAACCTGACACATGAAGGGGCATTCAGAGTCATAGTTGAGACAACCTTATCATTTTTGCCCCCTTCACGTACAACTGAAATCTCATTCGATTTCTGGTTAGCCACCAGGAAAAAATTCCCGGACGGCGACAGGGAGAAGTTTCTCGGCCAATTGCCACCGCAGTTGATGTGTGACGGTTCTGATACCGTCCCATCAATCCCCACCCTGAAGGTCACGATGCTGTTATGGCCCCGGTTTGAGCCGCAGATATTCTTCCCGGTACGCGAGAGGTGTATATCGGCACAATAGTTTTTCTGGCGGTGTTCTTCAGGCAAAGTACTGACAGTCTGTTTGGCTGTCACGGTATCCGAGAGGATATTGTATACAGACACCGTCGAATTGAGCTCATTGATTACATAAAGGTTTGCAGAGGATTTGTCTATTGCCATGTGCCTCGGGCCGCTTCCGGGCTCACAGTTGAAGTAAGCTATATCTGCGTTCATCAGAAGTCCCAGGGTGGTATCCAACTTTAACTGATGTACCCTGTCGAGGCCCAGGTCGGAAACATAATAAGTGTGAAGTCTCGGGTTATGGATGGTCATGTGGGGGTGCGACTTCTCTCCGTAAAAGATAACATCGGTGACCTTTTCGGGTATGCCCTCGCTGTTCAGTTTCACAACAGAAACTGAGCCGCTGCCGTAGTTGGCAGTGATCAGATGTTTACCATCAGCTGATAAAGCGATATGGCAGGGACCTCCTCCTCCCTGGTTTATAGAGCTGATTTTTTCCAGGCTTTTGTTTTTCTTATCATATCTTAAGGTGGTGATGCCTCCCCCGGCCTTCATGTTAAAAGTGTCGACCTCGTTGACAAGGTAAATCAAGCCTCCGCTTCCGAAAACAAAAAATGAAGGATTATCCCCGACGTTGATCTCCGAGATTTTCTCCATGCTGCCGTTGCCTTTCAGCCGGCACAGCAGCACATCGGATGCGCCGTTGCCTGAATAGCCGGAGGCTATGAATTTATCATCACCCATTTCACAAGATATCATAATTACAGGCAGGGAAACCAATAAAACAAGTATTTGCTTTTTCATTGGAGGAGCTATTTATTAAAATTCCGTGACTTTCCGTTTCCATTGAATGAAGCCATAAATCGCCATTGCAAGGAAAATGATGTACTGCACTGAAACGAGCATGATGCCCCGCATGGCGTACATTGCAATGCTCATGATGTTGACGAGGATCCAGAGTATCCAGTTCTCGAGCTTCAGCCGTGCACATAGAAGCGATGCTGCGATGCTCATCACCGCGATCATGGCATCTGAATAGACAAATGTAGCCCTGACAGGGAAGAAGTCGGGCAGCCAGAGATGGATCCTGCCCATCACCGTACCCATGGCCAGCGCCATGGCAATGATTCCCGCCACCCAGAAAACCCTCCCTTTATGACTCATCACCGTAACAGGTTCGTCGCCGTGGCTGCTCTGCCTTCTCCAGTTGAACCATCCGTAGATGGCATTGCAGAAGAAAAAGAGCTGCAGGATCATCGCGGAATAGAGATTCACCTGATAGTATAGCATGAAGAAGAGAACGGCATTGACAAGCGCAAATACCCATGTGATAATTTTTGCCCTGGCTGCATACCAGACGGCTGCCAGCCCGGTGAGCACGGCGAGCAGCTCGAGGAGGCTCATCCGGTAGCCAAGGAATTCGAAGAGGGTGGTGTCGATGTTGAACATAGGTCTGAAGGTCTGAGAGTCTTGCGGTCTTGCGGTCTTGC
>DHUL01000076.1:10268-12290 GCA_002409145.1 Bacteroidales bacterium UBA5235
GTCCTGCGGTCTTGCAGTCTTGCGGTCTTGCAGTCTGAGGTCTGGCTTGTTTTTGTTTGGTGGAGTAAAGGTAGTTAAAGAGGCTGGAAGATGGAGCCGAATTTTGCAGGTGAAACATGCAAAACAAGTCGAAAGATGCGGATAGCATGTGCAATAATCGACTGCATTTCAATTTCGGCTCAGTTTGATTAGCTTTAACCCATTATTTGACCACGATGTCACCACGCGATATATATCAATCAAGGGAGGTGGAGTTCATCTCCTCAGCAGAGCGGCTGCAGAAGCTGTCGGACAGGCTCTCAATGGCACGGCTGGCAGCGTTTGCCGGAGGACTGGTAATGTTCGCTGTCCTTCTGTCATTCTCGGTCATTGCAGCTGTAGTCACACTTGTTGTGGCACTGGCCCTGTTCACATGGCTGGTGATAAAATATGAAACGACGGAGAAAAGCAGGAAGAGATACCTGCATCTGGCGGAGATCAACCGGCTGGAACTGAAGTGCCTGGAGGGTGATTTCTCCCGTTTTAAGACCGGAGATGAGTATGCTGAGAGAGATCACCCATACTCATATGACCTTGATATCTTCGGGAAGGCGTCCCTGTTTCAGTATATATGCCGGACAACCAGCAGGCCGGCTTCTGACCGGCTGGCAGAGTACCTGAACCATCCGGCATCACTCGAAGAGATTTTACTGCGCCAGGAAGCTGTTGCAGAACTGCAGCCGCTGACAGACTGGCGCCAGGAGCTGATGACCCTCGGATACCTGAATGCCGGCGCCGGTAATGACCCTGAGCCCCTGATGCAGTGGCTTAAAAGCGATGATATCTTCCTTAAAACTGTACGCGAAAAAATCGTTTCACGATGCCTCAGCCTCCTGGCACTGGCATCAGTCATAGCAGTAATAGCAGGTCTGCCGGCAGTAGTTCTGGCCCCTGTGTTCGGAGTGAACTTCGTCTTCTATTTCACACGGTTCAGGAGGATATCAAAACTTCAGGAACAGGTGAGCCGGTCATCAGACCTGCTGAAAGCATACTCCGCCATCATCAGATTGACTGAGGACAGAAGCTTCACCTCTCCACTGCTGCAAAAGCTGCAGTCGGCCTTCAGTGATGAGATCGCAGCGTCAGACCGAATCAGGCAGCTTTCGAAGCTGGTAGGCAGGCTCGACTACAGGCTGAACGTGCTTGTTTCCGTACCGCTTAACCTTCTTTTCTTTACCGACATACACTTCTGCCTCGTTCTGGAGAGATGGAAACGCGAACATGCCTCGCGGATACCCGGCTGGTTTACCGCTATGGCGGAGTTTGAAGCGCTTGCTTCCCTGGCAAACATGGCCTTCAACAATCCCGGGTGGCTTTACCCACAGGTGACTGAAGACTATTTTGTTTTCAGGGCTGAGGAGATGGGTCATCCGCTCATTCCTGCCGGGAGGCGTATCAGCAACGGTTTCGCCACCGGGGGAACCGCCAAAGCCATAATTGTAACAGGATCAAACATGTCAGGCAAGAGCACCTTCCTCCGTACCTGCGGGGTGAATGCCGTGCTGGCCTTTGCAGGTGCGCCGGTATGTGCCTCGGCTTTCACCGTTTCGCTGGTCAGGCTCCATTCCAGCATGCGCATTGCAGACTCGCTCGAAGAGAATATCTCCTCATTCTATGCTGAGCTGCGGCGACTGAGGGCAATCATCTCCGGGGCCGAATCCGATCCGAAGGTATTCCTGCTGCTCGATGAGATCCTCCGCGGCACCAACTCAGACGACAGGTACACAGGTTCCGTTGCCCTGATAAAACAGCTTACCGGTTACGGCGCCGTGGCCATGGTTGCAACGCATGACCTGCGCCTCGCCGCCCTGGGAAAGGAGCTTCCGCAATCAATTGAGAACTATCATTTTGATGTGAAGGTAAACGACGAGGAACTCTTCTTCGACTACCGCCTCACCCCGGGCATCTGCTCCAGCTTCAACGCCTCGCTGCTGATGAAGAAGATGGGGATAAAGGTCTAAGGTCTTGCGGTCTTGCGGTCTT
>DHUL01000076.1:12482-25553 GCA_002409145.1 Bacteroidales bacterium UBA5235
TGCGGTCTTGCGGTCTTGCGGTCCTGCGGGCAAAGCCGGAAAGTCATATGTATATGAAATAATCACCGCTCCCGTCTTTCCTTGATCCATCTGCTGAAAAACGGATCATCAAGCTCATACTTGTCTGTTCTTATAACATAACCCCCGGTCATCAATCTTTTCAGGCTGCTAAACACAGTACTTGAAGCATTCAAGTCCCAAATGCGCATAAACTCTGCAGTAAGGGGCTGTTGTTCAGAAATTGAGAGACCCAGTAATACCTTACGGTCAGTACCATTAAAACTCATCCATATCCTTTCATAATCCATGTCATGCATCCTGATCAGTTCCCGGACAGCATCCTCAACATATTTATTCGACTGGCCGCGTCCTGATACTGCCATTTCCCATACAGTGAATGCCAACTGCTGCGTGTAATAAGGGTGACCGCGGGTCACTTCCAGAACTTCTCCTGCAATTCTACCAGGTTCATCATGGATTCCGGCAAAACCTGTTTCCAGGTACTGACTGAATTCACCAATATCAATTTTTCTGAGATACATAACCATCGCAAAATGATAGAAAGGTGATTTCTGCCTTTGGAAAACATCACGAATGAGACTCTCCTGTGAACCAAGAAATACATAATTGATCATTTTGTGATGCTGCATAATAGCCCTTAGCTGACTCAACAGGTTTTCATCGAGTCTTCGTGCCTCCTGAAACTCATCGAACACTATGATCAGTTTCTTATTCTCTGTGCTCATCTTTTCAGCCAGATTCAGTACATCCTCCAGGATCGGGAGCGACGAGACACCCGGCATAAATGATACATCGATACTGCCGGTTGTCGGATTCAGTGAAAGTTGCGGAATGATGCGGAATCTTTTCAGGTGTTGTTTAAGTCTTGTTTGTGGATAGATTCTATAGATCCGTCTGAGCATCTGGGCTGCAAGGTCAGCCGGACCTGTCATCAGTTGCATATCCAGGGCAATAACCGGCCTCCCCAAAGATGATACCGCTTTATGTATCAGGCTTGATTTACCCATGCGTCGTGGTGAGATCAAGACCAGATGATTTTCGCCTGAAAGAAAGGAAGTTACCTTTTCAATCTCTTTCTTACGGTCTATAAAGAAAGGATCATCAACAACGGTTCCAAATTTAAATGGATTTTTCATTTCTGATTGCGATATTATTCGTTGCGATTATCTTCGTTGCGCACTTTATCGCAAATTTACTTGATTTTTATTTATGTCAAGCATTCATTTATATACTTTTGATATTATAAGGCCGGCTTTCTCCTCGTCACTCATACTTCCGTCTATCCAGTGAATGGTTATCCCCCGGCGCTCCATGCCGCGGAACCAGGTCATCTGCCGCTTTGCAAAACGGTGTATCTCGACCTCCAGCTTCTGAACCATCTCATCACGCCGGAGCCTGTTCATCAGGTATAACGTTATATACTTGTACTCCAGCCCGTAATAGATAAGGTCATCAGGGTGGATACCCTCTGCCAGCAACAGCTGCACCTCCTCTATCATCCCCTCCTCAAGCCGCGCACGCAGCCTGTCACTTATACGCTGCCGCCGGGTCTCCCGGTCGACAAACACCGCCGTCACCAGCGGATTCCTGACGGGAAACGGCCTCTCATCAACCGGGTGACTGGAATAATAATCAGCTATCTCAATAGCCCGCACCGCCCTCTTCACCGTGTCAACATCAGTCTTGTTGTGCAGGCTCTTATAGTGTGAGAGTATCTCCGTCAGCTCCTCCAGGGACCGCCCCTCAAGCAGCGCCCTCAACTGCGCATTAACCGGCACCTGCACCAGCCGGTAACCGCTCACAATGGAGTCAACATACATCCCCGATCCGCCACAGACAACCGGAAACACCCCGCGTGCAGTCACCTCCTCAATAACCTTCAGGAAATCGCGCTGGTACTCGTAAACATTGTACCTGTACCCGGCATCAACGATATCCACCATGTGCACCGGCACCCTCCTGCCGTCAACAGTATAGTCCGACAGATCTTTGCCCGTCCCTATATCCATCCCCCGGTAAACCTGCCTTGAATCGGCGCTTATCACCTCCCCTCCCATCCTGTCAGCCACCAGTGCCGCCAGTCTTGTCTTGCCCGTGGCAGTAGGCCCGGTGATCACCAGGATATCATGCATCAGATTGTCCATCAGAAATTAAAGATAGCCATTATGAGGTCACGGTATCGCAATTTTACTTAATTTTGCCGTTCCTAAACAAAAAGTGGTCATGGACTTCAGGTTTTTATACCACAGGACAAAGTACTTCATAATAAATCCCGGCAAGGCCTGGGAGGTGGTCCACCGCGAGGAGAGACCGATGATGTTTGTCAGAGACAGCTTTTTCCTGCCACTGATATTACTCGTCACCATAAGCGCTTTCCTGGGTTCGATGTTCTTCATCAACACCACACTGAAACCGATGTATTCGGTGCTGGCGGCCGTCAACACCTTTCTCTTCCTCTACCTTGGCGTATACGGTTCCGCCTTCGTCGTAAGGGAGATCATGAGGGCAATGGATCTCGGCCATGATTTCCTGGTGGCATTCAAGCTGGTGGCCTACTCCATGGCCCCCATCTTCCTGTCACTCACTGTCAGCCGCCTCTTTGAGTCGCTGCTCTTCATCAACGTACTGGGACTCTATGGCCTCTACATCTTCTGGATTGGGATGGAGGCGATGGTCAATCCGCCTGACCATAAAAAGCTCCCGATGATCATAGCATCAGTTGTCTCTATGCTGATAATCTTCTTCCTCCTCCAGGTCATATTGTCAAAGCTGACTCAGACCCTCTACTTTTCAATATTCGCCTGATCTCTCCCGATGAGAAACGATAACAGCAATATCGTCATCAAGAACCGGAGGGCGTCGCACGATTATGAATTCCTCGAGAAACTCATTGCTGGCATCAAACTTACCGGTACCGAGATAAAATCGATCCGTGCCGGGAAAGCCAACCTGACAGATTCATTTTGTACCTTCCGCAACGGCGAACTCTTTGTGACCGGGATGCATATCTCCGAGTACTACTGGGGAAATCTCAACAACCACGATCCACTGGGTGAGAGAAAGCTTCTGCTGACGCGAAAGGAACTCCGAAAGTGGGAAAGGAAGGTCAATGAGACCGGACTGACTATCATCGTCACAAAGGTGTTCATCAACCAGCGGGGGCTGGCGAAAGCCGAGATAGCGCTGGCAAAGGGCAAGAAACAGTATGACAAGCGCGACACCCTCAGGAAACGCGACCACGAGCGCGAGATGGACCACCACGTAAAGGAGCGCGGGAGGTAATCTGCAGCCCCGCTGCGACTGCCGGAATACATGATAGCAGCAACAGCCCCGCAAGAACTGACGGAATCCCGGGAATCAGAAGACCAGACCAACTGACGGAAACCGGGATATCGGCAGTTCAAACATGCGTCCGGAATCCGCAGCTACAGAGGCTACGCCGCGGCGGACCAATCAGAAGTTCGGGCTCAGCAGGTACCTCGAGTAGAACTGGTCTATGTAGGCTACCGCTTCATCGGCTTCATCAACTATCCGGAAAATATTCAGGTCCTCAGGAGAGATATTATGCTCCTCCTTCATCATTACCTCGGTGACCCAGTCGAACAGCCCGGACCAGTACTTCGTTCCGACAAGCACTATCGGGAAGCGCCCGATCTTTTTGGTCTGAATCAGCGTGATGGCCTCGAAGAGCTCATCAAATGTCCCGAATCCGCCTGGAAGCACAATGAATCCCTGGGCATACTTCATGAACATCACCTTGCGGACGAAGAAATAATCGTATGTGATAAGCTTGTCGCGGTCAATATAGGGATTGGCCTTCTGCTCAAACGGCAGGTCTATGTTGATACCAATCGACTTACCGTTACCCCGCTTCGCACCCTTGTTGGCTGCTTCCATGATGCCCGGGCCGCCGCCGGTGATGACACCGTACCCCTTTTGTGTCAGCTGAAAGGCAATCTCTTCTGCAAGCTTGTAATACTTGTTGTTGAAATGCGTCCTGGCAGAGCCGAAGACGGCTACACTCGGTCCTATCCTGGAAAGCTTCTCAAATCCTTCAACCAGCTCCGCAATAATCTTGAAAACCCTCCATGAATCCATTGTGTGGATCTCATTCCAGGTCTTTGGCTCAAAGGCTTCCTTTATCAGGTCCTTCTCCTTCGCTTCGTCCATAAGTAAATATTTAGGCATTAAATATAGTCTTTTCTAATGTTCCAGCACGGGGGCCAGAAACTGTCCCGTATAATTATCCTTCAGCTTTATGATCTCCTCCGGTGTGCCCGAGAAGATTATCTCCCCGCCACCGCGCCCTCCTTCCCTGCCGAGGTCAACAATATAGTCAGCCACCTTGATGACATCCATGTTGTGCTCAATTACCATCACCGTATTGCCCCTGTCAACCAGCCTTTCAAGCACCTCAAGAAGCACCTTCACATCGTCAAAATGAAGCCCGGTTGTGGGTTCATCAAGGATGTACAGCGTGCGCCCGGTGTCGCGTCTCGAGAGCTCCGTGGCCAGTTTGACGCGCTGCGATTCACCTCCTGATAATGTCGTTGAGGGTTGTCCAAGCCTTACATACCCGAGGCCAACATCCTGCAACGTTTTGATCTTATGATATATCGAAGGTATACCTTTGAAGAACTCCACCGCATCATTGATTGTCATCTCCAGTACGTCATTGACTGACCGCCCCTTGTATTTGACCTCGAGGGTCTCCCTGTTGTAGCGTTTACCTCCGCAATCGGGGCACATCACATACACGTCCGGCAGGAAATTCATCTCTATCGTCTTAACACCTGCGCCCTCACATCCCTCACACCGGCCGCCTTTGATATTGAAAGAGAAGCGGCCCGGGCCGAAACCCCTGACCTTTGCGTCGGGGGTAATTGCAAACAGGTTGCGGATCTCAGTGAAGACACCTGTATAAGTTGCAGGATTAGACCTGGGTGTGCGCCCTATGGGAGCCTGGTCAACCTCGATCACCTTATCGATGTTCTCCAGTCCTTCTATGGACTCGTACGGCAGGGGCACCCTGCCGGCACCGTGCAGCTTCTTTGCAAGGGCCGGGTGAAGCGTCTGGTTGATAAGTGATGACTTACCACTGCCGGAGACGCCGGTGATGCAGATGAATGTTCCCAGTGGCACCTTCAGGGTCACCCTCTTCAGGTTGTTGCCTGTGGCGCCGGTGATGGTGAGAAGCTTCCCGTTTCCCTCCCTTCTCTTTTCCGGAACTTTAATTTTCTTTGCGCCGTTAAGGTACGCAGCGGTCAGTGTGTCTGCTTTCAGTATCTCTTCCGGGGTGCCTTCGGCGACGATCGATCCTCCGTGGACGCCGGCGCCCGGCCCAATGTCGATGATGTGATCAGCGCTGAGGATCATATCGCGGTCGTGCTCCACCACAATCACCGAGTTACCTGCATCGCGGAGGCTGCGCAGCGCCTCTATCAGCCTGCGGTTGTCACGCTGGTGCAGCCCGATGCTGGGCTCATCGAGGATATAAAGCACATTCACCAGCTTCGATCCTATCTGTGTTGCCAGCCTTATCCTCTGGCTCTCGCCGCCGGAAAGAGTGCGGGCCCCGCGGTTCAGCGCCAGGTAATCGAGCCCCACATCAAGGAGGAATCCAAGGCGTGAGCGTATCTCCTTCAGTATCTCGCCAGCAATCTTCTTCTGCCGATCTGACATGTCACCGGTGACATTTTCAAGGTAATCCCTGAGCTCGGTGAGGTCCATCGCGGCAAGCTCCCCTATATTCTTCCCGCCGATGCGGAACCACAGGGCCTCCTTCTTGAGTCGCGTGCCGTTGCACTCGGGGCAGACATGGTATTGGACATATTGCTCCTTCCCCTTGCCCGTGCCATTGGCAGCACGGCCGCTTATTGCCTCCATGTTGCCGACGTAGTTGACAACACCTTCGAAGGTCATGAAGTAGTTGGAAGTAACCCCCAGAGGGGTGTTAGACAGCTTCAGCACCTCGTCTGAGCCGAAGAATATCTTGTTCTGCACATCCTCAGGGATATCACCCACAGGAGTGTCAACGGTAAAGCCGTACTTCTCACCGAGGGCTTCAATCATCCAGAATATCCATATGTTCCGGTATTTGCCGAGAGGCTCAATGCCGCCCTTGCGGATGCTGAGGGAGGGGTCAGGCATCATCCGGCTGATATCCACCTCTGAGATCTCTCCCAGCCCGTTGCACTTCGGGCATGCGCCCTGCGGCGAATTGAACGAAAAAGTGTGCGGTGCAGGCTCGTTGTATGAGATGCCTGTCACCGGGCACATCAGGTGGCGGCTGTAGTATCTCAGGCTGTTGTCGCCTGCATCCAGCAGAGCCATGATGCCGTCGCCCTGGTCAAGAGCCAGCAATACTGCGTCATGGAGCCTCTTCTCAGTCACATGGCCCACCTGGAACTTGTCAATCACCAGCTCTATGAAATGGACCTTGTACCTGTCGAGCTTCAGCCCCTGTGTGATCTCCCTGATCTCACCATTGATACGGGAGTGAAGAAATCCCTTTCTCCTCAGTTGCTCGAAAAGCTCCTTGTAATGGCCTTTTCTACCCTTGATCAGGGGTGCGAGGATGTAAACCTTATGCTGGTCATACCGTTGAGCCACAAGATCAAGTATCTGGTCATCCGTATATTTGACCATCTTTTCCCCTGATTCATATGAGTAGGCATTGGCAGCACGTGCGTAAAGAAGCCTCAGGAAGTCATATATCTCGGTAATGGTACCCACCGTTGAGCGTGGGTTCTTGTTGGTGGTCTTCTGTTCTATTGAGATGACGGGGCTCAAACCGGTAATACGATCAACGTCAGGCCTTTCCATCCCCCCTAGGAACTGTCGGGCGTAGGCTGACAGCGTCTCCATGTATCGCCTTTGTCCTTCGGCGTAGATGGTGTCAAAAGCCAGTGACGACTTACCGCTGCCGCTGAGCCCGGTGACAACCACCAGTTTGTTTCGCGGCAGCGTAAGACTGATGTTGCGAAGGTTATGGACCCTCGCTCCATATACTCTTATCTCGTCTTTCTGTTCCGGCATGGGAGGTGACTATAGGCCGGCCTGTGTCCTTGCATTCTTCTCAGGTACCCTGATGATATACCCGCGATTCTCGCTGTTGGTCAGGAATGGCTTGCGAAGCCAGGGATTCAGGAATTTCAGGATCTTGTAGTTGGTGTCGAATTGCCTCGCGAACTGTTCGAAGCTGGAAACGGCAGTATCAACCTTTACCTCCCTGAAAGGGACCGGCTTGTACAGGTCTCCGGGGCCGATGTTGAAACCGTATCTGACCGGTTCCGACATGACCAGCTTGAGCGACACAATACGAAAGATATATCTTGCAGTCTCCTCATTCAGAAGCAGGTCGTAGTAGTTTGTCTCTTTCTGAATGTCAACCTGTTCATTCAGGCCGTTGAAGCCGTTATTGTACGATGCTGCTGCCATGGTCCAGCTGCCATACCTCTCATATGCCTTCAGGAAGTACTTGCAGGCAAAGCGGGTCGATTTGTCGAGGTCATACCTCTCATCAATCTCCCTGTTTATGATCATGCCGGCTTCCTTGCCGGTGCCCTCCATGATCTGCCAGTAGCCTGTAGCCCCTGCCGGTGAAATTACGTTGCTCAGGTCACTTTCGGCGCATGCCAGGTACTTGAAATCATCAGGAATGCCATATTCCTTCAGTATCTTTTCTATCTCCGGGAAATAGCGTCCTGATCGCTTGATAGTAAGCAGGGTTGATCCGTGGCGGTAGGCGGTGGCATTAAGCTCACGGTCGAGGCTCTCGCGGGTGTCAAAATTCTGTAACGGCAGCGCCTCACCGGCGAAGGTAACATTTTCGGGGATTGCCCAGGAGACTGCCAGCGGCCCACTCTCCTCGTAATCAGTCGTTTCCTGCTGTTGAGTGTCGGCTGAAACGAGAAGGGTAAAAACAAAACCTGCACTGAGCAGAAACATTATGGCGATAGCGGCTTTCCCGGCAGTAGTTTTCATGTTATAGCAATCTCAGATTGAAACTGCAAAAATAGCCAAAATATTGCTTACGGGGAAGCAAATAAACCGTGAGAATCAGGGGTGTCAGAATTTGAAGAAGAAGCCTGAGGTGAAGCCAACGGAATATGGCTTGTAGAGTGAACCTGAAATGTCACTTATTGGTGTAACATAATACCTGAACATAGGTTCCAGGCTGAAGATTATCTTACGGGAGATATTGTATTCCATGCCGAAGCCCAACTGGCTGCTAAGGTTAACGTTGCTCACTCCTTCTGTATGGCCTACACGGATAAGGTCAGATCCTTCTCCCGTGTATGCTGAATTGTCAACCAGGAATCCGTAAGCCACTCCTCCTGACACATTAAGTCCCACTTTGCGGTCAATCAGCTTGTACCTGAGCATAACCGGAAGCTCAAGGTAACGGAAAATCTGCTGGATATCCGAACCTACCTGAGTCAGCTTGTACTTGGACGGGTCAGCCATGTTAACCGGGATAAGAGTTCCGACCCTGTCCCTGGTCCCGGTAAGATAAAGATCTGTATTGCCTGCCAGGATCAGGCCTGAAGCGGTTTCGACACTGTAGAGATAACTGCTCTTGACTGAATAGTAGTCAGACAGACCCGCATAAACAGCCACGTCCGAGATTGTCTGGCCTATTGATGACAGGCCTATTCCGGATTGTATCGAAAGGCGGTCTGATATCCTGTAAGCCACAGACACACCGGTTGTGTAGGCCGGCCTTGATTTCTCACTGTTTATCAGCTCAGCCAGCCTGACATCTTCTCCCGACCGTGAGAAACCCATTGCCGGCGAAAGTGATGCTCCAAGCAGGAAACGTTTCTCTGTCTTTGCACCCTTAAGGTCAGGCAGGGTGGTCATAAGGTTCTCATCAGCTCCATCAAAGCGTCCGGCATTAATTATTGTTATCTCATCTGAAAAGAGCTTTAACGGTTCACCGGTGGGACCATCCTGTTCCGGCAAATCTGCTGAGGCGGTCAGCTCCGGGGGTATATCCTCCATGGCCTCCATATCACTGAGACCGGCAGGTTCTGAAGGAGTTGTGGTGGCCGTAAAATTAACAGTCTTCGCTTCTGCAGGCCTGGTGACAGGCGCTGCTTTGGCAATATCAATGCTTACATCACGGAGATCACTGCCGGGGACAGTCACCTCTGACAGAAGCACCGGGGTGCTGTTATTGCGTACAAACCAGGAAACAAGGAGAGTAAGGGATACCATAGCGGCCACACCGGCTGCGATGCCGGAAATGATCCGCAGGCGCGATTGTTTCATGGGCATCGGCGGAATACTGTCCCACACGTCAGCAGGCGGCAGAACCTCAAGGTTTTTCAGGCCGTTGCGGAATACAATGTCAATATTTGGCTCCCTTTCAAACATTCACCATTCTCTTTGTGACACCCGTAAGTATCATTACCTTCTTCTGAAGGATTTCCCTGGCACGAGAGAGATTGGATTTGCTGGTCCCTTCAGAGATACCCAGCATCTCTCCCACCTCCTTGTGAGAATACCCTTCAATGGCATAGAGGTTAAATACCACCCTGTACTTGGGCGGCAGCTCCATGATCATGTTCAGCAGATCAAATGCTTCCAGTCCCGCAAAGTCATCAGTATCAGGCTCGGCTTCCGGTTCGGTAACCTCGTCAATGTCATCAACACGGTTGAGGTAATACCTGTTACGGTATCTCTCAAGAGCAGTGTTGACGATAATCCTCCTCATCCATCCTTCAAAAGAACCTTCGTGGCTGAAGTGTGACAGGTTTTCAAAAATCTTGATGAAGCCTTCCTGAAGCACATCCCTCGCCTCTTCCGTGTTGCCCGCATACTGAAGGCAAACGGCATAGAGCTTAGGGGAGTACCTGCGGTAAAGCAACTCCTGATCACGCCTGCTGCCGGATAAACAGCCGTCTATTATATCCTTGTCCTTCGCCAAACCCGTTTGTTAGCCGAGTTCTAAAGGTAAGAAATAATTTCCGGCCTTATCAATAGATTGATGTTAAAAAGAGTCGAAAGGTTGCGTTAATATCAGTAAATACACCTGTAAAGTCACCCGTGGATAGCCTCGCCAAGCGCTGCAGCGGCAGCTTCCATGATGCCCTCCGACATCGTAGGATGAGGATGGATGCTGGTCATCAGGTCATGAGCCGTGGCTCCCATCTTCCTGGCCGTCACAAGTGATGAGATCATCTCAGTGACATTCATTCCAATAAGGTGGCTGCCAATAAGCTTCTCGTCAGCGGCATTGAACACCAGCTTGACAAATCCCTCGCGGGCGCCTGCAGCGCTGGCCTTGCCCGATGCCATGAACATGAATTTGCCTGTCTTTGTCTCAATGCCTGCCGCTTTCGCAGCCTCTTCCGTCATGCCGCATGATGCCACCTCCGGGGTGGTATAGGTGCAGCCGGGGATATTGGCGTAGTCAACCGGGTGAGGGTTCTGACCGGCTATCTTCTCCACACAAACAATAGCTTCGGCCGAGGCCACATGCGCCAGTGCGGGGCCCGGCACAATGTCACCGATGGCATAAACGCCGTTTACCGATGTACGGTAATATTCATCTACCACTATCCTTCCCCTGTCGGTTTTCACTCCTGCCTCCTCAAGACCGATTCCCTCTGTGTTAGGCGTGATGCCTACCGCAGAGAGCACTATGTCAGTCTCTACGGTCTCTTCGCCTCTGGGTGTTTTTATTGTTACAATGCACCTTTCGCCTGAGGTGTCAACATTCTCCACTGTTGAACTGACCATGATCTTCATCTTCGCCTTCTTGAAAGAGCGTTCCAGGGTGCGTGAGACCTCCTCATCCTCTATAGGAAGAATGCGCGGCATGAATTCCACCAGCGTCACCTCGGTGCCCATCGACCTGTAGAAGCCTGCGAACTCACTTCCTATGGCGCCTGAGCCAACCACCACCATCGATGCGGGCAGTGACGGCAGGGTCATAGCTTCGCGGTACCCGATTATCCTTTTGCCATCCTGCCGGAGGTTCGGCAGCTCCCTTGATCTTGCCCCGGTAGCAATTATGATATCCTTAGCACCATATGTCTCCTTCGTCCCGTCGGCTGCCTCCACCTCCACGGCGCCGGCGCCCTTCAGCCGGCCAAACCCGCTTATAACCGGGATATTGTATTTCTTGAACAGGTACTGCACCCCCTTGCTCATCGCATCAGCCACACCCCGGCTGCGGGCTATCACCGCCCCGAAGTCGGGCGCCGGCGCCTCTCCGGCATTAATGCCGTAGTCGGCAGCATGCCGAACATAATCCAGCACCTGTGCACTCTTGAGCAGCGCTTTGGTGGGGATGCATCCCCAGTTCAGACAAATGCCGCCTGTCTCAGCCTTCTCCACCACCGCAACTTTCATCCCGAGCTGCGATGCCCTTACTGCTGCAACATATCCGCCAGGACCGCTTCCAATGATAATCAAATCAAACTCATTCATATCGTAGTCTTTCTAAGTTTTTCAATATTGCTGCTCTTCCTGAGGCTCCTGACACCGCGCGCCACCAGCCAGAACAACACCAATACTGCAACAATTGTTGCACCCGTCGGCAGGTTGGTAAACCACGAGATGGCAAACCCCGCACTTATACCAGCAAAGCTGACCACCGTGGAAAGCACTATGATCCGAAGATACCTGCGCGTAAAAAGCATCACAATATTAGCCGGTATGGTGAGCAGTGCAATGATCATTATCACCCCGGCCATCCTGATGTTTAACACTATTGCAAGACCGGTCAGCCCCACCGAGATGTACCTGAAGAGGTCGACATGGCGTGTGAAGGTACGGGCATAATTCTCGTCAAAGGAGATATAGAGCAGTGTCCTGTAGAAGAGTGCTGTGTATATTATCAGTACTGCCGAGATTATCCCCAGTGCAATGAGGTCACCATCAGTCACGGTCAGGATGCTCCCGAAGAGGTAGCTCATCAGGTTTGGAGCATAACCGGGGGTCAGGTAGATGAAGATGATACCTACTGCCATGCCCAGCGCCCAGAGTATGCCAATTGCGCTGTCCTCGCGCATCTTCCCCCGCGCCGACATGTACTCCATCCCCAGGGCTGATCCCAGACCGAAGACAGCAGCACCCAACACCGGGTTTATTCCAAGATAGTATCCGAGACCTATCCCTCCGAAGGAGGCATGAGTAACCCCCCCGCTGAGGAAAACGAGTCTCTTTGAGACAATGTAGGTCCCTGCCAGACCCGCCGTGATGCTGGCAAACAATGCTCCGAGAAGCGACCTGAGGACAAATGAGTATTCAAAGAGGTTTTCCATCAATCATGTTTGTGGAGTACTACATGCGGCACATCGCCGTGGGTGACAAGCTGTATCGGGCAGCCGTACATGCGGAGATCCTCATCGGTAATCTTGCTGTGAGGATGATAGAACACCTTCCCGCTGACGCAGGCAAATGATTTCACCCAGGCGGAGATGGTGCCCACATCATGAGAGACCATCATTATGGTCATACGGTCGTTGAGCAGTTTCAGTTTTTCATAGAAATCAGCCTCAAAGGAAGCATCCACGAATGTTGCCGGTTCATCAAGCAGCAGCAACCGCGGTGAGCCTGACACGGCCCGGGCCAGGTAGACGCGCTGCAGCTGCCCGCCCGACAGCTCATTCAGAGCCTGGTGTGCCATCGGTCTCAACCCAAGCTCATTCATCACTTCCGTGGCCCGTTTCTTTTCAGTGCGACCCATGCGGCCCGTGGCGCCCTTGTCGTGCATCATTCCCGAGAGCACCACATCCTCCACCGTTACCGGGAAGAGAGTGTCGCCCTGTGCCACCTGGGGCATGTAACCAATCTGGTTAATCCGCAGGTCACCGGGTGAATAGTCTATCCTCCCCGAGAGGGGTCTCAGCAACCCAAGGATCACCTTCAGGAGGGTGGTCTTGCCCCCTCCGTTGGGACCGATGATTCCGATGAAATCGTTCTCCTCAACGTCCATCCTGACATCACGCAGAACGATTTTTTCTTCGTATCCGGCGGTGACGGAATCTATGGTGAATAATATGCTCATATCAGAACTTACAATTTGCGATGTGC
>DHUL01000076.1:25760-26402 GCA_002409145.1 Bacteroidales bacterium UBA5235
ACAATCGCAAATCTAAAATCCAAAATCCCCCCGGCCTATTGCCTCTGCCACTTCCAGAACAGCCTCCGGCCACTCACTGTTCATGGGATTGATGACCACAAGCCGGGCGCCGGCCTCACGTGAGAGCGACTCTGCATTGCGTACATCATACTCCGCCTGTATGAAGATAATCTTTATTTCCTTCTCACGGGCAAGGTCAATCAGCTCTTTCATCCTCGCCGGTGAGGGACTCTTGCCTTCATCCTCGAAGGATAGCTGCTCAAACCCGTAATCACGACCCATGTATGCCAGCGCCGGGTGAAAAATCATCACTGTCCTTTGGGTGCCTTCACCAATCCTGGCACGCACCAGGGAGTCAACCTCAGCAATCTTCCTGTTAACGGAAGCAAGGTTTGCATCATATTTTTCTGCCGAAGCGGGGTTAAGTCCGGCGAGGAAATCACGCACATCATGGGCAATTATGAATGCCTCAGATGGCGACATCCAGTAATGCGGGTCAGGACCACCGTGCACATGACTTTGACTCTCATCAGCATGACCGTGATCGTTTTCATTGTCAGCATGTTTCTCATGATCATCCCCTTCATACTCATGCCCCTCCCCCGGACCCTCAGACTTCAGACTTTCAGACTCCAGACTTTC
>DHUL01000076.1:26578-61001 GCA_002409145.1 Bacteroidales bacterium UBA5235
CTTTCAGACTCCAGACTTTCAGACCCTATGACCTTAATATTCCGGGACAGGTCCAGCACCTTCATTCCCGGATTGACCTGCATGAAGCGGTCAATCCATGCATGCTCAAAGCCGAGCTGACCGTTCATAATGAAGGCTTCAGAGCCGGAAAGAGAGCTTATCTGTGCGGGAAGCGGCTCCCAGATATGGTGGTCAGCACCGGGCGGAAGCAAAACATTCACATTAAAATCATCTCCGCCAATCTGCTCTACAAACCATGCAAAGGGAGGTATTGTCACTGTGACCACTCTGCCCTCACCCCCCCGCGTTGAACGGGGCCCGCATGAAGCAGCAGCAAGGGTAATAACCGCCATCCATATTATGAATTTTCTCATGCAATGCTTTTTATGCCCGCAAAATTAACAATATGGCACCATGGGACAAAACAAAAACAGGGCATAAAAAGACAGAGACAGACGTCATGTCTGCCTCCGCTAAAGGTCCGGGTGATTCCCACGGATTCAAACCCGGACCTGTGATCTGAACCAATTAAAGCAGAAAACCAAAAATCAGTAAGAGTTCAATGATATACGCAGGTTCCCCGTTGCTTCCTTAGATTTTATCCTGAATATCCACTTGCCGTTCTTCCAGCCGTTTCCCTCCCCGGCCTCAAAATTCTTCCTCCAGTTCAGACTGCCGTTCTCATCAAGAACCACTTCCGAAAGCTGTTTCCCGTCAGGCATTATAATAGTCACTACAATTGATCCCTCAGCGCAATTACCTGAAACCGAAAGATTTACACTGCTTGCATCATCCGCGCTCATAGTCAGCTCATTGGAAAAGGTTGCCTCCATCACCTGGCGAGAATAATTCCATGATGATCCGGGCTTGCTTCCATAGCCATGACCCTTGTAAATGTAGAGATTGTTCCCGACTTCCTCACCTATGTCAATAAGCTCATCCAGGTCAGAAATCTCAGGCATCATTACCAGGGGCAGATCATGGTTGAAGTTTCCTGCATGTCTGCTCATGTCAGCATATTCCTGGTAATACAACTCAAGATCCTTGCTCTTTTCTGCACCCTTTGCTTCAATCTCCTTCATCTGTTCCTGGATCTCCTTCCTCTTAGCCTCGATGTCTGCCTGCTTCTGCTTCAGCTCCTCATTCAGGGCCTGCTGCTTCTGATATTCGGCTTTCTTCTGAAGATCCGCCTGCTTCTGCAGCTCCTCCTGCTTCTTCTTTTCATCAGCAGATTTGGTTGATGTTTCCTGGCCATATGCGCCCGCTGATGAAAGCATTATTGCCATTACGGCGACGGTGATAAAATTTACTGTACTTTTCATGACTGCCCAATTAAAAGTTTGACAATGTAAAATTACACCCTCTTTTCGCAGGTAAAGGTTAATGGGAGGTTAATGCAAGGTTAATCATCTATCTCATCCGGAAGCAATGATTAATTTTGAACAAAAGTCGGTGAAATGAAGCGTCATCTCCTGTTTGCTGTTTCGCTTGCAGCCCTGCTTCTCTTCGTTGCGGTTCAGCTCTATATGATCCGTAATACGTGGAAACAGAAAGAGGAGATCATCATGATGAGATACAAGAGCCTCTCACGCGAAGGACTTTCCCTTCTGCTGGCAAAAAAGAAAAGTAACGGCTTCGAGAAGGCCATGGATATATCGGATAAGTTCGCCGATTACCTCATATCAGAAGAGCTCTGTAAGCTGTACACGTCCTATGACAGTGTCTCCCTGAGCAGACTTGCCCTCAAGGAGACCTATAAGATAATGGAGGAAAACGAGCAACTGACCTCATTCTTCAAATCTTATTTCGGCAATGCCGGGCATGACAACGACTTCAATTCGATAATTGCCATTTCGAAGCTGGTGCTTCTGCCACCCTCAGGTAAAATGGTGCTGACCGATACTCTCTATTCGAAACCCGGAAAGAAAATGGTCGTGGTAAACACCTTCCGGGAGGAACACAATAACTTCATCATCGAGTTTCATTACCTGCTTGACCTGACACACAAGAACGAAATGGTCTTCAGGGAAGCTCTCCTCTCATTCATTCTCATAATAGGCAGCATCCTGATGGTGTTCATGGTATTTGGTATAACATGGAGGAACCTGTTGGAGGAGCGAAGGCTTTCAGAACTGAAGAGCGACTTCATCAACAACATGACCCACGAGCTCAAGACCCCTCTTTCCACCATCACCGTGGCCGGAAGAACCCTTGAGAAGGAGCAGATCATATCAGACAGGGAAAAAGTGCTTGAAACAGCGAAGCTGATAGGCAAACAGAGTGTGCATCTCAACCAGCTGATAAACACTATTCTAGAGGTGAGTTTCCTTGAGAGGCAGGAGTTTGAACTTGACAGGCACAGGGTGACCATTGATGAACTGCTGCACCAGGTGGTTTCATCATTTCTCACATCATGTGACGGTTGTGCAGTTATTGAGGAGGATTACACTACGAACGGTCTGGAGGCCTCTGTAGACATCGTCTATTTCACAACCATGATCAGCAACCTGCTCACCAACGCTGTCAAATACTGTGACAGGGAGCCTATCATAAAATTATCCGCAGCCGTCTCCGGGAGTGATGTGGAAATCACGATAGCCGACAACGGGGTAGGGATCCCTCAGGAACATCTCGGCCACGTATTCGAAAAGTTCTACAGGGTGCCCCAGGGCAATATTCACAAGACAAAGGGGCTCGGGCTGGGCCTGTATTATGTGAGACGCATAGCCACAGCACACGGGGGAGATGTATCAGCCACCAGCAAACCGGGCCGCGGCACAACCTTCAAAATCAGAATACCAATCCAGAACACGATATGAAACTCCTGCTTGCCGAAGACGATATCGATTTCGGGAACATACTGTCACAGTACCTCTCCATGAGCGGTTTCGAGGTTACCCTGGCGCGAAACGGCCGTGAAGCCTGGGACAGGTTTCACGATTCAAAGCCGGATATATGCGTGCTAGATATCATGATGCCCGAGATGGACGGCTTTACCCTTGCAGAAAAGCTGAGGGCAAAGGACCCCGGAATCCCGTTCATCTTCCTGACGGCCAAGAGCCTGAGGGAGGATATGATCAGGGGATTGAAGCTCGGGGCAGATGACTATATAACCAAACCATTTGACCCGGAGATGCTGCTGCTCCGCATAAACAACATCCTGCGGAGAATTTACACCGTGGCTGAAGATGAATACCGGATCTCGGACACCACCCTCAGGTACAATGCCCTTGAGCTCATCACCCCTGCGGGGAAGGAGAAGCTTACCCTCCGTGAAGCCCAACTGATGAGGCACCTCATGATGAACAGGAATAAGGCGTTGACCCGTGAACAGATACTTACGGAAATCTGGGGTGAGGACGACTATTTCCTGGGCCGGAGCATGGATGTGTTCATCAGCCGTCTGCGCAAATACATTGCACCTGACCATGGCATATGCCTTCGCACCCTGCGGGGGATGGGATTTATCCTGGAAGAACTGCGGCAATAAGCCCGGCGGCTCAGGACAGGCGGAAGGCAGTTCACCCGCCGATGGAAAGCAGACCCGGAATCCTAATCTTCGTCTTTCTCTGCCTCGTGAATGAGGAATTCTGTCAGGTTGACATCATGACTGAGATTCAGTTTTGATCTCAGCCTGTACCTTGCTATCTCCACCGCCCGTGTCGATATATTTGAAAGATTGGCAATCTCCTTCGTGGTGAAGTTCATCCTCAGGTAGGAACAAAGCCTCAGATCATTGGGAGTCAGGGCCGGGAACTTCGTCTTAAGCTTTCTGAAGAACCCTTCCTGAGACATCTTGAGATTCTTCATCACATTCTGCCACTCCTCAGTCTGGGTATCAAGTCCGTGGTCAATTATCTGTTCCATCTCCCGGATGAAACGTGAAGGCATCTTTACGGAGCTCTCCTTTGCTGTCTCCAGCTTGTCACGCAGTTCCCTCAGGGTGTCTGTCTTTCTTATGAGGTAACGCATGGTCAGCATCAGCTCATAACTCTTGTAGTCGAGTTCACTTTCCAGCCTGTTTTTGCCAACCTCGTATTCAATCATCCGGCGGTGGCTTTCAAGTTTGGAACGGAAAAACATTATCCCCGCTGCGGCAATTGCAGCAGCAGCCAGCAGGTAAAGCGCCAGGGCCCATCCAGTCAGTGCAAATGGCCTCCTGATGGTGAAACGGGCTTCTGCCATGCCGTTACCTGCAGCCTCCCTGACCTGGAGATGGTATTCCCCGTACTTCAGGTTTAAAAGTGAAAAGTTGTCTGTCGCTGTACGGTACCACTCCTCTCCCAGCTCGGTGATCCTGTAAAGATACTCGCGTACTTCGCGGTCGAAGCCGGAAGGATTTGCGATATAAACGGTCAGGTTGTTCGCCCTGCTGGGCACCTGTTTTTCTTCACCTGACTGCGGCAGGAGAGTTGTGCTCCTGTTACCACCGCTGAAAACCAGGCGGCTGACGGCCAGACCGGAAGTCCCGGGAGTGCTGGCAAGCCTGTCAACGTTATAAATGCTGAAAGCCTGTCTTGTGGGTATGAGAAGGATGCCGGAATCAAGAGACATCACCTGCTGTTCACGCCAGGGCAGGTCAGCATACTCATGCACAAATTCCATGACCTTCTCAGCCTGCATGTCACGTGTAATGGTGAACAGGGCGATCCTGTTGTCAAGCACAAACCAGTAATTGTTCTTCTGAAACGGGATTATCTGTGTTGCCCCTACAAACTCCCCAAGACCCGGTTCAAGCGATGTCAACGGGAAAAAGTCCTTCCTCTCATAGTCAAACCCATATATATGGTCCGGGGCGATGAACACCACCTGTTTGTTCATCACTGCCATAGATAGAATTCTTGCGTTGTCACCCGCCTGGCTGAAATAGAGTGAACCGGTGACTGAATCAGCCCTCTCGTTCAGCTCAAGCCGGTATACCCCCTTCTGGGGATGCAATGCCCAGACATAGCCGAGGTAATCTACCTCAACAAACCTTGTAGGTTCAGCGTACCCTTCAATCCTGGAGCTGAACTCCCATCTGCCCCTGTCACCCTTCCTGAATGAGACGATTCCGGTGTAAGTACCCTGCACCAGGTACTCACCGAACGGTCTGACTGACCAGCCCCCGGTGACATCCGAAATTCTGACGGCGTCCTGTCCGTCAATAAGGAAGGTGCCGTCATTATGGCCACACAGTATCTGCCCGTCATACTGGGACAGCTTCCATACCTGTCCCTGGGTCCCGGGGATGAGACGCAGGTTGGAGAAGCGGTATGAACCATCCGTGTTTTCTATATCCGTTGCAAAGAGCCCATGGTTTGTCCCAAGGAAGAGATTATTACGGTCCCGGATAACAGTATAGATTGTTCCCAGCTCACCGTTTGAATTTTCGAAAAACGCCACAGGCGAATATGCCTCCAGAAAATTTGCACCATCATCAAGCCCGGCCCAGAGGCCCTTTTCATAATCCAGGTACAGAGATAATACGGTACTGTTGCTCAGCCCGTTGGAGTAATCCAAGGTCTCTAGTATCCTTCCGTTCCGGTCACAGAGCACCAGCCCCTTGAGAATAGTTCCAAAGACAATGAGAGAATCGTCGACCGCCAGCCCGGCATTACACGTTGCCTCCTTCAGGTACCCTGAGATCTCATTTGCAACAGGCGTGAACTTCGTCCCGTCGAACAGAAATATCCCGTCGTTGGCAGTGCATATCCACCTCTCAACCCGACCAAAATCGATCAGAGCATGAATCTTGTGTGTGGCAAAGATTTCGCTTCCGGGAATAAAGCTGAAGCCGGCACCATCAAACCAGTAAAGACCCTCATCTATCGCCTGGGCAATGAAACGGTCCCCTACCCTGAAAATGAAAAGCATCGAGGAGGGAGCCCCAATCCTCTTCACTCCGTTGTAGTCATATACATAGACAGAGGTAAACGACTGAAAATAGAGGGTACGGTTTATCTCAAAGATGTTCCATATCTCGTCATTCCGGACAATATCAGCCGAGGCTGCAAGTGAGGTGTATGACAGTACTCCGGACTGATTCTTCATCCAGAAACCGAAATCCTCAAAGGAACCGGTGAAAATAACCCCGTCACTGTTCACGTAAACTGACCTGGCTACCTGTCGGTTGGGCACAGGAAAACTTCTAGCCGTAATACCGTTGTATTCAATCAGACCTGCAGAATTGGCAAAATAGACGTAACCGGTGACCGGGTCTCTGCTTATCTCCCAGTTCTGACTCTTTACCGGTATTGTGCCGGGGATAAACCGGTTAATGTCATTCCCGCCTCCTCCCGCCTGCGCCCGGGCCGGCAGTGAAAGCGAAATAATGCAAATGACCTGGATCAGAAGCCTGAGGGTTTTTCCAACTGGTATCTCTGACATAAGCCCCGGTTGTTACGCAACTTCCTGTTACCAGTTGTAAATATAGAAAAAAACCGTGATCTCAGAGGTATATCCCTACCCTGTTTTCGTTTTCTGCCGGCATGCCGGCAAAGACAGACTCATCCAGCGCTGCACCACCGTGACGGTACTGGTTCTCAACGGGAGTAAATGCCACATCCCTTTCGTTTGCGGTTATCCGTTTAGGACCGCAGCAACCTTCCCTGATATGATAAACAAAGGTGATGGTCCTGGACATAATTGTCATTGAAGCTTCCAGGCCGTCAAGAGAGGCTGGCATAACCGGATCAATAATGATTCTGCCCCATTCCCTCCTGATGCCAAGGAGATGTGTCATTATGATCCCGGCAAATATTCCCGGGCCACTTGAGTAAACACGCCAGCCGCCTCTCAATGTGATTTTGCCCTCAATTATCTCATGATACTTTTCGTCAGCCTGGTAGCGGGTTTCAAAGATGGCGTCGGAGCTGCTGTAATAACAGTTTGACTGCCTGATATCAGCACAGTGAACCGTGTCTGCATACCCTACAGGGGTCGCCTGCCTTAATGCCCTCAGGAACTCACCGGCCTGGCCGGTGCGTGCAAGAGACTCAGCAAACCGTATGTGTTCATGTATATACATCAGGCCTATCTCCCTGCCGAAGAAGGTGCTGCTCTCTGCCCTCCTGAAGAGCTTCTCTGTTCCACCGCTGTACCTCAGTGGCCGGTCCATGAGCCGTGCACCGTCAGGACCGGTAAGGTGCCTGTTGATCAGCTCCAGGTGGCCTGCTGCCTGTTCCGGCGTGAAGATTCCGCTGACAATCCCCCGTTCCATCGGCAGCAAACTGTACCTGATGCCGGTCATGGTGTCCGATGGATGAAGAAGCAGGATTATACGTCCGTCATCACCGGTAAGACCATAACCCGCTACGACACCGTCACTTACAAGATACCTGTTAAAATCAGTCCTGATCATCTCTGAGTAACGGCTCATCTCATCAGCGCTGCCTCTGTCGCCGGCCATGAAGCAAACCTCAGCATACTGCCTGAATGCCTGGTAGTTCATCTCAACCATCCATGATGAGATCAACCTGTCAGCCAGTTCCCTGTTAACAGGTTGCAGAGAATCATTCCAGTCGCCTCCCCCGTAACGTACAAGCGACTTGCCCGGGACAAACGACCCGGTTACTTTTTTAACCAGACGGTCAATGTGTTCTCTAAGTGGATTTATAATCTTTTGCGCTTTTATATCTTTCCGGAAATAGGGCAACTTTTCATCAAGGAATCCGATATCTCCTGTTGCCCTGATATAACTGCTGAGGGCAATCAGGCACCAGTAGACAAGATCTCCGTGTGCGCTGTCAGCCCGTATGTCATTGTAGCTGTCAAACATCCACCATTGCGGCCATCCGCCGTCAGGCTCCTGGTTGGAAAAGATAATTTTCAGTACCTCCTTCGCTTCAGCATATCTGCCCATTGCAAGCAGCAGTTCGACAGGTCCCTGTGATACATCCCGCGTTCCCCAGGCGGCACCGCTGAACTGCTCAAGACCATAGGGAGTCAGGTAATGTGTTGCGGCATTCATCCCGAACCACGGGAGTATCTCTGAAATGGCCTTTATGTCATCATCGTTACTCCTGATTGAGAGTGAGCGACTCATCTCCTTCCACCCCTCAAGGGCATCAATGATGTCTGATGCCAACTGCTTTCCGCCATCGTCAAACAGAACGGACTCAAATCCGGCCGGGACACAACCTGTGATGCTCAGACAGAAGCGCGAAAGCGGTTCTGTCTCAACCGTAAAGAGACGACCACTGTTCAGGTTATGATCACTCCCCGGAAGCCTTTTCTCTCCGGCATGGTACATGTTGCCTGAATACTGTACGGTGAGTCTGAAACTGGCATCAGGGAACTTCCGGCTGATCATGCTTCCGGCGGCAGGCAGTGCAATATACTCTCCGGCAATAACATCAGACCTTATACTCCAGCCATTCATCTCATCAAAATCATGAGTAACCACCAGGGCTACAGGCTCACCATCAAGGACCTGGAAATCCATATTGACCTGTGGCACACTGCCTGTGGCCCAGGTTCGCACCTGGTAAAGGCTGCTACCATACCGGTACAGCCACCTGCAGTGATTCAGCCCCATCTCAAATGCGGAAGGCACACCGAGGAGCATCCGCTTCCCGCCTGCGACTACGAAGATCCTTTGCCCGGAGACAGGATTGATATTGAACTGGCTGTTGCATACTGACAGAAGAACGTTGAAGTTGGTATTGCCCTGGGTGATGTGGGAGTTGAAAACACCGAAGGCAAAAGCCGTGGTTGACATGATGGCCTCATCCGGCACCAGGCGGGACCTGGTATGGATGATATGTCCGTGAGGCCGGTCAGCCATCAACTCCTTCTCCCTGAGCATCACATGCCGGTTCTCATTATAAAAGAATGACAGCAAACGGTCTCCGGAAAATTCGGCAAACCTGCGGGGTCCCGGAAAATATGAATCAATCTCCTTCTGTGAGAGTTCCTCCGCCTGCAGCATGACCGGATTACTGAGCAGGTCAGATTCCGGTTTTCTGAATCCTTTCAGCCCGGATAGAGCTGCAGGCCCCCTAAGCAGTTTATGGAGCTCCTCATTCATCTGTTGCACTTCTGCCCCGGCGTGGTAATCGCTGAACTCCGTGGCCAGGCCCTTCAGCCTGTCGAGGTCTGTTTCCGATGTAGCCGGTTGATGGTTACCTATGAATGTCAATACAAACCTGACGGTCCGGGTTCCTCCGGCCGGAAGAACAAATGGCTCCTCCTGAATTGCAATTACTGAGGACTCGCCGGCATACCCGCCACCCAGAGTCTCTGCCAGTAATGCTTCCGGGATGCCTGTGGCCCGGTAACTTTTACCGTAGAACTGCATTCCGTCAGTACAGGCTGTGGCAGCCCGGCCACGTGAAGCCATCATCAGCCACGGGTAACCACCTGATTCCTTCATGTTCTGACGGCAGCATACCACCTTGCCGCGGAAAGGGTCTTCAAGTATCCTCCTCTCTGTATACTGGCTCACATAGTACTCATTGACAAGACCCTGCGACAGGGTCTTAAGCCCGGCATCCTGTAGACAGACCAGGTCCAGGGCAACATCCCTGCTGCTGTTATTTTGCAGATCAATCGCCCATTCCCAGCTCAGGCTCTTTCCTGACAGGCTCAGACGGCATATGTATCCGATACTATCCCAACGTCCTGCAGCAGTGTATGTGCCGTTATTCACACGGAAGAGGCTTTCACTCCCGGGACCGGTAAGCGGACGGTTCTCAATTCCGCCATCTCTCTTCCTAAGCCATATTCCGGCATATGCACCTGAATAAACAGTTGCCCGGCGGAGGCTGATCATAACTGTGTCAGTATATATGCACGCGACAGCCCCGTTATTAAGAAACTCAACCGTCAGTCCTGCACTGTTGCTGATCTTCATTGCCTTATTTTTTTATAATTCCCTTTAGTTGCCCGATTAGTTGTGATATTCACGATCTGTCGCAGGTCAACCTGTTTCCGGACACCTCTTAACCGAGGGTGATCCTAAGTTCCATCTCCTCTCTGTGCCTGTGGCAGTAGGTGATCACCATGCGACCCCCGATGACTCGGAGATCAGCCGGCATCCGGCTGATCTCCGCCCTGTCTGTTCTTGCTGTTCCGGGACCCTCGAGCACTGTTTCGCCCGGAAGGTCGCGGTCTCCACTGAGGGTCAGAATTATCTCATCACCCTCCTTCCTGAGACCAGACAGATCAGAAGTGGTATGGAGCAGGGTTATGCCCTCCGCCAGGGGCATGCAGACAGGAGTCAGTACTGCCAGCAGCGGTGGCAGCGATATCTTTTCTCCACCCATCGGCAGGCTTACTGGCTCACCGGTGACAGGATGAGTATAAGTAACCCTGCCGCTCTGCTCTTCGTTGTAGTAGTTTGCCACAAAGAGCAATGCCCTGCCGTCACCGGTAAATCTCTGCCGGGTGATTATGAATCTGTTTTCAGATGAGGCATTACGCAACCTCGCACCTGATCTCTCCAGCAACTTTTCATAGAATGTCCTGTGTGCTTCCGTATCAAATCCGGCCCAGGTACCGATGAATGTAACCATCCCGTTCCCCACTTTCTTCTCAAAGCCACACGGAGTACCGCTGATGGTGCGGGCAACGATCTCAGCGCCGGAAAGCGATTCCGGTGTGAATACAATCTGGGGATTGCTGCACTTAATGTCATGCAGATCAAACAGGTCGATAAGCGGGGAGTCGATCACCTCGGCTCCCGAGGGAGTTACCCCTATGATGTCACGAAGGATGGTGCAGGGCTGCTGCGTTGTTTCCCTGTCAGGAAGGAAAGGATAGATTACCGCATGGCCTCCGCCGGTTATATAACCGGCTACGGTCTTTTGTGCCTGGGTATCCATCTCATCTGTTGCAAAAACCCAGACCTGCCTGTACTGTGAAAGGGACTCAGGCGGGGTGCTGCCAAGGTCAGCCATGTCATAATCAATATTGAGCACCTGCAGAGCCTTCAGCAGGCCGTCAAAATATGCAGGTTTCCGGATGGCCGAGGGTACGTAGGTCAGTCCTGTAGCTTCTCCGGCCGGCCTCTCAAGCTCTGTAGCATACCAATGAGCGTAGAACAGTACGCAGACCTCAGCCCTTCGGCAGGAATTGACAATAATGTCTCCCGACAGGGCAGTCATGCGGCTCATCTTCCGGACAACCGGCCATGCGGTGCCGCGCCTGCCATCGGCATCGAGCGGAGTGAACCAGTAAAAAGTGTCGCCGGAGTAACCCCTGCGGCTCACATTCCGGCCCTGGGAAAACATGTAAAAGTTCCATCCCTTCAGTCCGTTGGCTATGCCGGCCTTGTAGAACAGCTCCATCTCACGCGGATTTGTCACCACATGATACTCACGCGAGCCGCTCTGGAACTCAGCCGCAAAGAGTGGCCCGCCACCCTGCATTGCCAGGGTGATATCATTGATAATCCTGTCATCGTGGAGATTCCTGTAAGAGACAAACTCCGGGATATGGTCAACACCGAAGATGATCCCGCTCCTCCCCCTGAAGAGGTCTTCATACATCGTAATATTCACAGGGAACTCGTAACCGTTGCCATAAATCCATCCCGGAAGGTTATGGTACAGAGGAACCGTTACTCCCCGATCCCTTATCATTGTGCCGAGCATCCTGAGGTAGTCTCCGTAATACCGTCTCCAGAAGCTGTGCCATGCATTGTCGCGGCCACGGTCAGCCGGAGATTCATAGGATTCGTGCCCGTCAGGGGGCAGTTCAATCTCATGGAAGCTGTCATAAGATGTTCCCCACTGCCTGTTAACCTCACTGACAGTCCGGTACTTCTCCGAAATCCATGAGATAAACCTTTTCCTGACCTCGTTACTGTAATCGGCCTGCCTGGCCAGCCATGAGAATAAACCTATCTCATTGCAGACCTGGACCATTATGACGGGACCCCCGGCCTGCATCTCATTGTTCCTGATGACAGGCATCACATGGTCATACCACAGCCTTACCTTTCCCAGGTAATCTTTGTTGAAGAGGCTGACACCGTCACTCATAACCCTGCCCCCCCGGCGTGTGCGCATACGCACTCCCTCACCGTACCGCTCCAGGAACCAGTCAGGCAGTCCCGCGCCCCTGAATTCTGCAAGGATGAAAGGGCCGGGCTTGACAATGGCTTGCAGACCATGCTCTTTACACTTTCGGAGCCAGCCGTTCAGGTCCTTTTCGGGACAGGAATTGCCGTCGAAATCAAACACCCCCTCAACCTCTTCATGCCAGGCCCACGGAACATAAGTGCTGACCGCCTTTAATCCGGCACCTACAGCCTCATCAAGATGCCTGTCCCAAAGCTCGTGCCTGATCCTGAAATAGTGTATCTCCCCGGAATTGAGGAATATCCTTTTGCCGTTGAGATAGAAATTGTTATCCTTAATGTTGAATGTCATATAGTAAGTATTTATCAGGCCTCATGCGCTAATTCAGCCTGACCGTCATTGCTCCCGTTTCCTCGTTTTTTCCTGAGCAGCTCTTTTATCTCCATCGTTCTTTTCTCTGTCAGTCCGTAACGGAAGGCAAACACGAGTGCCAGCAGGCACAGTATCACCGGCAATCCGATCTCCACCACCCGCATCATCAGCAGTGTGTAGGGCGACTGTTTCTTGAGAGGTCCGATTCCGGCACTGATTGGTGCGAGGCCTGATTCAATAACCTCAAGCGGTGATCCGGGCTCCAGGGCATAAATCATTTTGTTCAGTTCTGCTACGCTGCTGATCAGGTGTTCGGTATGGTCACGGCTCTTCTTCTGTTCATTTGACCTGGTGCGGAGATGAACCAGCAAGTCAAAGGAGTTGATCCTGGCCTTTGTCAGTTTTGATTGCATAATCAATGGCAATGTAGCCCTGATCAGGCTGTCGACGTCCTGAGCCTGCGCTCCGGCAGCAGCAGATGCAAGAGCCAGGTTGTGCTTCTCAAGAGCTGCAATGTTTTGCCTCGTAACTGCGTTTGCGTTCATCAGCACATTCTCTCTCCGGGCTTCAATCTCCGGAGAAATGATTTTCTTCCTTTCAGGCTTTTTTACAACCTCACTTTCAAGGTATAACAGGTAGTCATTCGATTCCTTCAGAGCATCAGCAGCCTGTGACTGTGCATTCTTCAGCCAGGTACGCGTGGCTGTGGCATCACCCGTGTAACCTTTCCAGTAGGTTACTTTGGCCTGAATATCGCGAACGCTTCCCTGGAGACCGTCAACCTTTGTTACCTGGGTCTCGTCAAAGAGTGTGAGGGTGATCAGTATCCCCGCCACGAAACTGGCGAATGCCGTACCGAGTTTAATGAACCACCAGTAAATTGAGTAATAGCTCCCCTCTGTGCGGTGACCTGTACGGAGCTCATCCTCATCGCATATGTCGCCCACCATTGAAGAACCGAGGGTGAAAAAGAAGAGCATGCCAGCAGAAAGCATTATGGTGGGAATGATAACCAGGTAAGGATGTTCAGGATTGTAGCATACAATCTTGGAGAGCTGGGCCAGGGTCATGAGAAGCATGGATATGATCAGCGTGTTCCTCTTCCCCAGCTTCGGACTGATCCAGTTGAGAGGGAAGACGGCAAGTACACCCGTGATCGCCCATATTGTTCCGTTTATTCCCAGCAGCTGTGCACCGGCAACCTTGTCACCGCCAAAGACGTAAAAAATGGGAATGTATGAACCAAGCAGGTTTACAAAATTGAAACCCATTGCCAGGGTGAAGATGGTTAGCACCAGGTAGATATAATTCTTATTGGTACCAACAATCTTAATATCATTCCAGAAATGAGTCTTCTCCTGCTTTGAGACCCTTACGAATCCCGGTTCACGCAGCTTCGCAGTCCACCAGAAGGAGAGCGGAATCAGTACGGCTGCAATCATCAGTGAGACGTAACGCATCCCGTCAGCCTCATTGCCTCCCGGACCCCTGAACACTTCCATATTGGCCAGGGCGAAGAGCCACGGGGTACTCATTGCGAACAGATTGCCCACAAAACTTTTTCCACTGAAGAGGCGGGTACGTTCGTGCGGGTCCGATGTCATCTCCATCCCGAGTGCACCGTGAGGTATCTCGAAGATGGTTGTGGCAGTGAAGAAGAGCAACAGAGCAAAGAGAATATAAAAAAGCTGGAAACTCCGGAACCCGGTCTCACTCGGGAACCAGGCATGCACCATCTCTCCTTTGGGGATCCACCACAATACCACAAAGAATACCGCAACGGCTATACCCCCGATCAGGAGGAACGGCCTGCGCCTCCCGAACCTGCTTCGTGTGTTGTCTGACAGGTGGCCGACTATTGGATCCGAAAACGCATCCCAGAGCCTGGGGATTATCATAATGAGCCCCAGCCAAAAGGCGCTGAGTCCCAGGCTGATATTTCCCATCAGCCCCACCAGCTGCCCGGCGATGTTGAAAAGCGCTACGGGAATAATACCACCTGCAGAATAGGCAGCGAGCTGACCGAATGTTATCCGGTCATAGCCTTGCACCTCCTTTCCGCGACTCGTCTTCGTGTCTTCCATCAGTTTTCCTGTTATGTGTACTTAATATCTGATTATCACCTCAGCAGGGATCTCTGTAACGGAGATATCCCTCCCGGAATAACCTTTTACCTCAGTTCCGTTTACAGTCACCGTTGACGGCATGGCCCCGCCGTTGAAGTTTCGTATTCTGACACCTCCCCGGGGCAGGTTGAGGGCACCTGTTATGCTGAACCGGTAGGCATTCCCCTCCTTCCTGACGGAGTAGGAAATATCTCCGTACCAGGTGGGGAGGTTGCTTACCGACATGCCACCGGGAGCATCAATCCAATCCTGGCACAGGGCTGCGGCAAGAACCAGGGTGTGGTCATACTCATTCTCATATACGAACATTGACCTGACGGCATTGATGAAATCGCTGCCACACCATGTGTGAGGCATGTCCCCGATAAATCCCGGGAAGCGACGGTCTCTCCAGACAACCTCCGCCCAGTGGTTCCATCCATGCGGCATCTGGTCATTGAGAAGAAACTCAATCAGTTCATGAGCCCTCTCAGGCTGGTCAAGCATAATAAATGAACCTATCAGCCTGTTTTCATAAGGAGTGTAGTTGACCCAATCCAGGAGGCCGTCTCTCCTTTTTTTGAAGAACTCGTAATACTTCTCAAACGTGTTGTAGACCTGGGGTACGGGGAGGTTGCCCAGTTCATTGCACGGAGTCAGGGCAATGGTTGTTGATGTGGCGTCAAAATCTCCTAGTTCCACACATCCGGGGATGTAGTCAATCCCTCTTACCTTCATCGAGAGGTCAATCGAATTGTAAAGGTTTTTACGGAACTCGTCGCGCATAAGCGTCATTCTTTCCCGCTGCTCGTCTTCCATCAGAATTTCCTGTATCTCCACAGCATCTTTCAGGCCTTTCATTATGAAGAAATTATCCCAGTATGAGTGCATCGGCTTTGCCGAATAACCCTCATGGCTGATTGATTCAGGCACCAGGCCGTAATATGCCCTTATGCTGTCATTACCGTTCCTGAAATGATCGGTTGATCTCTCTGCCACCAGCGATCCTATATAATCAACCGCTTTAATGACATGTGGATTCATTGATCTCAGAAAAGCGGTATCACCGGTGAAATTGAAATATTCACGGATGAGGTAGATGAGCTGGCCGTGGCTGTCATTCTCCGGCACAGGATCAGGCCCCCGGAAGTCAACCACGCATGGTACCTTACCATTCTCATACTGATGCGCGGCGTACCATTCAATGAACTCCCTGACCTCGGAGACTATGCCTGACTTGAGAAGAGCTGATGACGTGAGCGAGCCGTCACGTATCCAGCTCCTGTCATATGAACGAGAACCGGGCTGGATACCGGCTTTGTCCCTGTTGATAAGTATGTATGCCAGGTTTGACCGCCATGTGTCAATCAGCCTGTCGGCCGAAGACGGGAGATCAAAACGGATATGACCAGTTCTGTTGTTCCAGTAGTCCGCCGAAGCGCAAAATGCTTCCCTGACAGAAGCTCCGGTCAAAACATCCGTGGCCGCTTCAGGTAATATCCTGTGATATGGAATGACGGCAAAAATCTCCTTCGACTCACCTGGTTCAAGATTTATCCTGTACCTTATAACCCCGCCGGCCATTCCGGTCGGATCTGTCACGCTCAGCGACACAGGCATCTCACCTCTTCCAATCATCTCAACAGGACTGCCCTCATCGAACTTTGAAGCGCCAAAGGAATCATACTCCTCAGTCAGTCTGACCAGTTTGCCATCAACAGAGATCAGTCCTTTGCTGATCTCACTGACTGATTTAATCATGCCGACTCCACCGACGGTATTGAGAAACTGGTAGTATGGATTCACCTGGAACGGGCGGAGCAGAAGGTAAAATTCAAACTCCACCGGCTCTTCAGCAGTATTTTCAAACCAATAACCAATATAAAGCTCAGAGTTGTCATTGGGACTGCCACCCGAGGAGACACCGGTCACGAAAGTGATCCCGCCATACCTCCACTCCACGGAGGGAAGAAAGACAAAATCACCGGTATATCCCGGGAAACCCATCCCCTGCACAGGCTGGACGTTGCTGTGATTTAAAAGGGTGTTTCCGATTTTCAGCATGGGCTCTATGGAAAAGCGTGCTTTTTCTGCTTCCACCATGCCGTCCTCGCTTATCAGTGCCTCCTTTGTGTCGCCGTTCACCCCGGTGACGGTCCAGTACGAGGCCCTTCCGCTGAAATAATCAGGATAACTGCCCGCGGGCGAGTTCCTGGCAGTGTACATGAAGAAATCATTGGGAGTGATGGTACTCATGACATCAGGAATTATTATCTCCCTGATGCCATAGGATCTGCCGCTGGCAGGTTCCAGAAGGTCAATCCGGAGAAAAGCAGCCTCGGCTTCCGGCAATCTGATGATACTTGAATTCCCGCGGTTGAGACTGACGGAATATGCCTTCTCCCATTTCTTTCCGTCAGATGAGATGCAAACCTCAAAGGCTTCAGCATGGTTACCTTCAAGCCATTCAATATGCAGTCCCCCGAATTCCCGCCTGCCTTTGAAATCAAAGGTGATATTCTGCTTTCCTCCCTTCCAGCTCAGCCAGAAGGTTTCACCTGATCCGTCAGCTGCAAGCTCCGGCCTGTGACGCCTGGCAGATGACGATGCGTTGATGGCAGGCTTGGGCCAGTCATCAGTCTCCTGAGGCAGGGGCCTGAACTTCAGGTCGTCAAGCCAGAGTGTTCCCTTCCCTCCGACAGAGGAGGCAACGGTGAACTCAATCCTGTCTATCCTCTTCAAATCGTGATCTTCAGCCGGCCCCCAGGCAAAACTGATATGCCGCTTCTTTATACGTATCTTCGTCCACGCGTGCGGAAAATCATAGTTACGGTTATTGACCCACCACACATTGTTCCCGGTGCTGTCAATGAACTTTATCTCGAAATTGTTCGCAGGTGATTCGGCCCGGAGCCAGAAGGTAAATTCATAGTTATCAGGCAGGTCTATCGGGAACAGTTTCTGTATGCCGCCAAAGCCGGTTCCCCCGGTGAATTCATAGTCAATCCTTATAGCATTGCCTGTTACCCCTTTATCAGCAGACAGGCCCAGGGTAACACCATCAGAGATGTTACGTGACCAGCCTGAAGCCTGTTCAAAATCCTCCAGAATGATTTCCTGGGCTGTTGCAGCAACTGATGTCAGTGCAATAAGCAGCAGCATGGCTTCTGTTTTTCTGATTCGGTAATTCATGTTTCGGGTGTCGGTTGGCGGTCTCAGGCACGGCTCCGGTTACAATTTTACAGGTATGAGAATCCAAGGCTTTCAAGGCCTTTCCTGATCACCGGATCCTTCATCACATAGTTCCAGACCAGTCCGGTTCTGAAGTTCTCAATCATTATGAGCATAGGACCCTGATCGATTCCGATGAAATCATCATTGACCCATCCTGCGGTCAGGTTAAATGAGTCATAATATCCGTACCTGCCCCATATTTTATCTCCCATTTTCTCATTGATTGACCTGATGGCAGGTATGACTATCTCCGGTGCGAAGGGCAGTGATGAGAGTGGTCCGTAGGGAGCAATGGTGCCATCATCAAAATAGTTGTAATCGGGTCCGCTGGTACCCCTTCCGGCATAGCCCAGAAACTCTCTTGCATCGAAGTTGTATTTGTCTCCCGGCCCGTCACTTGCAGTTATGCCCCAGCAGAGCGAGTCATACCCGTCCCACCTTTGAGGATTGTCGATGGCATACCGTCTCTGCACATATGTTGCCCGGCGTGAGTTTTCATAATAATCTATTCCCTTGTCGCGCATATACTCATCGGCCAGCCCCCTGAAATCAATGAAGCAGTGTGAAAACTGGTGGCCGAACAAGGGAGGGAAGGCCACATGAGAGAGTCCCTCATAGGGTGTCTGCCACTTGTAGCTGCTGAGCCATGACCTGTAGCTCTCCTTTGCATTATCAAGCCCGGTACCGGCGGCAAGGATATAGAGGAAAAGTGCTTCATTGTAACCGCTCCACCCCATGTTATGAAGGCCTGACTCGGGATGCCAGCCCATGGAGATCTGCCTGGCATAGTCACCTGTGTCAGGCATCATCATGAAGTCCCACTCGATATTCCCGAGTAACAGTGATGCCTGTGAGCGGATCTGCTCCTCTGTTTCGATGTCACGGTCATAATAATTCCTCGCGAAGAGGATACCCATCATCAGCAATCCGGTATCAACCGAGGAGAGCTCGCATCTCCATTCCCTGAGGCCTGTATCCATCCGGAGAAAATGATAATAGAATCCCTTGTACCCGGAAGCAAGAGTATCAGGACTCTGAAGAGAATTCACGAAGAAATTCATTATGTTAAGGGTTATCTGTGAAGCCTCATCGCGCGTTATCCAGCCACGTTCAGCGCCGATGGCGAACGAAGGGATGCCAAAACCCGTGGCGGCTATGCTTGCCGGTGCCCATTCTGCAGTGCGGTCTTTCACTATACCCCACTCCGGGTGATGCTCTCCCATGAAAAACAGAAAGGTCTTTTTCTGAATCGAGTCAAGCATCGCTTCATCCCCTGCTGCCAGCACATAATCAACCTTGCCCTGCGAGTGAAAGAGAGGCTTCCGGGTCTGGCCGCATGCGGTCAGCATTAGTGCTGCAACCAATATAGAGTATATCTTTTTCATAGGCTTTCAATATGTAAATCCCAGTTTATCGAGGCCGGCCTGCACTTCCGGGGCTGACATGAACAGCTCCCAGAGCAGACCTGTCCTATGGTTCTCAATCATGCAAATAATGGGGCCCTGATCAATGGCGAGATAGGAATTAGCGAACCAGCCGGTAGCCAGGTTAAAGGCATCATAGAAACCGAATTGCCCCCATATCCTGTCTCCGATAGTGTAGTAAAAGAATCTCAGAGCCATCATGCTTTCAACAGGAGTATAGGGGAAGGATGAGAGAGCAGCAGTGGGGGCAATCACCCCAAGATCATTTGAAGGAGAACTTGCGTTGTATCCGTTTTGTATGTCGCTGGCAGTCAGGCCCCAGCAGTTTTCAGCATAACCTGCATATCCCCGCGGATTGGCTGTGCAATATGCATGATTAATCTTTGAATGGGCTACGTTCTGTTCCCAGTAGGAGGCATACTGGTCTGCCAGGTTCCTGGGGTCCAGACCAAGAAAAGAGTAATGGGCGAAGAATAGGGGTCCGCCGTAGTCGGGCCCCAGCGGAAGCTTTATGTTATAAAAGCTTTTACTGTTAATCATAGGGTATGAGCCGTTTCGTGCCCACCCTTCAGTATAAGTCACTGACGGTACCGGATATGAGGGAGATGCAGCAGCGAGAATGTAGACTATAAGAGCCTCATTCCACCCGCTGATGCCCAAATTCATTACCCATTCCCTGTCAGGAGACCAGTGCCAGTAAAGAAGATTCTGATCCTGCCTGCGATACCAACTCCACTCAACCGATTCCCAGAGATCTGTAATGGCATTGCACATTCCACGCTCAGTCTCACTTCCATCCCTGAAATATTCCCTGACTGTCAGAAGTCCCTGCATAAGAAAGGCAGTTTCCACAAGGTCACCACCGTTGTCATTGGTCGAGAAAGGGATCACCTTTCCTGTTGTCCCGTTAAGCCAATGTGGAAATGCCCCGTGAAATCTGTCCGTTTCAGATCTGCTGAGAAAACTGACTACCTTGCTCAGACGCTCAAATCCCTCCTCCCTGGTGATGAAGCCTCTCTCTATTCCGACAAGAACAGCCATAAGTCCGAAACCGCTTCCGCCCGATGTAACTGTCTCTCCGGATCCGATGCGCTCCCGTGAGAGGCCTGATACCGGATGGGCATAGTCCCAGAAATAACCGAAAGTCTTTTTCTGGACCAGGGTAAGCAGTGAGTCATCTGATATCGCGGGGAACTTGGGGCTCAGATCCAGCCTGGTCCGAAAAATAACAGTATAAAAATTATATATAAAACCGCCCAGGTTGCTGCCCTGATCGAAGAGAACCCTGAACTGTGTCAAGGGAGGAACCGGGGAGACCGGGATGACCATCAGATGCTGTGACTCCCTGTCGAACTTATAAGTGAAAGAAACTTCCATACCTCCAATGATCGAAACCTTTTCCCTGTTGAACAGAAGTGTGTCTACCTTCTCGCTGAAGGTGAACTCAATCACAATATTTTCATAATCAACATCCCTGATGACAGTGTTGTTTGCAACGTATACCCGGTTGATAAACACGGAGTCAATGAGTATCTCATGCAAAGGATCAACCTTTACCTTATTGCATGAGGTCAGGGTCAGGACAACGATATAGAGGAAAATGAGGTGTTTCATTCCCTTGCGGATAAGAAAAGAACGGGAGGAAGAGCTACCTCTGATCCTCCCGTTGTGTAACAGTTCAATTATTCAATCTGGGTTACTTCGGCATCATAGAGTGCCTTCACTTCAGTTGCGGTCAGCGCCCTGTCATAAACACGGAGTTCATCCATGTTTCCGAGGAACCAGCCCATCCAGGCATCTGTGGCTGTACCTTCTGACTTCGGACGCCATGCCCCGATGTTGATCTTGTCAGCATTTAAAAAAGCAAGCGGTCCGAGCGGTGGCCTGGGAACTACATCATCACCTGCTGCCCACCTGTTCTCGACTCCGTCATTGGTTTCAATCTTGACTCCATCCTTGTAGATCATGAATTTTGAGGTTGTCTGATCATACAGAAAAACCATATGCATCCACATGTTTATCGGGAAGAGAGGATCGGAATAACTGATATGCTGTCCTGACCAGACAGCCCCGTTTTTGAGGAAGAATGCCTTGAAATTCAATGAATCAGCAGTAGCATCCAACCTGAGTAATCCAAGTTTCAGGTTTCCCCAGAACAGGTCATCTGATTTACCGATCTCAAAGAGGGTTACTTCCGGATCACCCGTCACCAGGGGCGACTTAATCCACATGGCTACCGAGAAGGATGTCAGGCTTTTCAGCTTGCTGGCTGCAGGCAGCGTATATAAAAGATGTGCCAGGTTTGCACCCTGATATGCCTGACCGCGCCGACCTGCAACATAGGTTACATTCGGCTGCATTGTCGGGGTAAGGTTGGCAATTGTTTCAGTACCGTTCCCGTCAAACGGGAAATAGGCAACCAGGTTCGCAGTTGCAATTGTACTCGGATCAGTTTTCCCGTCATCGGGTTCATTGTCCTTTTTGCATGATGTAAGCATCATACCCATCATGACCAGTAATCCGATCATCAGGGTTGCGGCAATTCTTAATCTGTTTTTCATAATTAATTGAGTTTGGTTTTACATTAAGATAATCTGTCAATTGTATCCATTGTTCTGTGTAAGGTTAGGATTAAGCTGCATCTGTGCCGATGGAATGGGATATACCTCGTGTTTGCCGGTTACAAATCCCTTTGATGCAAGGGCAGTGGCTGCCTGACCGGTCCTGACAAGGTCAGTGAATCGGTCCTCTTCCATTGCCAGTTCAGCCCGGCGCTCATCCCAGATCTGCTGCATGGTGACCCCGGTCAGAGGAGTCAGCCCTGCACGCACCCTGACGAGGTTAACTGCTTCGTCAGCACTGAGTCCGCTGGTTGTTCCTGCAGTTGCACCGTTTATCCTCGCCTCGGCATACATAAGAAGTATGTCAGCATACCGGATTATGCGAACATTGTGGTCAAATCCATATCCGTTGAAATTCCATTTGTTGTATACCGAGGGAGTATATACTTTACCGTTGTATACAGGGTTTGTACAGCTTGTCCTGATGCTGTCGCCTTCAGGTGTTCTGGTTCCCCTGTAGAGAAGTGTGGTTGCCGGCCTGATGACCTCACCCCTTGATGTGTAGAAGTTGATCAGGTTCTGACTTGGTGTACAGAAGCCCCAGCCTTGCATGTTAGGGGGACTGTTGCCTCGTGGCCCCTGGACATATGCATACTCCAGGAAAGTATTGTCTCCTGTGCTCTTGCCAAGCGTAGAGCTCTGAACCTCAAAGAGAGACTCCCTGCTGTTCTCACCATCTACACTGAATACTTCGCGAAAATCAGTCAGCAGATCATACCGGCCAGACGAAATGATCCTGTCAGTGACCGAGGCCACTGAGTCCCACTCTGCCTGGTACATATGCACCTTTGCCTTAATGGCCATTGCAGTGTATTTATTGATCCTGCCGGCCCATTCTTTGGTATAGCCTTCCGGGAGTACATTGATTGCCTCAAGAAGATCCTTTTCTATAAAATCATACAATTGTCCCGTAGATGCCTGTGACAGCGAAGCAAGCTGGGCGGCTGTGAGTACAGTATCAACAATCGGCACCCTTCCAAAGAGACGGGTAAGGTTGAAATAGGCATAGGCCCGTATGGTCTTAACCTCACCCTGACACTGTACAGCATACAGCTTATCCGAACTGTTCAACAGCTCATTTTCAAAAAGCGGCATCTGATGAATTGAGTAGTTGGCACCGCTCACAATGTCAAAATAGGAGGTCCAGAGATCATTAATCAACCCGTTGTCAGGCCGGTAAGTAAGATTGTCCAGCTCCAGCATTGTAGGGTTATCTTCCGGGCTGCTTCCTTTATCCGCATTATCTGATGCTATCTCAAATGCTCCTATATAAGGAAAAACATGAGCACCGTAATTCCTGAGCTTTGCATAGGACGCACTAACTGACAGAAAGACATTTTCTGATTTTGAGTAGTCAATTCCGGTTGTAGGCAGGGTGCCCTCCGGACGTATCTCGAGAAATTCTTCGCAACTGACAAGTGTCAGGATCAGAATTATTATGGAAAATATATGTAACCTTTTCATCTCCAAACCATTTATCATTAAAAGTTTGCTTTTAATCCTAAAGTATAGACGGCCTGTAAAGGATAGACCGAATTGTCTATACCGGTACTGATGGGAGTTCCTCCGATCTCAGTCGTGAACCCTTTATAGGTAAAGAATGTATAAGGCCTCTGAGCTGAAATGTAAATTCTCAACCCGGGGATGAACTTTAGTTTGTCAGTTGTATATCCCAGTGTGACATTCTGTATCCTGCCGGAAGAAGCATCCTCTACAAAAAAGTCATTTGCCTGCTGAGTATATGAGAAGCTATATGCAAATGCGGAGGGGTACCTGTCCGAGGTATTGTCCGGTGTCCACCGGTTGTCATAGAAATCCTGGTCATAATTGCCGTCAGAAAAGATATCCCTGTTCATCCTTTTGGCATTCAGGATCTTGTTCCCGATCTGACCAAAAAGCGATAGGCTAAGGTCAAAGTCCTTGTAGTTGAACCCGATATCAACTCCTGTAATCAGCCATGGAATGGCACTTCCAAGATAGACTTTATCATCTTCGTTAATAACCATGTCTCCGTTCTGATCCTTATACCTAAAGAATCCGGCACCCTTTATCGGCTGTGATACTTCGTCCCTCAAGGCATCACCCTCGCTCAGATAAACGCCGTCGATCTCGTAACCGTAGAATGATCCTGTCGGATGACCCACCGCAGTACGCGTTGTGTAATTTCCCCTGACATACCCGCCTGGAATGTACTCACGGCCCTCAAGCCTGGTTACCCTGTTTATAATAGTTGTGGCATTGAATCCTATGGTCATGCTCAGTCCGTTATCAAACTTTTCAGTCCAGTTGAGGCTGAGTTCCACGCCGGAATTTACGACACTTCCGTTGTTGCCAAGTAATTCGGCAACGCCTCCTCCGGTGGCAATCGGGGCAAAAAAGACGACATTATCCGTCGTACGGTAATAGAGGTCCAGGTCACCTGAAAGCTTATTGTTTGAAAGGGTGAAGTCAGCCCCGACGTCGAACTCACTGACAACCTCCCATCGCAGAAAATTCTGAACTACCGTCTGTGCCCCCATACCATCTACCAGCTCATCCCCGAATATACCAGAAGCGCCAGCTCCTGACTGACCAAGGATTACCGTTGAGTTCGCGGGTACGTTGTCATTGCCAAGAAGGCCCCAGCTGGCTCTCACCTTGAGATAATTGAATAGTTTTTGATTATCCATGAAGTCCTCCTGCGTGAGATTCCAGCCAAAGCCCAGGGCCGGGAAGTAGCCCCATTTCTTCTGGTACTTGGAGCTGGCATCAGCCCTGAAGGTGACCGTAGCCAGATACTTGTCATTGAAGTTGAATGTGCCTCTCGTGAAAAATGATATCCCGTTGAATCGCCCTGCGCCATCACTTGAATTGCGGTCCCTGAAGGAACCCAGCACCAGGTATTTTGACTGCTCATCAAGCCCGGGCACATCGATCGCTGAACCCGTCAGCGTCTCAGACTTCTCAATACGGGTCGACTGACCTACCATTAATGTATAATTCAGGCCTCCTGATTGGTTCTTATATGTAAGCAGGTTGTCAATGATCTGCCTGGAGGAGTTGCCAAATGTCTTGGAAAGGCTCGACTTCCTCACACCCTGTGATCCTCCTACATTAAAGGCAGGCGTATAAGCCCTGCTGGTCCAGTCACTGAGATCCTGGTTGTATGACACCTTGAATGTCAGTTTGTCCTTAAGAGGATAGAACTCAGCATAGCCGTTAAACACCAGCTTATTGCCCTTCTCGAAATTATCAGAGTAATAAGCCGCTGCAACCGGGTTGCCATACTGGTTACCAAATCCATATGTCTGAGGTGAGCCGAAAAGCACCGGATAGGCAGATGTGTTCCCGGGATCATAAACCGGGTAGACAGGCGGATTCACATATGCTCCGAAAAATGCACCTTCATTTGGATTGGCCTTGTCATACCTCGATATGATAGTGTTCAGGCCTACCTTCAGGAACTTGTTTACATTCTGCTCCAGCCTTCCCCTGAGGTTGAACCTTTTAAAGTTGTTTTTTGTATCCATGATTCCTTCCTGGAAAAGGTAGCTTCCGCCGATGGAATATGATGTTTTTTCTGACATTCCCGAGATGTCAATACTGTGACCGGTCATGGGCGCCGTACGGACAAGTTCCTGGTACCAGTCCGTTGATGCCGGATATGCAGAGGGATCCTTTGGTATATAGCCCGGCGTCCCTGAATAGGCTTCATTCAGAAGCTCCACATACTGGTCCGTGGTGGCCATCCTCATGATGTTGACAGGCAACTGCATCCCGAAATATCCGTCATAACTTATGGTGGGTTTGCCCGTAGTACCCCTCTTGGTTGTAATGAGAATCACCCCGTTGGCTGCTCTGACACCATAGATGGCTGAGGCTGAGGCATCCTTGAGTACAGTCAGATCCTCTATGTCACCGGCCCCGAGGAAGTCAATGTTATCTACAAACACTCCGTCGACTACGTAGAGTGGTCTGGCAAAATCACCTATTGAACCAACTCCCCTTATCTTTACTGATGGACCACTCCCTGGCACACCGCTGCTAATGATCTGGACTCCGGCCACCTTGCCCTGCATAGCCTGCATTGCATTGGAGGTCACCTGCCTTGAAAGGTCCTCTCCCTTGACTGTGATAATCGGTGCTGTCAGGTCTTTGGCACGCTGCGTACCATAACCAATGACCACCACCTCGTCCATCACAGTGGTCTGTGTTGCCAGAATAACATCTATCTGTGTCTGTGATCCTACAGGTATCTGTTGTGTGATCATCCCCACCATAGAAAAAACCAGCGTATCAGTTGCCTGGGCTGAAATGGTGTAGCTTCCGTCAGCATCGGTCATCGTCCCCCGGAAAGTGTTCCTGACCAGAACAGATACACCTGGAAGGGGCATATTCTGATCATCTGCCACAGTTCCCTTTACCGTTTCCTGGGCAGACAGACTGCCCGTACAGGTGAGAAAAAGAAACAGAATTGAAATAATTTCTTTCATTTCGGTCAGATTTTTATACAAGTTATGAACTGTCTCCCATCTGTTAAACAATCAACTCTGTCGTTTGATTTGCTCAACGGGAAAATGACACTTACCAGCTACCTATACATTACCTCAACAATCAATGCAAACTATTGTTGATGAAAGCTTTAAAAATCAGCTCCCGGCACCTGAATATCAAAAACAGTAATCCCGGGAGATGACTCCCGGGACATGATTAATGAACCAGGCAGCCATTTTTAACTGCCCTGTTCAGTTAAGGAAGGGAAACAGGTAGCGGCTCAGTATCCCAGCGTGAACTCCTTTTCAGCTGCAGGAACCCCCTCTTTCATCCAGGCAGGCATAAGTTCACCTTTAAGGTAATGGTTGAAAAACTGGGCCATACGCTTCTGGAAGTCTATGCGGTTTGGAAGTTTCTGTGCCCAGTGCGGTTCACCATTGTAGTTGAGAAGCCAGGCCGGTTTGCCGAGACGCCTCATGGCTATAAAGAATTCAATCCCCTGGTACCATGGCACAGCCCCATCCTGGTCATTGGCCATGATGAGAATTGGCGTTTCAACCTTCTCAATCGCAAAGAGCGGGGAGTTCTCCCAGTAAAGATGCGGAGCCTCCCAGATTGTTGAACCTATCCGGCTCTGCTGATGCTCGTACTGCATCGAACGGTTGAGTCCTGACTCCCACCTGATGCCCCCGTAGGCACTGTACATGTTAACCACTGGCGCACCTGACTCAATGGCGGCAAACAGGTTCGTCCGGGTAGCAAGATAGGCCACCTGGTAACCACCCCAGCTGTGCCCCTGGGCACCTATTCGCTTCCCGTCAACAAAACCTTTTTCGATGAGGGACATGATTCCGGGCATTACACAATTGTAGGCGCTCTGACCCGGATAACCGTCAATATATGAGACGTCAGGATTGAAGATGAGATACCCGTTGCTGGTATAGTAATGATAATCAATTGTCGACCTGCCTGGTTCAGGAATCCTGTGCCTGTTGAGTTCTGCAGAGCTCCTCTCATAGAAATTTACGATCATCGGGTACTTCTTCGCCGGGTCAAAGTTCTCCGGCTTGTACAGAAGCCCTTCCAGCGGCTGTCCGTCAAGCGATGTCCACTTCACCACCTCTGCCGTTCCCCACAGGAAATCATTCTGTTGCGGATTGGCATCCGTCAGTCGCTTCTCACTACTGACCGTAAGGTCCGTGAGAAAATAATCAGGAAAAATTCCAAAGTTTTCCTTTGTATAAATGATACGGTCAGCCTTCCTGGCCTTGACGGGGGTACCAAGGGCATAATCTCCTCCTTCAAGTCTGACCGGCATATCTTTCTTGCGAATGTCAAGGGAATAGAACCCTTCTGCCCGGGTGGATTCGTTGACACCAATCAGATACTGTTTTTCCGACGGGTCAACAAAATCATTCTCAGGATCGAAGTCAAGCAACCGGTACCTGATGCCCTCCGTCATCCCGTTTGAGGTTATATTCTGTGCCGGGCGGGCTGCCGCCGGATCGAGTGACCAGATATCATATTTGTCTGATACCAGGAACGCCCTGTCATCCTTCAGCCAGCCGGCTGCCGGATAAGATCCGGGAAGATCAGGTACGTCATTCAGCTCATCCCAGACCTTTAAAGTTGCCGGGGTCGTCAGCCTGGTTTCCTTCCCTGCCGTGACATCAAAAGAATACCATGAGCTGTCCGCACCATGGTACCAGTAGAAATACCTGCCACCTGGTGAGAACCGCGGCCGTGCTGCGAGGTTCTCCTTTATCTTCACCGCGCTGCCGGTCATGATATCCACTGTCCACAGATCTCTGCCGGAGTCACCCTCCCACATCGATTCAAGTTCATAGGGAAGCGATGACATTCCCAGGGCTTTAGCACCATCACCCCTGGCCGGAAGCTGTACCTCCGGCATCTCTTCCGTGGCCAGCTGAACCACTTTACCCCGGTCGGTATGACAGACAGCTGTGTATGTTCTTTTCATTTCGCGCGATTTTCTCACAACCTGGGCAGTATGAAGTACCGCTTCTGACCAGTGCCATACGTCTACATTTGCACGCTCCTCCTCGAGGATGGTGGTGTCCCTGATCTTGTATTCAGGCGATGTGCCGAAAAAGAGTCTCGGTGAGTTCTCAGCGAAGCTCAGCCTTGCATTCTCGTTGATGATCCACCCTTCAGGCAGACCGGCAGTTCCCTTCGAAGCAGCAAATGTCGCCAGTCCCCTGCCATTCCAGGAACAGAGTGAATATGTATTTCCGGCCTTGTCTTTTTCGTCAAATGAGATCAGGAATGCAGCCCTCTCCCCCTTTTTGTCCAGTGTAAGCTGCCTGTACTTCGCCTTACCGGCATATAGTATAGTCTTCTCCTCTCGCTTCAGGTCAAGGATTGCCACTCCGGGCTCCCTGATGCTGTCCTCACCGGTGGTGGCATACATAATCTTCTCCGCCTCACCGGCGAAGAGATATTCAGTCACGAACCTGACCGTATCCGTCCGGCCACTGGCCAGATTCCTGATATAAAGGGTGTAGCCGTTGTCGGCTGATTCACTCTTGAGCTTCTTGCCCTTACCGTTGCTGTTGCCCATGGCTGCCGAATCTGACTGTGCTGCCGGCTTCACCTTCAGCGGATCAATCTGCCATGCCAGCCACCCTGACCACCTGGCAGGGACCTTGTATGACTTCAGCCTCTCTATGGTATCAGTTACTCCGGTTGCAATATTGTATATACCCAGTTTATCCAGCGGCATATCCTCTTTTTTTGCCTTTTTAAGCTTAAGGGACCTTACCTCCTCCTCAGGCGGTTTGATTGTGAAAAACAGATACCTCGAATCAGATGAGATAACTGCACCGGTGGCGCATCCGAATTTCGCCTTTAGTGCGCCGTTCCCGTCATAAAGGGTAATTACCGGATCACCCTGTGAGGGTTCTGTCCTGAAAGCTATGAGTGAGCCGTCATCGGAAATAACCCTCTCCGAAATTCGGTTCCAGGTGACAAGGTCATCGATGGTCATCGCCTTTTTGCCCTGCGGGTACACCAGCATTACTGCCGGCAACATCAGGGTGAGGAAAATGATTCTTTTCATACTGCAGATAATTTGTTCATGGCTTAAAAATAATATCTTCCAGATGCCGGAAAAGATGTTTTACAACCCTGAAGGCAAAATAATCCGGCAGGTGACTCCCCCATGATCTATTTTCACCCGGGTCCGGGCATTTGAGGCACCTGGAATGAGGGACTGAAAATATCCCTGCGTTAGTGATGCAAAGAACATGGTCCATTCACAGAGAAGGGCTTACGCTGTGAAGAAATACCTGTCAGACAAAGGCATTGACCCGGACAGGATGACTACAAAAGGCTTCGGTGAAACCATGCCCGTGGCAGACAACAATACGGCAGCCGGCAGTACCAAAAGCAGGAGAGTTTAGGTCAAGGCTGTGTTCTGATATCGGAACCTGATTGACGATTGTTTTTTTATTTTTTGCAGCCCCGGCAATATCGCCGGGGTTACTGTTCTTCACTCTTTTTCCTTAATTTTGTTATAGAAGCCAGATTACAAGGTTCCAGAGTCTGGCAATTACCTGATAAAAGTGAATGAATAACATAATCAACCTATGTGGCCGCCTGTCAGCCATCATGCTGCTGGCCTCACTGTCGCTCCCGGTAATAGCCCAGGAGAAAGTGGTGTCCGGTATTGTAACTGACCACCGGAATGTTCCGATCGTTGGTGTCCGGGTCTGCCAGACCGGCACTGCAAACTGCACCGTGACAGACTTGAACGGCGCTTTTGACCTCATGCCGGAACCGGATAAGGCCAGGCACCTCAATATAACCTGCCCCGGTTTCAATCCGGCAGAGAAAGTCATAAGCGACACAACCGGATTACCTGTCAGAATAACGCTTACCCCGATGTTTATCCCTGACGGGGTTTACGTAAATGACCTCCCGGCAAACGAGGCGTCAGACGTTATAACCCGTTCTGCAATAAGCATGGACGTCCTCTTCAGTGATTTTGCTGAATTCAGCAGCCAGCTGGGAACATTCAACACCGACGCGATGGACTATTTCGCCGTCACAGGACCCGAACTGGGAGCCTCATTACCAAAATTCTACACAGGATTCGGCATTGGAATGGGTTACAGCTACAAAGACCACCATGACACTGTTGCCGTGAACCTGAACAACACCCAGTTCAAACTGAGCTTTGGCTACGACATTATAAGTTCACAGAGAATCAGGATGACTCCGGTAGTCTCCCTGAGATGGTTGAAATACAGGCTTCGTAATTATTCAACCGATAAAAAAGTACCCCTCGATGACTATCTCCGGAACAGGGAGATCGATCTCAGGTTCAACCAGGCAATAGCCGTGGCCGGGATTAACCTGGAGTATCTTATGTATTCAGGCCAGGGTGACAGGAGCGATTACTGGTCTCTGGGTCTCTTCGGTGGCTATGCCGTTAAACTGAACTGGAAGCCCTGGATACACTCAGGCGGAAACCGGATCACAACAGATAATGAGATCATGCTGAAGCCATTCACTGCAGGTTTCAGTGTATCATTTTATACAAGGTGAAATAAGAAACAAATATTTGCATTATAAACCCGGAAAGATGAAATACAGAATTCTTGGAAAAACAGGTTTCGAGGTCTCGGAAATCTCACTCGGAACATGGCAGGTAGGTGGCAAATGGGGTTCGAAGTTCGATCATTCCCTGGCTCAATCAATAATCCGTGAAGCAATAGACAACGGCGTCAGTTTCATAGATACTGCTGACGTCTACTCCGACGGCGAGAGTGAGATTGCCGTGGGCAAAGCCGTGCGTGAATCAGGCGCTGCAATACGCGTTGCAACAAAATGCGGCAGGCATATCAATCCTCATGTAAATAAAGGATATACCCCCGAAGTCCTCCGCAGCTACGTTGAGGGCTCACTGAAAAGGCTCGGGACAGAATGCATTGACCTGATACAGCTTCATTGTCCTCCGACTGAGGTCTATTACAGGCCTGAGATTTTCGGGGAGTTTGAGAAGCTTAAAGAGGAGGGTAAGATACTTAACCTGGGTGTCAGTGTAGAGAAGGTGGAGGAGGCAATCAAGGCAATCGAGTTTGATAATGTCACAACCGTCCAGATAATCTACAATATTTTCCGCCAGCGCCCCCGTGAAAAGTTCTTTGGCATGGCGAAGGAGAAAAATGTCGGACTGATAATCCGCGTTCCGCTGGCAAGCGGTCTGCTCTCCGGGAAATTCGGCCCTGACACCCGTTTCGCTCCTGGCGATCACCGTTTCTTCAACCGCAGCGGCATGTTCTTCGACAAGGGAGAGACTTTCGCAGGAGTACCATACGAGGCAGGACTAAAAGCAGTGTCAGGACTGAAGGAGCTTTTCCCTGAGAACACCCCGCTGGCTCATGTGGCACTGAACTGGATACTGATGTGTGAAGAGGTCAGTTGTATAATCCCCGGTTCATCATCACCTGACCAGGTGAGATCAAACCTGGGCGCACTGGAATTCCGGGGATTTACCAAAGAACAGACCAGGGCAATATCGGCTATCTATGAAGCGGATATCAAGCCTCTGGTCCACCAGCTCTGGTAGCCGGAGGTTTTTTTCCGCCACTCACCTGCCATATACCGCAGTTGACCCTCCTGCTACAGGTGTTATTCAGTTGTTTGTTAATATATTTGTTCTCTGACTGCCTAAAAAGGCTAAATAAAACGGGAACATAACACCATTTAAACTTTATACCTGATGGCTGGTAACGGAACGGCTCTTGTAATAGGTGCCGGGATTGGGGGCATAACCACGTCATTATTCCTGGCGGAGAGTGGCTATAACGTCGATGTATATGAAAAGAACATCGCCGCAGGCGGAAGATGCGGACAGATGATGCGCGAAGGGCACCGGTTTGACATGGGTGCCACAATGATTCTGATGCCGGAAGTATACCGCGATGTTCTCCGGTCACTGGGCCTCACCATGAAGGATCTGAATCTTAAACCGCTCGATGACATCTATACACTCTGGTTCGACGACGGAACAAGCCTTGCCTTCACAACTGACAGAAAGAGGATGGAGCAGCAGCTTGAAAGTATTGAACCGGGAAGCTTCGCAAGGGCTCAGAAATATGTTAGGACAGGTTATGAACTCTATACTGTTGCCTTCAAAAAGCTCCTCGGACGAAACTTCACCCGGTTCTTTCATTTTTTCAATCTCCCTAACGCCCTTCTGCTCATTAAGCTGAAGACTTATCTCAACCACTACCGATACACGTCGCGTTTCTTCAGATCAGAACACCTGCGAATGGCATTCACGTTCCAGAACATCTATGTCGGGCAGAATCCATTCACCTCTCCCGCTCTTTTCTCCATGATCCCTTCGGCAGAACTCACTGAAGGGTCCATGTTCCCTGCCGGCGGCATGTATGCCATCGCGGAGAATCTTATGGCCAGGGCCATTGAAAAGGGCGTCAGGTTCCATTTTACCAGTCCGGTGACGCGGATCCTCATCTCCGGTGACAGGGCTACCGGGGTGACACTCAGCGACGGAAGCATGGCAAAGGCCGATGTGATCATCGCCAATGCCGACCTGCCCTACATCTACCGCGAGCTGCTGCCTCCTTCGTACAAGTCGAAGCGCCTGGAAAGGATGAAATATTCATGTTCGGCACTGGTGCTGCACTGGGGACTAGACAAACAATACCCGCAGTTGGGGCATCACAGCACCTTCCTGTCTGACGGCTTTCGTGAAGGACTCGATAAGATATTCACAGACAAGTCGATGGGCGATGATCCCTGCTTTTATATTCACGCCCCGGTACGCACAGACCCCACTGCCGCACCTGAAGGATGTGACACCCTCTCTGTAGCCGTGGGCGTCGGGCACCTTGATCCGGAACGACCCCAGGACTGGCAGGGGATTACCAACAAAGCCCGTGAGGCGGTCTTCAGGAAACTGAGTAAGATTGGTATTGACGACATTGAATCTCATATTAAATTTGAGATAGTCACCAACCCGGCCACCTGGGAGGAAGCCCTCAATGTGACCAGGGGTTCGGTATTCGGAAGCCTGGGCCACAACATCTTCCAGATGGGTTACTTCAGACCCCATAACAGAGACAGACATTATAAAAATCTTTATTTTACAGGAGGCAGCACCCATCCAGGAAACGGGATACCAATGGTGCTTATGTCTGCAAGACTGGTCGCCGAAAGGATTATGAACGAACAAAAGAGAGAGCAGACAGGGAAAAGATGAAAACGAGGGATCAATTCACGGCATTATTTGAGTCTATAGATTTTAAAAAGATCATAGACCATCCTAATATCCTTATTGCAGCAAACTTCTGGGACAATGAGAGGTATTGCGCAGCTCGCACCTGTTACCGTTTCATGCGGGCACTTGATGACCTGATTGACAACCACAAGGCTGCTCACCAGGGGATCAAACTTTCTGACAGGGAGAACCTCACCTCTGAAATCAGGCATTGGATGGGAATGCTTGACAGGCATATGACCACATCTCCGTTCAACAATGAACTGGGTTATACAGTTGAGAGATTCAGGATACCCCTGTGGTCACTTGAAGCCTTTGCTGAATCAATGCTTTATGATGTGACTCATGACGGTTTTGCCACACTTGATGATTTCATCGATTACTCCGGGGGCGCTTCGGTGGCGCCGGCATCAATATTTGTACACCTGGCCGGCCTGCAGGAGCAGGACGGTGTTTACCTTGACCCTCCCTTTGATGTTCACCGCACTGCCGGACCATGTGCAATGTTCAGCTATTTCGTTCATATAATCCGCGACTTTCGCAAGGACCAGCTTAATAACCTTAGTTATTTTGCTGATGATGTCATGGCGCGGCACAGACTTACCCGCGCCGCAATGAGGGAGATGGCTCACGGCGCTCCCCTGACACCCGAATTCAGGGCCATGATTCGTGAATACCATCTGATTGCAGATCGCTACCGGACTGATACCCTGAAAATTATGGATGAGATCTGCCCGAAGATGGCGCCCAGGTACCGTCTCAGTCTCGAGATAATCTTCGAACTCTACATGATGGTCTTCGAACGAATTGACCCTGAACGGGGTACCTTCTCAACGGGAGAACTGAATCCCACCCCTGCTGAAACAAGGGAAAGGGTCAGGCAGGTAATAGCCAGGCAGTAGGCAATAGGCAATAGGCA
>DHUL01000076.1:61166-65735 GCA_002409145.1 Bacteroidales bacterium UBA5235
GGCAATAGGCAATAGGCAATAGTGGTATTAGTTCGTAAATCGCAATTCCTAAGACCTTCAGACTCTCAGACTCTCGGACTTTCAGACTTTCAGACTTTCAGACTTTTTTTGTCAGAAGAATGTTAATTACTATTTTGCACCACAAAATCACTCATTGTGTTCAAAAAAATCCCCCATACCTACGTCATTGTCTTCGGCATTGTGGTGCTGTGTGCGGTGCTAACATGGATAGTTCCCGGTGGTTCATTCGGGAGGGAGACGGTAAACGTCAACGGAATAGACCGCAGCGTGGTGGTGCCCGGTTCATTCCATTACACCGAAAAGAATCCCCAGACCTGGCAGGTCTTCTCTGCACTGTTCGACGGATTCGTTGACAAGGCTGACATAATAGTCTTCATACTCATCATCGGCGGTGCATTCTGGATCATGAACGAGAGTAAAGCCATAGATGTGGCCATCGGATCAGTGCTGCGCTTTACTGAAAAGCTGGGAAACAGGGGACTGATCAGAACCATCGGCGCTGACAATTTGATATTCATCGTTATAATGACGATGTTCAGCTTCTTCGGCGCAGTATTCGGTATGAGTGAGGAGACAATCGCATTCACCATAATTTTCGTTCCCCTGGCAGTCTCAATGGGCTATGACTCAATTGTTGGAGTCTCCCTTTGCTTTGTGGCTGCCGCACTGGGGTTCGCGGGAGCCTTCCTTAACCCGTTCACAATCGGTATTGCGCAGGGACTGTCTGACCTTCCTCTCTTCTCCGGACTTGAATACCGCCTGGTGATGTGGATTATCATCAGCGTCCTCGGATTTGCGTATATACTTGTATATGCCCGTAAAGTAAGGAGAGATCCGAAGAAATCACCTGTTCATGACGATGACGATTACTGGCGAAAACTTCATTCGGAGAGAAAAGTAAAAACCGATTATCATACACCTCTGTCGGCCTGGATTATTTATATGATCCTCACGGCCGTCATGACCATCTTTTCCATTTTTTACCCGGTCTCCTCACTCTCATTCGGCGATTACCAGATAAAGATACCGGTCATTCCGGTTCTGACAGGACTATTTGCATTAACCGGTTGGTTAACACTCAGAAAATCGGTTCACTTTTTCATCATTGACCTGCTTCTCTTCACCATATTCTTCCTGATTACGGGAGTTATGGGTTACGGATGGTATATAATGGAGATAGCCACACTATTTTTTGCGATGGGACTGGCATCAGGAATTGCGATGGGTTATGATGCCAACAGGATTACGAAGTTGTTTCTTGACGGGGTGAAGGATATTCAGTCAGCGGCACTGATAGTAGGCCTTGCCGGGGGGATCATCATCATACTCCGGAACGGCAACATCATTGATACCCTTTTGTACAAACTCTCAGAGTCAATCTCCGGAGCGGGAAGGATGGCATCGGTAAGTATGATGTATATTACCCAGACGATCATCAATCTCTTCATGCCTTCCGGCTCAGCCAAGGCTGCCCTGACCATGCCGATGATGTCACAGTTTTCGGACCTGATCGGTGTCTCACGTCAGGCAACAGTGGTGGCCTTTCAACTCGGTGACGGATTCACCAATATGATAACACCAACCTCAGGTGTGCTCCTTGGAGTATTAAGCGTCGCAAAAATTCCGTATGAAAAATGGTTTAAATGGGTCCTGCCTTTGATTGTGTTGCTCTTCCTCCTCGGGTTCCTGCTTCTGGTTCCCACAGTGTTCATGGAACTGAAGGGATTCTGATCCTGACATCGCAGGTCAGAAAAGAAACTGCCATGCCGGATCCCCAAAAAAACCTTCTTTCCGGACACAGTTGAAAGACCGCCATCCATGTAACAAATAAGACTGCGATCCCTTAAACAAAAAAGCCGTCTGCCCCATGGCAAACGGTTCCTTCAGATTAGGTCCAGATCCCTTCGGACTAGAAGTTATACCCTACTGAAACACTAAAACCGGTGTTTTTCAGAAACGATTCATTGTCTGATTCCTCGACGTTCGGAAGCATGTCAAGAAGCCCCAGCTGTGCGTTAAGCCTGAACCACAGGCCCATACTGAGTTCATATCCCGCAAAGATGTCTGCACCGGCATCAAAACGCTTGTAAAATTCATACTCCAGATTCCAGTCTTCATCAGTTGTGATGTCACTCTTGAATTTAATCTTCTGTTCAAGTCCGGGGCCTGAACCGTAATCAACCTTCTGAGATCCTCCAACCCCTAAAGCTACATACGGACCGAATCCCACCAGTATGTGGCCATTGCCGAACTCAGGCCTGAATAGCAGGTGGATCGGAAGATCAATGTAGGAAATCCTGGTTGTGGTGTTATAGTCACCAGCCGCTTTGACAGGCAAAATCCCAAGATTGTTCTTTGAACCCTTCTGTGAGAAAAGAAGGCCGGTCTGTAAATAAAAGTCAGGAGCCACAGGAATACTGGCAGTTACACCTGCATGAAACCCTATCAAGAGGCCGTTTGTGACCTTGTCGCCTCCTTCGTCTTTCCCTACCATATTCTGGAAGTTCGGGCCCGCAACAATACCGAAATCAACCTGCGCCTGAAGCGCAGCAACTGATAAAACTAAAATAGCTATAACAGATAGAATCCTGGTTTTCATAATTTGACTATTTGGTTAAAATAAAATCTTTCTTTGATCTACTTCTGAGCTTCAGCGGCTGCTTCGGCAACCATCTTTTCGTTAGCAGTGATCATGAACTCAACTCTTCGGTTCTGTGCCCTGCCCTCTTCTGTTTCATTGTCATATTTAGGCAGTGTCTCACCGAATCCTTTCGTGGTGATACGTTCAGCGGTAATCTGGTTGGCTGTAAGATAAGCTGACACGGAGCCGGCTCTCTTCTCAGAGAGGCTCTGGTTGTAAGCCTCTGTTCCCTTGCTGTCGGTATGACCCTGCACCTCAATGTTGGTGTCGGGGTAGGTGTTGAGTACCTTCACCAGCTTGTCAAGATTGGCTTTTGCATCAACGGAGAGGTCTGACTGGTCGAAACCAAATAAAACGGCGCTGCTGAATTCAACCACAATACCTTCGCCCACGCGTTCAACTTTTGCATCAGGAACTGTCTGCTCAATCTCTGCAGCCTGCTTGTCCATCTCACGACCTATTATGGCACCTGTGGCTCCGCCAACTGTCGCACCGATTATTGCTCCCAGGGCTGTGTTACCTGCAGCCTTGCCTATCACGGCACCCATCGCTCCGCCTGCAGCAGTTCCCACTGCAGCACCCTTGGTTGTCTTGTTCATTGAAGCACATCCTGAGAATAGGAGTGATCCGGTAAGAACAAGAATTACTCCGATTTTGATCTTTTTCATTTTTCTCATTTTAGATTCAACAATTATCAATCATATTAGTTCTTTACTTTTTCATTGCCCTGGTAAGTATCCCCATTACCCCGCGGATGAATGTGGCAGAAGTCAACACCTTGACCACCGGGTGGGTGGCGGTTCTCCTCCGGGCAGTGGTCTTTGTTGTCCTTCCGGTACCCCTTCCGTAATCCCGGTCGTAACTCCTCTGGTCAGCCTTTCTCGCTTCGGCTTCTTCTCTCCTCTCCTCTGCATCACGGATTTTCCTTTCAAGCATCTCGGCAGCACTCTCCGGATCAACCACACGGGAATAATGGGTCACAAGCTGTGACGACCGGTTGATTGAGTCTATCTCTTCCTGAGTCAGGACATCCATTCTGCTCATCGGGGCACGAACCATCATTACGGCAAGCGGTGTAGGCACACCCTTTTCATTCAGCGCTGTCACCAGCGCCTCTCCGGTGCCCAGGGAAGTAATTGCCTCCTCTGTCCTGTAGTAATCGGAAAGCGGAAAGTTTTCAGCAGTAAGCCTTATGTCCTTCCTGTCATTGGCAGTGAAAGCACGAAGTGCATGCTGCACCTTCAGGCCAAGCTGCGCCAGGACCGAAGCCGGTACATCCATCGGGTTCTGGGTAATGAAGTAAACTCCCACACCCTTGGAACGTATAAGCTTTACTATTGTTTCGATCTGTTCAAGCAGAACCTTACTCGCCTGGCTGAAAATCAGGTGTGCCTCATCAATAAAGATCACCAGCTCCGGCTTCGGAAGGTCACCCTTCTCAGGCATGGTATTGTAAACCTCGGCAAGCAATGAGAGCATGAATGTTGAGAAAAGCTTCGGCTTGTCCTGGATGTCAGTAAGCCTGATGATATTTATGTATCCGTTGCCATTGGAGTCTCTCCTCATCAGGTCCTTGACATCGAATGACTCCTCCCCGAAGAAACGATCAGCACCCTGTTGCTCCAGCTCTATGATCTTTCGCAGTATAACGCCGGTTGAAGCAGTTGACATAGCCCCGTATTCCTTCTCAAGCTCAGCCTTACCCTCACCGGTCAGGTATTGTATGACCTTGCGGATATCCTTAAGATCAATCAAACCCAGCTGGTTGTCATCGCAGTATTTGAATATAATCGACATAATACCGGCCTGAACATCATTCAGGTCAAGTATGCGTGAAAAGAGCACAGGTCCGAATTCAGAAACCGTGGCGCGCAGCCTGACACCATTCTGTTCCGAGATTGTCAGTA
>DHUL01000076.1:65988-109637 GCA_002409145.1 Bacteroidales bacterium UBA5235
CCCTTCACGTCCATGACAAGCGATGGGATACCCTTTAGCGACAACTGCTCAGAGATCACCTGCAGTGTCTTAGTCTTTCCTGTTCCCGTGGCACCGGCAATAAGGCCGTGACGGTTAAGTGTCTTCAGAGGGATCTTTATGTGCGCATCAGCTATTGCCTCGCCGTCAAGCATGGCACCGCCAAGGACAATAAAATCGCCTTTGCATGTGTAACCGGCATTAATGGAACTAAGAAACTCATCTTTTTTGCTCATTGCCTTAGGTTTAAAGTATACAAAAGCCGTTGAGACACCTTCCCCAACGGCTTTCTAAATTAGCAAATATTTATTACTTGGTATCCAGAATCTCTTTTACCTTCTCTGCGAGTGCGTCTCCGCGAAGGTTATGCCCCACGATTACGCCGTTTGCGTCAATCAGGAAGTTGGCCGGAATAGCATTCACGGCATACTGCTTGGCAGGTGCGCAGTCCCAGTACTTCAGGTCTGAAACATGTGTCCAGGTCAGGTTGTCATCCTGGATGGCCTTCAGCCAGTCTTCCCTGCTGCGGTCGAGTGATACGCCGAACACGTCAAATCCTTTCTTGTTGTACTCTTTCCATACCTTGACGACATTGGGGTTCTCCTGGCGGCAGGGTCCGCACCATGCTGCCCAGAAATCGAGCAGTAGCAGTTTGGTGTCACCGCCTATCCTGGAGCTGAGTGAGATCGGATTGCCATCTGCATCATTAAGGGTGAAATCCGGAGCCTTCTGTCCCACGGCCACCGTCTTGAGCTGTACCAGCCTGTCTTTCAGCGCAATGACTGTCTGTACCTTGTTGAGGGTGGTATCAAATTTATTGAGTATGCTTTCCATCTCATCCACTTCAAGATAATAGGCCAGCTCGCCAAGAACCGCAGGTGCAATGTATGAGGAGGGATTATTCGCTATGAATTCCTTCTTGATTTCGGTCTGCTTTATATCAAGGGCTTCAATCTCTTTTTCAAGGGAGGCAGCCAGCTCCTCATTTCCGTCCATTCTTGCCATGCGGTAGCTGTCATAGATCTTTGTCATCTCAGCATTGGAACCGTCGAGCAGTGCCTTGTACTCATCATATTCAGCCTGTGTGGCCGAGCCGCTTACAGAGCCCATATAGAGTGAATCAGCATGTCCGTTAATAGTAATTTCAGAATTCTCGATGTAGAAATTGAGACCACCCCTCTTACCCCTGATGACCAGGTTGACCATCTGCGGGTAATCAACCACGCCTTCCATCTTAAAAGTGCCGTTTTCAATTGTAGCCGAGTCCAGAACCTGGTAACCGCCGGGGATTCTTTTCTGCAGAACTACTGTTTCATTTCCGGCACCGTCAATGGTACCTGTAAGAGTGAATTTGGGTTCTCTGGCGCAGGCTGCTGCAACAGCAACCACCAGCAGAAGGATAAATGTCTTTTTCATCTGTTGATTTTTAGTTGGTAAACGCTTTCTTCTTTCGAAGGTTCAAATATATAAATAATTGGCTACTTGCAATTGTTGCCGAAATATTTGTCCAACAGCAATGCAGCAGGTTTATATGAGGTTAGCTCCCCTTCCCGAAGTTTTCTTTCCAGTTCCGGCAGCATGGCAGCCACACCGGGATTTGTATAGAATGATTGCTTAAGTGTATCAATTATTGTTTCGTGCATCCGTGTCACAGCCTGGTCCCTCCTTCTTTCCCAGAACCATCCGTTGCTCTTCGTTACGCTGACATAATCACGTATGGCTTCCCATATATCAGAGATACCGGTTTTCATAAGTGAGGAACATGTCATAACCCTTGGAGCCCACTTTGATGGAGAAGGTGGAAAGAGGTGAAGTGCGTTCTTGTATTCCACTCTCGCCATCTCTGCTTTCTGAACATTGTTCCCGTCTGCCTTGGTGATGACAATGGTGTCTGCCATCTCCATTATGCCACGCTTAATCCCCTGCAGTTCATCACCGGCTCCGGCAAGCATTAGCACCAGGAAGAAGTCGACCATCGAATGGGCAGCAGTCTCTGACTGCCCCACACCCACCGTCTCCACAAGGATAGTATCAAAACCGGCAGCTTCACATAGGATAATACTCTCGCGTGTCTTGCGTGCCACGCCGCCCAATGTACCGGCTGAAGGCGACGGACGTATGAAAGCATCAGGGTCAGTGCTCAGCTCCTCCATCCGGGTCTTATCACCCATGATGCTTCCCCCGCTCTGCTGGCTGCTCGGATCAATGGCCAGAACGGCAAGACGCCTTCCGTAGAGACGCGTCAGCATTGTTCCGAACGTTTCTATAAATGTGCTTTTCCCGGCGCCTGGCACACCAGTGATGCCTATCCTGACTGATCGCGAACTGGCCGGGAGGCATCGCTCCACAACCTCCTGCGCAAGGTCATAATGATCCGTCAGATTACTTTCAACAAGCGTTATGGCCTGGCTTAGAATAGTGCGGTCACCGCGAAGAATGCCGTCTACATAGTCATCAGCACTAAGTGTCTTCCGTCTGTTCTTCTTAAGGCGGTTAATCAGGTCCGGATTTATGCTCGGAGGCTGCGGCACTCCCTGCTTTACCGAGAGAGCCCCGGCTGATCTCCTTTCCCTGCTCATTGCACCTCTGCCCCCGGACTTCTCTATTTGCTCTTATCCTCTTCCACGAGAACCTCCCCCTTGATCATGAGCATCACCTCAGAGTTCTTCGGGTCATTTGTATAAACAAAGATATTCTTGTAGATCTGTCCTTTGTAGCCGCCCGAATTGAACTTCGCCTTTATCGATCCCCTTGCCCCGGGTTTGATTACATTCTCGGTAGGCATCAGTGCTGTGCACCCACAGCCTGCCTTGACATGCCTGATTATAAGGTCACTCTTACCCTGGTTAGTAAAGATGTACTCAACATCAACCGATGAGTTCTGCCTGATTTTTCCAAAGTTAACGGTGTTAGAATCAAGCTTGAAAACCGGTGCATTGGCAAGCTGCTGGGCATTGAGCCCTGAGAAATCTTCCACAAGGTTGGCAGAAACATACAGGTATATGTTCGGCTGAGGCTGGCCGTTTACCTTAAGCCTGACCAGGTCATTCACATTACCCCACGCACTGCTGTTTAGCTTTGCGTCATAGGTGCCCTCGATAATCCCTTTTTCTCCCGGCTTCAGTGTTGCCGGAGAGACCTTCAGCTGAAGATGAGCGGGAACTCCTTCAAACTCAATGGTTGCAGGCTCCTTTGAAGTATTGATCACGGGCATCACCCTGATCTTCTTCTCCGACTTGGTGGTTGTGGTGAACGCCAGATGGTTCGACTGGAACCTCACCGGACCAACGGCAAAAGTATAAAGCTCCTCAACAGTCTTCTCCCTGGGCGCCACATTCCCCTCTATCACAAGCACAGTAACGGCCGGCTTTGCATTCGAATATACCGTTACACTCTTGGCGAAACGGCTGTTGTAACCCCTCGGGTCGAATACGGCCTTGACAAAACCCTTCCCTCCGGGAGGAACAGGTGATTTGGTATAGTCAGCTGCCGTACAGCCGCATGACGACTGAACACGGGTAAGCACAAGCACTGAGTCACCGGTATTGGTGAAATTGAAAACAGCTTCCTGCTTCCCCGCTTCCTCCTTAATGGTTCCGTAATCATGACGTGTGTTTGCAAAATTGAGCTTCGGTTGAGCCATCATCCCTCCACATGCAAGGATTAAAATCAGAAATAAAATACTCCGTTTCATATATGCTTATGTTTATTAACCGTTCTCTGGCAGATTCCTCATTGATTCACTACACTTAACAAAGATCAGGCCAGAAGGGTTGCACCATAATAACCACCAAAATTAACAAAAAAGTATGAGCCGTTGTTTTTTTATTTGTTTATCGATTAGTTTTGTCACACGGAGGCACCCGTTTGGAACAGATTTTGCTCCTGATGCGGAAGCTTTCCACCATTTCTTATGATACGAAAAGGACTCTTTATACCGTTCCTGGCACTCTTCTTTCTCCTGACTGTGGCACCGGCTTCAGGCCAGTTCTATAACGGTATGCAGATGACCTTCGGTAAGAACAGGGTTCAGTACAAGGACTTCTACTGGACCTACTTCAGATTCGATGAGATTGACTGTTATTACAACGAGTTCGGCAGAGAGGTGGCGGAATACGCCTGCAGAGTGGCTTACGAGAAACTGAATGAGATAGAGGATTATTTCGATTATACCATTGACAAGCGTCCCATACTCATCATCTACAACAAGAAGAACGACTTCAGACAGAGCAACATAGGCCTGATCTCCGCCGAGGATGACTATAATGTCGGCGGCTACAGCAGGGTTATAAAGAACAAGGTAATGCTCTGGTTCAATGGTGACCATGAGGCGTTCAGCAAGCTTATTGCCTCAGCTATCGCTGAAGTGGTGGTTTATGAGATGCTCTATAACGCTGACCTCCGCGACCGGACAACCAGCGGAAATCAGATACAGATCCCTGACTGGTATATAAAAGGGCTCATAAACTACGTCGCCTGGGGATGGGACAGCGAGACCGACAACCGTGTCAGGGACGGATTCACGAACAACCGCTACAAAAACCTTGACAACCTTGAATACGAGGAGGCCATCTATGCGGGTCATTCATTCTGGAAATACATCGGTGACACCTACGGCGACGCAATTATCCCCAATATCATCTACCTCTCAAAGGTCTACCGGAACATCGAGGACGGGTTCCTCTATGGCCTTGGGAAGAGCATCAAGGACACCTACCGGGACTGGAGGAACTATTACAGCGCTTATTATGAGATAAAGCCTGGTGAGAACTACCAGGTTCCACGGGAAGTGAAAAAGGCAAAACCATATGAACGGTTCACCGATGTAAGGGTGAGTCCCGACGGCCGCTATGTTGCCTGGGTCTCCAATGACTGGGGCAGGAGAAGGATATGGCTCTATGACGCATCCACAGGCAGGAGTAGAAAGATCTTTACTGCCGAGCCGAAGTTCGAACAGTCTGTCGACCATACCTACCCGGTTCTTACATGGCACCCCGGGGGCCAGATACTGACATTCGCCAACGAGGAGAAGGGAGGCGTGCAGCTTTACTTTTACCGGACAGCCGAGAAAAAATTCGAACAGCGAACAATGCCTTTCTTTGAAAAGGTGCTTTCACTCTCTTACTCCCCTGACGGATCAAGGCTCCTGGCATCGGCAGTGATCAACGGCATGACCGATATCTATGTGCATACCATAATCAGCGGCACCAACGAGCGGATCACCTTCGACGTGGCCGATGACCTGAACCCGTTGTTTGTAAAGGGCAGCGACGAGATAATTATCTTCTCCTCCAACAGACTCACAGACACCCTCACCAACAGGGGTGACCCGCAGGAGAGAACAGGGCTGACATATAACCTCTTTACTTATAACCTGGGAGCTGCTGACGGCAAACTGACCCGGCTCGGAGAGGATTCAATGCAGGACCTGATGAGACCTGTTCTGCCGACACCCTCATCAACCGGCTTCATCGGGAACGGAAACGGGATAATGAACCACTACACCGGAAACATTGACAGCACCATTGCTTTCATTGACACGGCACTTCATTATACCTACTTCATCACCCCCCGCCAGACTACCGATTTCCCGAGAAATCTGGAAGCCTTTGACAGAAACGGTGGACAGGATGCCGGAGTCATCTTCAACCAGGGCCGGTACAGGATCTTTACCGGGCCCTCTTCAGCCACCCCGGTTGCTGACACGGCTGATATTAAAACAACCACATGGCGCCTCGAGGAGATAGCAATGCTCAGGGCTGCCGACAGCATCAACCGCATCAGGGATTGGCTTCTCGCCGAAAGAGCACGGATGAATGACACCCTTAAGAAACCTCTTTACGAATACTATACCCCTGCCAATGAGCCTATCGACTTCCGGAACTATGTCTTCGAAAAGGAAAAGGAGAACTTTTATGAACTGCAGTGGCGGAAAGATTACATGGATATCAACCTTGACACATCAAGGCTGAAAATGCCCGATGCACTTCTCTACCGCCCGGCATTCTACAATAACTATACAGCAACCCAGGTCGACTTCAACTTCCTGAATAACACCTACCAGGCATATAACGGCGGGGCACCTTACTTCAACCCGGGGCTTAATATGCTCTTTAAAATAGGAACCCTTGACCTCTTCGAGGATTACCGCATAACCGGAGGATTCAGGTTCTCAGGCAACTTCGACAGCAATGAGTACCTGGTCAGCCTCGAAGCACTGAGAGGACTGTTTGACAAGCAGGTCATCTTCCATAAACAGTCTTTTGACAGTTACAATGACACCAGTTACTACAAGATAAAGAGCTACACCACTTATTTGTCACTCAGGAAGCCGCTGAGCGCTGTCCTGGCCCTGAAGGGGACATTCACATACCGTTATGACAGCTATGTGGTGCAGTCAACTGACCAGGCCAGCCTGATTGCCCCTTCTTTCAACCGCCACTGGGCCGGGCTGAAGGGCGAGGTCATATATGACAATACGCGCAAGCGGACCATTAATATTTATTACGGCACCAGGTTCAAGATCTTCGGTGAATATTACCGGGAGCTGACCGAAAGGAAGAGCGATATGTTCGTACTGGGAGCTGACATCAGGCATTACCAGAAGATCCACCGTGACCTTATCTGGGCAAACCGGTTCGCTGCCAGTACCTCGTTCGGTCCCTCGAGGCTGATCTATTACATGGGAGGAGTCGACAACTGGATGAAACTACCGTTCGGCAATGTGCCACAGTTTGACCAGACCGTGCCTGTCAATCCCAATGTAAGGTATGGTTTCCAGGCCCTTGCCACGAATATGAGAGGCTTTACCCAGAATATCCGTAACGGGAGCAACTTCGCATTGATAAACAGCGAGATCCGCTGGCCCTTCGTGAGGTATTTCGCCGGGCACCCTCTGAGGTCTAACCTCCTGAACAGCATACAGCTCGTTGGCTTCTATGACATCGGTATGGCGTGGTCAGGATGGGATCCCTGGGGCAATGAAAATTACTGGAATGACAAGGTCTACCGAAACGGCCCTGTAGTGGTGACAATTGATGCCATGCGCGAACCTTTGGTCATGGGCTTCGGCGGGGGGGCCAGGGCGCAATTGTTCGGCTACTTCATAAGAGCAGACCTTGCCTGGGGCGTTGACAACGGTTACATCCTTCCAAAGATTTTCTATCTTTCATTCAGTCTTGACTTCTGATAGTACACCCTTGTGGCAGAACCTGTTGTAACGGCGGAAGCTGCTGTGGTTCCCGGGCAGGTGCAACGATGTATAAATGCCATTACTTCCATTACAATATAACCACCTGCGCAACCGGTCCGGACTCCTGCTCTGAACATTCACTTATGTTGGCACCCTATTTGAGATACTCCCTGCAAGGGTGAATTTTATTTCTGTGTTTCGTTAGGAAAGAAAGAAAATTAGAGATAATTTTACGCCCGTAATCTTTAAAAAACAGTATAATGGCTTACAAAATTTCAGATGATTGCACAGCTTGCGGAACCTGTATAGATGAATGTCCGGTTGAGGCTATATCTGAGGGTGACATCTACAAGATTGACCCGGATATATGTACCGATTGTGGTGCCTGCGCCGACGTGTGCCCAACAGAGGCTATTCATCCGGCATAACCGCATTCCCATTTAAGGAAATGGAAGCCACCTGCAAAGGTGGCTTCTTTATTTTTTGCCTTTGCCAGTCTCCAGAGCCAAAGACCTGATACAGTTCATTAAGGAAGAAAAGAGATGTTATAATTCCTTACGGAACACTCATATACTTATTCCATATAAACCTATTTCGGATTATACTTCGCCCCTGCCAGTATGGTCTGGCAGTCAGTCATGGCCATCAACTCCTCCATGGTTACATCAGGATTATTGTTCATGTATCTCTCAATGATCCTGAAACCTGTCCAAACCACTGCCCTGCCCGGCGAATCCTCCGTAAAATAACTGGTGAACGGAGCTTCACCGGTGAACTTGCGGATCATGAAGCTGTCAGTTGAAAAAAGCAGGTCTTTGCTAACAAGATACTCCCAGATCATCCCTTCACTCTCATTACAGAAATCCATCTGCCTGCCCGTAAACCCGAATAGCACCGTGTCAGCAAGCGCAGGAATCATCCGCCTGGTGAAATAAACCAGCTTTGCCTCATGAAGCATGGAGTTAAGAAGGGTCTTCGTCCCGTACCCTGCAGAGTTGTAATCCCACTCCGTCGCAGCCCACGCATACATGCAGTCGGAGGTAGTGTAGTCAGGCGTCATTTTCCGGGCCTGGTAATTATAAATGCCTATTGACGGATAGTAAGCCGAGTTGGCTCCCAGATACCGGTCAAGGCTTACCATCAGCAGAGAGTCGTCAACGATGATACTGTTGTTGAATACCGAGATACACGTAATGACCTGGGGCACAACCCTGTCAGGAAAATAGTGCCTGTAATGTCTGAACGCGTTCTCAAGCTCATTCTGCAGCCGTTCCGAGTCAGGCCATACCTTCTTCACCGTATCCCACAAATCGAGGTTACGCAGGTCGGTGGCAAATTGAACAAAAGCTGAATTCCACCGCTCGTCTGACGGATCGCCAAGCCCGATGACAGTGCTATAGGTATCAAGCGCACTCCCGTATTCCAGCCTGAGCGAATCAGCCCTGGCTGCCATTTCGTTCGGCGGAGTATCGAAAATCTCACTCCCGAGGTCCCTTATCCGAAGATCAAGCTCTATCCCTGACACGTTAACCCTGTAGGGATCACGGCGGCATGATACTGAAAACAGGGTCAGCAGCACCAGGGCCATGGCAGTGATTATTCTGGCAGTATGGGTCATACAGTCTGTAATGTGTTGTTGGCAGTACAAAATAAGGACATTTATTTATAATTTTAGCCCGGCTAAGACTGAGAAGATGAAAAGAGTAATCAACCGGACGGTTACAAGGATAATGATTCTTGTACTTATGGCGGCGCTGCCCGCACGTACCCTCGCGCAGGAACTTGTATTCGTGGTCCACGCTGACCCCGTGATATCATGGATCGGCTCAAACGAGTCGGAATATGCCAGTGAAGGGGCACGGGCAGGCTTCGACATAGGGCTCAACGTGCTGCATTATTTCGCCGAGAACTACGCCGTATCATCGGGCATCAGCTTTATCTCTGCCGGAGGAAGGCAGAGCGCTTCTGAAACCCATACAATGGTTTTCAACAACCTGACTCCCCCGACCATTCCGGCCGGTGATGAGATGAAGTATAACCTTAAGTATATGAATATCCCGGTGGGGATACGTCTTCAGACAAACCAGGTGGGATACCTTACCTATTACACTGATCTCGGGTTTGACCTCAGGTTGTTGCTCAAATCAACTGTAGATCTGCCCACCCTCCAGATCTTTGATGAAAACGCCAAAAACGAAGTATATGGAATGAACGCCGGCTGGCACATCGGAGGAGGAGTTGAATATGAACTCGGCATAGACGCATCACTGATTGCAGGCCTTACCTACGCCCAGGACTTCTTCGACATCACAAAGGACCTGAAGGACGTGAACCAGCACCCTGACAGGTCCGGGCTGAGGATGTTCAGGATCAGGCTCGGATTGAAGTTCTGACTTTCAGGCCATGAATGTTGCCCTCGCACAGTTGAGCTATATCCCCGGTGACATAGCCTATAACAGCAGTAAGATTCTCTCGGCCCTCGAAGAGGCACGCAGGCAGGGGGCTGAACTGGCGGTCTTTTCGGAGTTGGCTGTAACAGGCTACCCTCCGCTCGACCTGCTGCTCCGCAGTGACATCATCGACTCGTCAATGGCAGCAATCCGCGAAATTGCAACCCACTGCAACGGGATAGCCGCCATTGTTGGCGGACCTTCGCCCAACACCGGCGAATACGGAAAAAACCTCCACAATTCAGCCTTCTTCCTGCATGAGGGAAAGATAGAAGCGGTGGTGAACAAAGCATTGCTGCCCACCTATGACATCTTTGATGAAGACAGGTATTTCAAGGCAGGAAACACTTTCCGGCCGGTTGAACTTAACGGTCAGAAGATTGCCGTCACCATCTGTGAAGATATCTGGGACGAACAGCCATTCGGCGACAGGGGTTTGTGGCGGCTTTACAGCGTGACACCCCTTGATGAGATAATGAAGGAGCACCCCTCGCTCATCATAAATATTGCAGCCAATCCATTCTCACACAACCGTATCAGGGTAAGGGAGGAGGTATTTGTCCGCAACGCCAGGGAATACCGGGTGCCGCTGATCTCAGTCAACCAGACGGGAGGGTATACCGAACTAATCTTTGACGGCTCTTCCGTTCTTATCGATGCGGACGGAACCATAACCGACAAGCTGGGATTCTGCACCGAAGAGGTCAGGACAGTGGAGATACCTCCAAAGGGATCTGACAGGAGCATCCACTCCTTTCCTCCCCCGCTTCCTGATGATATGACAGGCCTCATCCACCGTGCCCTGGTTACGGGAATTCGCGATTTCTTTGTGAAAGGGGGGATGAAAAAAGCAATCATAGGCCTCTCAGGTGGTATTGACTCGGCAGTGGTGACTGCCCTCGTAGCAGAAGCCCTGGGGCCGGAGAATACCCTCGCTCTGCTTATGCCATCAGTCTATTCATCTGAACACTCAGTCTCTGACTCGGTGAAGATGGCAGTTGACCTTGGCGTGCCCTATCATATTGTGAGCATCGAAGATGCACGTCAGGCTTTGGTAAAGACCCTTGAGCCGTTCTTCGCCGGAAAGACGCCTGATGTGACCGAGGAAAACATCCAGTCAAGGCTCCGGGCCGTTCTTCTCATGGCCTTCGCCAATAAATTCGGGTATATGCTTATCAATACGTCGAATAAAAGCGAAGCGGCTACAGGCTATGGAACACTTTACGGTGACATGGCCGGTGGCCTTTCTGTTATAGGTGACCTTTACAAAACCGAAGTGTACAGTCTTGCCAGGGAGATAAACAGCCATACGGATATCATTCCCCCGGCAATTATATCCAAACTCCCGTCAGCAGAACTCAAGCCTGACCAGCTTGACACAGACTCTCTTCCTCCTTACTGCCTGCTTGATCCGGTCCTGTACAGGCATATCGACCTTGAGTGGCCCGCTGACCGGATAATTGCAGACGGCTTTGAAAAGGAGCTGGTTGAGAAGATCATCAGGCTGGTCCGCACCAGCGAATTCAAAAGAAAACAGACACCTCCTATACTTCGGGTCTCCTCGAAAGCATTCGGAACAGGCAGAAGGATACCGATTATTGCTTCGCGACGCTGACACTATCACCTGATACTCAACTATCTGAATGATAGTGTGTTAAAAAATGTTAATTTTCCCTGATATACACTTTTTTAATATCTTTGTATATGTTGTTAAACATAAGGGGAAATGCTTTACACCAATCCGTACCTCGAGCAATGCATTGAAGGACCTTTTTCTGTTTTCAGGGATCTTCCTGACAAGGAGAAGGAGTTTCTGATACAGGATCATTCATGTATTGCGCTGAAAAAGGGGGAAATGATTTTTCACGAGGGTAACAGGCCGGCAGGACTTTACTGCCTGGCATCAGGTAAGATCAAGGTATACAAGGAAGGCATCGGGGGGCGTGAACAGATTATCAGGATGGTAAGGCCGCAAGGCCTGATAGGTTTTGCTGCGTTTATTACAGGCAACGTCTATTCCGCTTCAGCGGTGGCTATCGAAGATTCGGGTATCTGCCGTTTTGACAGGGAACCGTTCACGAAGCTGATAAGGCGCAATCCGGATCTTTCGATGAAGCTCATGAGGATGATGGCAGTGGAACTCTCCTTCTCAAACGGGAGAACCATTTCGCTGACCCAGAAACATATCCGTGGACGCCTTGCCGAGTCGCTGCTTGTCCTTCGTGATACATACGGGGTTGAGAATGACAGCCGGACAATCAGGGCCTATGTCTCAAGAGAAGACCTTGCCTGCTTTTCAAACATGACAACCTCAAATGCTATCCGGACTCTCTCGATGTTTGCATCTGAGTCTGTTATCGCACTGGAAGGAAAAAAGATCAGCATTGTTGACCAGGCAAGGCTTGAGAAGATAAGCAAGCTGGGCTAATCACTCATTTACATAAATCCTTTTGACCCTCTGGGGTATCGAGGTGAGAATCTCATATGGTATTGTATTGCACAGTAAGGCTATTTCCTCAATGGATATGTTTGCCCCGAACACCTCGGCCTCATCACCGGGTTTTACATCAATACCCGTGACATCGGCCATGCACATATCCATGCATATACTGCCAATAACCGGGACCCTCCGGCCCCTGATGAAAAGACTGCCTCTTCCATCTCCCAGTTGCCTGCGCAGCCCGTCAGCGTAGCCCACGGGTATGACAGCTATCTGTCTTTCATGGTCTGAGGCGCCCCTGCAGCCATAGCTGACCGGGTCGCCGGCGGGAACAGTTCTTACCTGTGATACGGCAGTCACGAACCTTCCGGTGTTCCGCAGAGTTACTCCATCATGACGGCCTATTCCGTAAAGACCAATTCCCAGCCTGACCATGTCAAACTGGTACTCCGGAAAGCGGACAAGTCCTGAGGTGTTAAGCAGGTGGAGCCTGAAGCGATAACCCAGAGCTTTCTGAAGCAACCCGGCAGCATCTGTCAGAAGCCTGGCCTGCCGGTGCGTAAAATCGTCATGCGCCGGATCATCACTGGCCGCAAGATGTGAGAAGAGTGAAACCACTTTAAGATGCTGCTGCCCGGTCAGGCGTGTGATCAGGTCATTAAAATCACTCATGCCAAATCCAAGCCTGTGCATCCCGGTGTCAAGTTTTATATGCACAGGGTAATGGAGAAGGCCGTGTCTCCGTGCAACTGCGGCAAAAGCCGAATAAGACCCGATACTGTATATCTCAGGTTCCAGGTTATGATGAATTATCAGCTCCATCACACTCTCATCCGGGTTCATGACCATAACAGGCGAAGTGATGCCAGCTTCCCTCAGGGCTACACCTTCATCTGCATATGCAACCGCAAAACGACTCACACCGTTGTACTCGAGCAGCGAGGCTATCTCAGCCGATCCGGAACCGTATGCAAACGCTTTTACCATGGCTATTATACCGGTTCCCGGCTTCAGCAAATGCCTGAATTCATTGAGGTTATGAACTACAGCGTTCATATTTATCTCCAGCCGTGTAAGGTGAAGCTGCCTTACAAGGATTCCGCTGATACGCTCAAGGCCGAATACGCGCGCCCCCTTGATCAGAATTGTCTCATCCCTGAAAGTCAGCCCTCGTATGGCATCAGCAAATTCTGCAGTTGAACTGAAGAAGAGTGACCCTGACTGAAATGCATCCCTCTGCCGTGACAGAGCTTCGCCAATCCCTATAAACCGGTCTATCCCTGAGCTTCTGACAGCCCTTGCCACTCCCGCATAAAGCTGCTTCTCATCTCCTCCTATCTGCCTGAAGTCGGAGAGAATGAGAGTAGTCTTTCCCCTTGCGCGGGTCCGTAGAAAATCCAGCGCCATACCAAGGGAGGCAGGATCAGAGTTATAGTAATCTTCTATCAGGGTGCAGCCGTTTATTCCCCGCTTTGTCTCCATACGCATTGCCACAGCCGGCAGATCTGCCATCCCCTTGACTATCAGCTCAGATGGCATATTCTCAGCCAGACAGCATGTAATGACAGAGACCGCATTCTCTGCAGAGGCATGATCTGCAAAAGGAATGACTGCCTCAAACCCCTGGTCTGCTGTTGTGCACCGCAGGATCAGGCCGTTGTCAATTTTATCGGTTGCTTCGACTTCAAGGCTGGCTGCAGTTCCTGTGAGCGACCATGTAAAGAGGGGAACTTCAGGATATGCTGATGCTATCTTCTTCCTTATTATCCTGTCATCTGCATTGCAAATCAGAAGATGTGCCCCGGTGGCGAGCCTGAGCTTTTCCGCTGCTATGGCATCCCGGCCGGTAAAGTTTTCGCCATGGGCGTCACCCACATTTGTAATGATGACAGTATCCGGTCTGATGATGCGTGCCAGCTTCTCCATCTCCCCCGGCCTGGAGATCCCGGCTTCGATAACGGCAACATCATAACTGTCATCAAGATTCATCAGCGAGAGAGCCACTCCTACCTGGGAGTTGTAGCTTTTGGGACTGCGTATGACGCTTTTCGAGGTGCTCATCACCCCGGCCAGCCATTCCTTCACTATCGTTTTTCCTGCACTTCCCGTCACGGCTATGACCCTGCCTCTGAAGCTCTCACGACGCCACTTTGCCATGCACTGGAGAGCATCCAGGGTATCTGTCACCCTTACGAAAGCGGCACCGGTCATCTCACTATGACTGGCGGGGAGTGTGTCAACAAGAAACAGCCTCACACCCCTGGCGAACAGTGGCTCTATGAATCTATGACCGTCATGGTTGGGCCCCCGCAGGGCTATGAAAAGCATTTCAGGACCAGCACCCGGTGCCCTGCTGTCAGTCATGATACCGGTAACATTCAGACTATCATCACCTGTAAGCGATCCGCCAGTAATTCGTGCCAGCTCCAGGGCCCCTATTATCACCTGTTTACAGCTTTTATGTAACATGAGCGGCACAGCGGCTCATAGATGTCCTTTTCACCAAGAACCACCACCTTTTCGCTCTTTATCTTACGATGGGAGTAGTGTGCAAGGTTACCGCACCTGACACAGATGGCGTGAACCTTGCTAACATACTCGGCAACGGCCATAAGGGCAGGAATGGGCCCGAACGGCCTTCCCGAGAAATCCATGTCCAGGCCTGCCACTATGACACGAGTGCCGTTATCTGCAAGCATGGTACAGACCTCGATAAGGCTGTTGTCAAAGAACTGGGCTTCGTCTATCCCCACTACCTCCACACCCGAGGCAAGGAGTAGTATTGATGAAGCATTTTCAACCGGGGTAGACATGATCGACTTCTCATCATGTGACACAACCTTGTCCTCGGAGTACCTCGTGTCTACTGCAGGCTTGAATATCTCCACCTTCAGGCCGGCAAACATCGCCCTGCGCAACCTCCTTATCAGCTCCTCGGTCTTACCGGAGAACATCGACCCGGCTATCACCTCCACTGATCCGCGCTTGCCGGCATGGTCAACCGAATTTTCGAGAAACTCCATACTTCAGATTGTTATTAGGCCGTTCAATACTCAGGATTGATTAATTCAGGCCCGAAAAACTATTATTGATTACTTTTGCAAAATAAAGAAAACGGAAATAATTAAAAAACAAAGCGAGATGGATTTCCTGAAAGCTGTCAACATTATTGGAAGGGATTTGGAGGAGGCGTTGACGTTACTGGAACAGCTCTCCGACATATCAGGATCAGACAGGGTTGAAATAGAGCTTGCCAGGTCGCGCGTAAGAAGCGCTGCAGACCTGGTCAGGTTGCTGCCAACACTGACAAATGTGAATGAAAAGAAAATTCAGCCGGCTCCCCACGTAGCCATGGAACCTGAAAAGGCGGAGCACGGAAAAACCTCACCCGCAGAGACAAATTTTCCCGGGGCTGAAGCCAGGGAGATCATCCGGGCTGAACCGGAAGCTGTCAGACCAGAACCGGTTCAGGCTGAGGTGACAAGAACCTGGCTGCCAGCGGATGAGCCTGACAGAGAAGAACATGCAGAAATGGTTATTGAGACAAACGACATGACTGAAAAAGCACCTGAGACACCTCCTGCCACGACACAAAAGTCCCAGGAGCAATCAAAGTCAATACTGGCTGACCGCTTCACAACCTGCGGAACCCTGGGTGAGAAGATACAGACGGAGAAGAAGGAAGAGGTAATCTCAACCGTCCTGCACAGCAAACCCATCACTGACATAGCTTCGGCTATAGGAATTAATGACAGGTTCTACTTTATCCGCGAGCTCTTCAGTGGTGATGCACTGGCATACGGTGACACCATCAAACGGCTGAATGCGGCATTATCTCTCGGTGAGGCAATGAGGATCCTCGACGAAAGCACTGTCATGGGCTCCGACCCTGCTGCACAGTCATCGTTTGTTGATGTCGTCCGCAGAAAATTCAGCCTGCATGTCTAAGCTGATACTGGTGCCCACCCCCATCGGCAATCTTGGTGATATCACCATCCGCGCCCTGGAGGTGCTGAAATCGGCTGGCCTTGTCCTTGCCGAAGACACCAGGACCACAAGGATCCTTCTTGACCACTACGGCATCAGCGTGCCGCTCCGGTCGCACCACAAGTTCAATGAGCACCGGAGCCTCGAGGCGGTTTGTGAAACTATCGAGGGAGGCACAGTGACAGCCCTTGTCTCCGACGCCGGCACCCCCGGCATCTCTGACCCCGGCTTCCTGCTGGTTCGCAGGTGCATAGAAAGGGAGATACCTGTGGAGACACTTCCCGGTCCAACCGCTTTCGTGCCAGCCCTTGTATGCTCCGGACTGCCTTCAGACCGCTTCTGCTTCGAGGGATTCCTCCCCCAGAAGAAAGGAAGACAGAAAAGGCTTTCAGCCCTGGCTGCGGAAGAACGGACAATGATCTTTTATGAATCTCCTTTCAGGGTCGTAAAAACCCTTGAGCAGCTAGCCACAGCACTTGGCGAAGACCGCAGGGCTTCGGTATCAAGGGAAATAACAAAGAAATTCGAGGAGACTCTTCGAGGAACCCTTTCCTCGCTGGCCGAACACTTTCGGACCACCTCTCCCAGGGGTGAATTCGTAATCGTGGTGGCCGGCTCCTCACTGAAAGACCATTCCGAAGAAACAGAATGAAGATGCGCGGCAGGAGACAAATTCCGGATGCTCCTTCTTCCTTTCCGTACATTACGAACAATGGCTTGATTTTGGGAACAAGGATGCTTTTTCTTATTGCGTTTCTTCTCTTCCCTTCCATTTCAATTAAGGCACAGGTATTGCGGGGCAGGATAACAGACAGCAGCGGAACCCCAATGCCTTCCGCCTCTGTCTATATCGCTGAACTACGTCAGGGTACCACCTCCAACAACGATGGCTGGTACGAGATATCCCTCCCTCCTGGCAACTACACGGTAAACTACCAGTTTCTCGGATACATTCCGGTGACAAGAAACCTCAGCATTACAGGTGAAGGGATTACAGCCGATATTACACTTGCCGAACAGCTCTTCGAAATACCTCCGGTGAGGGTTTCAGCATCAGGAAAAGATCCTGCATATTTCATTATGCGCAAGGCAATCGGCATGGCACCTTATCACCTCAACCAGGTTAAAATGTGGAAAGCCGAGGTCTATATAAGGGGTGGCGGCAGTGTTGACAGAATTCCGGAAATGCTCAAACGGAGGATGAAAATCGAATCAGACGGCGATGATCTGAAGGAGGGCAAGTACTACTTCACAGAGTCAGTCAACATCATAACATTCACTGCTCCGGATAAATATTTACATCGCGTCATCTCCGCCAACTCAAGCGAAGAGCTGACCAGGGGGCAGGCCTCGCCAATGGACTTCATAGAAGCCAGTTTCTATCAGCCGGTTCTGGTGGAGATGGCAATATCACCCCTGGCGCCAAATGCGTTTTCTCACTATAATTTCACGTTCCAGGGATCATCATCGCAGGGCAACTGCGTAATTGACAAAATAAGCGTCACCCCGCGCCGCAAGAGCCAGCAGCTCTTTACCGGGGTGATATACATCGTGGAGGACCTGTGGGCCATTCACTCCCTCGACCTTACCAATGACAATATGGCCGGGCGCATCAGGGTAAGGCAGGTTTACACCCCGGTGGAAGACGGCATCTGGATGCCTGTCAGCCATGAATTTAACGCTGACATTTCAATCATGGGAGTAAAAGCCAGGGCTGCATACACCAGCGCAGTCAGATACCTTGATGTAGAGCCTGACCGGATGCTCCGGCGACCACCCGCATATGAAACTGCCGGTGCGGCCGGGGCTGAGGAAGTACCTGATGAACAGCCGAAGACTTCTGCTGAGCGCGAGATTGAGACTCTTCTGGCAAAGGATGACCTGACAGCACGTGACATGTCACGGCTGGCGCGGCTAAATGAGAAAAACGCCCGCACCACGAGGGGAAAGCCCCCCCTGGAGATAGAGGACAAGACCACGATGATAGTTGAGGAGGGAGCCACCGGCAGGGATTCGGCATACTGGGCCGGGGTGAGGCCCATCCCGCTCACCAGGGAGGAGAGCGCCAGCCTTGCAACAGCCCCGGCCGCAAAAGGAAAACTGGCAGTAAGAGACAGCTCCACACTGAGCATAACACTCGGTGCAAGATCAAGCACGTTACCGGATTCAACTCCCTCCCCCGACTCCGCCAGGATGAAAAAGAGTCCCGCATCCCGGTTCATCAGGGACCTCACCGGAGGCAAGAGATGGCATATCTCAAAGAATACTTTCCTGGAGTTTGACGGACTGGCAGACCTGAAGAGCTTTTCCTACAACACCGTTGATGGTTTTGTGGCAGGAACAGGAATGAACCTGTCAGCCAGGTCAGGCAAGAAAGGCCGCTTCACTATCAGCCCTTCAGCAAGGTATGCCTTCAGCCGCGAAAAATTCATGTGGAATGTCACTGCCAACCTGCTCTATGACCCGATGCACGCGGGAAATATTTACATCAGGGCAGGCAGCCAGTCAGATGAATTCTCCCCGTCAGGAGTTAACCAACTGGTAAATACAGTATCCTCCCTTTTCTTCAGGGAAAACATCATGAGACTCTACGGAAGCAGGTACATCATTGGCGGACACCGTATTGACCTTGCCAACGGACTGACACTTGACATACACGGGAAGTACGAAAAGCGTGATCCATTGCAAAACAATTCCTCCTTCTCCTTCTTCAGGAGGGAGAGGCCCTGGTCTCAGAACATACCTGACAATCCATATGCTGTTTCAGCCGAAGGTTATGACCATGAACCACCGGTCAGCCACAGGCATCTCTCCCTTGAGTCATCACTGAAATGGACCCCACGGCAGAAGTACCGTATCTCTGACGGAGCAAAGGTCAGTGCCGGGTCTGACTATCCGACCTTTACCCTCACATGGAGACACGGTTACGGCTATAATGACACTCTTTCAGGCAGCTATGACCTCCTGGCTGCGGAGATCAACCGCACAGACAGATTCGGGGCAATGAATGAGTTCCGCTGGCGGATCCGGGCCGGGGGTTTCTTCAACAGTGAAAACGTCAGGCTGCAGGACATGCATTTCTTCAATACCCAGTCATCACCCCTCCTGCTCAACTTTTACGAGGATGTATTTTATCTGAAGCCATGTTACTCCATATCGGCAAGGAAGGCATTTGCCGAGGCACATATAAGGTACACTTCCCCCACCCTGCTGCTCAAACGCCTTCCCGGACTGAGCCGCACACTCATCAGGGAGAATGCCGGCCTGTCACTGTTGTGGACCCCGGAGGCCGGATATTACTATGAAGCAGGTTACTCCCTCAGCGAGGTGTTCCTTGTCGGCACGGCAGGCGTGTACGCCGGATTCACGGGCACCTCCTTCGAATCAGCCGGAATAAGGGTGATTTTGAGGATAGATTAGGAAATTCGCAAATCGCAAATCGCAAATCGCAAATCGTAACTCAAAAGGGTCTCCTGCCGTTGTCATCAGGTGAGAAGTCACTGTAATCCGATGAGATATCATTATTCATCTTTGACCCCATAGTGAAGACGCCTCCGGAGGGAATATCCGGGAAAGCAACATCAGGTCCGAAATCATCCGGCTCAACGAATGCGGCACGGTCTTCCTTGAAGTAAAGAAGAACCTCATCGGTGGGGCCGTTACGGTTCTTTGCCAGTATGATATCGGCATGTCCCTTGGTCGATTGTCCGTCTTCAAACTGGAGTACACCCATCTTTTCAGGACGGTGGATGAATACCACCATATCGGCATCCTGTTCGATGGCGCCTGATTCACGAAGGTCTGAAAGCATCGGCTTCTTGTTGCCGCCGCGTGTCTCCACCGACCGGTTAAGCTGCGAGAGTGCCAGAACAGGAACTGCAAGCTCCTTGGCGATGCTCTTCAGGGACCTGGAGATAGAGCTTACCTCCTGCTCACGGCTTCCCGCATCGGGCGGTCCGGTCATAAGCTGCAGGTAGTCAACCACTACCACATCAAGTTTCCCCTGGGCTTTCAGCCTTCGGCATTTTGCCCTGAGCTCGAAAACGGAAATAGCCGGGGTGTCATCAATGAATATGGGCGCCTCGGTAAGCGATTTGATGCGTGACTCAAGCAACGACCACTCTTCAGGGGAGAGCTTTCCGTTCTTGATCTTCTCTCCCGGTATCTCGGTCTCAGAGACAATAAGCCTGTTGACAAGTTGTATAGCTGACATCTCAAGGGAGAAAATGGCAACCTTCCTTCCGTGATCTATGGCCATGTTGCGTGCCATGGTAAGAGCAAAGGCTGTCTTTCCCATTGAGGGCCTCGCGGCAATTATAACCAGTTCCGACCTCTGCCATCCGGAGGTGAGCCTGTCAAGCCTGGTGAACCCCGAGGGTACTCCGACAAGTGCATCTTCCTTCTTGCCCAGCTCCTCAATCTCCGCAAGAGTCTGCTTTATTACCTCATGTATGGGTGCAACTTCATGCTTGATGTTTCCCTCGGCAATGCGGAAGAGCTCATCCTCGCTCCTGTCAAGCAGCTCTGTGACGTCAAGAGTGTCCTCATAGACCAGGTTCTGTATCATCGTGGCCGCGCGTATCAGCTCACGCTGTATATACTTTTGCAGAACGATCCTTGCATGGTATTCAATGTTGGCGGCAGATACTATCCTTGATGTCAGCTCGGTGAGATAGACCGCACCTCCGGCCTCTTCAAGCTCACCGGTCCTCTTCAGTTCCTGCGTCACTGTAAGCAGGTCAATTGGCTGGTCACGCTTGTTAAGCTCAATAATGGCTGCAAAAATTTTCTGGTGGCCAGCCGAATAAAACACCTCCGGACGGAGCATGTCAACCACCAGCCTGGCAGCCTCTATCTCAAGCATTGCAGCCCCCAGGACCGCCTCTTCCATTTCAGCCGCCTGTGGCGGGATCCTTCCCCCCTCAGGAATTATGACCACCGATTGCTTTTTGTCCTGCCTGCCTCTTGACGTACCCTGTGCCATTAATATATAATATTGATTTTATGCTAGTTCAACGAATGTGGTATAGACTTCTGCTGGTATCAAATTTAACAATAACAACCGTCTCCGCGGAGACAGGCCGGCTATTTCTTTCCACCGGCAGTTGTTTATAAGATGTTGAAAAAGGATATAATCGATAAAGATGAGGTAAATTAAAAAGGTTCGTATATTTTTGATCTCTCAAGAGACTCAGGCTATGGTTGTATTTCCAAAAGCTAAGATAAACATAGGACTAAGGATCGTGGAAAAGAGGCCCGACGGCTATCATAACATCGAGACCTTCTTCTACCCTGTTGATCTTGCTGATGCTCTTGAATTTGTGGTCAGGAAAGACAACCGCAAAAGTGACTCGCTGAAGGTCACCGGGTTGATGAAGGAGGCTGATCCCGACAATAACCTGGTGATGAAGGCAGTAAAGATCATGCGACAATCGTTTGATTTTCCCGGCATCCGCATTCACCTTCACAAGAGTATCCCTGTCGGTGCGGGCCTTGGCGGCGGTTCATCAGATGCCGCCGGCATGCTGAAGGCGTTAAACAGGTACTTCGGCTTTGGTCTTAACTCTGAGGAACTCCGGTCATTCGCCGGTCTGATTGGCAGCGACGCACCCTTTTTCATTGACAGCACACCCTCATTTGCCGAGGGTGTTGGTAATATCCTGTCAGAGTTCCCTCTTGACCTCACTCATTACCGGATCGTGATATTGTATCCCGACACGAATATCAGCACGGCCGAAGCCTATGCCGGGTGCGTGCCATGCCCTACGGGGCTCTCACTCAGACAGCTTCTGAACCTGCCCGTAAGCGAGTGGAGGGGAAGGGTGGTGAATGACTTCGAACTTAATATCTTCAGACTGTATCCGCAGGTGGGCAGACTGAAAGTGGCTCTTTACGAGGCCGGGGCATTATTTGCTTCTATGTCGGGAAGCGGGTCTGCCGTATATGGTATTTTTGAAGGCGAACCTGCTCTGCCCCGTGAGCTGTCGAGTTACAGGCTCACCACGGCCATGCTTGAATAAGCGGCCTGCAATTTCCACCGGTCCCGCATTAGCCCAGGATATATTCCGCCAGTACTGCTTAAGTTCTGACTATACTCCGCCGGTCCTGCTTTAGTTCAGATTATCTTCCCGGGCCTCTCTTAAAATCAGGCTATCTCCACAAGTACCGCGCCCTTTGTCACCCTGTCGCCGGGACTGACGTTCACTGCAGCAACTTTCCCCTCAATGTGGCTCTTCAGCCTGTTCTTCATCTTCATCGCATCGAGGATGACAATATCGTCTCCCTCCTTCACGGAATCACCGGTTTTTACCAGCACCTCCACCACCGTTCCCGGGATGAAACTCTGTATCCTTCCAGGCACGGGCGGCTCGTATGGCTTGCGTGACGTAAACCGCCTGCTCAGCCTTGTGCTGTAAGTGGTGTGGTCTATTATGAGTCTGTCTGTTACTTTCTTTTCCATAGCACTCTCTTATCAGGCATTAATCAGAAGGGTGGGATCCCATGCTTCTTCCAGGGCAGCTGAACATCCTTGTTCTCAGAAACCTCAAGGCTGTGCAGCAGCAGCCGGCGGGTCTCTGACGGTTCTATGACTGCATCAACATACCCCCGGGAGGCAGCCACATAAGGGTTGGCGAACTTATCGCGATACTCGTCAACCTTCTGGCGGCGCATCTCTTCCGGATTGGCAGCTGATGTGATCTCCTTCCGGAAGATTATATTGGCAGCTCCCTCCGGGCCCATCACAGCTATTTCGGCCGTAGGCCATGCAAAGACGAAGTCAGCACGCAGGTGGCGCGAACTCATTGCAATGTAACCGCCGCCGTAAGCCTTGCGCAATATCACCGTAAGCTTGGGGACAGTGGCTTCACTGTAGGCATAAAGCACCTTGGCCCCGTGACGGATGACGCCGGCATGCTCCTGGTCAACACCTGGCAGATATCCGGGGAGGTCAACAAATGTCACCAGCGGGATGCTGAAGGCATCACAGTACCTGATGAATCTCGCAGCCTTGTCAGACGAATCTACGTCAAGCACCCCTGCCATCTCCAGCGGCTGGTTGGCGACAAAACCCACTGTCCGGCCTCCCAGACGTCCGAATCCGATGACCATGTTCCTTGCATACATCTCCTGTATCTCAAAGAAATCGGAACCGTCAGCAACCGCCCTGATAACCTCCCTGACATCATAGGGAATCGTCGGGTCACCAGGAACTATCTTTTCAATGTCATACCCTGCATCAGGCGGCATGGCTTCTGCAACAGCAGCCTTCATCTCATTGTTCCTGGGGATAAAGGAGATCAGACGCTTGATCTGGCTGAAACACTCCTCTTCCGAGGAGGAAAAGAAATGGGCGTTACCTGACGTTTCGCAGTGCACCCGAGCGCCCCCCAGCGCTTCCATCGTGATCTCCTCTCCCAGAACGGTCTTGATCACCTCGGGACCGGTGATGAACATCTTCGAAATATTGTCAACAACAAAAACGAAGTCGGTCAGAGCCGGCGAATATACCGCACCTCCGGCACATGGTCCCAGTATTACCGAGATCTGAGGAATCACACCGCTTGAGATGGTGTTCCTGAAAAAAATCTCACCATAACCGGCGAGTGAATTGACCCCCTCCTGGATACGCGCCCCTCCTGAATCATTAATCCCAATGAGAGGTATTCTCATTTTAAGGGCATGATCCATGATCTTGGTGATTTTTCGTGAATGCATAAGCCCGAGAGAACCACCGGCAACTGTGAAATCCTGCGCAAAAACAGCAACCGGATTGCCGTGAACGGTACCCGTACCTATGACCACACCGTCACTGGGCAGATTCTTTTTATCCATTCCGAAATCACGGGCATCATGCTCCACGAACATATCATACTCATTGAATGTGCCGGCATCAAGGATGGCCATGATTCGCTCACGGGCAGTATTCTTGCCCATGGCCTTTTGTTTAACGATGGCTTCCTCGCCGCCGCCAAGAAGCATCTTTTCGCGCTTCTCCTTGAGCTCGCGTATCTTCTTTTCCAGTGCCATAATCAATATTGTTTATTACAGTAATTACTTGCAAAAGTAAGGTCGGCAATTTAAGCAAAAAAACAAATATGCACACTATTGTCAAGAATGTGCTATTTCGGAGCAGTGTAGTAGACCCCTGCCGCAATGAAGGTGTATATAATATTTGGTATCCACATTGCAAGGGCAGGATTCAGGTCGCCCTTGAGTGAAAACTGAGAGGAGAACTGCATAAAAAGTATATAGCTGAATGTCAGCATCAGTCCCAGTCCTATCTGCATCCCGATCCCTCCCTTGATCTTGCGCGATGATAGTGAAACTCCGATTATAGTCAGTATGAAGAATGCAAATGGCGAGGCATAACGACGGTGTTTTTCATTCAGGTAAAGCTTGATCTCGTCAGAACCCTGTGCCTTAAGCACATGGATATAGTCGATTAGCTCATTGTGTGTCATTGTATAGACAAACTCGGGTGACCTTGTGAAATCATCAGGACCCACGTTCAGGGCAGTATCTATCCGTCTGCCGGAGCTGATCCGTTCGCCCAGGCTGTCAGTCTCCCTGATATAGTACCACCAGGCGCCCCATTTGTTTGTGGTGCTGTCCCATCTGATCATGTTGGCAGTCAGCTTAGACTCGAGCATCCCCTGGTCATTGAATTTTTCCATGCTGAAGTTGCGTCCGCTCTGCGAGATCCTGTTATACTGCTCCATATAAATGTAGACATTGGGGTATACCTGCCGGTGGACTGATGATACGTTCACCCTTCTGAAGTCGGAGCTCCGGTAGTATTTCTCCTCGAAGTCGAGCCTGGCAACATTGGCATGCGGCAGCACGCTGTTCTGCAAAAGGAAGGCGAAGAAAGCAATGAAGCCAGCCGAAATGAGGTATGGTAACATGAGCCTTCTGAAGCTCATGCCACTGTTTATCATTGCAATGATCTCGGTGTTAACGGCCATCCTCGAGGTAAAGAAGATCACCGAGATAAAGACAAACATCGGGGCAAAGAGGGTGGCAAAGTAAGGAATGAAATTGAGATAGTAGTCGAAGATGATCGCCTTCATCGGGGCCTGCTTCTGAATGAAGTCGTCTATTTTTTCTGCGAAGTCAAATATCACTGCTATGCTCAGGATGAGCACAAGCGAAAAGAGGAATGTCCCCAGGAACTGCCTGATGATGTACCAGTCAAGTATGCCGGGAGAAAGTTTCTTCAGGCCCTCTCTGATATTTTTCGAACTGTCTCTTCCTTCCATGATCCGAATGTGCCGTCTATTATCCTTTCCCTTGCCTCCCTTACGAGGCTGAGGTAAAACGCGAGATTGTGAATGGTGGCTATCTGCGCTCCGAGCATCTCGCCCGAGATTACCAGGTGACGAAGGTATGCCCTGGTATATGTCCTGCTTATCTCAGAATGTGAACCGGCATCTATCGGAGAGAAGTCAGTTGCCCATTTCTGATTCCTTATGTTTATTATCCCGTCCCGGGTGAACAGCATCCCGTTCCGGCCGTTGCGTGTCGGCATGACACAATCAAACATATCAATGCCGCGTGCTATCCCTTCAAGAATGTTTGCAGGTGTTCCCACTCCCATCAGGTAGCGGGGCTTGTCTGCAGGAAGTATTTCGTTTACAACCTCTATTATCTGGTACATCACCTCTGCCGGCTCACCTACCGAGAGCCCTCCGATGGCGTTTCCGGGCATGCCGCTGGCAGCACATTTCTCCGCGGATATTTTACGCAGATCCCCGTAAACAGCCCCCTGCACGATCGGAAACAGCATCTGTTCATGTCCGTAGAGAGGCTCCGTCGTCTCCATCCGGGCTACACACCTGTCAAGCCAGCGGTGAGTCATCTCCATTGATTTCAGTGCATACCTGTGATCACACGGATACGGAGCGCACTCATCAAAAGCCATTATGATGTCTGCTCCGATCTGCCGCTGTATATCAATAACGATTTCAGGTGCGAAAAGATGCTTTGAACCGTCTATGTGTGACCTGAAGATGGCTCCCTCCTCTGTCAGTTTCCTGTTGGCAGCCAGGGAGAAAACCTGGTAACCGCCGCTGTCAGTCAGCACTGCCCTGTCCCACGCCATGAACCGGTGCACCCCTCCTGCCTGCCTGATAATCTCTGTACCCGGACGGAGGTAGAGATGATAGGTATTGGCAAGGATGACCGGTGCATCTATCTCCTGCTTCAGGTCACGGTGAAAAACCCCTTTTACGTTGGCTGCTGTCCCTACGGGCATGAAGATAGGTGTCGGAATGTCACCATGTGCCGTGCGTAATATGCCTGCCCGTGCCGATGTGGCTCCGTCTCTTCTCTCAATGGTGAACATCCGATTCTTTGTAATGGTCACAAAAGTAAGCTTTCTCAGCCTGATTTTTAACAGACGGTTATCAATTTGAAGAATCCGGACCAAGATTGTTGAAAAGATTTTTACAGCCATTTTCCATTTCTTTATAATATTGCTCCGCACAATATCTCCTTACATGATCATTTCAACTGATACAACGCACCTTATACTTCTCGGGCTGCTGCTGGCCATGTTTATCATACAGGCCTGGTACTGGCTTGGTTATTACAGGAGGACTGTCTTTGCAAAAACTCCTGCGCCTTCTTCCGGAACCCATTTACCGCCACTGTCAGTGGTAATATGCGCCCGCAATGAAGCAGAAAACCTCAGCAGGTTCCTGCCCGATGTTCTCAAACAGGATTACCCTGCTTTTGAGGTGGTGGTGGTAAACGACTGTTCCGAGGATAACTCCTTTGACGTTCTGGGAGACCTTATGAAACAGTACCCGCACCTGAAAGTCTCAATGATCCAGAAGGATCCTGGATTTACCCACACCAAGAAGCTTGCTATGCTCATCGGAATCAAAGCCGCAAAAAATGACCTGTTAGTATTTACTGATGCCGACTGCCGGCCGGTGTCACCACAGTGGCTCCGTCACGTGGCTTCAGCAGCAGCGGGTGAAAAGACTGACATCGTCATCGGGTATGGAGCATACGGTGAGAAAAAAGGACTGCTGAACAGTTACATCCGGTATGAAACCATGTTTATTGCAATGCAATACTTCGGGATGGCAATGGCAGGCATACCCTATATGGGGGTGGGTCGCAACATGGCATACAGGCGTACCTTCTTCTTCGCGAAAGGTGGTTTCGGGCCGCATAATCACATCATGTCAGGAGACGATGACCTCTTCGTGAACCGCACTGCCACCTCTGAAAACTGCGGTCTGATGCTGGCCCGTGACTCATTCACACTCTCTGTCGCCTCGGAAACCGTCCGTGAATGGATAAAACAGAAAAAAAGACATCTGACCGCCGCTGTACACTATAAAAGCCGGGACAAGTTCCGGCTATTCCTGGAGCCCTTCTCAAGGGTATCATGGTACGGACTGCTGATTGCCATGCTGGTGATGATGGTATCATGGCCGGTTGTCCTCTTCCTTGCCCTGTCAAGACTGGTGATGAGAGCGGTGATACTTATTAAGGCAGCTACTGTTTTCAATGAGCGGCACTTATGGTTTATTTCACTCATTTTTGATATCTTCGCCCCATTCTTAACAGCATTCATTTACCTGACAAACAGAAGAAAGGGTAAAGGCAGACAAACATGGAAGTAGAAAGCGGCCTATCGGACAAAGCGCAGTATGACCTCAAGGTCATCCACCGTGCCCTTAACGGCGACAGCAGGGCATATACCGAGCTGCTAAACCGGTACCGCGATTCCGTCTACTACGTCATCCTGAGAATGGTTAACAATCCCTCCGACGCCGAAGATCTGACCATAGAAGCCTTCGGAAAGGCATTCCATAACCTCGCCAAATACGTACCCTCTCATGCCTTCAGTACATGGCTGTTCAGAATTGCAACCAATAACTGCATAGACTTCATGCGGCGCAAGAGCCAGAGTCCCAGGCCTTTTGACCAGGACGAAGGTGAAGAAGATGAGGTTGAAGCAACAGTGGCTTCTGATATGATTGCTCCTGATGAACTTATGATCAACAGGGAAACAGCAGCCTCACTCAACAGGATTGTGAGGACTCTCAAACCACGCTACCGCAGGCTGATTGAACTACGTTACTTCGAGGATTACTCCTATGAGGAGATAGCCAGTGAACTGAGCCTTCCAATTGGCACTGTAAAAGCCAGGCTCTTCAGAGCCAAAGTCCTGATATTGAACATGGTTCAAAGCAAATCGAGCGGTATTTGACCACATTAGCCGAAAAATACTTCCCGTCACTCACCTCTTTGCAGCGCCGTCAGTTCTCACTCCTGCCGTCAATATACAGAGAGTGGAACAATAAGATTAACGTCGTTTCACGGAAGGATATAGACAACTTTGAGATTAACCATCTGCTTCATTCTCTGGCCATTGCACAATTCATCAGGTTCATGCCAGGAACCTCTGTCATTGATATCGGCACCGGCGGAGGCCTCCCGGGAATACCTCTGGCCATTTTATTTCCTGACGTCAGGTTCACCCTGGTAGATTCCATTGCCAAAAAGATCAGGGTGGCTTCAGCTGTATCCGCCGAAGCCGGCCTGAACAATGTCACTGCAGTGACTGCAAGGGCGGAGAATCTTTCAGGACAGTATGATTTCATCATCGGAAGGGCAGTGACTGAAACAGCGCAGTTCATCAGGCTGACACAGCACCTGGCTGCACGAAAGTCATTCAATGAGAGGGAAAACGGGTATATCCTCCTCAAGGGAGGAGACCTTGAGGAGGAACTTGGTCCGTTCCGGAATTCTGCCCTGGTGACAGAAATCAGCAACTGGTTCGGGGAACCATGGTTCGAAACAAAAAAGGTCGTATACCTCCCCTTCTGAGATCAATCACGGACATTGCTGACACACTTAATTTTAAAAAAAGTAGCTCCCGGCCTTCTTTATTTGAAAAAATGACTACCTTTGCAGTCTCAAAAACCGGATAGTTAACAACGAAATATAGCATCAGATGAAAAGGACATTTCAGCCATCGAGAAAGAGAAGGACGAACACTCACGGCTTCCGGAAGAGAATGTCAACTCCCAATGGCAAGCGCGTTCTTGCAGCACGAAGGGCAAAGGGAAGAAAGAAACTTACTGTTTCAGACGAAGTGGGCCACAAGGACTGACAGGCTGACAGACAATAAATAATCGCCGTCTTGATGAACAATTAAGGCGGTTTTTTATTTTTGTTATGGCTCTCTGACTTAATTTTGCTGGCAATTTTAAAATGAAAGACCTGGTAATCAATAATACAAGCCCTGAGATAAGGGACATAGCAGCGGCAGTAACCGACGGGAAACGGCTTACTCCTGCCGGGGCTCTTACACTTTACAGGAAGGCTGACCTGTCACTGATGGCGCTGCTGGCTACCACCGTAAAGAGAAGAAAGAGCGGTGATGCCGTTTTCTTTAACAGGAATTTTCACATTGAGCCTACCAATATCTGCGTCTATAACTGCCGTTTCTGTTCATATCACAAGGCGGAGGGCGACCCCGAGAGCTGGGAGATGACTGAAAACGAAATACTTGATGCCGTCCACAACTTTGATGATGTGCCTGTCACCGAGGTCCATATAACCGGGGGTGTACATCCATCACGCGATATATTTTATTATGCCGGTATACTCTCCTCTATCAGGAAACTCCGCCCTGATGTCAGCATCAAAGCCTATTCCGCCGTGGAGCTTGATTATATGATAAGGGAGGCAGGCATGACATATTCCGATGGGATACGGTTGCTTCACGAACACGGTCTCGACTCTATTCCCGGCGGAGGAGCGGAGATCTTCGACCCGGAGCTGCGGCGCAGGATATGCCCTGAGAAGGCTGACGCCGAAACCTACCTGGCCATCCATGAAGCTGCACATAACCTCGGGCTGAGCTCGAACGCAACCATGCTATACGGTCATGCCGAGAGCCCTGAGCAGCGTATTGACCATATGCTTCGCCTGAGAGATCTGCAGGACCGCACCGGAGGCTTTAATGCCTTCATCCCCCTCAAATTCAGGCGCGAGAACAACCGCATGTCAGATCTGGGAGAGGTGCCTGTAACGGAAGATATGCGCAACTACGCCCTCTCGCGAATCTTCCTCGATAACTTCAGCCATATTAAGGCTTACTGGCCGGCAATCGGCAGGAACAGCGCCATGATGAGCCTTGCCTTCGGAGCCGATGACCTCGACGGTACCATCGATGACACCACCCGGATATATTCAATGGCAGGTTCCGGTGAGAACAAACCATCCCTTTCAACCACAGAACTGGTGGCCATGATACAGTCAGCCGGTTTCAGGGCAGTGGAACGTGACACTAATTACAATACTGTCAAGGAGTGGTAGAAATCCCTCGTTCCCGCGATATAATTTTTATCTTTGAGGCACCGTTATTAAACTAATACTTCATCACACGATGAGCGTCAGGGAATTCTTCAAAAGCCGGGTCTTCTGGAAACAACTTGGCCTGGCAATGGTCATCGGCGTTGCCATCATACTCATTCTCATTATCTGGCTTAATATCTATACCCGCCACGGCCAGGCGAGACCCACACCTGAGGTCAGGGGACTGACCATCAGTGAAGCCCAGCATGTTGTCGTTAAAAACAGGATGAAGCTGCAGATAATCGACTCGGTTTATACCACAATGGTTCCCCGCGGCTGCGTGGCCGAACAGACTCCTCTCCCCGGTCACAGGGTAAAGAAAGGACGCACAATCAAGGCCACAATTAATGCCTTCAACCCGGAGATGGTTGCAGTTCCTGACCTTGTAGGCCTGCCCCGTCGCCAGGCACTTTCAATAATTGAAACAGCCGGTCTGCAGGTAGGACAGCTTAACTACGTTCCTGACCTGACGGTCGACTTCGTTCTCAGACAAACAATTCATGGTCGCGAAGCGTCACCCGGTGACTCAGTCCAGAAAGGGATGGTGGTTGACCTGGTTCTGGGCCGTGGCCTGAGCAGTCAGCGCACACCCCTGCCAAGGCTTACCGGCCTGACACTCGACGAGGCCAGGAATGAGATCCTGGGCGCTTCCCTTAACCTTGGCGCATTCGTCTTCGATGGCACAGTCGCCACCAGCGATGACTCACTCAGGGCCTTCGTCTTCAAACAGAATCCCGAATACCGTAGTGAGGCTACGGTTCAGCTGGGATCAGCTGTTTATATCTGGCTGACCACTGACAGCCTCAGGATTTTATCTGATACCCTCAGGGCTGATACCCTGCTCCCCGGAGGTGACTTCGGACCACCTGATACAGATATACCTCACTAAAGATGAAAAACAGGCGGGTCATATTCCTCCTCCTTGCTGCTGTACTTACATTCAATGCCTCAGCACAGGAGATTATTACAGGTCTTACCCGCAACAGACAACTGGCTGATGCCGTCAGACCAGCCCTTATCCTTAAAGGTGCTGCTGCTGAAGAACCTGTGCCATTACCCTTCAGCGATGACTTTACAGGTGACAGCATCTTTCCTTCCGTGGCCAGGTGGGCTGATCTGCAGGTCTTTATAAATAACACCTACTCCGTCAGACAGCCTTCAGCCGGTATTGCAACCCTTGACTGCCTTGATGAAAGAGGATTATTGTATGAAGGAGCATCACAGACGGTATTTGTGGCTGACCGGCTGACATCACGTGCTATTGATCTCGAATACATGCCGTCAGACAGCATCTTTCTCAGCTTCCTTTTTGAGGCCGGAGGAGTGGCTGACCTGCCTGAGACCGGCGACAGCCTCACGCTCAGCTTCTGGGCTCCGGAAGAACAGAAGTGGTACAGCATCTGGCAGGCAATAGGAGAAGCTACCGACGGATTCCACAGGGTGATCATTCCAATCACTGACACCAGGTACCTGATGAAAGGATTCCGTTTCATGTTCACCGGTCACGCTTCCCTTGCAGGTGCATTATCAGAACCTTCACAGGCAGGAAACGCCGACCAGTGGAACATTGACCACGTACTGCTTGATAAAGGACGTTCGATTCATGACACCGTCTTTCGTGATGTTGCCATCACCCTTCCACAAAGATCACTGGTAAAAGAATATGAGGCAATGCCCTGGCGCCATTTCCGGCAGGCATACCTCTCAGCCATGAGCCCTGTGGCCCATATTACATACAGGAACAATGACACCATCGTCCGCAATGTCACCAGGCATGTCACAATAACAGACATGTCAAACAAAACCGTTGTGCGCGACTTTGACGCAGGCGCCGCCAACGCCGCCCCTCTTTCCGATGTCAGCTATGACGCTCCACTGCTTTATACCTATAATACAACATCATCCGCAGACACTGCGCAGTTCATGGTGACAATATCCCTGCTGACTGACGATTTCGATCCTAAACATAATGACACCCTGAGATATATCCAGAAGTTTTCAGACTATTTTGCAATTGACGATGGAACAGCGGAGGCAGGTTACGGCATAAACGGTCAGGGCTCGAACAACGCATTGGCCGCCCTCCGTTTCAGGTCATTCCTGCCTGACTCCGTTACCGGCATCAGCATCTGTTTCAATGATGCATATGACAATGCCAACCAGAGGGCATTTGACATAATGGTCTGGGCAGACGATAACGGCCGCCCAGGTATATTGCTGGGCAGCAGCGATGGTCCGGCAGCATCTCCGGGAGGTGAGATAAACGGTTTCGTGACCTACATGTTTGACACTCCGGTAAGGGTGACTGACAACTTCTGGATTGGATGGAGGCAGAATTCCGAAAAATTCCTAAATGCCGGTCTTGACCTAAACACATCCCCCGCAGGAAGGCAATATTTTCATCTCAGCGGAATATGGCAGGAGAGTCAGGCTCCCGGCATAATAATGATGCGCCCTGTTATGAAGGGAAGCGGCTCACCCACATCATCAGAAAATGGCACTCTGATCAATGACCTCTTTACCATCTACCCCAATCCGACTGACGGCCTGGTAACCATAATCCCGGCAGAAGGTGCGCCTGAAGACTTTACCATCGACGTGATCTCCTCCTCAGGTGCCAGGGTGATGTCGCACGATAAGACCGTGAGGTTCGATCTGAGCCGGCTGGCCGCCGGGAACTACATGATCCTGGTGAAGGCAAGGGATGGCCGGCCCCTGTCATTACTGCGCGTCATAAAGGTTAAATGAGCCGGGAGATGGCAGAAGAAAAAATCCCGGGCATCCGGGAACAGGAACAGGAAGCTGAACCGGAGCAGGAACTCTTTGAGCATTACCGCTACATTGTTGATCCCGGGCAGTCAATGCTCCGTATCGATAAATACCTCTCCAAACGGATAGAGAATGTCTCACGCACCAGGGTGCAGGCTGCGGCGCAGGCAGGGAACATCCTGGTTAACGATGCTCCCGTCAAACCCAACTACCGGATCAAACCCCTTGATGTCATCCAGGTACTGCTTCCCAATCCGCCCCGTGAGATTGAGCTGATACCCCAGGATATCCCCATCACAGTGGTTTATGAGGATGATGATTTGATTGTCGTAGATAAGGCCGCCGGGATGGTGGTACACCCGGCTTACGGCAACTACTCGGGCACACTGATGAACGCCCTGATGTATCACTTCAGGGACCTGCCACTCTTCCAGACAGGTGAGATTCGTCCCGGACTGGTGCACCGCATTGATAAGAACACATCGGGACTGCTGGTCGTTGCCAAAAACGAGTATGCCCACAACAGGCTCGCCAGGCAGTTCTTCAAGCGGACTACCGGCAGGCTTTACACAGCCCTGGTCTGGGGCACACCGGACCCTGCAGAAGGAACCATTACCGGTCATGTGGGCCGCAATATACGCGACCGCAAGATAATGCAGGTATTCCCTGACGGCAGCCAGGGCAAGCACGCTGTGACCCATTACAGGATTGTTGAACCTCTCGGATATGTGTCTCTGATAGAATGCCGCCTCGAGACAGGACGAACTCATCAGATAAGGGTTCATATGGCCTGGAAGGGGCATCCCCTGTTTAACGACGAGGAGTACGGCGGCCATCGTATACTGAAAGGCACCACCTTCACAAAATACCAGCAGTTCGTCCGGAACTGTTTCGATATCCTCCCCCGCCAGGCGCTTCACGCACGTACCCTTGCCTTTGACCATCCCGTCACAGGCAAACGTCTCTCCTTTGAATCACCCGTCCCCCGGGATATGGTGGCAGTAATTGAGAAATGGAGGAATTATATAGCTGGAAGAGACTAGGCGATTTGCGATTTGCGATTTGCGATTTGAGATTTTTGTGTTATAAATAATTGGTTTTTGCTTAGTATTGAGCTAACTTTTAAGTTTGCTGCAGAAAGTGGAATAATTATGAAAATCAAAGATCAGATCCAGTTTCGGACCAGGAGTCTGGCGTTGGGAATTATATCGCTTTGCGGACAGTTGCCCGGGACTATGCCAGTTAATATTATAAGCCGCCAATTAATAAGAGCTTCATGCTCTGTTGGAGCCAATTACCGGGCAGTCAGCCGGGCGAAATCAAGAGCTGACTTCATAAATAAGCTCCATATCGTTGAAGAAGAGGCTGATGAGTCTATATTTTGGCTGGAATTGCTGCAGGATATTGAGCCAACACACAAAGATTCAATCTCATCATTCATATCAGAAATGAATGAAATTCTTTCAATTGTTGTTGCTGCGAGGAAAACTGCCAGGCAAAAACTGGTCAGCCAAAGTTCTTAAATCGACAATCGCAAATCGCAAATCGCAAATCCTACCAGCTTCCCCCTGCTCCGCCGCCGCCGAAACTGCCGCCTCCGAAGCCTCCGAAACCGCCGCCGCCACCGCTGAAGCCTCCTCCGCCGCCTGAGAACCCTCCCCAGCTTCCGCTGTGAGACTTGCCTCCTCCCATCATGCTCATAAGAAGCCATAACGGCAGGTTTGACGATCCGCTCCGCCTCATGTGCTTGTTGTTGGAGCTGCCAGCGGAGACAATGATAATGAAGAAGAGAATTATCAGGAAGATTACTACTCCGGGTATGGCGCCCGAAGGAGCACCGCCGGCATAACTATCATAGTCATACTCGCCTGCGGCAAGGGACATCAGTACGTTTGTGCCGGCGTCAATACCACCATAATAATCATTCTCCCTGAACCTCGGGATCATCTCCCTGTCAATAATATCTGCCGTTGCCAGGTCAGGGATGGGCCCTTCAAGACCGGAACCAGTGGCGATAAACACACGCCCGTCAGAGGATAGGGTCTTGGGTTTTACCAGCACCAGAACTCCGTTGTTGAGATCCCCCTGCCCGATTCCCCAGTCATTTGCCACCCTGAATGCAAACTCGGAGCGGTCATATCCCTGGAGGTCATTCACAATGAGAACGGCAATCTGGTTAGATGTTGAATCACTGAAGGCAACAAGCTTGGTTTCAAGAGCCTGCACTTCGGCAGAAGAGAGAACGCCGGCAAGGTCATTAACCAGCCTCGGCGGCTCCGGCCGTGGTATGAGTGTCTGCGATCGGAGTAAGCCTGCCGCCAAAAGCCAGAACAACACCATTGTATATTTTCGGAATCTCTTCATTTTCATAATCCCGTATCATTTGTGTCGAACGAGATGGCATCAGGGAGCTCATTGACGTCATCCTTTGATCTCGGGAAATGCTCCTTCAGTTTCTCTCCTGCCATCCGGACACCCTCAGAGAGTCCTTCAGTGAAGCGGCCATCGCTGAATCGCTGCTGCATATGGTCCCGGACACTGTCCCAGAACCCGGGCGGCACAACCGCATTGATACCGGTATCTCCTATGATTGCAAAAGTGCGCTCCTTCAATGCGAGATAGATGAGTACCCCGTTACGGTCAGCTGTCTTGTGCATCCCCACCTTTTTGAAGAGCCAGGCAGCCTCATCAAGAACATCAACCTTGCACGAGGTCTCAATATGTATGCGAATCTCCCCTGAGGTTGCATGCTCAGCATCCTGGATGGCCCTGATGATAACCTCCTGCTGTTCAGGAGTAAAGAAAGTCGATGCCTTCATCATCAGGATATCAGAACTCAACCTTAGGTGCTACCTCGGTACCCTCCTGAGCCTCAAAATAGGGCCTGTTATCGAACTTCGTCACAGAGGCAATAAGGTTGTTCGGGAACTTCTTGATGAATGTATTATACTCGCGGGCAGCATCATTAAAGTTATTCCTTGCTATGGAAATGCGGTTCTCGGTGCCTTCAAGCTCCACCTGCAAATCACGGAAGTTCTGGGTGGCCTTCAGTTCGGGATACCTCTCCACAACAACCATAAGCCTCTGAAGCGCTGAACTTACTTCGCTCTGGGCAGCCTGAAACTCCTGCAGCTGCTCAGGTGTGATGTCAGACGGGTCAACAGTAACCTGGGTGGCCTTCGCCCTTGCTTCGATCACTCTCGTAAGCGTCTCCTGCTCAAATGCGGCAGCGCCTTTGACAGTATTCACGAAGTTTGGGATAAGGTCAGCCCTCCGCTGGTACTGCGTTTCTACATTGCTCCACTCTGTGGCAACCTTCTCATTCATCGGAACAATCTTGTTGTAAATGCCTACTCCCCATGAAATAACAAGAAGCAGGACAACAACAATAATCACAAGAATTAAAAGTCCGCTAATACTCTTTTTCATCTTTATGTCTGTTTGATTATATCTCAAAAATAAATAAAATATCTCTCGTAAAGACTCATTGACAGGCATCCTTGCTGCAGTTCCGATCCGGTTTTTTAAATTCCGGTGACAGCGGGAAAATAATTGTAGTAATTTTGGACAAAACCTACCAGTCATGAGAACCATTGCCATTGTAGCCGGGGGAAATTCATCCGAATACCCTGTCTCCGTCCGCAGCGCTAAGGGTGTCGAAGCAGCTCTTAAAGGGAAATACGAAACATACATCATCAACATCAAAGGTACCGACTGGTACTGGGAAGATCCCAGGGGACGTCTTTGCAGGATTGACAAGAATGATTTTTCAGTAATCTGTGATGATCAGCGCATCCGTTTTGATGCAGCATTCATCGCCATACACGGCAACCCCGGGGAAAACGGCCTTCTGCAGGGTTACTTTGACATGATCGGACTGCCGTATACGAGCTGTGATGCATTTGTCTCGGCACTGACCTTCAACAAACAGGCATGCAAACTTTACCTGAACGAATATGGCATTCCCATGACCGGAGGCCTGCTCATCAGGAAAGGACAGAAGTATGATGCTGCCAGCATTGTCAGGCAGACAGGGCTTCCCTGTTTTGTCAAACCCAACGCCAGCGGATCGAGCTTCGGGGTAACAAAGGTGAAAGAGACAGCCGAATTTGATGAGGCACTGGAAAAGGCATTTGCCGAAGGGCACGAGGCATTGGTTGAGTCATTCATGAAAGGTACAGAGGTTGCCTGCGGGGTGATCAGGACAAGAAACAGGAAGATCATTATGCCCGTGACAGAGGTGGTTCCCAAGAAGGAGTTTTTCGATTATGAGGCAAAATATACCCAAGGATTGTCTGATGAGATCACCCCGGCGCGTATGCCGGAAGAGCTCACCAACCGTATCCAGGAACTCTCATCTGAGATTTATGATATCCTGGGTTGCCGTGGTATTGTCAGGGTCGATTTCATCGTCACCTCTGACGGCCCGCAATTCCTGGAGATAAACACCATCCCCGGGATGACCCCGGAGAGCATCATCCCCCGCCAGGCGGCAGTCTTCGGTATCAGCCAGACTGATCTCTATTCTATGGTGATCGAGGATCTCTTCTAAGGCAATAGGCAATAGGCAAGAGTGTTGACAATACATCAAATATCTGCCTGATTAGCAGCAACTTCGTCACTACTGCCTACTGCCTACTGCCTAATGGCTATTGCCTTCCTTCAAATGTATCAAACCTGTACGAGTCAATCGGTGCACAGGTGCATACCAGGTTGCGGTCACCGTAACCATTGTCCACCCTGCCAACCGTTGGCCAGAACTTGTTCTCGACAACCCATCTGAGGGGGAACGCTGCCTTCTCACGCGGATAACCGTGTTTCCATCCGTCAGAGATGACAGCCGAAGCGGTATGAGGCGAATTCTTCAGCACATTGTCTTCACGGTCAGCCTCGCCCTTCCGGATTTCTTCGATCTCATTCCAGATGGAACGCATTGCATCTACAAACCTGTCGAGCTCAGCCTTCGGTTCTGACTCGGTGGGTTCGACCATCAGCGTACCGTGAACCGGGAACGAAAGTGTAGGCGCATGGAATCCGTAGTCCATCAGCCTCTTGGCTATATCTGACTCATCAACCCCCGTATCTTTGAATCCCCGGCAGTCGAGTATCATCTCATGGGCACAGCGGCCGTTGGCGCCGGTGTAAAGCACCTTGTACATTCCACCGAGCTTTGCAGAAATATAGTTGGCATTCAATATTGCAAAGACCGTTGATTTTGTCAGTCCCTCAGCGCCCAGCATCATAACATAGGCATGGCTGATGGTAAGCACCTGAGCGCTGCCGAAAGGCGCAGCGGCTACAGCGGTGATACCATGGCTGCCACCAGTCTTAACCACCGGGTGCGACGGCAGGAACTCAGCAAGCTTCGTGTTGCAGAGGATGGGACCCATGCCCGGTCCGCCTCCTCCGTGAGGTATGGCGAAGGTCTTGTGCAGGTTTAGGTGGCACACATCTGCCCCTATATGACCAGGGCTTGTCAGCCCCACCTGCGCGTTCATGTTGGCGCCGTCCATGTAAACCAGTCCGCCATTCTCATGAACAATCTTTATCATCTCCCTGATGGCCTCCTCAAACACTCCATGCGTTGAGGGGTATGTTATCATTGCGGCGCTCAGGTTTTCACGGTGCTCAACAGCTTTCTTCCTCAGATCTTCAACACTGATATTCCCGTTTTCATCACACTCCACTACAACCACCTTCATGCCGGCCATGGCTGCACTGGCAGGATTGGTGCCATGTGCTGATGAGGGTATCAGCACCACATTACGATGGCCCTCGTTACGGCTCATATGGTATTGCCTGATCACCATCAGGCCTGTATATTCACCTGCAGCCCCGGAGTTGGGCTGGAAGGATACTGCATCAAAGCCGGTAATCTCCTTGAGTGCCTCACCAAGCTCCTCCATCAGCTTGTGGTAGCCCTCCGCCTGATCAGCCGGAACAAACGGGTGTATGTTCCCGAACTCCGGCCAGCTCATTGCAAACATCGAAGCTGCAGGATTTAGCTTCATAGTGCATGAACCCAGCGGGATCATTCCGTTGGCCAGCGAGAAGTCCTTGCGTTCCAGCATCTTTATATAACGCATCATGTCAGTCTCACTGTGGTAGCTGTTGAAGGTGCGTTCCTGCATGAAGGCTGACTTGCGGTGGAATTTCTCTTCAATACAGAAGCAGTCGCACAGCGAAGTGACCTCTTCAGGCTTCTTTCCTGCCGCCTCGGCGAAGACCGAAACAATTGCATTGATCTCGCTGAGCGTTGTGACTTCGTCTGTGCTTATGACAGCGCAATTGGCACACGGATACCAGAGGTTGATGCCGTTCTTAACTGCAATCTTTTCGATCATATCCGATGTGAGCCCGGCCACAGCCTGAACGCGGATTGTGTCAAAGAACTGTTCGTGCTTTATTGTATAGCCCAGTTTCTTCAGAGCCCCGGCAAGAGTGCATGCCGTTGAGAAGATATGACGGGCAATGCGCTTCAGTCCCTCGGGACCATGATACTGTGCATACATTCCTGACATGGTTGCCAGCAATGCCTGGGCAGTGCATATGTTCGAGGTTGCCCGTTCACGCTTGATATGCTGCTCGCGGGTCTGTAGGGCCATGCGCAATGCCTGGTTGCCCTGGGCGTCAACTGAGACACCTATAAGCCGTCCCGGCATGTTGCGTTTCATCTCGTCCCTTGTGGCAAAAAAACCTGCATGCGGACCCCCATAACTCATCGGCAATCCAAACCGTTGATTGGAGCCGAAGACGATGTCAGCGCCCCATTCTCCAGGAGGCGTCAGAAGGGTGAGGCTCATCAGGTCAGCGCCCACACCCACGAGGGCTCCTGCACTGTGGACTTTTTCTACCAGTTCGCGGTAGTCACGTACCTCTCCGCAGGCGGCAGGATACTGAACAATCACACCAAACAGCTTTGTCTCTGGCTCAATGAGCTTATAATCAACAAACTGAATGTCTATCCCCAGCGGAGCGGCACGGGTGATGAGCACATCACGTGTCTGCCTGAACACAGAGTTGTCAACCAGGAAGAGGTTTGCTCCTGCCTTCACCTTATCACGTGAGCGTGCATTGAACATCATTATCATAGCTTCGGCGGCAGCCGTGGCCTCATCGAGCAGTGATGCGTTGGCAATTTCCATAGCCGTAAGGCTGGCTACCATTGTCTGGAAGTTAAGCAGCGCCTCAAGCCTTCCCTGCGAGATCTCGGCCTGGTAGGGAGTATATGATGTATACCATGCCGGGTTCTCAAGTACATTACGGATGATCACCGGAGGAACGGCCACACCGTAATAACCCTGTCCGATAAATGAACGGAACAGCTTGTTACGTTTACCCAGATCCCTTATGTGAGCAAGATATTCGGACTCACTCATCGCCGGCGGCAGATTAAGCGGCTTGTCAAGCCTGATCGATGCAGGCACAGTCTGTTCAATAAGCTGTTCGGGTGAATCTACGCCGATGGCCTTGCACATCACGGCTGCATCACTCTCACGCGGCCCGATGTGACGGTTTACAAAACGATCAGATGTCATATTATGTACGGTTGGTTTGTTGTCTGAAAGGAATGAAGCGAAAATAGTATAAAGGGAAGAACAAAAAAAAGCATATTCATCATGTTTGGTTGAAAAAGGGATTGTTCTCCACCTCTTCCCTGATGGTTGTATCAGGTCCGTGGCCGGGATAGATTACCGTCTCAGGAGGCAGGGCAAAGAGCCTCTCACGAATGTTTTCAATCAGCTGTTCATGGTCTCCTCCAGGCAGGTCTGACCTGCCGATGCTTCCTGCAAAGAGTGCATCGCCGGTAAAGACAACACCGTCAGCTTCGGAATAAAAGGCAATACCTCCGGGTGAATGACCGGGTACAGCAATTACCTGCAGGGTCATCCCTGCGACGCTGATCACCTGCCTGTCAAACAGGTACCCTTCAGGATCGGGCGGCGGCTCCATGGAGAGTCCGAACATAAGTGAGTGCCTGGGCGAATTCTGGTAGTTGTACCTGTCGCCCTCATGAAACCAAGGTCTCAGTCCGTATCTCTCAAGCATGAACCTGTTGCCGAAGACGTGGTCGAGATGGCAGTGTGTGTCAAGCAGCTTCACCGGTTTCAGGTCCCTGGCGGAAAGCATCTCTTCCAGCTTCAGCTCTTCGGCTCCGCCATAGCATCCGCAGTCAATGATCACACACTCCTTCCCGTTGCCTGAAATGATATATGTGTTAACCTGAATGGGCGAGAATACTGCCCTGTATATCTTCATAATGTCAGTTTCTGTCGTTACCGTTGGCTATACCCCTCAACATGGGCACAAAAACAAAGTATCCGTGTGTTGTGATCTCGTAGTCATCTTCTCCCCGGCGCTCGTAAAGTGTCATCACCTGTGAATCACGCTCTCCCTTGGGCACCACCAGCCTTCCTCCGATCCGAAGCTGTTTCAACAGTTTATCGGGTACCTCGGCAGTGGCTGCCGTGATAATTATCCCGTCATAAGGACCATATTGTGGTTGTCCCTCATAACCATCACCCAGGAAAAAGTGTATCCGGTAACCCAGGTCAGCCAGCATTATCTGTGCCTTCCGGTAAAGCTCCCTCTGCCGTTCAATAGTATAGACTTTTACTCCCATCTCTGCCAGCACGGCAGCCTGGTACCCTGATCCGGTCCCAACCTCGAGCACCTTATCCCTCTTGCCTACCTTCAGGAGCATGGTCTGAACAGCCACAGTGTACGGCTGCGAGATGGTCTGCCCGGCAGCTATAGGAAAGGCCTTGTCCTGGTAAGCATGCCTGAGGAAGGCGTCATCCATAAAGAGGTGCCGTGGCACCTTCCCCATTGCCTCAAGAACCCTTTCGTCACTGATCCCCTTGCTTCTCAGCTCCTCAATAAGCCTTTTTCTCTTACCTTTTGCCTCGAAGGTTTCCTCAATCATCTTCACATTAATTTGGTCTAAAAATAACAGATATCTTTGCATATCTCCCGTACAGTGTGATGAAAAAATTCGCCCGGACCATTAAGTTGTCATACATTTTAACCGATTTTGCCGGCTCGTCGGCAGCATGGGGACTCTTCTACCTGTTCCGGAAATACTTCATTGAAACGAAGTTATATAACGAGTACTTTCATATGGAACTGGGTGCCAAGTTTTACCTTGGAATCAGCCTTATTCCGCTCTTCTTCCTGTTTGTGTTCGCCATGGCGGGATTTTATTCAGATCCGCTGCGCCGTTCGCGGTTGCTTGAATTCGGCAAGTCCCTGGCAGTAACGCTGGCTGCAGTGGTAGTTCTTTTCTTTCTCCTCATTCTGGATGACGTCATAGGTCATTACTCAACGTATTACAAGTCTTTCGGTGTGCTCTTCCTCCTTGAGTTCATGCTCACATACATCCCGAGGCTCATAATCACCTCCGTCGTTTCAGGGAAAATCCACCGGCGCGAGGCAGGTTTCAGGACGCTTATCATAGGAAGCAGGGAAAAAGCTGCCAGGCTTATCAGTGAGATCAGGAGCGAAAAGATGCCTGCCGGTAATCTCCTGACCGGATTTCTTACAGTCAGCGGCGGCGGCAACAGGATGTCTGAAGATGATATCAGGCAGCTCGGAACGGCCGACGAGATCATAAGGGTCATCGAGGAGAATGAAATAGAGGAGGTGATACTGGCAATGGAAGAGGATGAATACGGCCTGGTTGAGGAGATTGTCAACACTGTCTGTTACCGTGATGTGGTTGTAAGGGCGGTACCCTCAATGCGGGGGGTCATTTCAGGGCATGTTGAAGCGGGGCCTATCTATGCCACACCGTTGCTGAGAGTCTCTTACCCTGAGATGCCGCGCTGGCAGTATATGATAAAACTGCTTCTTGACTATTCGCTTTCAGCGCTTGCACTCATTCTTCTGTCTCCGCTGATGGCTGTGCTGGCTCTCCTTATCAGGATTTCCGGAAAAGGCCCCGTCATCTTCATGCAGGAGCGTATAGGCATGCATGGCAAACCATTCATGATCTACAAGTTGAGGTCAATGGAGGAGGACGCCGAGTCTTCAGGCCCGCAGCTGGCAGTTAAAGGTGACACCCGGATCACCCCCCTTGGGCGGTTCATGAGAAAACACCGCTTCGATGAGATCCCCAATTTCATCAATGTATTACGGGGTGAGATGTCACTTGTGGGACCGAGGCCGGAGCGTAGCCATTATATTGAGCAGATCAGGGTGAAGGCACCGTGGTTCAACAGAGTGCTTGCGGTGAAACCTGGCATAACATGCTGGGGGCAGGTGAAGCTGGGATATGCCTCCAACCTGGATACGATGCTTGAAAGATTATCGTATGACCTGCTCTACCTTGAGAATATGTCACTGTTCCTGGATATGAAGATCATCTTCTATACTCTGGGAACAATAATTAAAGGGAAAGGTCTGTAAA
>DHUL01000010.1:0-6849 GCA_002409145.1 Bacteroidales bacterium UBA5235
ATTGTCGAAGCAAATGAGCGGGCCGTCGCCACCTATGGATATCCGCGCGAGAAACTCATCGGAATGAATGTTACTGAAATCCGCACTCCACAAGAGGTGCCTCTGTTGTCAGAACATGTCAAAAATCTCCAGGAAACAGGTTCATCATATATCGAAACAGTTCATGTGCGTAGTGACGGAAGCATTTTCCCCATAGAGATCAGCGCCTACACTGTCGAGGTAGAGGGGAAAAGATTCTTTCAGAGCATCGGCCGTGACATTACTGACCGTAAACGCACCGAAGAGGAGATGCGTGAGAGCAATAAAAAACTCAGCACCATCATCAATAACCTCCGGGGAGTGGTCTTCCGCTGCAACAACGACAGGAACTGGACAATGCAATACATAAGTGACGGCATCTATGAGCTGGCTGGCTACCTGCCCAATGAGTTCATTAACAATAAAATAAGAACTTACAGTTCGATAATTGACCCGGAAGATCTGGAACGGGTCTGGAATAATGCCCATGCTGCCCTGGAGACCGGATACCTGTATACCATTGAATACAGGATCATTACCTCATCGGGAAACAGAAAATGGGTTTGGGAACGCGGACGAGGCTATTATGAAAGTGACAAACTGGTGGCCCTTGAAGGGTTCATTTCAGATATAACTGAACGCAAACGGATAGAGGAAGAACTCATCAGGGCAAAGGAGAAAGCTGAACAGAGCGACAGGCTGAAGACAGCATTCCTGCACAACATCTCGCATGAGATCCGGACCCCGATGAACGCCATCGTCGGATTCACCACACTGCTTGACTCACCTGACACCACTGATGAGTCACGAAGGCAATACATTGATATTATTTACCAGTCAAGTAACCAGCTGCTCTCAATCATCACTGACATCGTTGACATATCCAATATTGAAACAGGCCTGGTAAAGATCAGTCGTTCAAATATCAACATGAACCATTTGATCAGGAGCCTTTATGACCAGTACCGGATGAAAGCCCGGGAGCAGGGTCTTGTGCTCAACTTCACAACGCACCTTGATGACCCTGAAGCTCAGGTTGTAACCGATGAAACAAAAGTGATCCAGATTTTTTCAAATCTGATCAACAATGCTCTGAGGTTCACCAAAAAGGGAAGGATAGAGCTGGGATATGTGTTGAGGGGCGAGATGGTAGAATTCTTTGTATCAGACACCGGTATCGGGATTGCTCCCGAGTACCAGCAGAAGGTCTTTGAGAGGTTCTTCCAGGTTGAGGGGCCAAGCTCGAAGCAGTATAGCGGAACCGGCCTTGGTCTGAGTATATCGAAGGCATACGCCGAACTTCTCGGAGGCTCGATATGGCTTATCTCAACGCCGGGAGAAGGATCGCTATTCTGCTTCTCAATACCCTTCGTCCGGCCGGCTGAACAGGTGGTTCAGGCCAGGAGATCATCACACAAGTGACCGGCTGTTCCGGAAAAATTTTGCCGGCAGAACCAGGAGTACTGCCCGGAAAACCATCCCATAAGTAATCAGTGCTGTATTTCCCGCAATGCGGGGAAAGAGGCTATTTCTTCTCCCCTTCCTTACTGATCTCTATACCCAGCTCGTCAAGCTGTTCCTGCTTTATCGTTGCCGGGGTGTCAATCATCACGTCGCGGGCCTGGTTATTTTTCGGGAAGGCAATGTAGTCACGGATAGTATCCGAGCCACCCATAATTGCCGTCCACCTGTCAAACCCAAAAGCAATCCCTCCGTGCGGCGGTGCGCCGAAGCGGAATGCATTGAGCAGGAAGCCGAACTGTTTCTGTGCCTCCTCTGCAGTAAAGCCGAGGGTGCGGAACATAAGCGACTGTGTTTCAGGATCGTGGATACGAATGGAACCGCCTCCGATCTCTGTGCCGTTGATTACAAGGTCATAAGCGTTGGCACGCACCCTCCACGGATCGCTTTCCATATATTGAATATCCTCGGGCTTCGGTGCGGTAAACGGGTGATGCTTCGCGTAAAATCGTTGTGTCTCATCGTCCCACTCCAGCAGCGGGAAATCAACCACCCAGAGTGGCGCATAAACCTCGCTGTTGCGAAGGCCAAGACGCCTGCCCATCTCAAGCCTCAGCTCACCGAGGGCATTAAGGGTTTTCTCCCTTGGGCCGGACATCATCAGTATCAGGTCACCGGCATCGGAACCTGTCATCAGGGCGATATTGGCAAGGTCATCGGCACTGTAATACTTGTCAGCAGATGATTTTACCGTTCCGTCTGCCTCAACCTTTGCCCAGACGAGTCCCTTTCCCCCTATCTGCGGACGCCTGACAAACTCAGTCAGTTCATCAAGCTGTTTACGTGACCAGCCTGCGCAGCCCGGAACGGAAACAGCCCCGGCGTATGCAGCCTGTTCGAAAGGCGGGAAATTACGACCCTTTACGTTCTCAGTTATCTCGGTGATGCGCATGTCAAACCTGATATCAGGCTTGTCACTGCCATAAAGGCTCATTGCCTCATCATAGGGAATGCGCGGAAACGGCTCGTGAAATTCCAGCCCTCTTATCTCTTGGAAAAGATGCCGGGCCAGCCCCTCAAACATATCCAGGATATCATCCTGGTGAATGAATGACATCTCACAGTCAATCTGGGTGAATTCCGGCTGCCTGTCGGCACGAAGGTCCTCATCACGGAAGCATTTTACTATCTGGAAATACTTGTCAAACCCGGCGACCATAAGTAACTGCTTGAATGTCTGCGGGCTCTGAGGCAGTGCATAAAACTCACCATGGTGCAGCCTGGAAGGCACAACAAAATCGCGCGCCCCCTCAGGGGTCGATTTTATGAGCACCGGCGTCTCCACCTCGATGAATCCCTGGCCATCAAGGTATTTGCGTACCTCCTGCGCCATTTTGTGCCTCAGGATGATGTTAGAGCGTACATTCTGCCTGCGCAGGTCAAGGTACCTGTATTTCATCCTCAGTTCGTCACCTCCGTCAGTGTTCTCCTCGATCGTGAATGGCGGAGTGTCAGATGTATTGAGTACTTCAATCCGCTCCGTGATTATCTCTATCTCACCTGTCGGGATCTTCGGGTTTTTGTTGCTTCGTTCAGCGACGATACCTTCAACCCTGACCACAAACTCACGTCCCAGCTTGCGGGCCTTCATGCAAAGGTCAGCATCAGTCTCCATGTTAAAGACCAGCTGGGTGATGCCATACCTGTCGCGCAGGTCAATGAATGTCATTCCCCCGAGGTCCCTCGAGCGTTGTACCCATCCGGCCAGAGTAACCTTCTCTCCCCTGTAATTTAGCGACAGCTCTCCGCAAGTGTGTGTTCTGAACATATCATTTTTTTGAGGTAACAAAAATACGTTATTCCGGTAATAAACGGTAATAACTTTGCACTGACTTATCGATCCTTTTTTCTAAAATTGCAGCAATTCACCAGAGGTTCTAAATAGCAATGACCACACCCCTGAAGACACGCACAGCCAGGCTTTCGGTTATCTCCAACAGCCTTCTTATCGCGATGAAACTGGCCGCCGGAATAATTTCCGGTTCGGTCAGCATCATTTCCGAGGCCATCCATTCATCTCTTGACCTTGTGGCAGCCATTATCGCATTTTTTGCAGTCAAGATATCAGGAACACCAGCTGATGAGAGGCATCCTTTCGGCCATGGGAAGTTTGAGAATGTTTCGGGGGTGATAGAGGCCCTGCTCATCTTCGTGGCCTCTGCCTGGATAGTATCTGAGGCTATTGATAGGTTTATACATCCGGGAGAGACAGAAGCGCTGGGTCTGGGGGTGCTGGTGATGGCTATTTCTGCTGTTGTCAACACACTGGTTTCAAGGCGTCTGTACAAGGTTGCACATCAGACTGACTCCGTTGCCCTGGAGGCTGATGCCCTTCATCTCAAGACCGACGTGATTACGTCAGCAGGGGTGGCTTTAGGTCTGGCGCTTATCTGGCTGACTGGCTGGCATGTGCTTGACCCTATCATCGCCCTGGGGGTGGCCGTAATTATAATATATGAATCGTATATGCTTCTCAGAAAAGCCTTTTTCCCGCTTCTTGATACAGCCCTTTCACCTGATGAGATGAAGAAGCTGACAGGCATACTGGAGGAGATGCAGGTTAAATACCATGATCTGAAGACAAGGGCTGCCGGGCATCAGCGGTTTGTTGAATTCCACCTTGATGTACCGCCCCAGGATACAATTGAGACTATCCACAGCCAGTGTGACATTATAGAAGAGCGGCTTGAGCGCGAATTCAGGGACATAGACGTGATCATCCATCCCGAACCGAGACATTAGAAATACCGTAAAGCCCCAGGAATCTGAAGACGAAGCAACACCATGGAACCCGGAAGCGATGAGTATTACATGAAGTTGGCTCTTGCCGAAGCCGAAAAGGCAGCCAGCCGCGATGAGGTGCCGGTGGGTGCAGTAGTGGTGGCCGGAGGCACAGTTATTGCCCGCGCACACAACCTGACAGAAACACTCAATGATCCCACTGCACACGCTGAGATGCAGGCAATTACTGCGGCTGCATCATTCCTGGGAGGCAAGTACCTTACGGGATGTACCCTGTACGTTACCGTCGAGCCCTGCGTAATGTGCGCCGGTGCACTGGCATGGAGCCAGGTCACATCTCTGGTATGGGGTGCATCCGATCCCAAAAAGGGTTATACAACCACAGGAGCAGCCATACTGCATCCCAAGACGGAAGTCCGGACGGGAGTGCTTGCCAGCGAATGCTCTGATATAATGAAAAGGTTCTTCAGGAAAAAGAGGGATCTGACCTGACCGGCACCCCCGCCGGTTCGAAAAAAAATTGTAGGTTTGTTCAAAACAGGACACTCATGACCCTTGACAACGGTAAAAAAATTGTCTCGTTGAGGCTGACCGGCTTCATCACCACAGTAGTGTATGTTCTTTACATCTTCCTGGCTTATTTCCCGAAGGTATTCAGGAACATAATGACAGAAAAGATCCTTACAATACTGACAATAGCGGTAACGGCGGCATACATGCTCCTGCTCCTGCGGCCTGTGATATTCAAGTATATGTACCTCCTCTTTTCAGCCGATGAGCGACGGATAACCCTCAGATGGTATAAGCCGGGGTTGATGCCCGGTGAAAGTAAAAGCATAGAAATACCGGTCGGGAGTTATGCGGGGTACGAGATAAAAGAAAAGTACTGGGGTCTCCATAGGTATCTTACCCTCTTCCAGCAGGTACAGGGACGGAAGGCAGCATACCCCCCGGTGAGTATTACAGCCCTTTCAAGGAGACAGAGGGAAGATATCGAGACAACTCTTAAAAACTACAAATCAGTTATTTAGGCTGCGCCTGATAAAACATGAGTAAAGTCATTTTTCATAATTTCCGGTTCAATCACCTTTGGAAAATAATAGATCATCTACAAAAATCACAAACCACAAACATACATTAAAATGAAAGTAAAAGAGATTCTGGCTGAGCTCGAGAAGAAGCATCCTGGTGAACCCGAGTTTCATCAGGCAGTCAAGGAGGTCCTTGAGACAATCGAGGATGTTTACAATGAGAACCCCAGGTTTGCCAAGGCAGGTGTATTGCAGAGGTTGGTTGAGCCGGACCGCATATTCAGCTTTAAGGTACCCTGGATGGATGACAAGGGCAATGTCCAGGTCAATCTCGGCTACAGGGTTCAGTTCAACGGAGCTATCGGTCCTTACAAGGGCGGTATTCGTTTCCACCCCACAGTGAACCTTTCAATCCTTAAATTCCTGGGCTTCGAGCAGATCTTCAAGAACTCCCTCACCTCCCTCCCGATGGGTGGCGGCAAGGGCGGATCCGACTTCGACCCGAAGGGTAAGTCAGACAATGAAGTGATGCGTTTCTGCCAGTCTTTCATGCTTGAATTATGGAGGCACATCGGTCCTGAAACTGACGTTCCTGCAGGTGACATAGGTGTCGGCGGACGCGAGATCGGTTTCATGTACGGCATGTACAAAAAACTCGCTCATGAGCACACCGGCGTATTTACCGGTAAAGGTCTTAACTGGGGCGGCTCACTTGTCCGTCCGGAAGCAACAGGCTTCGGCGGTATCTATTTTGTAAAGGAGATGCTGGCAACAAAGAATGACACCCTCGAAGGCAAGACTGTTTCAATCTCAGGATTCGGCAACGTGGCATGGGGTGCAGCTCTCAAGGCTACGCAGCTTGGTGCCAAAGTAGTTACAATCTCAGGCCCTGACGGCTATGTTCATGATCCTGCGGGCATCAGCGGAGAAAAGATTGACTACATGCTTGAACTGAGAGCATCGAATCAGGATATTGTTGAGCCTTATGCGAAGAAGTTTGCCGGCTCAAAGTTTGTCAAGGGCAGGAAGCCATGGGAAGTGAAAGTTGACATCGCACTGCCATGCGCAACTCAGAACGAGCTTAACGGTACAGACGCACAGACTCTGATCAGCAACAAGGTAATGCTTGTGGCTGAAGTATCAAACATGGGTTGCACACCTGAGGCTATCGCTGAGTTCCAGAAGAATAATATTCCGTTTGCTCCCGGCAAGGCAGTCAACGCTGGCGGAGTGGCCACATCAGGACTTGAGATGACACAGAACTCAATGAAACTCAACTGGAACAAGGATGAGGTTGATGAGAAGCTGCATTCAATCATGGTCAATATACATTCAGCCTGCGTTAAGTACGGCAAGCGTGCTGACGGTTATGTAGACTATGTCAAGGGTGCAAACATTGCAGGCTTCCTGAAGGTTGCCAATGCAATGGTTGACCAGGGATTGGTATAACAACCCTTTTATAATTTAAACAATGATGCAGATACCTGCATCATTTCCCGTAGCGCCAGGTCCCGGATCTGGCGCTACCTGCATATAT
>DHUL01000010.1:6999-13166 GCA_002409145.1 Bacteroidales bacterium UBA5235
CCCGGACCTGGCGCTACCTGCATATATGGCATGATCGTGCATAATGGTCACCATGGCCGCCAGAAAATATGTGTCATGGCCTCGTTGCGCCATGTCTCAGACCTGGCGTTACCTGCCTGCCTGGCAGTATATCTGCCTCTTTATGTCCTTAACCTGTAAACATTCCCCGGGCATGGGATGATCATCCCGGCAAGCTCCATCTGCAGGAGTGTGGGTGACAGCCTGTATACCGGGAGATCAATGATACTTGCAAGTATATCAATAGTCAGACCTCCTTCAGTTTTCAACGCATCGCAAATCTTTTTCTCATTATCAGTAAGGTTGGTGAACAGCGTTGTCTGAACAGGTGCTGACAGAGATGCCGGCTTCCAGCCCAGGAGATATTCTATGTGGGAGCACTTCTCCACAAGTGAGGCCTTGTTGCACCTTATGAGTGAATTGCAGCCGGCTGACCATTCATCTCCGGGTCTGCCGGGTACCGCCATTACGTCACGGTTATACGAAGCGGCAATGTCAGCTGTGATGAGCGCCCCTCCCTTTATCCCTGACTCAATTATCAGGGTGGCATCAGAGATGCCCGCGATGATGCGGTTGCGCCTGATGAAGTTGTTACGCTCCGGCAGCGTCGGTGAGGAGAAGTCGGTGACAAGTCCTCCCCTTTCAAGCATCGCCTTTGCAACACCTGCGTGGACAGAGGGGTAGATTGTTTTAAGTCCGTGACCCAGTACTGCAACAGTAGGCAGTCCGGCTGCGAGGGCTGCCCTGTGTGCGGCGATATCTATCCCGTAAGCCAGGCCACTGACTATCAGAAGTTCAGGAAAATGCTCCGCCAGCCCTGAAACAATCTTCTGGCATAGCTCGCGGCCATGTGGTGTGGCATGGCGCGTACCCACGATGCTGAGTATCATCGGTGGGTCAAGGTCGGTGTTGCCCCGGAAATAAAAAGTCACCGGAGAATCCTCGCACTGCTTAAGCCGCAACGGGTAATCGTCGTCGAGATAGAAGAATACCCTGATATTGTTCCTGGTGATAAATTCAGCTTCCCGCTCTGCGGCGGGGAGATACTCATGGCCGGCTATGGCAGAGGCAAGCGCCTCCCCTATTCCCGGAATCCTGGTCAGGCTGCGGAAAGATTCCCTGAAAACAGCTTCCACGCTACCGGCATATGAAACCAGCCTGCGGGCAGTAATGTCGCCCACACCGGGTATCATGCCAAGGGCAATCTTGTAATGAAGAGGGACAGATGACATTTTATAAAAGGTTAGCGAGACACCTTAAAGATACGAAAAAAGGCAATAGGCATTAGGCATTAGGCAATAGTGAAAATTGACATTGCCATTCAGAAAGGTCAATGATCTGATATTGCCAACACTACTGCCTATAGCCTCTTGCCTGCTGCCTGAAAAGATATACTTTTGTGCCATGCAAATCATTGACACTCATAACCACATTTATCTGCCAGATTTTAATGCCGACCGCCATGAGGTGGTGAAGAGAGCCCTGGATGCCGGGGTCTGGAGGATCATGATGCCGAATATTGACTCTTCATCTGTTGTGCCGATGCTGGAATGCGAAGAGCAGTTCCCCGGTATCTGCCTGCCGATGATGGCCCTTCATCCTACCTCGGTTAAAGAGAATTTCAGAATTGAGCTCGATGCGGTTGAAAAGGCTCTTCAGGAACATAAATACTATGGCATAGGCGAAACAGGCATCGACCTGTACTGGGACAAAACCTTCATCAGGGAGCAGGTAATCTCCTTCAGACAGCACCTCAGGCTGGCCGAAGAGTACAAGTTGCCGGTGGTAATCCATGCACGTGAGTCTCTCGGTCTTATTATCAAAGAGTTACAGGATTTTGGCGCCGGAAGGGTGAAGGGTATTTTTCATGCATTCCCGGGCAATGCTGCAGATGCACACGCAGTGACCGGGATGGGATTCATGATAGGCATCGGGGGGGTGGTGACTTTCAAAAACGGACGACAGGCAGAGGCGGCCATCGCTGCGGGAGTAAGCAACATAGTGCTTGAAACCGATGCTCCCTACCTTGCTCCTGTCCCGCACCGCGGTAAAAGAAACGAAGCTGCCTGGCTCACATTGGTAATAAACAAACTGTCGGAGGTGCTGGCCTTATCTCCTGTGGAAGTTGCTACCGGAACATCGGAAAATGCCAGGAGACTTTTTAACCTGTAGATGATGGAAAAAAACAGATCCGTTCTGATTATTTATACCGGGGGAACCATAGGAATGGTAAACGACCCCGTATCAGGTACACTGGTGCCAATCGATTTCAGGCACATATCCGACCAGGTACCCGAGCTGCGCCGTTTCGGGTTCAGCCTCGAAACCGTCACCTTCGATCCGGTGATCGATTCATCAGAGGTTGTTCCTGATACCTGGGTTCGTATTGCGCGAACCATCGAAGAAAATTATGAAAGGTTCGACGGCTTCGTGGTGTTGCACGGTACAGATACAATGGCCTATTCAGCCTCAGCTCTCAGCTTTATGCTGCAGGGACTTGAAAAGCCGGTGATCTTTACCGGCGCCCAGTTACCTATCGGGGTACTGCGAACCGATGGCAAGGAAAACCTCATTACGTCAATCGAGATAGCAGCAGAACGCGTTGACGGGTTACCGGTGGTGCCCGAGGTATGTATCTATTTCGAAAACAAGCTCTTGCGTGGCAACAGGACAATCAAATACAGTGCCGAGCATTTCAACGCGTTTGTGTCGCCCAACCTGCCACCTCTGGCAGAGGCGGGCCTGCAGATACGTTACAACAGGAACATAATAAGATATCCTACCGTTCGCCGGCCGCTGGTGGTATCCCCGAGGTTTGAAACCGGGGTGGCTGTTTTAAGACTCTTCCCAGGAATTATGCGTGAGGTTATTCATTCTGTACTTGAGACTCCCGGGGTGCGTGGGTTGGTCCTGGAGACTTATGGCACTGGCAACGCGCCCACTGCCGGATGGTTTCTCGGGGAGCTAAGGTCCTTCATTAACAGGGGAGGCATAGTGCTGAATGTGACGCAGTGTCAGGCTGGCAGTGTGGAGATGGGGCTCTATGAGACATCGGCAGGGCTGATAAGCGCCGGCTTAATCAGCGGGAGGGACATCACCATCGAAGCAGCGGTGACGAAAATGATGATACTGCTTGGCAGCGGGCTGCCGGCAGAGAAATTGTCAGCTCTTCTTGCCAGGCCGCTATGCGGCGAAATGAGCTGAGGCCAACAGCAGTCATTCCAGGCCGCCATGGGGCGAAATGATCTGAACCTGTTGCCGGGAAGAAAAATTTTGTAAATTGCGCCGTTTTTCGGAGAGATGCAGGAGTGGTTTAACTGGCTCGCCTGGAAAGCGAGTATACCTCAAAAGGGTATCGGGGGTTCGAATCCCCCTTTCTCCGCAACTGACAATACAGGCCGTACTGCTGCAAGGCAGTACGGCTTCTGTTTTTCCGGACTTCACCGAGAGAGCTTGCTCACGAGGGGGAGCGATGAAAGCAGAAGTGCATGCGCCCTGCGCATGCCTGTATTGTCAGTTGCAGGTTCCCCAAAAGGGATCACCACAGGTAATCCCCGTTATGGCACATACCTGTATTGTCAGTTATCGGTGTCAAGCAGGAGCTCACGGCAGGTAACCCCTTCAAACCTCAGCCCGTCATCTGCCCGGCCTTCAATTATCAACCTATATTTTTTATTATAATGCCTCCGCGTTGTTCGCTTTTCTTTTTTTTATACTTTTGTCCTAATATTTCTATTAATAATCTGACATGATGAAAAGAGTTCTTGTATTTATGGCATTTGCAGCTCTGTTGCTTATCGGCACGGCACAGACATCACAGGCACAGACCGACCAGACTGCAACAACACAACAAACCACCGAACAGGCACAAACTGCCACAACCCAGCAGCTTGACACCCAGACTCCCGCCCAGGGAGAAGCAGTCCTTCACAAGGAGATTAAAAGGCTTTTTATTGAAGGAGGCGCAGGGTTCATGTCATCTATCCTGCTCTGTCTCATTTTCGGTCTGGCAATAGCAATCGAAAGAATCCTTTACCTTAATCTGGCCACCACCAACACTGACAAGCTCCTTGCAAAGATGGAGAAGTCGCTTAAGGAAGAAGGCATTGATGCTGCAAAAGAAATCTGCCGTAATACCAGGGGGCCTGTAGCCAGTATCTTCTACCAGGGTCTCGACAGAGCTCACGAAGGTCCTGAAATGGCTGAAAAGGCAATCGTTTCATACGGTGGTGTACAGGCCGGGCTTCTTGAAAAGAACCTGTCATGGATTTCTCTCTTCATCGCACTGGCTCCCATGCTCGGGTTCCTCGGTACAGTTATCGGGATGATCCAGGCATTTGACGCCATCGAACAGGCAGGGACAGTATCAGCAACCATCGTCGCCGGCGGTATCAAGGTGGCCCTTATTACAACAGTGTTCGGACTTGTTGTTGCAATTATCCTGCAGGTTTTCTATAACTATATTCTCTCAAAAATCGACAGTATCTCCAACCAGATGGAAGATTCCTCAATATCACTCATGGATATGCTGGCCAGATACATACAAAAATAACCTGCCATGTCAGAAAAGGTAAAACGCTTGTCAACAATCGTCCTGTGGGTCTTTATGGGGCTCACAGTGATTTTCGCCATAATTTTCTTCCTTGGCGGTGTAGTTCCGGGTACGGAGGGGACCAGGTATGAGGAACCCAAAGTCACCAACTCTTTCATTATTTATGCCTATATTCTGCTTGGAATTACTATTCTCCTTACCGCATTTTTCTCCATCAGGAATTTTTTCGTAAACCGGAATAATTTGAAGGGGACATTGATCACGGTAGGTTTAGCCGTTGTGCTTATCGGACTGGCTGCCCTTGTTGCAGACAATACTGTTCTTGACCTTCCTCATTACAAGGGAAAGGATAACAATCCGCGCACTTTATTCCTGACGGATGTCGGGCTGTATGTCGGATATTTTCTGCTGGGACTTGCATTCTTGTCCATTATTTATTCAGTAATATCCAAGAATTTAAAAAAGTAAGCGAATTTCCGCCCTGGCGGAGCAAAATCTTTTCAGATGGCAAGAAAAATAAGGTCAGTACCGGAGATCAATGCAGGCTCAATGGCTGATGTTGCATTTCTCCTTCTCATATTCTTCCTGGCCGTTACAACGCTTGACACGGATACGGGGCTTATGCGTCAGCTCCCTGCTATTCCTGACCCAAACGTTCCGCAGGATGTAAATAAGATCAATGACCGTAATATCCTGGAGGTAAAAGTAAACAAGGACAACATGTTGCTTGTAGAAGGCCAGCTGACGGATTTCAACAGGCTGAGGGAGATTGCCCATAATTTCATTCTTAATTCGAATGACTCCCCCACTATGCCTGAAAAACATGTGGTCAATATCCCGTACTTCGGAAATGTACCGGTGACCAAAGCAGTCATTTCATTGCAGAATGATATCGGAACCAAGTACGGCGTTTACATTGCAGTTCAGAATGAACTGATCGCTGCAAGGGCAAAACTCCGTGATGATCTTTCAAGGCAACAGTTCGGAATGCCATACGATAAACTGGACGAAGACCGCAGGGGAGCTGTTGATGACTTCTATGAGGTGCCAATCTCGGAAGCTGAACCAAAAAGGATAGGAGAATAGAGTTATGGCAAGATTTGTGAAAACAGGTGAAAAAAAGGTAAAAGCCATCAGTACTTCGTCACTGCCTGATATTGTGTTTATCATACTGTTCTTCTTTATGGCTATAACAACCATGCGCGAGACTGAAGTCATGGTTACCGTCAGGCTGCCTGAAACCACTGAAGGGAAGGTGCTGGAAAAGAAGTCACTTGCCAGCTTCATATTCATTGGTGAACCGCTTGAAAACTTCCAGGCACTCTATGGTGCAGAACCGAAAATCCAGCTCAACGACACATACAAGGAGATAGCTGACATCCAGGATTTCATTGCCCAGGAACGCGAACAGCTCAACGAGGCTGACAAGACAAAAATGCTTGTGGTACTTAAGATCGACAAGGAAGCCCGTATGGGTGTGGTCACGGATGTCAAACAGGCTCTCAGACGTGCGAGTGCACTGAAGATTATGTATGCCAGTATGAATGTTGACCAGATTGCGTTCGGGCAATAACCGGCCTTCTCCGGCAGAAATCAG
>DHUL01000070.1:0-143 GCA_002409145.1 Bacteroidales bacterium UBA5235
GGAGCCCAGATGATACGAAGTGAGAATACCTTCCTTGTCGGTTATGTCATCTTCGATAAGACTGAAGGCACAGCGGAAGTTGATCTGGTGAAACAGGCAGAGAAAATCCTGAAAGACAAGATTAATTCAGGTGAGATTTCACT
>DHUL01000070.1:329-7144 GCA_002409145.1 Bacteroidales bacterium UBA5235
CCTGACGGCGTGACTTTCAAATTTGCCGGAAACTATGAGCACCAGCTCAGGGCAACCAAAAGACTGGCGCTGGTGATTCCCATAAGCCTGATTTTGATATTACTCTTGCTGTACTTCCAGTTCAGGACAATAACTGCCTCATTCATACACTTTTCAGGGGTCTTTGTCGCATTCTCAGGAGGATTCATAATGCTATGGCTTTATGGTCAGGGCTGGTTTATGAACTTCTCAGTTGCAGGACTGAACCTTCGCGACATGTTCCAGATGCATGAGATAAACCTGAGCGTCGCGGTATGGGTAGGCTTCATAGCCCTATTCGGCATTGCCACCAATGACGGGGTTATAATGGGAACCTATATTCACCAGGTGTTTGAAGATCTTAAGCCGGGAACGGTTCATGATGTGAGGGAGGCTGTGGTGATGGCCGGGAAGAAAAGGGTACGCCCGGCAATGATGACCACTGCGGTGGCTGTTATTGCACTGCTGCCTGTTCTTTCTTCAACAGGAAAGGGAGCAGACATTATGGTACCAATGGCTATTCCAACATTTGGCGGAATGGTGATCCAGGTAATGACAGTTTTTGTAGTCCCTATATTTCAGGCAATATGGAGAGAGGGAAAGGCAATTCATAAGATGAAGAGAGCTGCCCACACAATTAATAATCAATCGGAAAATGAAAACGATAATATATAAAAAACTACTTTTTATTTTTTTTACTCTCGGTAGCTGGATCGTTGCAAATGGTCAGCAGTACCCGGATTCGTTACTGCAGTATCTCGAAATCGCAGCGAAAAATAATCCGATTGTTCAACAGAGATTTACTGAGTATGAAGCCGCATTAAAAAAGATTCCGCAGGTCGGCTCCCTCCCTGACCCACAGCTGGATCTCGGTGTTTTCATTACTCCGATGGAGCTTGTAGGAGGAACCCAGGTGGCAGATATAAAATTGATGCAGATGTTTCCATGGTTTGGCGTCCTGAAGAATGCCAGGGATGAGATGAGCCTGATGGCAGAAGCGAAATTTGAATTGTTCAGAGATTCGAAACTGCAGGTTTATTATGATGTGCAAAGTGCCTGGTTTGAATTATTCAGATTAAGAAAAGCCATCAGTATTTCTAAGAAAAATATTGAAATTCTCGGTATTATTGAGCAATTATCCCTTATCAGATACAAGGCACCGACAACCGGAAGTTCAGGGTCTGTTTCACAACAGGCAGGGACGCCGGTTCAAAACAACATCAACCAGTCTTCAGGCTCCGGTACCGGTATGCCGGGAATGGGAGCCGGGCAGTACAGCCAGGGGAATAATTCACCCGGTCAGGAAACAGGAGTAATGCAACCGGGCACGATGGCATCCTCCCGGGATGGTTCAGGGCTTACTGATTTATACAGAATAAAGATCGAATCCGGCGAACTGAAAAACAACATTGCTCTCCTGAAGAATCAGGAACAGACCATGATGGCCCGGTTCAATAGTTACCTTAACAGGCCTCCTCTTACAGAAATATTTACTGGAGATGTATTATTCCCGGATTCCCTTGAGATAGACCTTTCAGTAGTTCCCGACTCAATCCTGAACAATAATCCTATGCTGAAAATGCTCAATAATGAAACAGAGGCATACCGGGCAAGAAAGAAGATGGTGACCGGCATGGGCTATCCAATGGTAGGTCTTGGATTAAATTATTCCTTAACAGGAAGGAGCGACATGTCAACCGCTTCAATGAATGGGAAGGACATGATCATGCCTATGGTTTCAGTAACTCTTCCGATCTACAGAAGGAAATACACTGCTATGCGTGAAGAGGCAGATCTGCTGCGCAAGGCGAGCTCAGAGAATTTTCAGGCTACTTCAAATTTATTAACCACAGAGTACTATTCCGCAGTTCAGCTTTATGAGGATGCTTTGCGAAGAGTGAAACTATATGAGGGACAGTTTACCCTGGCATCAAAATCGCTTGAAATAATGCTCAAAAGCTTCTCTGCCTCTGCTGTTTCGCTGACTGATGTGTTGAGAGTCAGTCAACAGACACTTGATTATGAACTTAAACAGGTTGAGGCAATTACAGACCTGAATACTGCAATAGCCTGGCTAACCCGGTTAATGGCAAATTCAAAAAATCAATAAACCAGCAAAATGGAAAAGTTAAAATTAAATAGAATATTCTCCAACAAGTGGTTCAATTACGGGATTCTTCTGGCACTGGGAATATTTCTTGGCTGGGTCTTCTTCCATCCATCCGTGAAAATCAATGAAATACATGATCACGGGTCGGAGGCAGCACTGGATACAATCTGGACCTGTGCGATGCATCCTCAGATCAAAGTGTCACAACCAGGCAAATGCCCCATCTGCGGTATGGACCTGATACCACTTGTGCAAACCGGATCCCTGCAGATAAGCCCGGATGCAATACATTTCACAAAAGAAGCCGCCGAACTGGCAAATGTTCTTACAACGAAGGTTTCAAGACAGAATCCGGCAAAGGAGGTGCGGCTTTATGGGAAAGTACAGGTTGATGAAAGACTCCTCCAAAACCAGGTAGCACAGGTACCGGGCAGAATAGAAAAATTATCCGTGAATTTTACAGGAGAAACTGTCAGAAAAGGACAAAAACTGGCTGAAATATATTCACCTGAGCTGGTGACTGCACAACAGGAACTGCTTGAAACGGTAAAAACCAAACAATTACAGCCGGATTTATATGAAGCGTCAAAAGAAAAGCTGAGACAGTGGAAACTGACAGATGAACAAATTGCATCAATTGAGAGATCCGGCACAATAATTAACAATTTTGAGGTATTATCCAATACTTCCGGAACTGTAACAGCCAGGAGAGTCAGTACCGGTGATCATGTGTCCCAGGGTACGGTTCTTTTTGATATCGCTGACCTCTCACATGTCTGGGTTTTATTTGATGCCTATGAAACCGATATTCCATTCATTAAGCAGGGACAAAATGTGAAGTTCTCAATTCAGGCAATTCCCGGTACAGATTTCTCGGGGAACATTGTTTTTATTGATCCTGTCATTGATCCTTTCACGAGGGTTGCAAAAGTAAGGGTTGAATCAACCAATCTCAATGGAAAGCTGAAACCGGAAATGTTTGCAACAGGTGTGGTTACATCTGACATGAAAGAATACAGGAATAATATAGTTATTCCAAAATCTTCAGTACTCTGGACGGGTAAAAGGTCAATTGTCTATGTAAAGGAACCCGGATCAGATGAACCTGTATTCAGGTTGAGAGAAATCGGGTTGGGTCCGGTGCTTGGAGACAGTTATGTGGTTACTGACGGGTTGAATGAAGGTGAAGAAATAGTGGTACAGGGAACCTTCAGTGTTGATGCAGCCGCCCAGTTGCAAGGTAAACCAAGTATGATGAATCCGCAGGTTGGAAAAACATCTTCAATGCCGGGAATGATCATGCCGGGTGATGAAAATCAAGGGACTTTTCAACCTGGAGCTGACACAGATATGGCCGGCAAGAATATGTCCGTAGGCAAATCTACAGAATTGCCGGGACAAATAACTGTGAATATGGACTTTACAATGCAATTCAACAATGTCTTTGACCAATACATAATCCTAAAAAATGCCCTGGTACAAAGCAATGTAAATAAGGCAAAACTGGCAGCTCAAGGGGTTCAGCAAACCCTTACAAAGGTTGATATGAAATTACTTGCCGGTGATGCCCATATGCAATGGAAGAGTCTGCTGGAAGACCTTAACAAACAAATTAAGTCAATCATTTCCTCCGGTAACATAGGAGAACAGCGTTTGGCTTTTTCTGAATTCAGCAACCAGTTTTACAAAGCCATAAAGACCTTCGGCTTAATGGGAAAAACCACCTATTACCAATTTTGCCCGATGGCTTTCAATGACAAGGGGGCTTACTGGTTAAGTGAAATTAATGAGATCAATAATCCATATTACGGAGAAGAAATGATCAGTTGCGGAGAAACAAAGGAGACTCTCATTTACTAAAAGATTAACCAGATTATCAAATGATTGTTTAACCTTTTAACAATTAAATCAAAGGATATGAAGAATTTAATTCTTAGATTTGCTGTTGTGGTCACTATTCTGGCATCCTGCAATAGCAACAGTAATAATCCCTCAGATAAGCATGGAAGCCTGAACAGGCCTGTTTCTTATTCCAGGAACGAAAATTCTGGTACCTCAACTACAAAGGATGAGATCGATATATTTTCCATAAAAGAAATTGTATCCCAATATATGCGAATCAGTAAAGGGCTGGCAGATGACAACGGGAACGATGCGGCAAGTGGCGGCAAGGCGCTGGTTGTATCAATAGACAAAACAAGAACAGTATCCTTAACAACTGAAAATTTGAAAATATGGGCTGATATCTCTGCCGATGCAAAAGAAATGGCTGAACACATTGGTGAAAATCCGGATAATATAGGACACCAGCGCGAACATTTCGTAATTCTCAGTAAGGATATCTATGATCTGGTAAAAACATTCGGTAGTGACCAGGTCCTTTATAAAGTTTTTGATTCAATGTCCAATGAAGGAAAAGGGGGATTCTGGTTAAGCGAGACAAAGGAATTCAAAAATCCATACATGGGAAAAGCCATGCTCACAAGTGGTTCAATTCAGGAAGAAATCAGGAAAAAATGAAACTCACCAAAGGAATATTACTGGGATCTGGAATATTATTTATTGCAATTCAGGTCATACGGCCGGTACGTAACCAAAACAGTCAGGATTTGTCAACTGATATTTCAAGTGTGGTAATAATTCCTGATACTGTTCTGACACTTCTGAAAGATGCCTGTTACGATTGCCACAGCAATAATACAAACTACCCCTGGTATTCAAATATCCAGCCAGTAGGGTGGTTAATGGCTCATCATATAAAGGAAGCCGGGAGTGAGCTGAAATTCAGTGATTTTGGTTCCTACTCACAAAGAAAGCAACTAAGTAAGCTTGAAGGCATTGGCAATAGTATAGAGGATGATATCATGCCGCCGATGTACTATAAAATAATGCACCGGTCTGCACAGCTGAGTACAGCTGAAAAGTTGTCTTTGATCAAATGGGTACAGCAATCAATGGACAGCCTCTCAATAGACAGGTAAATATGCGGAAATTCCATTTCTGCATTGCACTGATGCTCATATAAAAAACAGAGCCGGGGTAATTCGGCCCACATCAGAATATCAGCCGGATAAGCTATCCGGCTTTCGTGAGGTTCCGTATCCGGTCACCACTTTTCGAAAACTCCCAGCCCGAACAGTGCATAGTCATATTTCACCGGATCAGCCGGATCCATCTCCCGGAGCCCGGCATCAAGCTCCGCCACTGCCTTTGCATCACTTTGCTTACGCGTAAGCAGCCCCAGCTTGCGGGCCACGTTGCCTGAATGTACATCCAGCGGACATGAGAGCACAGCGGGTGAGACAGACTTCCACAACCCGAAATCAACTCCCCTGTCATCGTTTCGCACCATCCACCTGAGGAACATATTGATCTTCTTGGCAGCAGAACCTTTGAAGGGGTCAGAGAGATGCCTCTCTGTCCTGCTGTTGTGCGGCAATTCAAAGAAGATCTTCCTGAACTCATGAATGGCCGGCTGCAGTGAGTCATCATTCTGATACCTGGCAAATATTGCTTCCATTCCTCCCTTCTCAAGGTAGATATATTTCAGGGCTTCGATAAAGTAGATGAAGTCCTCGGCAAAATAGGTCCGGTGAATACACCCGTCGATACCTTTCAGATCCCGGTCGCGGTGATTAATTATAAAATCGTACGGTGTGTTGCCCATGTAAGCAAGCATCCTGTCAGCGCTCCTTAATATTGCCACCCGGTTACCCCATGCTATTGTGGCTGCCAGGAATCCGGCAATCTCAATATCCTCCCTCATTGTAAAGCGGTGCGGGATACTGATCGGATCCAACCCGATGAATGATGGTCTGTTGTACAGATCTGCCTTTTCATCCAAAAACTCTCTCAAATGGTCATGGTCCATTATACTGCCTGATTAATTGTAGCTAAATCCTCACCGATAGTATTTTCAGTTGCATACATTCTCACCTGTACCTGCCGGTTCACCGTACTCAACCTGTATTGTGGCATGCCCGATGCCGAACCCTTCTGCCAGCTGCTTCTGAATCGCAATAATGAAAGAGGTGTCTGTACGTGAAACTGTTTCAAGATGAACCGTCAGGGCAGTCTCGGTGGTACTCAGCGCCCAGACATGAAGGTCATGCACACCGGCAACCCCGGGCACTGCCTCAAGGAACTGCTTTACCCCAAGTATGTCAATATGTTCAGGTACTGCATCCAGGGCAAGATTAACCGAATCAATAAGCAGGTGGTAGGAACTGTAAAGTATCACACCGACAATAACGAAGGAAATCGCAGGGTCAAACCACTGAATTCCGGTGAATGCCACAACTACCCCGGTCACAACCACCCCCAATGACACCAGCGTATCAGCAATAAAATGGACAAAAGCGCTCCGGATGTTAAGGTCCCTCTTCTGGTCCTTAAGGAAGAGCCAGGCGGTAAAACCGTTGACGGCAATGCCGACAGCCGCCACAATGATCATATTTGCGGCATTGATCTTCACCGGGTTGCGCAGCCTGTCAACAGTTTCATAAACTATAAATGCGACCGCAACCAGAAGGATAATTGTATTCAGCAATGAAACCAGAATGGTCGACCGCCGCAAACCGTAGGTATACCTGAGAGTCGACTTGCGCTGAGAAAGAATTATTGCAATCCATGAAAAGACCAGGGCAAGGACGTCGCTCAGGTTATGCCCGGCATCGGCAATAAGGGC
>DHUL01000029.1:0-12058 GCA_002409145.1 Bacteroidales bacterium UBA5235
GCATTTGCCGTGGTATTGTTATTGGCGGCGGCGCCGTTTGCGGTGATGATCCTGCCGTTACCCACAATTGTGTCAGCATGGATGATTACAATGCCCCCGCCGTTTGCACCGGCAGAGGTTGTAGGGGTAGTCAGGTAAACGGAAGCGCCGCCGCCGCCACCCATATAAACGCCGTTGTTTAGTGTCGAAATGCCTGCAACGGCATAACCACCCCTTCCGCCGGGATAAAGGTTGGCACACTCAGCAGACGTCATTTCCTGGTCGCCCACGCTTCCCTCACCGTAGTTCGATCCCCCTCCTCCGCCGGAGAAGTGTCCGTTGCCTCCGCCGCCACCGGTCATATTGCGCCCCCTGCCTTTCATGAAGGCCGGGTATAGCGGCAGGTCAGTTGCAGTTCTCATTGCGAGGCCCTCACCTTTGTAGCCGGCCGCATGTGACCAGATGCTGTATGACTCCCATCTTATTGTGTCATTCGATGCCTGACACAGGCCATTGCCCTGGGAGATGATGCCCCCCCTGAAGCCCGCGCTTGAGACATTGATGTCTTCATTGAGCGTCAGGACACCCTTGACCATGAAAACCAGGACACCTCCGGTGGCCGAGGCCGAATCCCATGGCTGGCATGAGAGCCGGGCATTTACAACCGCATCACGGTATGTCCTGACCTTTACAATCTGTACCTTCGCCGTGGGATCATAAGCGTTCAGCAACACACGGGTGAAGTCAACCCTTCGGGTACCGGTATTGACTGATGATACAATGATTATCTCATACCTGCCAGGGGTGCCTATTGTATTCTGATAATTGCCTTCAAGACCGGTGCCTGCGTTGATACCCACACCGTTCATCTGCATGACCATCACTGTATCATTTGCCGCAAAGCCGCTGGCGTCATCCACGATGACATAGCCGGCACCCACAGCCGTGACCCTGGCATAACTGTTTACCTGGCCGGTGATGAGGGGTGTCTGCCCTGACACAAAAACATCACCAATGGCTATCATCTGAATAACAATCAGAAGAAAACTCCTGGCTATGTGACGGGTATCAAGGGGCATATTCCGCTAATGGTCTCCTGAAATACTTTTAATAAAACTGAGAATCGGGCAGATTATTTTAGGAACCCTGTGTTTATTGATCCTGAACGGTGTAGAGCAGCGGAAACTCCACTGTAAAGACACTACCATTGTTCTGCTCAGTTGTAAACCAGATCCTGCCTCCTGCCCCTTCAACATACCGCTTGACTATTGACAGGCCGAGCCCCATTCCTGAAGATTTGGTAGTGAAATTGGGTGTGAACATTTTTGGAATAAGCTCACCCGGAATGCCTGTACCGTTATCTATAAATCTGACCCTGACGCGGGCATCATCAGCCGAAAGGACTATCCTGATCACGCCGTTTTTGCCGGAAGGGACAGACTGAATTGCGTTCTTGAGAAGGTTGGAGAAGATGCTGTTCAGATGTTCCCTGTCAGCCATCACGACTGCCCTGGTGATTTTACCGCTTTCCAGTGTGATGGTTGTATCATCGGCATTGCCGAACATGGCAAGAGTGGTGTTCAGCTGGGCCAGGACGTCTACCTCGGCAGGTTCTGCCACCGGCATCTTTGCGAATGATGAGAAGGCTGAGGCAATGTTGGAAAGGTTATCGATAAATTCAATCTGGTTGACTGTAAAGCTCTCGATTCTCTTCTCAAAATCAGGAACCCTGTCATTCCAGGACTTTAACAGTTGCTGCACATTGAGCTTCATCGGGGTGAGAGGGTTCTTGATCTCGTGGGCAATCTGCCTGGCCATCTCCCGCCAGGCCATCTCGCGCTCGGTGCGCGCAAGCTTGCCGGCACTCTCTTCCAGCTCATCAGTCATCCTGTTGTATTGTCTCACAAGCTCGCCAACCTCATCGCGACTGTTATAGCTTATATGTTCGTTCTTCCTCCCGTAGGCAACCGAAGCCATTGCCTCCTGAAGCATACTGAGCGGCCTGGTAATCCTTTCACTCAAAAAAACCGCCACCCACATCATTATCAAAAGGAACAGGAGTGCAAAGTTGACAAGAGTGACAATAAGATTCGAAGTCTCCCTTGTCAGCAGGTTCTGCATTGCAAAATATGGTATGTTCAGGTAGGCCAGCAGCTTGTTGTCCTCATTGTAAAATGACAGATAGGCTGAAAGGAAATTCATGTTCCCGATGCTCTCAATACCAATATACTCATCCCTGCCACCGGATGTAAGTATACCGAAAGCGACAGGATCAATCATGCTGCCTTCAAGCTTGCGGGAAAAGACCTCCGGCCTTGATGTGGCTATGAGTCTCCCGGAAGGTGAATAGAGATTGATGTCGGTGAAGAAGACATTTGAGAACTTAACCAGCAGATGATTAAGTGTGGGATAGTCAGGAGTATGCCATCCTCCCTCAAGCGTCTCCTCCGAGGTTAGCTTGTGCTCCAGCTCTATTGAGAGTGATGTTGCTTTTTCACTTATTATCCTTGTGTGATTGTTGCGGAACTGCCTTGTGCTAAAAATAAGTGCCCCGGTTATCACAATAATGAAGACCACGGTAAGAACAGCTGCAAACGATAGCTGCAGGCGCCGGCGGAAGGTATCCATCTTCAGGAACTCGGCAGGTCTCAGAGTGAGGATGACAAGCAGAATAAAAACATAAATAAGAGTGGCAATGAAGAGATAGGCGAAAGTAATTGTCCGGTCAAGCAGTTTTACCCTGGCTGTGGTGACAACAAGGGTCATGTCACCCAGTGTATAGTACAGATGCCTGTGATCTTTGGTATCTTCAAACCTGAATTCCTCCCTCTCCGACTGGCCCCCGGCAATTGATGCATCATATGGATATTCGCCTGATCTCAGAACCAGGACGCCCCTGTTGTATTTTGCATAGGAGATGTCCTTAAGCATGGGAAATCTCTGATGCCCGCCATCAAGCAGCAACTCAGGGTAGCCTGCCAGGTAGGTCTCTATATGACTGACCAGTTCAATGAAGAGCCCGTTGGTCACACCCGGCGAGAGTTCATAAAGGAGCTTTGATATGTACCAGGCTCTTCCGGTCTGGTTACGCAAGAAATAAAAACCAGTATTGGTGATTGTGTCACCCTCATTCCTGATGCGGTTGTCAAACCATTCGAAGCAGTTTTCCGCCTGGGCACCGGTTGAGCCCAGGCTGAGGGGTGAGTCATTGCCGCAGATTACGATGCTGATATCATAGTTTTGCCAGTAACCATAGAAATAGCCCTCCTCAAGGTACCTGTAAATAGTATTAATGTCTCCGGGAGTTATAATTTCCTTTTTAACCATCCGGGCAAGAACAGTATCGTCTTCCAGCGCAGGCCACATATCAATGATCATCCCTTCTGCCACCATATCATTGTCACTGGCCAGGGAGATGGCCATGACCTTCATGTTTCTCTCCTCCCTGACGATGGAGTTTTTGATTATAAGTGCAGTGGAAAGCAGGGCCGTTATCACTGAAAAGATGATAGTGAGTGAGACCTCGGAATATGATCTCCTCTGCCTGATCATGATTGCGGTGACCATTACCAGTACCCACAGGATGCTCCAGCCGTTGCATCCGACGCCAACCAGGCATGCCAGGGGGAGCAGCATGACGGCACAACCGGTTATCGCAAGGACTTCACGCACCGGCCATCCATGCATCATCCTGAACGCACGCATGATGAGTATCACAGGAACGGTAAGCAACAGCATCACTGAGACTATGCCGGCCAGGCTCATAAAAGTCATGTCAAGGATCCTGAATGCTTCAAAGCTGATTGCGGAATTTACCACCAGGTCTCTGAAATAGGCCTCAACCAGAAGGAAGATGACAAACCCTGATGCCAGCATCATACCCGGGACCAGGTACCTTGACATGCCATGACCGGTATATGGCTTGCTGAACCGGCCGCTCCTGAATGTGAACCTGATGCCCGAAAGAATAAGTATACCGAGAAGCAGAACATGACCTACTGTCGGCATCAGCCGGCCTGCTGACCAGTTAAACGGTGAAAAAAGTTCAGTCGAAGTCACCGAACGAGGCAATCCTGTAAGTAGAAGGATTCCGTAAACCGCCAGAAGTGCAAGAAATGCAAAGCCTACGCCCGAGGCCACACTTGATTTCCGGTCAACGTACAGGGCAAGAAGGCTCACCATTCTTACCAACAGGAAAAGTACCACCAGCCAGAACAGCGCCGGAATGGCTATGATTATGGTGTTGGGCTTCCTTTCAGGGAAAATCAGCCCGAAGTGAAACTCCTTCTCTGATCCCCATATCCTGAAGCCGGAGGCGGAAGGGTCAAAGGTGATCCGGGCCTCGTCAGGGAGAGGAAATGTTTCCGGGAAGCCTGTCCGAAGAATTTCGTTGACAATCGGGTACTGCCTGTATACCTTTATCAGCGCCAACATCTCATATTCACTGTTTTCCCGGTGAACGGGTATGAACCAGCCGTTGCTGTAGAAGACCGGTTTATGCTCATCAAAGTGCTGCTCATAGATCACCGGGAATGCAACACTGTTATCAGACCAGTAGACTATGCGTCCCTCACGGTAAACCAGCAGTGTGATCCCTTTCTTCAGGGCGTTGCTCCCAAGGGAGCTTCGGAACAGGATCGAAGAATCACCCGCTTCGGAGATCTCCTGTTCAGCTGTCCTGAGCAGCTTCTGTGCATCATTCTCAAGTGATGTGAGCTTTGCGTCAACGCGTTTAGTGCGGCAACGCCACTCCAGGTCGCTGAAATAGAGAAAGTCAGCCATTGCACCAAGTGCAATGGCAATGAGAAGGGCCACTCCTACTGTCCTGATGTTCTTCAGTTTCTCAGCCATATGGCTATTCATGATGATAGGGATCTCCGGCAATGACCGACAGTACCCTGTATAGTTGTTCCGCGAACAATAATCGTACCACCTGGTGTGAGAAGGTGAGCCTGGAGAGGGATAGCATATGATCAGCCCTTGCTGTTACGGAGGCATCGAAGCCATAGGGCCCTCCCACCACAAACAGAATCCTTTTTGCCGGCAGCATCATTATCCGGCGCATCCATTCAGCAAGCTCCAGTGTCGAATAACTCTTCCCGCGTTCATCAAGCAAGACCATGTGATCATCACTCCGGACCTGTGCCAGCATCTTCTCTGCCTCCCTTGCCTTTACCCATTCTGCAGGGCGGTTACCCGGATTTTTGACATCAGGCAGTGTGATTGTTTCAAGACGGCCGTACTTTGAGATCCTCTTCTCATATTCCGCCACCCCGTCTCTTATCCATGACTGATCAGTTTTTCCGGTCAGCAGGAGAACCATCTTCATCTATCTCCCAGGTTTCTGTTGAGTATGGCAAATATAGCAATTAAGCCCTTTATAGCAGGTGCGGCCGACCGATAATTAAAAGTGGTTCGGTTTTTGATATATTTGGTTAAATTTGCTTTGTCCTTACATGTAAAGCATAAAGGAAACAAAATGAGAAAAAAGATTATGGCAACAACAGGTGTGCTTCTCACCTTTGCATTTCTGCTCGCTGCCCAGGATCAGCCCAGTATACCCGCAGGTATTGCAATCGCTTTCCGTACGGGAAGCGCTTCAGGGCTCTCCCAATACTTTAACAAAACCGTTGAGCTGGTCCTTCCGGGGAAGGAGGATTTTTACAGCAAGAGTGTAGCCGAAACTATACTGAAGGATTTTTTTACCCGCTACCGCTCACGTGAATTTGTCATCAAGCATCAGGGTGCAAGGGGAGACGCCCAGTATGCAATTGCGAACCTGGAGACCGATAAAGGCAAATTCAGGGTTTACTTCCTGCTAAAGAAAGTTGACGGCAGTCCGCTCATTCACCAGATCAGGATTGAGGCTGACAATGAGTGATAACCAGCTGCAGTCATTTATTATCAACGCCCTCGCCGAAGACACCGGTGACGGTGATCACAGTTCACTTGCATCCATCCCTGACAGCGCCATCGGCCGTGCCAGGCTTATAGTAAAGGAACACGGCATCATCTCAGGGCTTCGCGTTGCACGCGAGGTATTCAGTATTGCCGATCCGACCCTGCAGACAGAGATATTGCTTCTCGACGGCGACAGAGTCAAATACGGCGACATAGCCCTCACAGTGACAGGAAAAGCTCAATCAATCCTGCGTGCCGAGAGACTTGTGCTTAACATTATGCAGAGAATGAGCGGCATAGCAACTGCCACCTCCCTTTATTCCGAAAAAGTCAGTGGCACCCGCGCAAAAATCACTGACACACGTAAAACCACCCCGGGTATGCGGGCCCTGGAAAAGGAGGCAGTGCGCACAGGAGGAGGAGTCAACCATCGAATGGGACTCTATGACATGATCATGCTGAAGGACAACCACATTGATTATGCCGGGGGAATAGCCTCAGCAATCAGGGGCACTAAAGATTACCTTCGTGAGAAACGGCTTGACCTCAGAATAGAGGTGGAAGCCCGCAACCTGAAAGAGGTCAGGGAGATACTGGAAGCAGGAGCCGTTGACCGCATCATGCTTGACAACTTCAGCATTGCCGATACGAAGGAAGCAGTGGCTCTCATCGCCGGGAGAACGGAGACGGAATCATCGGGAGGCATCACCCTCGAAAACGTGAGGGATTATGCCCTGTGCGGCGTCGATTACATTTCAATAGGGGCTCTGACCCATCACATAAAAAGCCTTGATATGAGCCTGAAAGCCTATTGAAACCTATTTTATGAGCGCCAGGGAGACACTGATCGCAAAAACCAACGGGATTAGAAAAGCCGTGCTGCCAGGCTTTGACGGAGCACCACTGGAACTGGTGGCAAAACTTATTGTAAAGGGACTCTTCGGCCGCGGAGTGCTTGTAACCAGGGCCTCCTCCATAGCCTTTAACATGCTGATGGCACTGCTTCCGGCAACAATATTCCTCTTCACACTGATACCGTTTGTGCCTATCCCGAACTTCCAGTCTGAGCTGGTAAAACTTTTCGAGAACTTCCTGCCGGTGTCAGCATATAACCTTTTCGAAACAACAATTATCGATGTAATTACCAAAAGAAGCGGCACCCTGCTGGTAGTGATGTTCTTCGCAACGATCATCTTCTCAACCAACGGCATTCATGCGCTGATGCATGCGTTCAACGTATCGGTGCATGACTTCGTGAGCCGGTCATGGATACAGCAGAGGAAGATAGCGGTCTTCCTGCTGGTCTTTATCCTTATTATGTTCTCCGCAGCCGGCGCACTGATCATCCTAAGCCGGCTGGTAGTCAACAGGCTCGTTGAGATCGGGGTGCTGGAGATGAACCTGGTCTTCTATATCGTGATGACCTTCAAGTGGATCCTCATCATCGTGATGCTGTTCTTTGCCATCTCAACCCTCTACTATCTTGTTCCGGCCCGCAGAAAGGACTTCCGGTATATCTCCCCCGGGTCTATACTTGCCACCAGTCTCTTCATCATCACCTCCCTGGCATTCTCGGCCTATGTAAACAATTTCGGCCAGTACAACAAGCTTTATGGTTCAATAGGAACCCTGATCGTGATACTTATCTGGCTGTACCTCAACTCGGTGGCTCTGCTGGTGGGCTTTGAACTCAATGTCAGCATCAGGGCCGCCACCTGCAACAAGCTGCAGAAAAGGGAATGACCTACCCGCAATGCAGGTATTCCTTCACGAGCTTAGCAATAGCTTCATTGTTGCCGTAAAGCTCCTCACTCAGGTTCTTGTCCTTATATGACTTCAGCTTCACAGCAAGTGCATCGATGACACCGGCCGGGAAAATACCATCCTTCTCAAAGTGTTTGCGAAGGCTCAGCAGTGCCTCAGCTGAATCCCAGCATGATGCAGGCAGTGACTCAAGTTTCTTCGCCTCAGCCTTCTCCTTCTCCCTGAAGATGTTGTAATTGACATAGAGCTTATCCGCCATTTCCAATGCACCGGGCATCTCAAGACCATGTTGTATGGCAACAGCTATGCCCGCCATGAGAAGGTAAATATCGGCCGAGCCGTCAGGCGAACGAAGCTCGACAGTCTGCCGGGAGACCTTTTCAGCCTTGCCCGATGGCTCAGCCGGGTTGGCATCATGTATCATCTGAGATGCACCCAGCCAACCGAGTGGTACCCTCACAAGTACAGACCGGTTGCGGTCACCCCAGCATATGTTCGTGGGAGCCTCCTGGTGAGGAACAAGCCTCAGGTACGACGTCGGGATTGTATTTCCGAAGGCAGTAAGACCCTTGCTCAGGTCCAGAATGCCTGCAATCATCTTCAAGGCAACTTCACTCAGCTTACCATTGTCAACCATAATGTTATTGCCATCTTTTTCCAGCATGAGGTGAATGTGCATCCCGGAACCGGCCTTGCCTACAGTGATTTTCGGTGCAAAACTGACCTCCACCCCGTACTTGTAACCGAGCATCCTGAGTATCCATTTGGCTATCAGCAGCTGTTCAACGGCCTCATCCAGTGGAACATGCAGGAACTCAATCTCATGCTGTTCATAATCATCTCCGTTCTTTGAGAAACTGCCTACCTCTGAGTGACCATACTTGATATGGCATCCCGCCCTGGCACACAGCTCGAGCGCCTCTACACGCAGGTCTTCAAACTTGGCAAAGGGTTTCGACTGGTGATAACCTTTCTGGTCAAAGAGGGGATATAATGTTTCGGTGGTCGATCTGACATAATATTCCAACTCACCGAGGGCTCTGATTGTATACCCTGTGGAGGCAGTAAACCTTTTTATCGCTTTGCGGAGAATATACTCAGGAGAGCTCTCAAGAGGTTTGCCTTCCGAGTTATAGAATGAACAGAGGATCTCAAGGGTGGGTGTCTGAGTGAAGGGATTCACAAACGCAGTGCGATAACGGGGCATGACATACAGGTCGCTCGAGCCAGCCTCAATGAAGGAGAACAGGCTGGATCCGTCAACACGCTCACCGGCCGTCATTATAAGAGCCAGATGCTCACGGCTGTAAGGAACGAAATTAAGCGACTTGAGCTTGCCGTCACCTGCTGCGTACCTGAAATTGACCATCCTGATTCCCTTGGCCTCAATAAAACGCACGATGTCTTCTGATGTGAACTGGTCAGCAGGCTTTCTGAGAAACTGCACCAGCTCATTACGGCTCATAAGTATGTCATTGCTCATTATTTGATCTTTTTTGTTGATGGACAAATGTAAAATTTTTTAGATGCAAAATACAGGAACAAAATCATGAATGAATCCATGGAGGCAAATGCCAACTGCCTGTATAAATCTATTTTTACTATTTTTGATCCTTAAGTTTTCAAACGGATGAGGAAAGCTGTATTCATATCTGCCCTGCTGATCCTTGCTTCATGCCAGAATAAGGAGAATGCTTTCTGGTTCAATGCAGCAAAGGCAAAGGAATACTTCAGCATCGTTGAGGAAATATGCAACAGCGACAATGGCAGACTGTGGGGTGAAAACCTTTTCGGGCCAGTTATGTATGTCGATGGCCACAGCAGGACCCTCTATGCCAACTTCCCCGATAAGGAGGGTCTGCTCAGGGAAAAGGAGGGCGTTTACAGCGGAATCCTCCCGAAGGAGAGAATTATTGCAAACAACCTCATTGAGTTTGGCGGAGTGAAGTATGCAATGGTCCCCCTTCCCGAGAAGGAGGACCGTTACCGGATGTCCACCCGCACAATACACAGTCTTTTCCACTGTTTCCAGGACAGGCACGGGCTGAAGCCTTCGACCTTCAGCACCAGGCACCTCAACGAAAAGAATGCCAGGCTCTACCTGAAGCTTGAATGGAAGGCCCTGACCAACGCAATCACCTCTTCAGGCGAGAGGCGTGACCAGGCTATCCGTGATGCCCTGGTCTTCCGCGGAGCGAGACGTGAGCTCTTCCCCACAGCCATAACAGATGAGAACAAGTTTGAAAACTTCGAAGGGCTGACAACATTCACCTATATCAAGCTTTACACTTCAGGGCCCCAGGAGAAAAGAACAAGGATACTCGAATACCTTGACAGAATCTATCAGAACAACTCCTACGCCTTTGGTTACGGATTCGTTAACGGGGCCCTTTATGCCATGCTTCTGAATGACAAGGATTTCGATTTCAAACAAATCCGGACACCGGACTTCGACCTGGGCAAGGCTGTTCTTGACGCCTACGGGGTGACACTGCCATCAGTATGCCGCGACGTGGCCGGCTCACTGGCATTCAATTATGATATCCAGGCTATCAGGACAGAGGAGAGTAAACGCGAGGAAATGATAAACGAGTATACCCACCGGATTGTGACAACATTCAACGAAAAGCCGGTGGTTACAATAACCATGGAGAGTCCTAACTTCAGCTTCGAGCCGGAGGATATAGACTATCTGGATACCCTGGGCACTCTCTATGAGAAGCTCCGCGTGTCAGACAACTGGGGCAAGCTGGCAGTTTATAAGGGAGGTGCGCTTATCACAAATGACCTCCGCACTATAAGGGTGAGTGCAAGGGACCTGTTGGTTGAGAGAAACCACGTATCTGGTGACGGATGGCTCCTGGTGCTCAATGACGGATGGCAGTCAGAACAGTTGGGTAACGGCAACTACACAATCACCAAACAGTAAATCAGATTATTTTTTTTGCAGATGTGCCAGGCTCTCCCTGATGGTGGCTATCCGGGCCCGAGAGTCAGCCTCTTTCTTTCGCTCTGTCTCAAGAACTCTGGGAGGAGCGTTGGAAACAAACTTCTCATTTGAAAGCTTCTTCAGCACGGAGGCCAGGAATCCTTCCTGGTAAACCAGCTCCTCCTTGAGCTTCCGGATCTCATCTTCATGGTCAATGCCCTCACTCAGGGGAACAAAGAATTCAGATGTGCCAATCCTGAAGGAAGCTGCTCCCTCAACCTTGCCATCAACCACCCTGATCTCAGAGAGGTTGCACATGCGTATAATAACCTGGTCAAACTCGTTTCCGGTTGCCCCGGGCGAAGCACAGAGAACCAGGGGCTCGCGTAACGGGATATTCTTTTCCTTTCTGACTGCACGTACTGCGCTGACTATCTCGCGTACCGTGTCAAAGCGCATCAGCATTCCGGCCTCATAAGGCGCCGGAAGCGGCATATCTTCAACCATGATACTGCTGCCTTCGGGCCTGACTGCCAGGCTCTGCCATATCTCCTCTGTGATAAACGGCATGAAGGGATGAAGAATCTTCATCAGATCACCAAAAATGGCTATGGTCTCATGATATGTCACACCGTCGACGGGCTTGCCAAAGGCAGGTTTAATGATCTCGAGAAACCATCCCGAGAAATCATCCCAGAATAGTTTGTAAGCCTGCATCAGTGCATCTGAGATACGGTAGCGTACAAAGCTGTCCTCTATATCCGCAAGTGTTTTATCTATGGTGTTGCGCATCCATATAACAGCTGCCTCCGAAGCCGCAGGTTGCTCAACACTGTCATCAGGATTCATTGATATCACCAACCTGAAGGCATTCCATATCTTGTTGGCAAAGTTACGCCCCTGCTCCGGCAGGCTGTCATCATACAGAAGATCATTCCCGGCCGGCGAGCAGAGAAGCATGCCAACTCTCACTCCGTCAGCTCCGTACTTGTCTATGAGCCCTATGGGATCGGGAGAGTTGCCGAGCGACTTCGACATCTTGCGATTCTGCTTATCGCGAACCATGCCGGTAAGGTATACATCACCAAACGGTTCGCGCCCGCGGTACTCATATCCTGCGATGATCATCCTGGCAACCCAGAAGAACAGGATGTCCGGGGCAGTCACCAGGACATTGGAGGGATAATAGTATTTAATGTCCTCGTTATCAGGGTGATTAATACCGTCAAAGCAGGTAATCGGCCATAGCCATGAAGAGAACCATGTATCAAGCACATCCTCATCCTGGCGGAGGTCATTCATGGTCAGGTCAACCCTGCCGGTTACACTGCGGGCCTTCTTCAGGGCTTCCTCTTCATTTACGGCTACCACAAACTCATTGTTGCTGTAATACCATGCCGGGATCCGCTGACCCCACCATAACTGCCTGCTGATGCACCAGTCGTGCACATTTTCCATCCAGTGCCTGTAAACATTCCTGAACTT
>DHUL01000029.1:12286-14189 GCA_002409145.1 Bacteroidales bacterium UBA5235
TCCTTCATCTTCAGGAACCACTGCAATGAGAGTTTCGGCTCAATGACCGCATGGGTGCGCTCTGACCTGCCAATTTTGTTTTTATAATCCTCAACCTTTACAAGAGCGCCTGTACGGCGAAGCTCCTCTTCAGCAAGGACACGGGCCTCGAACCGGTCCTTGCCGGTGAACATGCCTGCAGCTTCAGAGATGGTACCGTTATCATTGAAGATGTCGATGCTCTGCAGGTTGTATCTGAGTCCTATCTCATAATCATTGATGTCATGTGCAGGGGTGATCTTGAGGCATCCTGTGCCAAACTCCATGTCAACATACTCATCGAAGATGAAAGGAACCTCCCGGTTGGCCATGGGTACAATGACTTTTTTGCCTTTCATATGAGCATAGCGCTCATCATTCGGATTGGCGCAGACTGCTGTATCACCCAGTATGGTCTCCGGCCTGGTGGTGGCTACCATAACATAATTTTCCTCTCCGACTATCCTGTAGCGTACATAGTAGAGTTTTGACTTCTCCTCAGTGTAGACAACCTCTTCGTCAGAGACAGCCGTGAGTGCCTGCGGATCCCAGTTGACCATGCGTACTCCGCGGTAGATCAATCCTTTTTCATACAGGTCTGCAAAAACCTTAATCACGGATGTATAACGAGGTTCATCCATGGTGAACAGGGTGCGGTCCCAGTCACATGATGCCCCGAGCCTCTTCAGCTGCTCAAGGATAATGCCTCCGTGCTTATGGGTCCACTCCCATGCATGATCCAGGAACTGCTCACGGGTAATTGACCTCTTCTCTATTCCTTCACTGCGCAGTTTAGCAACGACCTTGGCTTCGGTGGCAATGCTTGCATGATCAGTGCCCGGCACCCAGCAGGCATTGAGACCAAGCATACGGGCACGCCTGATGAGCACATCCTGGGTGGTATTGTTGAGCATATGCCCCATGTGAAGCACCCCGGTGACGTTCGGCGGCGGAATGATAATGGTATAAGGTTCACGGTTGTCAGGCCTGCTGCGGAAAAATCCCTTTTCCATCCAGTAACTGTACCATTTCCCCTCTGCGGAAGCCGGATCATATTTTGAAGGAATCTCGGTCATGGGATATGTGATTTGCGATTTACGATGTGCGATGTGCGATTTGCGATTTAAGGGCACAAAATTAACATTTTGTTGTCAGTATGGAAAAAGTGGCCGGGCTTATGCGCAAAATCATTTTCACGTTGTTTGAATTTGAATACATTTGGGACGGTAAGTTATAAGTGTTATAAATTTACAGTCATGCCAAAGATTTCAGAAAAGGCCGGGATGATGCCGGCATCACCCATCCGTAAACTGGTACCCTACGCCGAAGAGGCAAAACGCAGGGGGGTTAAGGTATACCACCTCAACATAGGGCAGCCCGACATACACACTCCCGAAGCAGCTCTCAGGGCACTTAAGAATATGGACCTCAGGGTCATTGAGTACACCCACTCGGCAGGTAATGAGTCATACCGACGTAAACTCGCCGAAAGTTACAGGAAGATCGGGATTGATGTTGACCATACTGAAATCATCGTTACTACCGGCGGTTCGGAGGCTGTGCTCTTTGGGTTCATGTCATGCCTCAATCCGGGTGAAGAGGTGATTACTTTTGAACCGTTCTATGCCAACTACAATGGATTCGCTACCACTGCCGGCATTAAAATTGTGCCGGTCACGTCATTCATCGAGGACGAATTTGCACTGCCTTCAATTGCCGAGATCGAGAAAAAGATCACACCCAAAACGAAGGCAATACTGATATGCAACCCGAACAATCCGACAGGAGCTCTCTATTCAAAGGAAGAGCTGATGCAACTGGGTGAAATTGTAAGAAAACACGACCTCTTCCTCTTCTCCGATGAGGTTTACAGGGAGTTCTGCTA